>NZ_CP062229.1:2027500-2689217 GCF_024707545.1 Mesorhizobium onobrychidis
GTGGGTGACAGCCCCGTACGCGTAATGCAAATCATCGTCCTCGAGTAAGGCGGGACACGTGAAATCCTGTCTGAAATTGGGGGGACCACCCTCCAAGCCTAAGTACTCGTGCATGACCGATAGCGAACTAGTACCGTGAGGGAAAGGTGAAAAGCACCCCGACAAGGGGAGTGAAAGAGTACCTGAAACCGATTGCCTACAAACAGTGGGAGTCCAAGGTTCGTCCTGGGTGACCACGTACCTTTTGTATAATGGGTCAGCGACTTAGTGTGACGAGCAAGCTTAAACCGGTAGGTGTAGGCGCAGCGAAAGCGAGTCTGAACAGGGCGTTCAGTTCGTCGCATTAGACCCGAAACCGAGTGATCTAGCCATGAGCAGGTTGAAGGTAAGGTAACACTTACTGGAGGACCGAACCCATAACTGTTGCAATAGTTCGGGATGACTTGTGGCTAGGGGTGAAAGGCCAATCAAACTCGGAAATAGCTGGTTCTCCGCGAAATCTATTTAGGTAGAGCGTCGACCGAATACCCCAGGGGGTAGAGCACTGGATGGGCTAGGGGTCCTCACCGGATTACCAAACCTAACCAAACTCCGAATACCTGGGAGTACTAGTCGGCAGACACACGGCGGGTGCTAACGTCCGTCGTGAAAAGGGAAACAACCCTGACCTACAGCTAAGGTCCCCAAGTTATGGCTAAGTGGGAAAGGATGTGAGGATCCCAAAACAACCAGGATGTTGGCTTAGAAGCAGCCATCATTTAAAGAAAGCGTAACAGCTCACTGGTCTAAATAAGGGTCTTTGCGCCGAAAATGTAACGGGGCTCAAGCCATACACCGAAGCTTAGGGTTCGTGAGCAATCACGAGCGGTAGCGGAGCGTTCTGTAAGCTGATGAAGCCATACCCGTGAGGGGTGGTGGAGGTATCAGAAGTGCGAATGCTGACATGAGTAACGTAAGGGGAGTGAGAGACTCCCCCGCCGAAAGTCCAAGGGTTCCTGCTTAAAGCTAATCTGAGCAGGGTTAGCCGGCCCCTAAGTCGAGGCAGAAATGCGTAGACGATGGGAACCACGTTAATATTCGTGGGCCTGGAGGAAGTGACGGATCATTGAGGTAGTCCAATCTTATCGGATTGAAAGGGCTGCTGCGTGGTTCCAGGAAATAGCTCCTCCTTATAGACCGTACCCGAAACCGACACTGGTGGACTGGTAGAGTATACCAAGGCGCTTGAGAGAACTATGCTGAAGGAACTCGGCAAATTGCACGCGTAACTTCGGAAGAAGCGTGACCCTTTTCCACGCAAGTGGAGGAGGGTGGCACAGACCAGGGGGTAGCGACTGTTTATCAAAAACACAGGGCTCTGCGAAGTCGCAAGACGACGTATAGGGTCTGACGCCTGCCCGGTGCTGGAAGGTTAAGAGGAGGGGTGCAAGCTCTGAATCGAAGCCCCAGTAAACGGCGGCCGTAACTATAACGGTCCTAAGGTAGCGAAATTCCTTGTCGGGTAAGTTCCGACCTGCACGAATGGCGTAACGACTTCCCCGCTGTCTCCAGCATAGACTCAGTGAAATTGAATTCCCCGTGAAGATGCGGGGTTCCTGCGGTTAGACGGAAAGACCCCGTGCACCTTTACTATAGCTTTACATTGGCATTCGTAGTGGCATGTGTAGGATAGGTGGTAGGCTTTGAAACCTGGGCGCCAGCTCAGGTGGAGCCACCCTTGAAATACCACCCTTATCACTATGGATGTCTAACCGCGGCCCGTTATCCGGGTCCGGGACAATGTATGGTGGGTAGTTTGACTGGGGCGGTCGCCTCCTAAAGAGTAACGGAGGCGCGCGATGGTGGGCTCAGAACGGTCGGAAATCGTTCGCTGAGTGCAATGGCATAAGCCTGCCTGACTGCGAGACTGACAAGTCGAGCAGAGACGAAAGTCGGTCATAGTGATCCGGTGGTCCCGCGTGGAAGGGCCATCGCTCAACGGATAAAAGGTACGCCGGGGATAACAGGCTGATGACCCCCAAGAGTCCATATCGACGGGGTTGTTTGGCACCTCGATGTCGACTCATCGCATCCTGGGGCTGGAGCAGGTCCCAAGGGTATGGCTGTTCGCCATTTAAAGCGGTACGTGAGTTGGGTTCAGAACGTCGTGAGACAGTTCGGTCCCTATCTGCCGTGGGTGTAGGAATATTGAAAGGATCTGTCCCTAGTACGAGAGGACCGGGATGGACGGATCTCTGGTGGACCTGTTGTGGCGCCAGCCGCATAGCAGGGTAGCTATATCCGGACGGGATAACCGCTGAAGGCATCTAAGCGGGAAACCCACCTTAAAACGAGTATTCCCTGAGAACCGTGGAAGACGACCACGTTGATAGGCCGGGTGTGGAAGAGCGGCAACGCTTGAAGCTTACCGGTACTAATAGTTCGATCGGCTTGATCGTTCTCATTCCCTATGCCCATTACCAGCGCTCACGCATGAGTGGCCCTTACGGGCCAAAGCTTAAGCGAGGGCGCCGGAAAACCGGCGACGTGCAGTCGCACTTGCGGGCTTCGCCCGTAACGGACTGCAATGTTGCCTTGGCACAAAAACAGCTTCTCGAGCAACGTGCGCTTTGCCGACCTGGTGGTTATGGCGGAGCGGCTGCACCCGATCCCATTCCGAACTCGGCCGTGAAACGCTCCAGCGCTGATGGTACTTCGTCTCAAGACGCGGGAGAGTAGGTCGCTGCCAGGTCTGCAAAACGCACGTCGTCAAAATCCAAATCTTCTCCTTACCAACAGGCCCGCCAAACGGGAGCTCGGGCCGCGTAAGCGGCCCTTTCAGTTAGCGGAAGCTTGAACCCAGTAAGCCACGGCTTACTTCTAAGATTGACGCGGGGTGGAGCAGCCCGGTAGCTCGTCAGGCTCATAACCTGAAGGTCACAGGTTCAAATCCTGTCCCCGCAACCAAATACACAAAACGGCCCGCCCCGCGCGGGCCGTTTTTGCGTTTGGCGGTTGATTTTGATCCTCGTCAGGGGGGCCTGCAAGGAGCGAGCCGACGCAGCGGGACAGAGAAAGTCAAATCCTCTCCCGGCAGCCAGTTTAACCTGCCGAACAAGAGCCCCATTGTCTTTTGGTGAAATCCAAGTTGAGTTATGGTGGCAGTAGGGAAGAGCGCGATGCTCCGGTCAATTCTCCTCGCCACCATTCTTGCTGCCGCCATAGCGCCGGCCGCAGCCTACTCCAACGCCGCGAATTACCTTATCGCCGAACTGATCGCTTCGGCTTGCGAGGGCAATGTGGGAGAGATCGACCCCGGCTCCGTGATCGAGCGCGATCTTACCGGCGACGGCAAGGCCGATCTCATCCTAAGCCACGAGGGCATAAACTGTTCAGCAGGCGCGTCAACGAGCCGGAGCAGTTTTTGCGGTGCGCAGATATGCGCGGTGGACATCTATGTGCGGCGTGGCGCGCTTCTGGAGCTCAAGACTGAAATGCTCGGGGCGGGCATAAGTGTCGGCGAAGGGCAGGTCCCGGAAATCCGAATGCACGCACATGGGGGCGAAGCGGCGACGCTCAAATGGGATGGGCGGGAGTTTCGCTAAGGGGAGGCAACTGGTGCGCGCTGGAATGCTCTTATGGATATGTTTCTGTTTGATCCCGCTGACATCACAGGCGGCAGCCATTCATGACGCTGCCAAGAAGGGCGATATGGCTGCCATTACGGCGGCCCTCGATGCAGGCGCAAACGTCAACGACCCTGATGGGTTTGCAACGCCGCTCTACTATGCAGTCAGCAGGCAGCATCTCGATGCGGCCAAATTGCTGATCGACCGCGGCGCAGACGTCAACGCCGGATCGAAGATAGGCGGTCCGCCCCTGAAGGTGGCCGTAGCGAAAAACAAGCTCGAACTCATCACGCTGCTGTTGGCGCATGGCGCCGATCCGAACTCAGCTGTAGGAGATCAGACTGTTCTTCACGAGGCCGTCCGGCACGGCTGCCTGGATTGCGTCAAGGCGCTGGTCGAAGCGGGCGCCGATGTCAACGCCCGAACAGCGGACTCCTTCGCCCGGACACCGCTTCATCTCGCCAGATTTAACGAATATTCCGAGATATCCGACTATCTCATGGCGCATGGCGCCGCTCTGCCTAAGCCCGCACCGATTGCCACAAACTTGGCTGCCGCCGCTGTCGAGAAGGGCCGGATTTATTTCGGCAAAAATTGTGACGGGTGCCACAACAACGAACCAGGCAAGGGCAGCAAGACTGGTCCGAACTTGTGGGAGGTCGTCGGCCGCGACAAGGCATCGGTGCCAGAATTCAATTATTCCAAGACTTTGCGGGATTGGGAGGGCGCGTGGACTTACGAGGATCTGAACACCTTCCTCTATGATCCCGTCCTCACCACTCCCGGTGTCCGCATGGAAATTTCCGGCGTTCCCGACGAGACCGGGCGTGTTAATCTGATTGCCTATTTGCGTACGCTAAGCGACAAGCCGATCCCTCTGCCATAAGTCCCGGCAACTCCGTAGATATTGCTATAGCCGCACCATGCAATGAGCTTCCTGATCATCGCCGTCTTCGTGCAGCCGCCAAGTTTTGCGGATTTCGAGAGCGTAACATTGCTGGTAAGGGACGAAAAACGTACCCTTTGCTTGTTGACTGAGCGACTTGCCATCCAGCTCGTGGACGTGGAGCCGAAAGCGTTCGGACCAGTTCCACGACAACAGCTCATCGATCCGGTTGATCGGGTGACGTCGGCAATGCGCCCAGCACGCCACCTCGGTGATCTGCCCCTGGGTTCCGTGCGCCGCGGATCGTAGAACTCCTCGAAACTCCAGCCGCCGGCTCAAGCCGCCTTCTCGGCACGGAAGCAATCATGCGGTCGAGTTCAGGCCGTATCGGCCTACCGCAGGCTTTCAAGCTCGCGGATGCGCTTGGCGCCGTCGGCCTCGAGCTGCCGGGTGACGGCGCCGATCAGCGTTTCGGCAACGACGAAAAGGGCCGCCGAGGAGTCCCAGGCCGAGGGCACGGCGGTGCGCCCGGCGATGACATGGCGGGCGAAGCGGGCAATCGGCGACAGCCACTGGTCAGTGAACAACACGATCAGCACGCCGCGCTGATGCGCCGTTTCGGCGAAGCGGACCAGACTGTCCTGGTAGCGCCTGATGTCGAAGATCACCAGCACGTCGCGCTTGCCCATGTCGATCAGCCGGTCGCGCCAGACGCTTTCCTGTCCGGCGAGGTGGAAGACGTTGGGCTGGATGATGGCGAGGTGGGCGGCCATGTAGCGCGCCAGCGGATCGGTGAAGCGGCCGCCGATCAGGAAGGTCTTGCCGCGCCGATCGGCAAGCTTTGCGGCGATGTCGGCAAGCTGCTTGTCGGACAGGTGCCGGAACGTCTCTCGCATATTGTCGAGTGTCGCCTCCAGCATCGGCGACACCGCACCGCCGCTCGGCGACGAGGGATTGAGCGTCCGCGATGCCGGCGACTGCAGTTGCGCCGCCAGCTCATCCTGCAGCGCCGACTGGAATTCGGGGTAGTTCTGGAAGCCGAGCCGGGCGACGAAACGCAGGATCGTCGGCGAGGAGACGCCGGCGGCAGCTGAGAATTCGGCGACCGTCTTCAGGCCGATCAGCGGATAGCTGGCGATCAGTGTTTGTGCGGCGCGGCGCTCGCCCGCCGGCATCGTGCCGATGCGGTCCGAGATCAGTTCGGCAATGCTCGAAATCATCTTTTCCCCCACCCTGGCCGTTTTGCCGAAATCGCATTTGACCCGAAATCGCGTTTGACAAAGCCTCACAAACTGTATGAAATCATCCATAGGGACGCAATGAGGCAAAATACGTAACGTACGATACAGCGCTCCCCGGGGACTGCAAACCATGGAGACAGCACGGCCCGCCAGCCTTGCATCGCCTGAAGCCGTGAGGGTGAGCAACCCCAGCGGGTCGAGCCCTTTCGTGCTGACCTGCGACCACGCCTCCAACTTCCTGCCGCCGGAATTCGGAACGCTCGGCCTTGCTGCCGAAGAACTTTCCCGCCACATCGCCTGGGACCCAGGCGCGCTGCCGGTCGCCAGCCGTATGGCCGCGGCACTCGACGCGACGCTGGTCGAGACCCGTATTTCGCGCCTTGTCATCGACTGCAACCGGCCACTGGATGCGCCCGATCTGGTACCGCCGGTCAGCGAGACCACGGCCATTCCGGGCAATGCCGGCCTCTCGGAAAAGCAGCGCGCCGCGCGCATCGCTCTGTCCTGGCAACCCTTCCATCATGCGGTCGCGAGTATCATCGACACAAGACTGGCGCGCGGGCTGGAGACGCGGCTGGTTTCAATCCATTCCTTCACCCCGGTCTACAAACGTATGAGCCGGCCCTGGGACATCGGCGTCATCCATGACGAGGATCGCCGGCTGGCAGCGCCGCTTGTCGCCGCGCTGCAGCGGCTCGCCGGCGTCAATGTCGGCATCAACCAACCCTATTCACCGGCCGACCGCGTTTATTTCACGCTGGAACGGCACGCGCGCCCGCGGGGGCTACCCTGTGCGATGATCGAAATCCGCAACGACGAAATATCCGACGAAGCCGGGCAGCGGAAATGGGCGGATCTGCTCACGGGGATTTTTCTGGGTCTGGAGCCCGAGGAGGCCAAGAGCTCCAGGCAAAGCGCAGTGGGAAAGTCAGTTCAATCGGCCAGCTAAGAACCAAAAGGGGACACCAAAATGGCAGCACCAGGCTATACTGAAGTCGACAAATCGGAGGACATGAAGGTCCTTCACAGCATGGGCTACGCCCAGGAACTGGAGCGGCGCCTCAGCCGCTTTTCGAACTTCGCGGTTTCTTTCTCGATCATCTGCATCCTGTCCGGCGGCATCAATTCGCTGGCGCAGGCAACCTCCGGCGCCGGCGGCATCGGCATCGGAATCGGCTGGCTGGTCGGCTGCTTCGTCTCGCTGACCTTCGCGGTCGCCATGTCGCAGATCAGCTCCGCCTATCCGACTGCGGGCGGCCTCTACCACTGGGGCTCGATCCTCGGCAATCGCGGCACCGGCTGGGTGACGGCCTGGCTCAATCTGCTCGGCCTGATCACGGTGCTCGGCGCCATCAATGTCGGCACTTGGACGTTCTTCCTCGGCGCCTTCGGGCCGGCGCTCGGCATTGAAGGCACGCTGACCAACCAGATGATCTTTCTGATCATCATCACCGGCGCCCAGGCCCTGATCAACCATCTCGGCATCAAGCTGACGGCGAAGCTGACTGACTTTTCGGGTTACCTCATCTTCTTTGGCGCGATCCTGATCGCTCTCGTCTGCCTGATCTCGGCCGAGACCTGGGATTTCAGCCGGTTGTTCACGTTCAAGAACTACTCCGGCGACGCCGGCAACGGCGTCTGGCCGGCGGTTTCGAACTGGTGGGTGTTCGCGCTCGGCCTCCTGCTGCCGATCTACACGATCACCGGCTACGACGCTTCGGCACACACCTCCGAGGAAACCATCAAGGCTGCCTCCTCGGTGCCACGTGCGATGGTGATGTCGGTCGTTTGGTCGGCCATCTTCGGCTACCTGTTTCTCGCCGCCTTTATCCTGATGATCCCGAACATGGACGATGCGGCCAAGCAGGGTTGGAACGTGTTCTTCTGGGCTTTCGATCAACGCGTCAGTCCCGGCATCAAGGAACTCGTCTACCTCGTCGTGTTCGTCGCACAGCTGCTTTGCGGTCTCGCGACTGTCACCTCCGCCTCGCGCATGATCTTCGCCTTCTCGCGCGACGGTGGGCTGCCGGCCTCGGGCGCCTTGTCGAAAGTCAGCCCAACCTACCGCACGCCAGTGGCAGCAATCTGGACGGCTTCGATCCTGTCGGTGCTGTTCGTCTGGGGCTCGACGCTGGTTTCGGTCGCCGGCACCTCGGCCTACACCATCGTGGTGTCGTGCACCGTCATCTTCCTGTTCCTGTCCTTCACCGTGCCGATCGTGCTCGGCATGTTGGCCTGGGGCACGCCGAAGTGGGACAAGATGGGTCCATGGAACATGGGCAAGGGCATGTTCATGCTGTTTGCCGTGCTGTCGATCCTGTCGATGATCCTGATTTTCGTCATCGGCATCCAGCCGCCGAACAACTGGGCACTCTATATCACCGTCGGCTTCTTCATTCTGACGGCGATCGTCTGGTTTGTCTTCGAGCGGAACCGCTTCCAGGGGCCGCCGCTCGGCGACATCATCGCGGCGCGGCAGGCGGCGATCAAGGCGGCGGAACAGGCGGTCGGCGAAACCGGCCACTGACTCCACCATCACGGCCGTGGCCGGCCTCGCGCCGGCCACGGTTTCGTTTACCCGTTTCAATCGACAAGCGCTGGAGTGCCACAAGAATGGCCGGAAATTTTTCGTTCGATCAGTTGAAGAAGGCAGTCTCCAGCGGCGAGGTCGACACGGTGCTAGCCTGCATCGTCGACATGCAGGGGCGGCTGGCGGGAAAGCGGTTCCTGGCACAGTATTTCGTCGATTCCGCCCATGACGAGACGCATGGCTGCAACTATCTCTTGGCCGCCGACATCGATATGGAACCGGTGCCCGGCTACAAGGCGGCGAGCTGGTCGAAGGGTTACGGCGACTTCGTCATGAAGCCTGATCTGTCGACGCTGCGACGCATTCCATGGCTGGAAAAGACGGCGCTGGTGATCTGCGACGTGCTCGACCACCACACCCATGACGACCTGCCGCATTCGCCGCGCGCCATCCTGAAGAAGCAGGTCAACCGGCTGAGCGAACGCGGCTATATCGGCTATTTCGCCTCCGAACTGGAATTCTATCTGTTCAGCGAGACCTACGATTCCGCTCGCAAGAAGCACTGGCAAGGCCTCGACACCGCCTCGCCCTATATTGGCGACTACCAGATCGGCATCACCACCAAGGAAGAAGGCGTCATGCGCCGGCTGCGCAACGAGATGGAAGCGGCCGGCATACCGATCGAGAACTCCAAGGGCGAGTGGGGTCCGGGCCAGGAAGAGATCAATGTGCGCTATGCCGAAGCGCTCGACATGGCCGACCGCCACGTCATCCTAAAGAACGGCGCCAAGGAAATCGCCGAGTCCGAAGGCAAGGCGATTTCGTTCATGGCCAAGTACAATTACGGGCTGGCCGGCAATTCCAGCCACATCCACAATTCGCTGTGGAGCGCCGACGGCAAGACGCCGCTTTTTTATGACAAGAATGCCGAATGGACGCTGTCGACGCTCGGCCAGCAATGGGCGGCGGGCCAGCTCAAATATGCCAAGGAATTCACCTGGTTCCTGGCGCCCTACATCAACTCCTACAAGCGCTTCCAGGCCGGCACCTTCGCGCCGACCAAGATCATGTGGAGCGAGGACAATCGCACCGCCGGTTTCCGCCTGTGCGGCGAGGGCACCAAGGGCATCCGTATGGAATGCCGCATCGGTGGTGCCGATCTGAACCCCTATCTCGCCTTCGCCGCGCTGATCGCCGCCGGCCTTGCCGGCATCGACGAAAAGCTTGAACTGCAGAAGCCCTTCGTCGGCGATGCCTATCAGGCCTCGCAGCTGCCGGAAATTCCGAAGACCCTGCGTGATGCCACCGAGACGCTGGCGAAATCGGAGATGCTGCAGCAGGCGTTCGGTGACGGCGTGCTCGAGCATTACGTCCATACGGCGCGCTGGGAGCAGTTCGAATACGACCGCCGGATTACCGACTGGGAACTGCACAGGGGATTTGAAAGGTATTGACGGCGTTGCGATTTATGCAATAGTGTTGCGATTATAGCATCGCAACACGCAGGAGGCAGCGTGCCCAAAGGTAGAACTAATGTCGATAAGGCGTGGTTCACGAGTCGGATGAAGGAGCGCAACCTAACAGTGCGTAGCATGGCCACCCGTATGAACATGCACTACAGCGCTTTGTCGCGCACACTGAACGGTGAGCGGCGTATGCAAGTCGATGAAATACGCAAGATCGCTGAAATTTTCGACCAGCTGGAAAGCGAGATCTTGGTCCACTTGGGTTCTTCCAATCATCTTCAAGGCGCTGAAGACGCAAGGCTTCCTGCCCAGCAGGGAAGCGACCAAACATATGGCAAGTCTGTTGGCGGGAATGCCGGGGCGAGGCGGTCGGAACGTCGTCCTGGTCCTGGCCTCATGGAGGGGCAGGTGGATTTCAAGGATGCACTCGACGTGAACAAAAACCATGAAGAATACATCGTGCCGCCCCGAGGCGCCGATCCGTTGTTTGGATGCATGGCCGGGACGCTCACCCTTCTGCCGGATGTCGACTACACCGCACCTGCAGATCCGGATTGGGGCAAGGTGTATGACGACTGATGGAGTGCTGCTGGACACATGCTTCATCCTGTGGCTGTCAACGGAACAGCCGGTCGCGAGAACGGCGGTCGAGAAGGTGACCAGCGCGCGAAAAAATGGCGGCGTGATCGCCGTTTCCGTCATGTCCTCTTGGGAAATCGGAATGCTTGTCGCCAAAGGCCGACTCCCGTTTATCAAGTCGCCGCTCGCATGGTTCGAACGGTTCGTGCAAACCGGGGCAACGAGTGTTGAGGGAGTCGACAGTGAGCTTTTAGTCGAGTCTTCTTTCCTGCCTGGCGTCGTTCACAATGATCCGACTGACCGGATCATCATAGCTACGGCGCGTTCGAAGAACCTGGAGATTATCACCCGCGATCGGGCGATCCTCGCCTATGGCGCGGCTGGCTTCGTCAAAACAGTTCCTTGTTGATTTGGAGACGCTTACTTGGAAACCGTGAAAATAAAATCCCCCGTCGATGGTTCGATCTATGCCGAACGGCCAATCGCCACGGATCAGGCGATCAATGCCGCGGTCGAGCGTGCCAAGGCGGCGCAGGAGAAATGGGCTGAGACGCCGATCGTCGAGCGCGGCAAATACATGCTTGCCATGCTGGAAGCGTTGGTCGCCATGACCGACGAGATCGTGCCGGAGATCGCCTGGCAGATGGGTCGTCCGGTGCGCTATGGCGGCGAGTTCGGCGGCGTCAGGGAACGTACCAGCTACATGGTCGAGATCGCCGAAGCGGCACTCAAGCCGGTGATGGCCTCCAATCCGAAGGACGGGTTTCGCCGCTATGTGAAGAAGGTGCCGCTCGGCGTGGTCATGGTGATCGCGCCGTGGAACTATCCCTATCTCACCGCCGTCAATACCATTGTGCCGGCGCTGATGGCCGGCAGTGCCGTCATCCTCAAGCATGCGGCGCAGACGCTGCTGGTCGGCGAACGTTTTCAGCAGGCGTTCGACAAGGCAGGCCTGCCCAAGGGCCTGTTCCAGAACCTCGTCATGAACCATGCGCAGACCGAAAAACTGCTCGGCTCGGGCAAGATCGACCATGTCAATTTCACCGGCTCGGTTGCCGGTGGCCGCGCCATCGAAAAGGCCGCGGCTGGCACCTTCATGACGCTTGGTCTCGAGCTCGGCGGCAAGGACCCGGCCTACGTCCTGGCCGACGCCAAGATGGACCATGCCGTCGCCAACCTGGTCGACGGCGCCTTCTACAATTCCGGCCAGTGCTGCTGCGGCATCGAGCGCGTCTATGTCCACGAGAAAGTCTATGACGAGTTCGTCGAAGGCTTCATCGCCGAAACCAAGAACTATGTCGTCGGCAACCCGCTCGACCAGGCGACGACGATGGGGCCGATGGCACAGGCGCGCTTTGCCGACCTGATCCGCGAGCAAAAGGCCGAGGCGCTGCGCAAGGGTGCCAAGGCGCTCATCAACATGAAGGTTGCCAGCGACGAGCAAGGCTCGCCCTATCTGGCGCCGGAAGTGCTGACCGGGGTCGATCATCAGATGAACGTCATGCGCGAGGAAAGTTTTGGGCCGATCGTCGGCATCATGAAGGTGCGCAACGACGAAGAGGCGATCGCGCTGATGAACGACAGCCCCTACGGGCTGACGGCCTCGATCTGGACGCGCGACACCGAGCATGCGGCGGCGATCGGCGACCGCGTCGAGACCGGCACCGTGTTCATGAACCGCTGCGACTATCTCGATCCGGCGCTGGTCTGGACCGGCGTCAAGGACACCGGCAAGGGCGCGGCCCTGTCGGCCATCGGCTACGACAATCTGACCAGGCCGAAGTCATATCACCTGCGTGAAGCCATCTGATTTTCTGAAAGATAAAAATGTCAAAACTCATTTCCAAATGGAATTACCCGACAACCGTTCGCTTCGGTGCGGGACGCATCAAGGAATTGCCTGATGTGCTTGCTGCGACCGGCATCAAGCGGCCGCTGTTCGTTACGGATCCGGGGCTGGCCAAGTTGCCGGTGGTCGCCTCGACGCTGAAGATCCTCGACGACGCCGAGGTACCCTATGGCGTGTTTTCCGAGGTCAAGCCGAACCCGGTGGATTCCAACCTGACTGCCGGCATTGCCGCGTTCAAGAAGGGCAAGCATGACGGTGTCATCGCCTTCGGCGGCGGCTCGGCGCTCGACCTCGGCAAGCTGATCGCCTTCCAGGCCGGCCAGACGCGACCGGTCTGGGATTTCGAGGATGTCGGCGACTGGTGGACGCGCGCCAATTCCGACGCGATCGCACCGATCATCGCCGTGCCGACGACGGCCGGTACCGGCTCGGAGGTCGGCCGCGCCGGCGTCATCACCAATGAAGCGACCCACACCAAGAAGGTCATCTTCCATCCGAAACTTTTGCCGGCCATCGTCATCGCCGATCCGGAACTGTCGGTCGGCATGCCGGGCTTCATTACCGCCGGCACCGGCATGGACGCGCTTGCTCACTGCCTCGAGGCCTATTGCGCGCCGGGCTATCATCCGATGGCCGACGGCATCGCTGTCGAAGGCGTGCGGCTTGTCTTCGAGAACCTGCCGAAGGCCTTTGCCAACGGCAAGGATCTCGTCGCCCGCGCCCACATGATGAGTGCGGCCGCCATGGGCGCCGCCGCCTTCCAGAAAGGGCTGGGCGCGATCCACTCGCTGTCGCATCCGATCGGCGCGCTCTACGATACCCATCACGGCATGACCAACGCCGTGTTCATGCCTTATGTGCTGGCCTTCAACCGCGACGCCATCGAGGTGCGCATCGCCCGGCTCGCGGCATATTGCGGCATCAAGGGCGGCTTCGACGGCTTCGCTAAGGCCGTCATCAAGCTGCGTAAGGAATTGAAGGTGCCGCACGCGCTGCCGGGCCTGATCAAGGGGCTCGACATGGACAAGAAGCGCAAGGGCCTGATCGCCGACATGGCGGTGGTCGATCCGACCGCCGGCGGCAACCCGGTCAAGCTGACCAGGAAGGCGGCGCTGACGCTGCTCGACAATGCCATTGCCGGCACCGTCTGAGACGGTTTTCGCGCCGGAAATTGATCTGGGAAATGAGGGCGAAGAAAGGGGAAAGGATGAAAGGTAAGACCGAAATTCATTAGCCGGAAAAAGAATCGCGGAGCGATTGCTACAGTCGGTTAAAAAGAGTTTACTTTTTCGTACTGCAGGGCATCGCTTCCACAAAGCTTTCATCGGGCTGTCACACGAAAACGATACCGCATCGCAGGCGTCCAACGGCGTCAGTTCAACGGAGAGAACACATGTTCAAATTCACGGGAAAAGTGCTTTCCCTTACGGCCGTCGCCCTGATGGCGACCTCTGCCATCTCGTCGGCGCAGTCCATGGATGAACTGGTCGCCGCTGCCAAGGCGGAAGGCCAGCTCACCACCATCGCGCTGCCGCACAGCTGGTGCGGCTACGGCGACGTCATCGCCAGCTTCAAGGCGAAGTATCCGGAAATCACAATCAACGAGCTCAATCCTGATGCCGGCTCCGGCGACGAGATCGAGGCGATCAAGGCCAACAAGGACAATAAGGGCCCGCAGGCGCCTGATGTCATCGACGTCGGCCTGTCTTTTGGCCCGTCCGCCAAGGCAGACAGCCTGATCCAGCCCTACAAGGTGTCGACTTGGGATACGATCCCTGACAGCGCCAAGGATGCCGATGGCTACTGGTACGGCGACTACTATGGCGTGCTCGCCTTCGGCGTGAACAAGGCCGTCGTGCAGAACGCACCACAGGACTGGGCTGACCTGCAGAAGCCGGAATACGCCAACTCGGTGGCGCTCGCCGGTGACCCGCGTACGTCGAACAACGCCGTCATATCGGTTTACGCCTCGGGCCTCGCGGCTGGCGGTACCGCCGGCCAGGACGCCGCCGCCAAGGGTCTGCAGTTCTTCAAGCAGCTCAACGATGCCGGCAACTTCGTGCCGGTCGAGGGTGAAGCGGCAGCTGTCGCCCAGGGCACGACACCAATCGTGATGAACTGGGACTACAACCTGCTTGCCATGCGCGACAAGATGGCCGGCAATCCGGAAATCGAAATCGTCGTGCCAAAGGGAGCGGTGGTCGCGGGCGTCTACGTACAGGCGATCAGCGCCTATGCGCCGCATCCGAACGCCGCCAAGCTGTGGATGGAGTATCTGTATTCAGACGAAGGCCAGCTCGGCTGGCTGAAGGGCTACTGCCACCCGATCCGCTTCAATGACCTCGCCAAGAAGGGCGTGATCCCGAAGGAGATGCTGGACAAGCTGCCGGCCGCCGAGACCTACGAAAAAGCGATATTCCCAACCTTGGAGGAACAGAACGCTGCCAAGAAGGAAATCAGCACGAACTGGGATGCCATCGTTGGCGCCGTCGTGAAGTAATTCATAGGGCGCTGGCCGGTTCGCCGCCCGGCGCCCTATGCCAACTTCGGGAATTCCATGGCAGACTCCACAATGTCCCAGACAGCCAGCGTCAGCCCTGGCGCGCCGGAGATCAGCCGCCTTCGGCTGCCACTGCATTGGTTAGGCGTAACTCCGTTCTTCGTTTTTGCGCTGGTCTTTCTGATCTTGCCCACGGTCGGGCTGATCGCGGGCGCGTTCAAAAACGCAGCCGGCGACTACACGTTCGACAACATCATAGCGTTGTCGCAACCCAAGCTCGCCGCGGCCTATTGGGTATCCATTCAGATCAGCTTTGTCTCTGCGGTCCTTGGCGCCTTGATCGGCCTGGCAATGGCGGTGGCAGTGGTTCGCGGCGGCTTGCCGCCGTGGTTACGCTCGGCAACCTTGACCTTCTCGGGCGTCGCCTCGAATTTTGCCGGCGTACCGCTGGCATTCTCGTTCATCGCGACTCTAGGTCGGCTCGGAGTGGCGACGATCCTGTTGCGAGACATTTTCGGAATTAACATCTATTCGCTCGGCTTCAGTATCTTTTCGTTTTGGGGCCTGATCCTCACCTACCTCTATTTCCAGATTCCATTGATGATCGTCATCATCACGCCGGCGGTCGATGGGTTGAAGAAGGAATGGGGCGAAGCTGCCGCCACGCTCGGGGCAACCAATTGGCAATATTGGCGCATGGTGGTCATCCCGGTGTTATGGCCGAGCTTTCTCGGTACGACGGTCCTCCTCTTTGCCAACGCGTTCGGGGCGGTCGCAACGGCCTATGCACTGACGGGGCCGTCACTCAACATCGTGCCAATCCAGCTGTTCGCGCAGATTCGCGGCGACGTGCTTTACAATCCGAATCTAGGTTATGCGCTTGCATTCGGCATGATAGTCATCACCGGCCTGGCCAATCTCTTCTATATTTTGTTCCAACGGCGAGCCGAACGGTGGCTGAAATGAAGCAAGGCAGCCGTTTTTGGGCTTGGCTCGTTTTTGGCGTGGGAACCACCTATTTTATCCTGCCGCTTTTGGCGACCTTTGAATTCTCTTTGCGTAAGCGGCGAGGGGAATACTCCTTTGACGCCTACCGCTCAGTCTTCGGAGATCCGAATTTCCAGACGACATTTACCTATTCCGTCGTTGTGGCGGTCTTTACCATTCTTTTGGGCGTGCTCCTCGTTGTACCGACGGCCTACTGGATACGGCTGCGGCTACCGCATCTGCGGCCGGTCGTAGAGTTCATCACCCTGCTGCCGCTGGTTATCCCCGCTATCGTCATCGTCTTCGGTTACATCAGAATGTTCGGGTCGAATTCAACGCTGCCTTTTCTGGCGACAGCGCGCGGCACCGATGCTCTGCTGGTCATCGGCTATGCAGTGCTGGCGCTGCCCTATATGTACCGGGCGGTCGATACCGGTCTCAGGACCATCGACGTCAGAACGCTCACCGAAGCCGCACAAATCCTCGGCGCCGGCTGGACCACCATCATCGCTCGCATCATCCTGCCGAACGTACTGATCGCTGTCTTATCCGGCGCGTTCCTGAGTTTTGCCATCGTCATCGGCGAGTTCACCATGGCGTCGCTGCTGAATCGCCCGGCCTTCGGCCCCTATCTGCAGAACATCGGCGCCAACAGTGCCTATGAGCCGTCGGCACTGGCGCTCATTTCGTTCGCCATCACCTGGGGCTGCATGTCGCTGATCCAGATCCTGTCGCGTTTTGCGCCGCGATCGGCGAACCGGCCAAACTGATCGAAAAAGTACTGACCGAAAGAAAAGCCATGGCCGAGCCATTCCTCTCCATCCAGCAGGTTCGAAAAGCCTTCGGCGCCACCACCGTCGTCCAGGATTTCAACCTCGACGTCAAACCGGGCGAATTCGTCTCGTTCCTCGGGCCGTCGGGCTGCGGCAAGACGACGGTGCTGCGCATGGTCGCCGGCTTCGAGGAGCCGAGCGCCGGCAAGATCGTCGTGGCCGGCAAGGACATCACCCGGCTCAAGCCCAACCAGCGCAATATCGGTATGGTGTTCCAGGCCTACGCGCTGTTTCCGAACCTGACCGTGGCGCAGAACATCGGCTTCGGGCTGAAGGTCGCGGGCATGCCTAAGGCCGATGCCGACAGGCGCGTTGCCGAGATGCTCGACCTCATCAAGCTGCCGCAGATGGGCGACCGCTATCCCTATCAGCTCTCCGGCGGCCAGCAGCAGCGTATCGCGCTGGCGCGGGCGATTGCGCCGAAGCCGAAGCTCCTGCTGCTCGACGAACCGCTGTCGGCGCTCGACGCCAAGGTGCGCGTGTCGCTGCGCGAGGAAATCCGCTCAATCCAGAAGAAGCTCGGCATCACCACCGTCTTCGTCACCCACGACCAGGAAGAGGCGCTGTCGATCTCCGACCGCATCGCTGTCATGTATGGCGGCAAGGCCGAGCAGGTCGGCACGCCGTTCGAGATCTACAACCGGCCGGCGACCAAGTTCGTCGCCAATTTCGTCGGCACGCTGAACGTGCTCGAAGGCACCGTCACCGACGCGGCGTCAGGCAAGGTGCGCGTCAATTCGCAAGAGGTCTCGCTGCAGGGAAAGCTCAACGGCTCCAAGTCCGGCGACACGCTGTCGCTGGCGCTGCGGCCCGAGGCGATTTCGCTCGGCCGCCATCCCGGCCGCGACTCCAGTCTTTCGGGCGAGATCACCGAAGTGCATTTCCTCGGCTCGGTCATTCGGGTTCGAGTCGGCATCGGCGGCAGCACGGTGTCGCTCGACACGTTCAACAGCCCGGCCACCCCGCCGCCCGCCGTCGGCGAAAAGGCCGAGATTTCCTTCTCGTCGGGCGACATGCTGGTGCTGCATTAGGGGAAGAGTGAATAGTGAATGGTCACTTTGCGCGCCGAAATTTCTCTGCAAGCCAGCACCCGAAGCCGTCGCCTTTTTTGCAGTGCCAATCGCCCGGCTTCGCCGCTACGATGAGGCATGGCGCTTTTTGAGCTGACCCTTGTTCTCTTACTGATCGCCGTCGCGCTGACGGCGCTGTCGCGGCGTCTCCAGGTCCCCTATCCGTCGTTGCTGGCGTTGGCAGGCGCAGGCATCGCCTTCCTGCCGTTTGCGCCGACCATCGAGATCGATCCCGAACTGGCCCTCGCCTTGTTCATCGCGCCGGTGCTTCTTGACGCGGCCTACGACACGTCGCTGCGCGATCTCAATCGCTATCGGCTGCCGCTCGCCTTGCTGGCGCTCGGCGCCGTCGTCTTCACCACCGTGGCTGTGGCGCTGGTCGGCTGGAAAATGGCAGGCCTGCCCATAGCTGCGGCCATCGCCCTCGGCGCCATTGTGGCGCCGCCCGACGCGGTTGCGGCATCGGCCGTGCTTGGGCAGTTCAAGGTGCCGCACCGCGTCACCGCCATCCTGCAAGGCGAAAGCCTGCTCAACGACGCCACCGCGCTACTGATCTACCGGATATCGGTTTCGGCAACCATCGGCTCGGTCATGCTGAGCGACGCCGTTCCGACGATCCTGCTATCGACGGTCGGCAGCCTTGCTGCCGGTTATGTGCTCGGCCGTTTCTCGCTGCTGATGCTAACCCGTATCGAGGATGCGGCAAGCAGCACGGTGGTGCAGTTTGCAGGAACATTCGGGGTCTGGATCCTGGCCGACAAGCTCGGCCTTTCCGCCATCATCACCATCGTCGTCTATGCCATGACCATAGCGCGCACGGCACCGCGCCGCATGTCGGCGAGAAAGCGCGTCAGCACCTATTCGGTCTGGGAGTCGGCGGTCTTTGTGCTCAACGTGCTGGCTTTCGTCCTCATGGGCCTGCAGGCACGAACGATCGTCGAGCGGCTCGCCGGTGCCGGACAACTCGACGCCTTCGTGTTTGCCGCAGTGGTTCTCGCCGTCGTCATCGTTTCGCGTCTTGTCTGGGTCCTGGGCTGCGGCGCGATCATCAGATGGTTTGCCCGCTTCGGCGACGCGGAACAGCGCAGAGAAGCGCCGTCATTTCGCGGCGGCGTGCTTATCGGCTGGTGCGGCATGCGTGGCCTGGTGACCTTGGTGGCGGCATTTGCCTTGCCGGCGGATTTTCCCGGCCGCGACCCGATCGTGCTCGCTGCCTTCACCGTCGTCCTCGGCACGCTGGTGTTGCAAGGCATGAGCCTGAAGCCGCTGCTGCGCTGGCTTGACCTCGATCCGGACGTGACGATCGA
Organism: Mesorhizobium onobrychidis; assembly: GCF_024707545.1. Lineage (NCBI taxonomy): Bacteria > Pseudomonadati > Pseudomonadota > Alphaproteobacteria > Hyphomicrobiales > Phyllobacteriaceae > Mesorhizobium > Mesorhizobium onobrychidis. Next base: position 2,046,357 of record NZ_CP062229.1, read on the forward strand.
CCGGGAGGTTGCGCAGGCACGCGTCGCCATCATGCAGGCCGCACTGGACATATTGAGCGGCAAGACATCGAGTGCCGCAGCGGCGGTGCGCGAGCAATATACCGCCCAGCGCACGATCGCTGAAAATCCGGAGGACGCCCAGGCGGCGACCGAGTACGACAGGTTGCGCCTCTACGCCATCAAGAGCCAGCGCGACGCGCTGGAAAGGATGCGCCGCGACGGGACAATCGGCGACGAAGCCTATCATCGTCTGGAGGAAGAAATCGACTGGTCGGAATTGGCCGCTTCCCCGCCCGGGCGGTTCCAGCCGCTGACGACTTAGGCGGGGCGCAGGCAAGCTGCCGCCTGGCCCAGCCCCGTCATCCGCCCGGCACATTGCAACCAATTCGCCGATCCGCTACTGCCACCACGAAATTGAGCCGGATAAGCAATGAAGCTGGTCAGCTACAACATCCAGTACGGTTTCGGCGGCGACGGCCGCTATGATCTCGCGCGCAGCGTCAAAGTTGTCGCCGGCGCTGACATCATCGCATTGCAGGAAGTGGAACGGCACTGGCTGCGCAGCAACGAGGACGACCAGCCGGAACTTCTTTCGCGACTGCTGCCCGAATACCATTGGGTCTATGGGCCGGCCTTCGACATGGACGCCAGCGAGCGGCGTGAAGGCCGCATCGTCAACCGGCGGCGGCAATTCGGCACCATGGTGCTGTCCAAGCTGCCGATCGTCTGGTCGCGGCTGCACACGCTGCCGCTGCGCCGCACCGTGCGTCCGCTCAACACCCGCAACGCAGCGCTCGAATGCATGATCCGCACGCCTGCCGGTCCGGTGCGGGTGCTGTCGCTGCATCTCGCGCATATTGCCGCCGAGGAGCGGCTGGAGCAGATCGATTACCTGCTCGCCGAGCATCGCCGAGCGCCGTCCGACGGCGGCCCGTGGAGCGGCGCCGATGACGAACCTATGCGCAACTGGAGCAACGGCGAGCCGGAGCCGGAAAACCCGCTGGCGGCAATCTGGATGGGCGATTTCAACATGGAGCCGGGCAGCGCCGAATACCGGCGCATCGTCGGCAGCACGCCCTATCATCGCGGTGCCGCCTATCTCGACGGTTTCGTCGATGCCGCCGCAGTCGCCAGAGAACCGACGGCGGATTTCCACACGCATGTGAAGACCATCGACGGCAGGCTGACAAAACGACGGCTCGACCACTGCTTCGTCGGCGGGATGTTGGCGGGACGCGTGCGCTCGGTCAGTGCCGATATCGGCGAAATCGCCTCGGACCATTTTCCGCTGCGGGTCGACATCGATCTGGAAACGCCGTTCGCGACAGGGACCGGAGGCGGATGAGCCGCCGATGAGCCTGTTTGTCTTCTTCGCGGTGCTCGCCGCCGCCGCCATGCACGCGATCTGGAACGCGCTGGTCAAGGTCCATCTTGACCGCTTCCTGTCGATCACGCTGATGACGCTCGGTATGGGCGCCGTGGCGCTGGTGGCGCTGCCTTTCGTCGACGTGCCGAAAGCGGAAGTGTGGCCCTATATCATCGCCTCGGTGATCTTCCATATGGGCTACAGGACGTTCCTGATCGGCGCCTACAAGGCCGGCGATTTTGCCCAGACCTATCCGCTGGCGCGCGGCACCGCGCCGCTGCTTGCAGCATTTGGCGGCATGGTGGTCGTCGCCGAAGTTCCGGCGCCGCTCGCCATTGTCGGTATCGTCCTGCTGTCGGCCGGCACGCTGGTGTTGTCGTTTCGCGGAGGCGCGCATCTGGAAAGGCTGAACCTGCGCGCCGTCGGCTTTGCGCTGGGCACATCGATCTTCATCGCCAGCTATACGCTTTCCGACGGCAGCGGCGCGCGGCTGGCCGCAACTGCATCGAGCTATGCGGCGTGGCTGTTCGTCTGTGATGCGGCATGGGCGCTGGTGCTGTGCCTGATCTTTCGCGGACCAAAGGCGCTGCCGGTGCTGGCGCGCGACTGGAAGGCGGGCGTGTACACCGGCGTGCTCAGCGGCGTCGCCTACTGGATCGTGATGTGGGCGATGACCAAGGCGCCGATCGCCTCGGTCGCGGCGCTGCGCGAAACCTCGATCCTGTTCGCCATGATGATCTCGGTGTTTGCGCTCGGCGAGAAGATGACGGGATGGCGCGGTGCCGCCGTGCTCAGCATTGTTGCCGGCGTCGTCGCGCTGAGGCTCGGGTAAGCTAAGCGCTCATCTCCAGATCGAACACGATCAGCCCGTCGGTTCCGCCTTCAAGCGCCGCGACCAGCCGAGCGCCGGCTCGGCTGTGAGCCTCATGCACCAGATAGGCGTCGCGTGCGGCGGCATCGCGGAAGTCGATGGTGAAGCCGTGCGTGAAGCCGCGCGCGAACGGCTCCGGGCTGGTGTTGACGCTGAATTCGACCTTGCCCATGCCGTCGATCACCCGCCGCAGCGCCTCAAGATCGGCATGGATTGCCGCGCGCTCGGTAGCGTCGACGTCGCTGCGAAATCTGACAAAAACACAGTGTCTGACCATTTTGAGTCCCTATGCCGCGCGGTTGCCGGAAAACACGGCCGGCGGCAGTGGTTCGCGGCCAAGGATCAGATCGGCGCCCTTTTCGCCGACCATGATGGTTGGCGCATTGGTGTTGGAGGATGGGATGTGCGGCATCACCGAGGCGTCGCAGACGCGCAACCCTTCGATGCCGCGCAGCCTGAGATCGGGCGTCACCACGCTCATCGCGTCATGGCCCATGCGGCAGGTGCCAACGGGGTGATGGTCGGTCTTGGAACTGCGGCAGGCATAATCGAACAGCTCGTCGTCGCTGGTGAGTGTCGGTCCCGGCAGCACCTCGCGCAGCACATAAGGGGCAAGTGCCTTCTGCCGCATGATCTCGCGCGCCAGCCTGAGCCCCTTGATCGACATGTCGCGATCGTAGGGATCTATCCAGTAATTCGGATCGATCAGCGGGCTGTCGGCCGGGTCGGCGCTGTTCAGCCGCACCGTACCGCGCGAACGCGGGCGCAGGAAAGCCGAGTTCAGCGTCACGCCCGGATTTTTCAGTTTCTCGACGCCGGCCTCGATGCCGGAGCCGAGGCCGAGATGGAGCTGGATGTCGGGCGAGGCGGCGGTCGGGTCGGCGTACCAGAAGCCGCCGGTCTCGAACAGGCTGGAGGCAACCGGTCCCTTCTTCAGCAGCAGATATTGCAGGCCGGCCCACACCGTCCGGTGCAGCTTGGCGTAGTTGTCGTAGGTGTGGTCGCCGGTGCATTCGGCAATGACGAACAGGTCGAGATGATCCTGCAGGTTGGAACCGACGCCGGGCAGGTCGTGGACCGGCATCACGCCGACCGACTTCAGATGATCGGCCGGGCCGATGCCCGATTGCATCAGCAGCTTCGGCGAGCCGATGGCGCCGGACGAGACGATCACTTCGCGCTCGGCACGCAGGGTCGTCGGCTGGCCGCCCGGCCTGTCGACGATCTCGACACCGACGGCGCGGCCTTTCTCGACGACGATGCGCGTCACCAGCACGCCGGTCCTGACGGTCAGGTTCTTGCGCTCGCGGATCGGCCTGAGATAGGCGACCGAGGCGGAGGAGCGTCTCGCGTCCTTCTGCGTCAATTGGTAATAACCGACGCCTTCTTGGGCTATCCCGTTGAAGTCCGGATTGAAGGGAATGCCCATCTCCTGTCCGGCGCGGAAATAAGCCTCGCAGATCGGCAGCGGCGCAATCGGGTTCGACACGCCGAGCGGACCCTGGTCGCCGTGAAAATCGTTGGCGTAGCGCTGGTTGTTCTCGGCCCGCTTGAAATAGGGCAGCACGTCGCGATAGCCCCAGCCGGCAAGGCCCTCTACCTTCTCCCAGGCGTCGTAATCGCGGGCGTTGCCGCGTGTATAGATCTGGGCGTTGATGGAGGAGCCGCCGCCGATCACCTTGGCCTGTGTGTACCGGAAGACGCGGTCCTTCATGTGCTTTTGCGGCACGGTCGACCAGCCCCAGGCGGCGATGCCCTTGGTCATCTTGGCGAAACCGGCCGGCATGTGGATCAGCGGGTGCCAGTCCTTGCCGCCGGCCTCAAGCAGCAGCACCTGATGCGACGGATCTTCGCTCAGCCGGTTGGCCAGGACGCAGCCGGCCGGGCCGGCGCCGACGATGATGTAGTCGGTCATGGCGTCACCTGTTCACAGCCTCGGCACCGACAGCGCACCGTCGACATTGATGATCGAGCCGGTCGAAAAACCGAGCTTGCCGCCGGCGAGTGCCACTACGGCGGCGCCGACATCGGCGGCTTCGCCCCAGCGCTTCGCCGGCACCAGCCCGCCGTCGATCAGCGCGTCGTATTTGGCGGTTAGGCCTGCGGTCATGTCGGTGCGGATGATGCCCGGCCGCACCTCGAACACACCGATGTTTTCGGGAGCAAGCCGCAGCGCCAGGGTCTTTACCCACATCGAAAGCCCGGCCTTGGAGATGCAATAGTCGGCACGTTCCGGCGAGGCCATTTCGGCGCTGACCGAGGTGACGGTGATGATCGATTTTGCGTGATCACCCGGCGCCGCAAGCATCGCCTTGGCAACGGCCTGGCTGAGGAACACCGTGCCGCGCAGATTGATCCCGAGGATCCGGTCGAAATTGTCCGGTTTCAATTCCAGAAGGTCGCCGCGCAAGATGGCACCGATGCCGGCATTGTTGACCAGGCAGTCGATGCGGCCGAAGGCACTTGTCACGGCATCAATAAGTGCTGAATGGCCGTCGAGGTCGGCAATGTCGCCGCAATGGTAGGCGAATTTCGCGCCGCGGGCGGCGATGTCAGCGGCAAGCCCGTTGGCGGCTTTTTCAGCAAGGTCCACGACAAGGATGTCGAAGCCCGCATCGGCCAGCGCCTCGGCGCAGGCCAGGCCGATGCCGCGCGCGCCGCCGGTGACGATCGCTGCCGGGCGGCTCATGCGACAAGCTCCGTCTTGCGGATGTGGTCGGCGACGCGCAATGCCTGCGCGGCGATCGACAGCGCCGGATTGACCGCGGCCGAGTTCGGCAGGAAGCTGCCGTCGACGACAAACAGGTTGTGGTGATCGAATGACCGGCAGAAGGGGTCGAGCGGCGAGGTTGCTGGATCGTCGCCCATCTTGACCGTGCCGCACTGATGCGACGGCGTGCGCTTGTCGAAAGGCCGCGACAGGACGATCGGATAGCCGCAGGCGCGGAAATTCTCGCGCATCACCTTGGTCAGTCCCTCAAGCGACTGCATGTTGGAGCGCCGCCACTGCATGACGATGTCCTTGCCGTCGACCATGAAGCGGCTTTCGGGATCGGGCAGGTCCTCGCACATCAGGTACCAGTCGACGGCGTGGCCGGCCATGAAGTCCAGCGCGAATTTGGGTGCAAGCTTGACGTTGGCCCTGAGGATGTTGCCGTCGATCTTGCCGAGAAGCTGGACGTTGCCGAGCGGCTTGCCGCCCTTGCCGTCGGACAGATAGTAGTCATTGAGCATCAGCGTCTTCTGGTAGACGGATGTGTTCCTGCGGCGCGGGTCGATCGCCAGCATGGCGCTCGAATTGTGGTTCATGAAGTTGCGGCCGACCTGGTCGGAACGGTTGGCGAGGCCATTGCCGCCTCCGTTGCTGTTGGGCGAGGGCGAGCGCAGCAGGATGACCGCCGAATTGACCGCGCCGGCCGAGAGGATGACCAGCTTCGGCGTCACTTTCTTCAGCGTGCCATTCTGGCGATAATGAACGGCGGCGATCGTCCTGGCATCCGATGACGCTTCGAGATATTCGACGTGGGCACCGGTTTCAAGCCTGATGTTCCGGTCGGTAAGTGCCGCTGTCAGTGGTCCCGATTGGGCGTCGACCTTACCGGTCCCGGTGTTGGGAAACGCATCCCAGCCTGTCTTGCCGTCCTTTAGCCAGGCATCGATGTCGACGCCGAGCGGCAGCGATGCCGGGTGCAGGCCCAGGCCCTTGAGTTCGGCACGGGCGCGGGCGATCGGCGGCTCGTCCGGCACCGGCCCGAACGCATAGGGTATCGAGTGGAACGGTTCGGTGGGGTCTTCGCCGAGTGCGCCGCGCACGCGAAAAAGCTGCTCGGCCTTGGAGTACCAGGGCTCGAACTCGTCATAGGAGAACGGCCAGGCCGGCGAGACGCCGCCATAGTGCTCCATGGCGGAAAAGTCTTGCCTGCGGTAGCGGATCAGCACCGCGCCATAGAATTTCGAATTGCCGCCGACATAGTAGTAGTTGCCGGGATTGAACGCAGCACCCCCGGCCTCGAGCCACATTTCCTTCGGCCGATAGTGGCCGTCGACGAAGATGGCGCGCGTGTCACGCGTATGCGGCGTCGCCGGCAGTGGTTCGCCGCGCTCCAGCATCAGGATCGAGGCGCCACTGCCGGCAAGGCCGGAAGCGATCGTGGCGCCGCCGATGCCGGAGCCGATGATGACGATGTCCGGGTTTGTCATGGCTGTCAGAGGATACGGTTCTCGGTCGCCGGATCGAAGAACACCGCCTTGGTCAGGTTGAAGGCGAGCGGCGTGACCGTGCCCGGCTGGATATTGGCGTCGGCGCGCAGACGCGCCACCACCGCCTTGCCGCCGAGATTGGTGACGGCGAAGGTATCGGAGCCGGCCGGTTCCACGACTTCGATGTGACAGTCGGCGGTGGCGATGTTCGATGCGTTGCGTTCGGCTCCTTCAGGATCGGTCAGGGCCTCGGGGCGGACGCCGAAGATTATCGGCTTGCTGTGGAATGCCGACAGACCCGTCGGCGCATCGGCCAGCGGCAGCGAGATCGGCTCGCGCGCCTCGCGCTGCAGCACCACGGAAAGCGCATTGCCATTGCCACCGATCGTCGCCGGAATCAGGTTCATGGCCGGCGAGCCCATGAAGTCGGCAACAAACAGGTTGGTCGGGTTGTTGTAAATTTCGGCAGGCGTGCCGAACTGCTGCACCTCGCCGTCGCGCATCACCGCGATCTTGGTGGCCAGCGTCATCGCCTCGATCTGATCGTGGGTGACATAGACGATTGTCGTGCCTGTGGTCGCGTGCAGCCGCTTGATCTCGATGCGCATGTCGACGCGCAGCTTGGCGTCGAGATTGGAGAGCGGCTCGTCGAAGAGAAAGAGCTTGGGGTCGCGCACCAGCGCGCGGCCCATGGCGACGCGCTGGCGCTGACCGCCGGAGAGCTGGCTCGGCTTGCGCTGCAGGAGGTGGCCGATCTGCAGCACCTTCGCCACCTTGTCGATCGCCTTCTGGCGCTCAGCTGCCGGCACGCCGCGCATCTCCATGCCGAAAGCAATGTTTCCTGCGACCGTCATGTTCGGGTAGAGCGCGTAGCTCTGGAACACCATGGCGATGTCGCGCTTCGAAGGGTGGAGATCGTTGATCGTCCGGCCGTCGACGCGGATTTCGCCTTCGGTGATGGTTTCCAAGCCGGCGATGGTGTTGAGCAAGGTCGACTTGCCGCAGCCGGACGGGCCGACCAGCACGAGGAAGCCGCCCTTTTCGAGATCGAGGTCGATGCCCTTCAGGATCTCGACCGATCCGAACCGCTTCCTCAGCCCATCAATTTCGAGAAAAGCCATTCGATTATCCTTTGACGGCGCCGGCCATCAGGCCGCGCACGAAATAGCGGCCAGCGACCACATAGACGAGAAGGGTCGGCAGTGCGGCGATCATCGCCGCCGCCATGTTGACGTTGTATTCGACGACACCGGTCGAGGTATTGACGACGTTGTTCAGCGCCACGGTCATCGGCATCGCGTCACCGGTGCCGGCATAGGCCGAGGCGAACAGGAAGTCGTTCCAGATGTTGGTGAACTGGTAGATGACGGTGACGACGAAGATCGGCATCGAATTCGGCAGCATGATGCGCCGGAAAATCTGGAAGAAGCTGGCTCCGTCGACCTGTGCCGCCTTGACCAGTTCGGTCGGGAACGCCTCGTAATAATTGCGGAAGAACAAAGTGGTGAAGCCGAGCCCGTAGACGACGTGGACAAAGACCAGGTTGACCGTCGGATTGCCCAAGCCGAATGAAAATCCCGTTGCGTTGCGCAGCGTCACGCCGAAACGGCCGAGGCTGCCGAGGATCGTCGCCATCGGCAACAGCACCGACTGGAATGGGATGAAGCAGGCAAACAGCATCAGCCCGAAAACCAGCGTGTGGCCGCGGAAGCGCCATTTGGTCAGGACATAGCCGTTGAGCGCGCCGAGCAGCGTCGAGATCAGCACCGCCGGAACCACCATCTTGATGGAATTCCAGAAATAGCCCTTGATGCCGGCGCAGGTCAGGCCGACGCAGGTCTCGCCCCACGCCTTCAGCCACGGCTCGAAGGTCGGCGCCTGCGGCAGCGCCAGCATGTTGCCGTTCTGGATCTCGTCCATCGTCTTGAACGAAGTCACCAGCATGACGAACAGCGGCATCAGGTAGAACAGCGCGAACAGCGCCAGCAGGCCATAGATGACGATGCGGTTGACGGTCCTGGCGCTGATACCGCCAGTGCGAGCGGGCGAGGCAATGACGCTCATCGCGGTCGCTCCCTGAGCTCGGAATAGAGATAGGGCACGATGATCGCGGTGATGGTCATCAGCATGATCACGGCGCTGGCCGAGCCGACGGCCATTTCGTTGCGCTTGAAGGTGTACTCATACATGAAGTTCGACGGCAGCCAGGCCGAGCCGCCCGGCCCGCCGCTGGTCAGTGCTACGACCAGATCGTAGGACTTGATGGCGAGGTGGGCGAGCACGATGAAGGCCGAGAGGAACACCGGCCGCAGCAGCGGGATGACGATGCGGCGATAGAGCTGGAACGTGGTTGCGCCGTCGATCTGCGCCGCCTTCATGATCTCCCCGTCGATGCCGCGCAGGCCGGCGAGGAACATCGCCATGATGAAACCCGAGGCCTGCCAGACGCCGGCGATCACCACAGTGTAGATGACGAAATCCTTGTTTTTGATCCAGTCGAAATGGAAGCTCGTCCAGCCCCACTGGTGCAGCGTCTGCTCAAGGCCGAGGCCGGGATCGAGGAACCATTTCCATGCGACGCCGGTGACGATGAAGGATAGCGCCATCGGGTAGAGGTAGATCGGCCGCAACATGCCTTCGCCGCGGATCTTCTGGTCGAGCAGGATGGCCAGGAAAAGGCCGAGCGCCAGGCAGATGAAGATGTAGAGAAAGCCGAAAATGCCCATATTGGTGATCGACGTGTACCAGCTCGATGGCGGGTCGCTCTCGAAAGTCCAGCGCCACAGTCGCTGATAGGCGCGCGGCCCTGATATGGCATAGGACGGGAAGGTCTTGGAGTTGGTGAAGGACAGATAGACCGTCCACAGGATGAAGCCGTAGACGAAGACAATAGTGATCGCAAAGCTTGGCGCCAGTACGATCTTCGGCAGCGCGTCCTGCAGGCGCGAACGCACCGAGGCGCCCGGGCGCGCATTATGCTCCGGCGTCAGCTTGATCTGGGTCGCGACCGTAGTCATGGGCTCCTCCCTCTCGGGTCCCTTCACCGCCAGGCGGGGAAGGATAGCCCCGTCCAGACGGGGCGTGTTGGTTGATCGCCGGCGCCAGGTGATAAGCATTCCGACACGAGGCCGATCATCCTGGCTTAGTTGAACCTTCCCCACCGGAGCGGGGAAGGTTCCCTCCATGCCTGGTTCCTACTTGGCGTCTTCGATCGCGTTGACCAGCTGGGTCACGGCCTCGTCCGAGGTCTTGATCTGGCCGTGGACGAATTTCGAGACGACGTCCTTGTAGGCATTGGCGACGGCCGGCGGCGCGCCATAGCCTTGCGCCAGCGAACCGAACAGCGTGCCGCCTTCGCTGGCGGCCTTCAGGTCGGCCATGCCCTTCTTGCCGCAAGCGTCGAAGTCCGTGTCAGGCACGTCGGTGCGGGCCGGGACCGAGCCCTTGACGACGTTGAAGGCCGACTGGAAGCTCTTCGACAAAGTGGCGGTGGCCAAGGCGACCTGGGCGGCCTTACGGTCCTCCGGAACGTCGAACATGCCGAACATGTCGGAGTTGTAGACCACGCTGCCGTCGGTGCCCGGGAAGCGGTAGCACAGGAAGTCGGTGCCCGGGGTCTTCTTGGCGGCGTTGAATTCGCCCTTGGCCCAGTCGCCCATGACCTGCACCAGCGCGTCGCCTTTGATGACCATGGCGGTGGCGAGGTTCCAGTCGCGGCCCGAGAAGTTCGGGTCGACATAGGTGACGAGCTTGGCGAGGTTGTCGAACGACTTCTTCATCGTGTCGGACTTCAGCTGCTCCTCGTCGAGGTCGTTGAAGGCCTTTTTGTAGAACTCAGGTCCGCCGGTCGACAGTACGACCGAATCGAACATGGTGGCTTCCTGCCAGTTCTGGCCGCCGAGCGCGAGCGGGATAACGCCCGCCGCCTTGGCCTTGTCGAGCAGCGCGACGAAGTCGTCGAAGGTCTTCGGCTCGGTGCCGCCGATCTTGTCCATCACCGCCTTGTTGATCCACAGCCAGTTGACCGAGTGGACGTTGACCGGAGCCGCGACCCACTTGCCGTCATAGACCGAGAATTTCTGCAGGGCGGCTGGCACGGACTTGTCCCAGCCTTCCTTTACCGCCGTCTCGGTCAGGTCGCCCATCACGCCGGCCGCGGCATAATCGAGCACGGTATAGCCGAGCATCTGCGAGGCGGTCGGGTAGTTGCCGGCCGCGACCATCGCTTTCAGCGCGGTCATGGCGGCGTCGCCGCCGCCGCCGGCCACGGGCACGTCCTTCCAGGCAAAGCCTTGCTTGGCCAGATCCTCCTTGAGCACGTTCAAAGCAGCCGCTTCGCCGCCAGACGTCCACCAATGCAGCATCTCGACTTCCTTGACGTCCTGGGCATGGGCTGCGAACGCAAGACCCGAGCCGAGAGCCGTTCCGATAAGCAATTTGCGCAACATGTACTTCCTCCCTTGTTGCAGCTACACGACCGGCGATTGTCCGCCGGGTTCTTCCCAACTCAGCCGACCCACCATCCGGTGCGCTGGCCGCGATGAAACTGGATTGTCTTTTCCTCGGTATAATCCTCGACGGCGCGCCTGCCGAGTTCGCGTCCGAGACCGGACTGCTTGTAGCCTCCGAAAGGCAGCTCGGGATAACCTTCCATGAACGTGTTCACCCAAACAGTTCCCGAACGCACACTCCGCGCCACCGACATGCAGGTGTCGATGCTGGCGCTCCACACGCCCGCCGATAGACCATAGGGCGTGTTGTTGGCGATGCGCAACGCCTCTTCAATCGATCCAAACGTCAGCACCGACAGCACCGGTCCGAACACTTCTTCACGTGCAATGGCCATGTCTTCGGTGACGCCGCGAAGGATGGTCGGGTCGAGATACTGACCGGCACTGGAGGCGATCTGCTTGCCGCCGCTATAGACGCTGCTGCCGTCATTTGCCGCCGCCGCCACGTAGCCGGTCACCTTGGCCAGGTGCTCGGAAGAGATCATCGCGCCGACCTTGGTGCTGTCGTCGAGCGGATCGCCGACGGTGACCCTTGCGGTGAGCGCCTTCACTGCGCCGAGGAAGTCGTCGGCGATCGCCTCGTGGACGATCAGCCGGCTGCCGGCGTTGCAGCATTCGCCGGCGTTGAAAAAGCCGCCGAACACCGCCGCGTCGGCCGCCGCTTCGAAGTCGGCGTCTGGAAAGACGATCTGGCCGTTCTTGCCGCCGAGCTCCATCGAGACTTTCTTCAGCCAGTTCGCAGCCGACGCCATGGTCACCTTGCCGACCCGGGTGGAGCCGGTGAACGACACCATCTCGACCAGCGGATGGCTGACCATCGCGGCGCCGACATCGGCGCCCAGACCAGCGAGGATGTTGACGACGCCATCCGGCAAGCCGGCCTGCATCAGGATGTCGCCGAGCACGAAGGTCGAGGCCGACGTCATCTCGCTCGGCTTGACCACCGCCGTGCAGCCGGCGGCGAGCGCGAACGGCAGTTTCTGGCTGACGATGAGGAAGGGAAAATTCCACGGCGTGATGATCGAGACGACGCCGATCGGTTCACGCAGCACGACGCCCAGCATGGCGTCGCCGAGGTTGGCGTAGGTCTCGCCATGGAGCGTGCGGGCAAGCGCCGCGGCATAGCGCCAGATGTCGACGGCGCCGCCGATCTCGCCGCGCGCCTGGGCGATCGGCTTGCCGGATTCCAGCACGTCGAGCCGGGCGATCTCCTCGAGCCGCGTCTCGATCAGGTCCGCTGCCTTGAGCAGGATCGCGGCGCGCTCGCCGGCCTTCATGTGCGGCCAGGGGCCGGTCACGAAAGCCTTGTGCGCGGCGGTCACCGCCGCCTCGACGTCCGCTTCGCCGGCTTGCGCATAGCGCGAAACGGTGAAGCCGTGGCCGGGACTGTTGCGCTCCAGCGTGCGGCCGTCGCGGGCATCGACGAACTTGCCGTCGATCAGCAGCCGGTAGCTCTTCGGCGTCGCGGCTGCCTCGGCGGGCATGGCGATGGTGAGGGGCAAGTTCATGTGATTTCCAGGTTCCGCTCGCATTCTATGATCTTGAAAACGCTGGTTTCTGCTTGGCCTTGAAAGCGTCGACACCAGCCTTGAGATCGCCGGTCAGCGCGATGAAGCCACTGGCCAGCGCCTCTGTCGCGGCAGCACTTTCCTCGCCCTCGGCGACTGCGATCATCAGCTTGGCGGCCTCGGTTGCCAACGGGCCGCGCTCGGCGATTTTGCCGGCCCACGCCTTGGCCTCGATGAACGCCTTGCCCGTGTCGACCACCCGGTCGACGATGCCCAGAGCGAGTGCTTCGGCCGCCACGAACGTCTCGCCGCCGATTGCCATGCGCCGCACCGTCTGCGCGCCGAAGCGGCGCACCGCGCGCTGCGTGCCGGACCAGCCGGGCACCACGCCGATCGAGGTTTCCGGGAAGCCTAATTTCACCTGCGCCTCGGCGACGCGGAAGTCGCAGGCGACCGCCAGTTCAAGCCCGCCGCCCAGCGCATGGCCGGACAGAACGGCGATGGTCGGCTGCCGTAGCTGCGCCAGCCGGTCGAAGACGCGGTGGCCATAGCGCACCCATTGCACCTGAAAATCGGCGGCACTCATTCGCGACCACGCTTCGACGTCGCCGCCGGCGCAAAAGCCCTTGCCTTCGCCACACAGCAGCACGACGCGGACGCCGTCCGCGGCCTCGGCCGTATCGAGCGCGGCTTCCAGCGCGCGCAGCATCGGGATGTCGAGCGCGTTGAATTTCTCCGGCCGGCGCAGCGTGACGATGCCGCGGTCGCCGTCGGTTTCAAAGGTGACGAGACGCTCAGCCATGCGCGCCTCCAAGCGAGGCGCCGCCATTGAGCGACAGTCCGATCGGCCGGTCACGGTAGAGCGCGTCCGGCGTGACTTTCAGGTCGTTGGCGACGGCGAGCGGGATCTCGGCCTGCGCCAGCACGTCGCGCTGAAGATCGATACCGGGTGCCAGCTCAGTCACCATCAGCCCATCCGGCGTCAGCTTCATCACGCAGCGTTCGGTGACATAGGTGATGTCCTGTCCTTGCGCGACGGCGCGCTTGCCCGAGAAGGAAATGTGCTCGACCTCGCCGACCACTTTCTTGACCTTGCCTTCCCCGTCGATGCGGATGCCGCCATCGGTCAGCGACAGCTTGGCGCCGGCATTGAAGAAGCCGGAAAAGACGATTCTTTTCGCCCGCGCGGTGATGTCGACGAAACCGCCGGCGCCGGCGGTGACATGCGGCCTCGCCGAAAGCTTCGACACGTTGACTGAGCCGTGGCGGTCGATCTGCAGGAAGGACAGCAGCGACGCGTCGAAGCCGCCGCCCTGGAAGTAGATGAACTGGTGCGGCGAAGGCATGAACGCGTCGGCATTCGACGAGCAGCCGAATTTGAAGTCGAGCAGCGGCACGCCGCCGACCGCGCCCTGTTCGATCACCCAGGTGACTTTGCCGTGCTGGCCTTCCTCGATAAGGATGCGCGGCACGTTGGCCGAGATCCCGAAGCCGATATTGACGGCCATGCCGTCGGCAAGCTCCATCGCGACGCGCCGCGCGATCACCTTCTGGACGCTCATCTCGGCATTGCGGAAGGTCGACAGCGGCCGGAAGATCTCGCCCGAGATCGCCGGATCGTAGGCTGTCAGCGTCGTCTGCAACTGGTCGGGCGCCACCACGATATGGTCGACCAGCACACCGGGCACGCGCACGTCATGCGGCTTCAGCGTGCCGTTCTCGACGACGCGCTTGACCTGCGCGATGACGATGCCACCGTTGTTGCGGGCGGCGAGCGCCTGTTCCAGCCCACCGAGATAAGCGCCCTCGTGCTCATAGGTCAGGTTGCCGCGCTCGTCGGCCGTCGTCGCCCGGATGATTGAGACGTCAGGCACGATCGAGCGGAAATAGAGCCATTCCTCGCCGTCGAACTGCTGCACCGATACGATCGGCTCGCTGGCGGCCGCGTTCATGGCACAGCCCTGATGACGCGGGTCGGCGAAGGTATCGAGGCCGACCTTGGTCAGCACGCCGGGGCGCTTGGCAGCGGCTTCGCGGTGCATGTCGAACAGGATGCCTGAGGGCACGTTGTAGGCAGCGACCGAATTGTCGCCGATCATCTTCCATATCTGCGGCGGTTCCGAAGAGGACGGGCCGGACGGATAGGAACCGCACAGCGTGCGCTTCAACAGGCCGGGCTTGGCCAGATGGTCGATGCCCTTGATGCCGTACATGTCGCCGGCGGCGATTGGATGCAGCGTCGTGATGTTCTTCGGATGGCCTTCCGCTTCGAAGCGCTCACCGATGGCGGCAAGCACCGCATCCGGGCAGCCGAGGCCGCTCGACGACGACACGGAAACGACCATGCCGTCACCGATCAGGCCGGCGGCTTGCGCTGCGGAGACAAGCTTGCTCACCCTGCGCCCCCGAGTTTCGGATCGATCGCGGCTGATTTGCCGGACTTGGCTGATTGCAACGCCGCCTCGGCTGATGTCAGCGACCAGACGCCGTCCTCGCCGGTGGCTGACGGCTGGCCTTCGCCACGGATTGCCGCATGGAACTGGCGCAGGGACCTGACATAGAGATCTTCGCGGTCGAAGCTCAATTCCTCCTCGCCTTTTGCCGTGCGCAGCAGCACAGAGCCGATCGGCTTCTGCGTCATCACATCTTTCGCGATCAGGGAGCCTTCGCTGCCATGCACCTCGAAGCCGGTGCTGGCGAATTTGGTGGTGAAGCCCTCATGCGACTGGGCGATGATGCCCGATTTGAAGCGCCAGATGCACATGGCGCTGTCCTCCAGGCCGCCGGCGGCCATGCCTGCGGCCTGGGTGAACGCCGAAACCTCGAGCGGATCGTCGTCGAGCACGAAACGCAGCGTGTCGGCATCGTGCACGGTGATGTCGAGCACGACGCCGCCGCCGGCTTCCGGCCTGGTGATGCGCCAGCCCTGCAGATTCTCAGGCAGATAGACGGAGTGAAAGACGCGCGCGGCGATCGGCTTGCCGATGCGGCCGCCGGCAATGGCTTCGCGCATCGCCCGGTGCGAGCCGGCATTGCGCAAATGATGGTTGGTGCCGAGCACGATGCCGGCCGCCTTGGCGGCGGCGACCATCTTGCGCGCATCGGCGCTGGTCAGCGCGAGCGGCTTTTCGCACAACACATGTTTTCCCGCCCTGATGGCGGCTAGTGCCTGTTCGAGATGCAGTTCGTTGGTGGTCGAGATGTAGACGGCGTCGATGTCGGAGCCGAGCAATTCATCGAGCGTCGAGACGGCAAGCAGAATGCCGTTCTCCTTGGCATAGGAAGTGGCGCGCTCCGGGCTGGAACTCATCACCGCCGTGATCTCGCTGTTCGGTTGCGCGCGGATGGCGTTGATCATGAATTGCCTGGCGATCGTGCTTGCGCCGATCAGTCCCCATTTGACGGTCATGCCGCGTCTCCCATTCCAGCACGGCGATCAGGACCGCAACTGTCCCTGATGACAAGGTTGACGGCGCCGATATGATCCTCGGCGCGCGTGGTGCGCGACTGAATCATCTTCAGCATGACATGGGCGGCGCGCTCGCCCAGGCCTGCCGAATCCACCGCGACGCTGGTCAGCGCCGGCATGTAATGCTGGGCTTCGATGACGTCGTCGAAGCCGACGACGGCGAAATCCGCGCCGGGCTCGAGGCCGCGCTTGCGCAGCGCCAGCATGACGCCGAAGGCGACCGCATCGTTGAAGCAAAGCGCCGCGGTCGGCGGCTCGGCCATGGCGAGGGCCGTCTCCAGGCAGGCAATGCCGCCCTTGCGGCTGGTTTCGCCTTCGACGACGAGTATATCGCGTTTGGCGATGCCGAGCCCCTCGCAGGCCTCGCGAAAACCGCCCAGCCGCTCGTGATAGACCACCAGGTCCGATGAGCCGCCGAAGAAGGCCAGCCGGCGATGCCCTTTGCCGATCAGATGGGCGGTGGCGAGCCAGGCGCCGCGATGATTGTCAGGCGCGATCACCGGGATGCGGCTTTCAGGAAGGCGGCGCATGGTGAAGACGATCGGAAGGCCCGCCGTCTCGATGCGGCGGAAAGCACCGGGCGTCGTGCCGCGCGCCGGCGACACGATCAGCCCGGCGACACCTTGCTCCATCAGCGATTTCAGCACCTCTTCCTGGCGCACCGGGTTCTCCGCCGTGTTGGCGATGAACGGTACGATGCCTGCCGACTGGAAGACACGCTCCATGCCGACCGCCATTTCGGCGAAAAACGGGTTGGTGAGATCGTTAATGACCATGCCGATGACGTTGGAATGGGCCTTGCGCAGATTGGCGGCGCCGCGGTTGTAGACATAGCCGACATCCTCGATCGCCTTGCGAACCTTCAGCGCGGTCTCAGGCCGGATCAGATCGCTGCCCTGCAGCACGAGCGACACCGTCGACTTGGACACGCCCGCCTCACGGGCAATGTCGAGTATCGTCGCCTTGGGCCTGCTGGCCATCCAGATCGTCCTCCGGTATTTTCTGGTCGAATTTATTGGAACGTTCTAATTGTGTGATGCATTTGAGTCAATCAGGATTTTTCCCGAATCCAGAAAACGGGTATTCAGCAGCTGAAGGCGGTGCTCTCAAAGGGCTTTATCGCTGCGAGGCAGCATTTCGGGGCATGGATTGAGAATCTAAAATGCTCTTGATTTATTGGAACGTTCCATTTAATAGGCGCGACCAAGGGAGAGATCGATGGACATTGCCTTGCCCGGGGAGGGCGGTCGCAGCACTCGCTACCGCCTTGTCGGCCAGCCGGCACAGCCGGTGATCGGCGCGCGGTTTTCGCGCATCGCCTATGCCGCCGCCCATGTCGTTGCCGATCCGCTTGAGATGACCGATCCATGGGCTCATCCAGCGGTCGACTGGGAGCGCACGATGGCGTTTCGCCATCATCTGTGGCGGCTCGGCTTCCGCATCGCCGAGGCGATGGATACTGCACAGCGTGGCATGGGTTTCGACTGGACAAACGCCAGGGAATTGATCCGCCGCTCGATCGCCGAGGCGCGAACCGTCGAGGGCGCCGACCTGGCCTCAGGTGCCGGAACAGACCATCTGGCGCCAGGCGCCGCCAGGACGCTCGACGATGTCATCGCGGCCTATGAAGAGCAGTTCGATTTCATCGAAGGCCTGGGCGGCAAGGCGATCATGATGGCCAGCCGCGCGATGGCGGCTGTCGCCAAGGGTCCCGACGACTATGTCAGCGTCTATGACCGCATCCTGTCCCAGGCATCCGGCAAGGTCATCCTGCACTGGCTGGGCGACATGTTCGATCCGGCGCTGAAGGGTTATTGGGGCAGCCATGATTTCGACACCGCGCTCGACACGGTCGTCGCCATCATCGAACGCCACGCCGGCAAGGTCGAGGGGATCAAGATATCGCTGCTCGATGCCGGCAAAGAGGTTGTCCTGCGCAACCGGCTGCCGGAAGGGGTCGTCATGTTCACCGGCGACGACTTTAACTACCCCGAGCTGATCGCCGGCGACGGCGAAAGACATTCGCATGCGCTGCTCGGGATTTTCGACGCCATTGCGCCGGTCGCCAATGCCGCGCTGGCGAAACTGGCCGCTGGCGACCGCTCAGGCTATGACGCGCTGATGGCGCCGACGGTATCTCTGTCGCGGAAAATCTTCGAGGCGCCGACCGAGTACTACAAGGCCGGTATCGTCCTCATGGCCTGGCTGAACGGCCACCAGGACCATTTCTCGATGGTCGGCGGCATGCAGTCGGCGCGCGGCATTAGCCACTATGCGGATGTGTTCCGTCTTGCCGACCAGGCCGGATTGCTGGCCGACCCGGAGCTTGCCATCGCAAGAATGAAGAACCTGTGCGCCGTGGCGGGCGTCTGAGCGCCAACCACAAGAAGAGCTCGCCCGAATCTCCGATTTGCCTTGTCCGGGCAAATCTGTATGCGCTATGCGTCCGACGCAGGACCATCCGGCGCGGCGACGCCAGTGGTCATAGCGACCGTTCTGCATAGGGATACGCCAATGGATTTCGACCTTCAGGGCAAGCGCGTTTTCGTGGCCGGGCATCGCGGCATGGTCGGATCGGCCATATTGCGCAGGCTGGCGGACGAGGACTGCGAGGTCCTGACCGCATCCCGCGATGAACTCGACCTGATGGACCAGGCCAGCGTGCGGCGCTGGTTGGCAGACCACAGGCCGGATGCGGTGGTGATGGCGGCGGCTAAGGTCGGCGGTATCCTGGCAAACAACAGGTTGCCGGTCGATTTTCTGCAGGACAATCTCATCATGCAGACCAATGTCATCGAGAGCGCTTTTCGCAACGAGGTGCAGAAATTGCTGTTTCTCGGTTCGTCCTGCATCTATCCGAAGTTTGCGGCACAGCCGATCTCCGAGGACGCCTTGCTGACCGGTCCGCTCGAACCGACCAACGAATGGTACGCGATCGCCAAGATCGCTGGGCTGAAACTGTGCCAAGCCTATCGGCGCCAATACGGTGTCGAGTACATCTCGGCGATGCCGACCAACCTGTATGGCCCCGGCGACAATTTCGACCTCTCCACCAGCCATGTCGTACCAGCCCTTATGCGCAAGGCGCACAAGGCCAAGCGGGCCGGCGACAAAACCCTGGAGGTCTGGGGATCGGGCACGCCGATGCGCGAGTTCCTGCATGTCGACGACGCCGCCGACGCTCTGGTCTGGCTGCTGAAAAACTATGCCGGCGACAGCCACGTCAATGTCGGCTCGGGCGAAGACATTACCATTGCCGAACTGGCCCGCACCATGCTCTCCGTCGTCGAAGCCGAGGCGGTGCTCACATTCGATGCGACGAAGCCGGACGGCACGCCGCGCAAGCTGATGGACGTATCGCGCCTGTTTGCCACGGGCTGGCGCCCGCGGTACTCGCTTCAGAGCGGATTGGAGCAGACCTATGCGTGGTTTCTCCAGCATATTGAGACAGGTGACCTCCGCCTCGGCGCGGCCTGATCCTCAATCGACGCCGATTGCCGCACCAGGCATGACGGCTAGTGCGGCCGTCTCTTGGCCGTGTCCAATGCAAAGTCGCTCGCCGACACGCTTGGATACCGTTTCGAATTCACCTGGGAGAGCGATGCCTCCAACGGACACCAAATTTCATATCGTCGAGGTGGCCGAAGAGATATTTTCTGCCGACTTCGCCGACTTCATTGAGAGCATTGGCTGGGCCAAAAAATCAAGGCGTCCGATTCTGGCATTCCCGAAAATACGGCGTTCACGCCGTCAGCCTGAAGCGCTCGTTGGACGAGGAAATCCGCAGGGCACGAGAGGCGGCGGATTGTCTGGATGGTGGGCGTGACAGGGATTGAACCTGTGACCCCTGCAATGTCAATGCAGTGCTCTCCCGCTGAGCTACACGCCCATCCGAAGCCGCGCATACACCATTTTTGCCACGGCGCGTCAATAGGAGGAAAAGGGAAAGAACGGTTCGCCTTGCCGCGCCGTTGAAGGCGCGCCGAAAGCCGGCGGCGGAAAGCGCGTCAGGCTGCCTGCAGCATCTTTTCGACCTCGTTGACGAGGTCGCGCAGATGGAACGGCTTCGACAGCACCTTGGCGTCTTTCGGCGCCTTGGAATCCGGATTGAGCGCAACGGCGGCGAAGCCGGTGATGAACATGACCTTGAGGTCGGGATCGATCTCGGTGGCGCGGCGGGCGAGTTCTATGCCGTCCATCTCCGGCATGACGATGTCGGTCAAGAGCAGCGAGAAGGGCTCTTCGCGCAGCCGCTCATAGGCGCTGGCACCATTGTCGAAGTCGCTGACCTGGTAGCCGGCACGCTCCAGCGCCTTGACGAGGAACCGGCGCATGTCATCGTCGTCTTCCGCCAGTAGAATGCGTGCCATCTTATCCCGTCCGAATCACCCGTCCGAGACTGCCGTGGGGCAGCCCGTTAACCATCCTGTATATGAGGAGGTGACGGTAAACATCAAGTGAACGATAAAGGACCCGATCCGCATTTAACAAAGCGGTCCGGACGCCGAAACGCTGGACATGCGGCCGGCGAGGTGGCACCTTCCAACCATGATGCATTGGTGTTTCCGGGTTCGTTCAAATTGAAAACGGCAGCCGAGGATTTTTCGGTCGTTCCTCCCTTCGAAATCCGGTCGGGCGCCGAACAGCGCGTCCCCTTCCTCTTCAACTCGCCGCATAGCGGCCGTCACTATCCGGACCGGTTCCTGGCCATGGCAAGGCTGGACCGAAACGCCATCCGCCGCTCCGAAGATTGCTACGTCGACGAATTGTTCGGCGGCGCCGTCGCGCTCGGCGCGCCGATGCTGGCGGCAAACTTCCCGCGCGCCTATCTCGACGTCAACCGGGAGCCGTGGGAACTCGATCCGCGGATGTTCGCCGAACCCGTGCCGTCGTTCTGCAACATCCGCTCGGCGCGCGTGGCCGGCGGGCTTGGCACGGTGCCCAAGCTGGTGGGAGAGGGGCTCGAAATCTATGCCGGCCGCTTGCCGCTGGCGGAAGCCGTCGCGCGCATCGAGGCTGTCTACAAGCCTTATCACGAGACGCTAAAACGGCTTTTGACCAGGACCCATGCGCGGTTCGGTTTTGCCGTGCTGATCGATTGCCACTCGATGCCGGCGAGCATCAGGGTCAGCGACAGCGGTGTCAGGCCCGACTTCATCGTCGGCGACCGTTTCGGTATCTCCGCCTCGGCAGCGTTGACCGAGACGGCGATCGGCCTGCTGATCGGCATGGGCTACACCGTCGCCCACAACAAACCCTATGCCGGAGGCTTCATCACCGAGCATTATGGCCGCCCCGTGCGCCATCTTCATGCACTGCAGATCGAGGTCAATCGCGGGCTTTACATGAACGAGCGGACGTTCCAGAAATCCGCCGGCTTCGATGCGCTCGCCGACGATCTGGCGCAATTCTCGGCCGACCTGATGGCGATGCCCGACCACAATTTTATCGATCTGCCGCTCGCCGCCGAATGATGCCGAAAATCGGAAGCGATTTTTACGTGGGATTCTGCGCGTGCGGGTCGGGGATGCGCGATCGGCTGGATGCTGCGCTGAAAAAAAGACCGCATCGTTTGCACGACACGGTCGAAGTCTAGGGAGGAAACGCCCAAGGAGGGCATGGACAGGAAAGCCTGTCCGAGAACAAATCTATTGTGCGATGCACAAATGTCAAGCCGTCGACCGGCGTTTTTAATTCACTATGATGTGGAAACTGAATTCGAGGGCGCCAGCGTTGCATTCGAGCAACAGTTGACGATGCGCAAAGTTCCGCACGCCCTTGTTTTGGCGGAAAACCACAGGCAAACGACTGTTCCAGCACCCTACAACGCGGGAGAATCAGTTGGACATCAGCATCGATTTCATGCGGCGCATTGCGCATGCCGCCGCAGCCGAAACCTTGCCGCGCTTCCGCAGCCAAGGCGCGGTCGCCAACAAGGAGCAAGGCAGCTTCGACCCGGTCACCGAGGCCGACCGCGAGGCCGAGCGGGTCATCCGGGCGCTTATATCAGCGGAATATCCCGATCACGGCATCCTCGGCGAGGAGCATGGCAGCGAGAACATTTCCAGCAGGCACGTCTGGGTGATCGATCCGATCGACGGCACGCGCGCCTTCATTTCCGGCCTGCCGGTGTGGGGAACATTGGTCGGGCTGACGGTCGACGGCGATGCCGTCGCCGGCATGATGTCGCAGCCCTTCACCGGCGAGCTTTTCTACGCCAACGCGTCCGGTGCCCATTATGAAGGCCCGGGCGGGCCGCGAAGGCTGACGACACGCAAGACGACAAGCCTCGCCGAGGCGACGCTGTTCACCACCACGCCGGCACTGTTCAAGGGAGACGCGCGTCTGCGCTACGACCTGTTCGAGAAGCAGGTCCAGCTCGCCCGCTACGGCACCGACTGCTATGCCTTCGCCATGGTCGCGGCAGGAAGCGTCGACATCGTCGCCGACCCCGGTTTGAAACCCTACGATATCGTCGCGCTGATCCCGATCATCGAGAAGGCTGGTGGCGTCGTCACCACCTTCGAAGGCGGACCGGCGGAAAGGGGCGGCGACATCCTGGCTGCGGCAACGCCGGAGCTTCATGCCGCCGCGATGGCGGCGCTGCGTGGCTGAAACCGGCTGGGCAGCTGGCCATTACGGACTGAGGTGCCCACGGCGACGATAACCCCATGCTCCTGACGGGAGGGTGTCAGCAGCTCTCGGTTATGGAGACAATGTCACGGGAGGGAATCACATGCCGACGCAGTCAACAACCAGCCGTTCCGAAGATGCGCCGGCAGAAAATGCTCCACCAGATGGCCGGGCCGATTTCGATTTCTTCTTCGGACGCTGGAACGTCAGCCATCGAAGGTTGCAGAAGCGGCTGCAAGGCGACACGAACTGGGACGTGTTTGGCGGGACATGCGACGTGCGCCCGATCCTTGGCGGCCTCGGCAATGTCGACGACAATGTGATTGAATTGCCCGGCGACGCCTATCGCGCCGCCACGCTGCGGACGTTCGATCCGGCGACGAGACAATGGTCGATCTGGTGGATCGACGGCCGCAACCCGGCGACCATCGATGTTCCGATGCGCGGCAGCTTCGAAGCAGCCGTCGGCACGTTCCTGTGCGAAGACGTCTTCGACGGACGCAATATCCAGGTTCGCTTCCTGTGGTCGCGGATCACTGAAAAATCGGCGCGCTGGGAGCAGGCTTTTTCACCGGATGGCGGCAAGACCTGGGAGACCAACTGGATCATGGATTTCGCCCGGCAGGGATAGGCCGACGATCGAGGTTGGCAGGCATTTTTCAAGCCGAGGCATGGACTTCAATGACTTGGAGCGCTCTTGGAGCGTCCGGAGGGAGTACGGCACTCAATCAGGCCGTGTCGTCGCTTCCCGGGATGAAGGCATCGAAGGCGGCAAAGAACTGCTCGCGATAGAAGTCGGCTTCCTGCAATATTTCATGGCGTGCGCCATCGATCACCAGCAGCGATCCGAGGCGCAGACGTCTGGTGTAGGTTTCCACCGCCTTGGTCGAGACGACCTGGTCGGCACCGGCGGCGATCACCAGCAAGGGTATCTGGATCCTGGCCATGAAGTCGGGATCGCTGATGGCCTCGGACGCCTGCGCCGCCGCTTTCAGCCAGCGTATCGTCGGGCCGCCGAGCGCCAGTTGCGGGTAGGTTTCGTAGATCAGCGTGTTGCGTCGATACCGCTCTGGATCTGATGTCACCATGTTGGCGGCAAACGGAATGGTTCTTCTGGGCCGCGGACCCCAGGCGGCATAAAGCTTGCCAAGGCCCAGCAGACAGAACAGCGAGCAGAGGCGGCGAACGGTGGTTGTCGAGACCGGCAGGTCGGGCACGGCCAGGAATGGCGCGATCAGCACCATGCGCCGTACGCGGTTTACCATCGACGGTGCGGCAAGCAGCGTAATCACCGCCCCGGCCGAATGGGCCAAGATATAATACGGCCCCCGGCAGTCGGGCAGCACGATCTCCTCGAAGAACTGTTCCAGGTCGCCGGTATAGTCGAAGAAGCTCCGGACATAGCCGCGCTCGCGGTCGCTGATCAGCCGGTCGGAACCGCCCTGGCCGCGCCAGTCAAGGGTGGCGACGCCGAAGCCGCGATCGGCAAGGTTGCGGATGGTCTCGAAATATTTTTCGATGCACTCGTTGCGGCCGGTCAGAACGACCACGGTGCCCTTCATCGGTCGGGCAACGGCGGGAAAGAGGCCGTAGCGGATCTTCTTGCCATCGCGCGTTGTAAAGAAACCACCGGCCCCATTTTCCGGTAGCGGATTGCCCGGAATTTCGCGGAAGAGGGGAATTTTGTTGTGGAGGTCCGTCATTCGGCGCTGCGTTTGTGTGTCGCTGCCTGCATGGCGCAAGCTTTGGTAGGCATAGACGCCCATGCAGCAAAAGCAAAGGAATTCCGGACGCGTTGGAAAGGCTGAACGAGGCAGCCAGCGAGTGAGGCCGAAAGCAGCTTGCGGCATGCTTCCGGCCCCCCGTCGATCCGGGAGGAAGGGACGTTACACCCGGCCGGCCCCGTTGCGGCATCTCGCGCAGGACCCGAAAATCGGACCCGATTTTCGCCGTGAATCATGCGCAATCAAAGTGTTACAGCGTCCTTTGCGTGTCCGAGAGGACGCGCGACGCCGTAACCGCCGCCTGTTCCTTGATCCTGGAAGCAGTCTAGCTCCGCTTAGCTGAACGCCCGCCGAAGCCGCGGTTCATCTGCCGTTCATCGAGAATCTTGAAATGCTTTCAGGTGTTCCCCAAATGTCTGTTGCGGCCGCCAATGTCGGGGCCGCTGGCCTATCCGGAACGCCGTCACGGGTTTCGCACCGGCCATACGCAAACCTTGTTGCTCAACAGGAGAACACACTATGCGTCACGTTGATTTTTCCCCGCTCTATCGTTCGACCGTCGGTTTCGACCGGCTGTTCACCATGCTCGATTCGCTTGCGCAGCCGGAAGGCGCGCAGACCTATCCGCCCTACAACATCGAGCGCACCGGCGAGGATTCCTATCGCATCTCGATGGCGGTCGCCGGCTTCTCGGACGACGAGCTCTCGATCGAAGCTCACCGCAATGTCCTGACCGTCAAGGGTGAGCGCAAGGAAGGAGGCAATGGCGAAGGCTCCGAACTGCTCTATCGCGGCATCGCCAGCAGGGCCTTCGAGCGCCGCTTCCAGCTTGCCGACCATGTTGAAGTCGTCGGCGCTTCGCTGAAGAACGGCCTGCTCTTCGTCGATCTCAAGCGCAATATTCCCGAGGAGCTGAAGCCCCGCAAGATCGCGATCACCGCGTCTTCGGCGAAGGCCAAGCAGATCGAGGCCAAGAACGCCGCGTAAGCTGCGTCACAAGACGATCTCAGGGACGAAGGGCGGCGCTTGGCGTCGCCCTTTTTTGATAGATAAGGTGCCGCCTATCCAGCAATTAGCTGGCTAAAGCGGCCGACCTCTTCGGCCGTGGTCGCAAAGCTGGTGACGAAACGATAGAGCGCTTCGGCCTCGCCTATATGGCCGTCAAAGCCATGCGGCACTCCCCAATCGTGGAATTTGGCGCCGGCCGCCTGCAGTCGTGCGGCATTGTTGCGGCTGAGGATCGCGAAGACCTCGTTGGACTGCGGCAGCCAAGCCAGGCGCGCCGCGGCAGAATCCTCAATCGCCGCTGCCAGGCGCGCGGCCATGGCGTTGGCGTACCGCGCGGTTTCCAGCCACAAATCGTCGGCGAAATAGGCTTCGAACTGCGCCGCGATAAAGCGCGACTTGGAAAAGTTCTGGGCGGCGCGCTGGCGCAACAGGCGCAAATCATGCCCCAGGTCTGGATTAAGAACCACGACTGCGTCGGCCATCCAGCAGCCGTTCTTGGTGCCGCCAAAGGAGACGATGTCGACGCCGCTCTTCCAGGTCATTTCCGCCACAGTGGTGTCTATCGCGGCAATCGCGTTGGCGAAGCGCGCGCCGTCCATATGCAGAGGCAACCCATGACGGTGGCTCACTTCGGAGATGGCTGTGATCTCGGCGACGGTGTAGACGGTGCCGACTTCAGTCGCCTGCGTGATCGTGACCGCCATCGGTTGGCCGGCGGGAGCCAGGTCTTGGGAATAGCGCATGATGGCCCGGTCGAGCGCCTGCGGATTGATGCGCCCCAATGGACCCGGCACCGGCGACATGCGCGCCCCTCCGGTGTAGAAGCCCGCCGCGCCGAATTCATCGACGGTCATATGCGCTTCGGAATGGCAGAAGGCGACGCCGCCAATTCGGTTGCACGCGCTCATGGAGAGGGCGTTGGCCGCCGTACCGGTTGCGACGAAGAACACTGCAACCTCGCGTTCGAAAATTTCGCTGAAGCGCCGATAGATGGCGCGGTCCAGGTCGCTGTCGCCGTAAGCAGTGGCAGCACCTGCGGCATGCCGGGATAAATTGGCTGAGATGTCGGGATGGGCGCCTGCCCAATTGTCGGAAGCGAAATTCATGCGTTTGCCTGTGCTGGGAAAATCGATGCAACCTTGGCCGCTTTCGCATGCCGCTCGCAAGTGCCAAGCGGCGGAAAAGCGGTAAAGCCAGCGAGAGGCCGGGACACAGGCGGACGACCGAAGGTTGCGTTTTGGTACGGTCGCGCGTAATTTTCTGTCTCTAAATGCCTAAGATTGTTGTGAATCGGTCTTGTGCGCATCCGCAATTTCTGTCATAAAAATTTAGGACAGTAGTGCTGTCTTATTTTGTCGCACAAAAACAGGCTGGATTGGCGTATCATTGGGCCTCTCCGGCCGTTGCCGCGAGCGACAGGTAGACAGCCCGGCTCTGGCCTGTACGATTGCCGGATGCGAACCAGGCCGCCTGGTTTGGCAAGGATTTCGCAAGACGTGCCGTAAGGATGAGAGGGAAGCCCATGCGCTTCCCAACGGAAACCAGCGCCCTTAGGGCTGGGAATGGAGGACAGGATGATGACGGAAATGACGCCATCTGCGACGAACGGCCCGGCCGCGCAGACGAAAGCGCCAGCTGTCAAAAATCGGTCCATCGCCACTGGCCTGACCAAAATCGGGCGCACCCATACCGGCTTCGCCGCTCAAGGCCTTTACGACCCCCGCAACGAGCACGACGCCTGCGGCGTCGGCTTCATCGTCAACATGAAAGGCGTGAAGTCGCATCAGATCGTCAAGGACGGCCTTGCGGTGCTCGAAAACCTGACGCATCGCGGCGCCGTCGGCGCCGATCCGCTGATGGGCGACGGCGCCGGCGTGCTGGTGCAGCTTCCCGACCGCTTCTTCCGCGAGGAGATGGCCAGCCAAGGCGTCGAACTGCCCAAGCCCGGCCATTACGCCGTCGGCCATGTGTTCATGCCGCGCGATCCTGAGCTTCAGGCGCATATCGAAGGCATCATCGCCGAGGTGGCGCAACTTGAAGGCCAGCCGCTGCTCGGCTTTCGCGATGTGCCGGTCGACAATTCATTGCTGTCAAAAGCACCTGATATCGCGGCTTCCGAACCGGTCCAGCGGCAGGTGTTTTTGGGTCGTGGCGCCGAGATCGAGAGCGACGATGATTACGAGCGGCGGCTCTACATCCTGCGCAAGGTCATTTCCGGTCGTATCCATGAAGAGACCAAGGGCGTCGATAATGGCTTCTACGTCGTGTCGATGTCATCGCGGACCATCGTCTACAAGGGCATGTTCCTGGCCTATCAGGTCGGCGCCTATTACAAGGATCTGACCGATCCGCGTTTCGAGACGGCGCTGATCCTCGTCCACCAGCGTTTCTCGACCAACACCTTCCCGTCGTGGAAGCTGGCGCATCCCTATCGCATGGTCGCCCACAATGGCGAGATCAATACGCTGCGCGGCAACGTCAACTGGATGGCGGCGCGGCAGGCCTCGGTCGATTCCGAATTGTTCGGCAACGACATCTCCAAGCTGTGGCCGATCTCCTATGAGGGGCAGTCGGACACCGCATGTTTCGACAATGCGCTCGAATTCCTGACGCAGGGCGGCTACTCGCTCGCTCACGCGATGATGATGCTGATCCCTGAAGCCTGGGCCGGCAACAAGCTGATGGATCAAGATCGCAAGGCCTTTTACGAATACCACGCGGCCCTGATGGAGCCGTGGGACGGGCCGGCGGCGGTGGCCTTTACCGACGGCCGCCAGATCGGCGCCACACTCGACCGCAACGGGCTGCGCCCGGCGCGCTACATCGTCACCGACGACGATCGCGTCATCATGGCCTCGGAAGCCGGCGTGCTGCCGGTGCCGGAGGAAAGAATCGTCAAAAAGTGGCGGCTTCAGCCCGGCCGCATGCTGTTGATCGACCTGGAGAAGGGCCGCATCGTTTCCGATGAGGAGATCAAGTCGGAGATCGCGACCAGGCATCCCTACAAGAGCTGGCTCGCCAACACCCAGCTCATCCTCGAAGACCTGAAGCCGGTCGAGCCGCGCGCGCTGCGCAGGGACGTCAGCCTGCTCGATCGCCAGCAGGCGTTCGGCTACACCCAGGAAGACACCAAGCTGTT
This sequence comes from Mesorhizobium onobrychidis, assembly GCF_024707545.1. Taxonomy (NCBI): domain Bacteria; kingdom Pseudomonadati; phylum Pseudomonadota; class Alphaproteobacteria; order Hyphomicrobiales; family Phyllobacteriaceae; genus Mesorhizobium; species Mesorhizobium onobrychidis. The sequence continues at coordinate 2,074,786 of NZ_CP062229.1, forward strand.
GATGTCGCCGATGGCAACCACCGGCCAGGAAGCGGTCGGCTCGATGGGCACCGACACGCCGATTTCGGCGATGTCGGACAGATCGAAGCTGCTCTACACCTATTTCAAGCAGAACTTCGCCCAGGTCACCAATCCGCCGATCGACCCGATCCGCGAGGAACTGGTGATGAGCCTGGTGTCCTTCATCGGGCCGAGGCCCAACATCTTCGACCTCGTCGGCAATTCGCGTCGCAAGCGGCTCGAAGTGCGCCAGCCGATCCTGACCAATGGCGATCTGGAGAAGATCCGCTCCATCGGTCATACCGAGGACCGTTTCGACACCAAGACGATCGACATCACCTATGCTTCGAACGAAGGCGCGGCCGGCATGCAGGGCGCCATCGACCGGCTGTGCGAGCGCGCTGAAGCGGCGGTCGCCGGCGGCTACAACATCATCATCCTGTCCGACCGTCAACTCGGGCCGGACCGCATCGCCATTCCGGCACTTCTGGCGACGGCGGCGGTCCACCATCATCTGATCCGCAAGGGATTGCGCACGTCGGTGGGGCTCGTCGTCGAGTCCGGCGAGCCGCGTGAGGTGCATCATTTCTGCTGCCTTGCCGGCTACGGCGCCGAGGCGATCAATCCTTACCTGGCCTTCGACACGCTGCTCGACATGCACAAGCGCGGCGAGCTGCCGGCGGAGGTCGACGCCTACGAGGTCGTCTCCCGCTACATCAAGTCGATCGGCAAGGGCATTCTCAAGGTGATGTCGAAGATGGGCATCTCGACCTACCAGTCCTATTGCGGCGCGCAGATCTTCGACGCGATCGGGCTGAAGACCGATTTCGTGCAGAAGTATTTCACCGGCACCGCGACGCTGATCGAAGGCGTCGGGCTGGAAGAGATCGCGGCCGAAACGGTCAGCCGCCACGCCGACGGCTTCGGCAACGACCCGGTGCTGCGCAACAGCCTCGAGGTTGGCGGCGAATACATGTTCCGCATGCGCGGCGAAGCGCATATCTGGTCACCCGATGCCGTGGCCACCCTCCAGCACGCCGTGCGCCAAGGATCGTGGGAGACGTTCAAGGACTATTCCGCTCAGATCGACAGCGAGGCGGCGCGGGCGCAGAGCATTCGCGGCCTGTTCAAGATCAGGTTCGCCGAAGAAACCGGCCGCAAGAAGGTCGCGCTCGACGAGGTTATGTCGGCGGCCGATATCGTCAAGCGGTTCTCGACCGGTGCGATGTCCTTCGGCTCGATTTCCAGGGAAGCGCACACCACGCTGGCGCGCGCCATGAACACGATCGGCGGCAAGTCGAACACCGGCGAGGGCGGCGAAGAGGCCGACCGCTACCTGCCGCTGCCGGGCGGCGGCAAGAACCCCGAGCGGTCGGCGATCAAGCAGGTCGCTTCCGGGCGGTTCGGCGTGACGGCGGAATATCTGGTGAATTCCGATGTGATGCAGATCAAGGTCGCGCAAGGCGCAAAGCCCGGCGAGGGCGGTCAGCTGCCCGGCCACAAGGTCGATGCCACCATTGCCAAGGTCAGGCATTCGACGCCCGGCGTCGGCCTGATCTCGCCGCCGCCGCACCACGACATCTATTCGATCGAGGATTTGGCGCAGCTGATCTTCGATCTCAAGAACGTCAATCCGGCGGCTGATGTCTCGGTCAAGCTGGTGTCCGAAGTCGGCGTCGGCACGGTTGCGGCCGGCGTCGCCAAGGCGCGCGCTGATCACATTACCATTTCCGGCTATGACGGCGGCACCGGCGCATCGCCGCTGACCTCGCTCAAGCACGCCGGCAGCCCGTGGGAAATGGGCCTTGCCGAGACGCACCAGACGCTGGTGCTCAACGGCCTCAGGTCACGCGTCGCGCTGCAGGTCGATGGCGGCCTGCGCACCGGTCGCGACGTCGTCATCGGTGCATTGCTTGGCGCCGACGAATTCGGCTTCTCGACCGCGCCGCTGATCGCGGCCGGCTGCATCATGATGCGCAAGTGCCATCTCAACACCTGCCCGGTCGGCGTCGCGACGCAGGATCCGGTGTTGCGCAAGCGTTTCAAGGGCACGCCGGAACACGTCATCAACTTCTTCTTCTATGTGGCGGAAGAGGTGCGGGCGCTGCTCGCCGAGATGGGCTACACCCATCTCGACCAGATCATCGGCGACACCGAACTCTTGGAGAAGCGGGCGCTGATCCAGCACTGGAAGGCGCGGGGGCTCGATTTCAGCAAGATGTTCTTCAAACCAGATGCCCCGCACGAGGCGGTGCACTGGACCGAGCGGCAGAAGCATCCGATCGATGACGTGCTCGACCGCAAGCTGATCGAGCTCGCCAAGCCGGCGCTGGAAGCCAGGCAGCCGGTCAGCATCGAGCTGCCGATCCGCAATGTCGACCGTTCCACTGGCGCCATGCTGTCCGGCGAAGTGGCAAAGCGCTTCAAACACAAGGGCCTGCGCGAGGACACGATCTCGGTGAAGCTCACCGGCACTGCCGGCCAGTCCTTTGGCGCCTTCCTGGCGCGGGGGGTTTCGTTCGAACTGATTGGCGCCGGCAACGACTATGTCGGCAAGGGCCTGTCGGGTGGACGCATCGTCATCCGCCCACCGGAGAACACGAAGATCGTCGCAGCGGAGTCGATTATCGTCGGCAACACGGTGCTCTACGGCGCGACCGAGGGCGAGGCCTATTTCTGCGGCGTCGCCGGCGAGCGTTTTGCAGTTCGCAATTCGGGCGTGGCCGCCGTCGTTGAAGGCGTTGGCGACCATGGCTGCGAGTACATGACCGGCGGCATTGTCGTCGTCATCGGCCAGACCGGCCGCAACTTCGCCGCCGGCATGTCGGGCGGCGTCGCCTATGTGCTCGACGAGGAAGGTGATTTCGCCGAGCGCTGCAACATGGCGATGGTCGAACTGGAACCCGTTCCCGAAGAAGACGACCTGATGGAGAAACTGCTCCATCATGGCGGCGACCTCGACCACAAAGGCCGCGTCGACGTGTCGGGCGACATGACCAGCCATGACGAGGAGCGGCTCTATCAGCTGATCTCGAACCACGTCCATTATACGGGTTCGGTGCGCGGCCGCGAGATCCTCGACAACTGGGCGACTTTCCGGCCGAAATTCCGGAAGATCATGCCGGTCGAATACCGCCGCGCGCTGATCGAAATGGAACGCATGCGCATGGGCGTGGCGGCGGAATAGGCTTTGGGAGTTGCCGGGAAGCCAGGCTTCCCGGTCGACGCCTTCATCAACAATCCTGGCCTCGGACTGAAGGTTGCCATGGCTGCCTTATGAGGTTAACGGGTGCGTCGTCGAGCGCGCCATCTGGACAGCAGGGACTGGACTATGGGCAAGGTAACAGGGTTTCTCGAGATCGACCGGCAGGTCCACAAGTACCAGCCGGCTTCCGACCGCATCCGGCATTTTCGTGAGTTCACGCTGCCGATGTCGGATAAGGAGGTCGAGAAACAGGCCGCGCGCTGTATGGATTGCGGCATTCCGTACTGCCACGGGCCGACCGGCTGCCCGGTGCACAACCAGATCCCGGACTGGAACGACCTCGTCTACAATGGCGACTGGGACAATGCGATCCGCAACCTGCACTCGACCAACAATTTCCCGGAATTCACCGGCCGCATCTGTCCGGCACCTTGCGAGGAAGCCTGCACGCTGAACCTTGAGGACATTCCGGTCGCCATCAAGACGATCGAGCAGGCGATCGCCGACAAGGCCTATGAAACCGGTCATATCCGGCCCTACCCGCCGGAAAAGAAGACCGGCAAGCGCGTCGCCGTCATTGGCTCGGGGCCGGCCGGCATGGCCGCCGCCCAGCAGCTTGGCCGCGCCGGCCACGACGTCCACGTCTATGAGCGCGAGAGCCGGCCGGGCGGGCTGATGCGCTACGGCATCCCCGACTTCAAGATCGAGAAGCACTATATCGACCGCCGGATCGAGCAGATGCAAGGCGAGGGCGTGAGCTTCCATTGCGGCGTCAATGTCGGCGTCGACAAACCGGTGGCGCAGCTGCTCGCCGAATACGATGCTGTGCTCTATTGCGGCGGTTCGGAAACGCCGCGCCCGGCCAACATTCCCGGTGACGATCTCGACGGCGTGCATGACGCGATGCCCTATCTGGTGCAGCAGAACAAGCGCATCGGCGGTGAGCCGATCCAGTCGGTGGCGTGGCCCTCGCCGCCGATCGTCGCCGGCGGCCAGCATGTCGTCGTCGTCGGCGGCGGCGACACCGCCTCCGACTGCGTCGGCACGGCCTTCCGTCAGGGCGCCGTGCGCGTCACCCAGCTCGACATCCGGCCGCAGCCGCCGGAAAAGGAAGACAAGCTTTCGGTCTGGCCTTACTGGGCGACGAAGATGCGCACCTCGTCCTCGCAGGCTGAAGGCGCCGAGCGCGAGTTCCAGGTGGCAACGCTCGAATTCATCGGCGAGGACGGCGCGTTGACCGGCGTCAAATGCTGCGAGGTCGATGAAAAGCGCAAGCCGATCGCTGGCACGGAATTCGTCATCCGCGCGGATCTCGCCTTCATCGCCATCGGCTTTGCCGGGCCGGCTACCGTCGGACCGGTGTCGGAGCTGGCTGGCCAGATGAAGATCGTCATCGACACCCGCCGCTCGAACAACGTCGAGGCCAATGACCGCGACTACCAGACCAGCGTCGAAAAGCTCTATGCGGCGGGCGATGTGCGCCGCGGTCAATCGCTGGTCGTCTGGGCGATCCGCGAGGGCCGGCAGGCGGCTCGTTCGATCGACGAGGCGCTGATGGGATCGAGCGTGCTGCCGCGCTGAGTCTGTCTCGAGCGCTACTCCTGCGGCCATCTGAAGGCGCTTTCTGCCCTTCCGGTGCCCGGGGCAGGTTTACGGAGTGATCGCCGTGGTCGTTTCGGTTGCGGCCGCCGCCGCAGGCTGTCCCCTGGGCGGCCAGGAAAAATCGTCGGCGCGGCCGGGCGATGCAGCGGGCGCCTTGCCCTCGACGGCGAGTTTTTCGCCGGGCCCGTCGGCCTTCGCCGGCGATGCGGCGCCGAGAAGTTCAGAACCGCCATCGAGCGCCGGATCGTTGAGCAGCATCGGCACGGTGCGATCGACGGCCATGGGTGCCGGTGCCGGCGCCTCGACGGGAGCGCCCGCTGGCGCGTAAGCTGCCGGTGTGCCCGTGGGCGCGGTCATTCCAAGGATCTTCATCAAGGGTTTTTCGGCATAGAAGGCGAGCTTGCGTTTGCCGGCTTTCGACACATAGATGCCGTCGTCGGTGCGCAGGCGCACCGGCTGGCCGTTGATATCAGGTCCGCTGGTGACAAAGGCGCCGTCCTCGTCGACGAAACCGTCCCAGATGTCGACGAATTCGCCGCCATGGCTTTCGGCCGTCGAGCGGTAAATGTCGTTGAAAGCCAGCATGTCTGAGGTCATCTTCGGCGCCTTGAATGCCGGCATGCCGACCCATAGATATGGCACCTTGGCCGCTGCAATGGCCTTACCGAACGCTTCGGTCCGGCGTTCGTATTCCTTGGTCCAGGCCTCGGACCGCGGCTGTTCGCGTTCACCGTTCACGCGCATTTGCTGCCGATCGTTGGAGCCCAGCATGACGATCACGGCCGCGGGCTTTTCGGTCTCGATCAGCGACTTGATCTGTTCGGGCCAGTTGTAGAAATCGTCACGCACGAAACCGGACGAACCGTTGCTGCGCACGACGATCCTGATGTTGGTGTTTTCGGCAAAGGCGGTATCGAGACCTTCGGCGAGGCCGCTCCCCATGAAATCGCCGACCACCAGAACGGTGCGGGCATCCGGCGCCTTCTCGACAATCGGGGTTGCCGGCTCAGCCGGCCGGCGCGGCGCGGCGCGGGGCTTTCTTGCTTTTAGCTTCCGTGGCCCGGCCCTCTGAATTTGTCGCGGCGGTTCCACCCGCTCGCTTCGGCGCAGAAACAACAAGTCGCGCAGCGACCAGCCACGCCTTTGTTCTTCCTGCGCCATGGCCGGCGTGTGAAAGACGGCGGCAGTACTGACGGCCAGAACGGCAATAGCCAGAATCAGGATCGGCACGCGACGAAGGATTACCCGGATACGCGCAGCCGAATCCAATTACCCTCTCCATCCCTTAAGAGCGCCGGACCCTCAAATCCAACCGTACCGCCGCTCTATCTTTTTTGAGCATCGGATTCCCCAAAACCGGTTTGGGTCCGATGCTCCAGGTCTGCCCTATGCGAGGCTAGTTCTGCCTGAGCCATTTGAGCACTTCCATGCTCGGATGTCCGTCCTGGGTCAAGCCAGCCTTCGCCTGGAAGGCCATGATGGCGGCTTTCGATCCTTCGCCGATCTTGCCGTCGAACTTGCCGTCATAGTAGCCGTACTGGGAAAGCCGCTGCTGAAGCTCTTGCCTCTCCTCGAAGGAGAGCTTCGTGAAAGGCCGCTTCCAGTCCTGCACAAGTCCACCATAGCCGGCGATTCCGTCGGCAAGAAGGCCAACGGCAACCGCGTATTTGTCGGCATTGTTGTAGCGCTTGATGACCGAAAAATTCTTGATCATCAGGAAAGCCGGGCCGCCGCGGCCGCCTGGCACCTTCAGCGTGGCCTTCTCCGCACTATTCTTGAACGGCTTGCCGTTGACACGCGTGACACCCAGCGCTTGCCATTGCGACAGTGACTTCGATCCGGCTGGGAACTTCTTTCCGTCGGGAAGGCTGACTTCATAGCCCCAGGTCTTGCCGGCCTGCCAGCCGTTCTTCTTGAGCAGATTGGCGGCCGTTGCCAATGCATCGGGAATCGAATTCCAGATGTCGCGCTTGCCGTCGCCGTCCATATCGACCGCATAGGCCTGATAGCTGGTGGGAATGAATTGGGTATGGCCCATGGCGCCGGCCCATGAGCCGCTGAGGTGGCTTTTATCGATGTCGCCCCTTTGCAGGATTTTCAGCGCCGCGATCAACTGGGTGCGGGCAAATTTCGATCGTCTCGAATCGGCATAGCCAAGTGTTGCCAGCGATCGCACGACATTGCGCATGACATCGTCGCGCTTGAGGATTTCGCCGTAATTCGATTCCATCGACCAGATGGCCAGCAGGATATGACGGTCGACACCGTATTTTGCCTCGATCCTGTCCAGCCACGGCTTCCACTTCCTGGCCATCTGCTGGCCAACAGCGACCGACTGGTCATGGACGCGGTTGTCGAAATAGTCCCAGGCGGGGGCGGTGAATTCGGGTTGATAACGCGCTTTTTCAAGCACGACCGGGTCGGCATCGCTGACGCCCTCGAATGCGCGGTCGTAGACGGCGCCGGAAACGCCGCTCCGCACCGCGGTGGCGCGGAAGCTCGCCACCCATTGCCGGAAACCGGCGTCGGCAAAAGCAGATCCGGCGGGCATCAGCAAGGCAAGCGACAGGCTGGCGGCCGCAACGATGCTTGTGAAGCGCGTTGCGGCGTTGCGAACGGACATCTTTTCCTCCTTCTTCATCACAGGAAGATCATTCATCGCCGAACCCGGTTAGCATTTAGTTTACCATAGGTGCCGTTGGGAACGAAAAGGCGGGTTGGTGCTTTACGGACTACAAATTTTTTTCTGACCAGCCGTTCCATAATCCTCGATTCCGGCACGAAAATGTCTTGGAGCAGGATTGCCGAACAGGCTTAGAAGCGGATAATTGAAGCATGAAGAGAGTTCGCAAGGCAGTTTTCCCGGTCGCCGGTCTCGGCACGCGTTTTCTCCCGGCCACCAAGGCCATACCCAAGGAAATGCTGACGGTCGTCGACAGGCCAGTCATCCAGTATGTGGTCGACGAGGCACGCGAAGCCGGCATCGAGCATTTCATCTTCGTGACCGGCCGCAACAAGGCGGTCATCGAGGACCATTTCGACGTCCAGTTCGAACTCTATGACACGCTCGCCCAGCGCGGCAAGGACGACGAGCTCGCCCGCCTGCAGCGGCTGCAACCCTCGCCGGGGCAGACCAGCTTCACGCGCCAGCAGGTACCGCTTGGCCTCGGCCATGCCGTCTGGTGTGCCCGCGAGCTGGTCGGCGACGAGCCCTTCGCGCTGCTTTTGCCTGACATGATCATGCAGTCGGAAAAAAGCTGCATGAAGGAGATGGTCGAGCTTTATGCCGAGACCGGCAACAACATCGTCGCGGTTCAGGAATGCGACCCCGCCGAGGCGCATAAATACGGCATCGTCGGCCGCGGCGAGGATACGCATCACGGTTTCCGCATTACCGGCATGGTGGAGAAGCCGAAAGCCGGCACGGCACCCTCCAATTTATACATCAACGGGCGCTACATCCTGCAGCCGGAGATATTTGGGATACTCGAAGGCCAGGAGAAGGGCGCCGGCAACGAGATACAACTTACCGATGCGATGCTGAAGCTGGAGAAGCAGCAGCCCTTCTATGGCTGCCACTACCGAGGGCGCACCTTCGATTGCGGATCGCCGGAAGGCTTTGTCGAGGCCAACGTCGCCTTCGCGCTGTGGCGCAGCGACATAAACGGACGCATGGCGGGCGTTATCAGCAAGCTTCTCGACGAGATGAAACCGTCAGAGCAGCGGGGCGCGGCGTTCTAATGCATGCGCGCGAAAGCATGCCCTCGGGCTTGAACCGAGGGTGCGATAACGACGGGCATAAAAAAGGTTCTCGAAACCACCGTTCCCGCCACGGCCTGACTTGAAGACATGCCCCAAACCTCCAACAACTTGGTTTACGGCTGCAGCGTCACCCCGACAAAGATGCTGTGGGCGGTGTAGTCGCGACCCTCCAGGTTGCTGGTCTGTTTTTCAGTTCTGGCGCGGGTGGTCAGTCCGGCATATCGGTTCAGCCACCATGTCAGTCCGGCCTCGGCGCTCAGTATCAGATCATGGCCATCGGACCCGACGTAGTCGCGCCAGCCCACGCCGAAAGCTGCGTTCCCAATCAGGTTGGCACGGATTTCCCGCTCGCCCGTCAGGAGGCCGGAGTAAAGGATGTCGCCGCTTTCGTCGGGGGTTGTCGTGCCCTCGACGGTCGTTTGTCCGATGAGGCCGATCGTGGTGCCGCGTTCCGGCGACCATCTGAGGTCGGCGTTCACCGTGGCACCCGAAATTGCCGGCAGCCGGTCGTCGTCGATCGCCTCCCGCAGCCAGCCGGCCGAGAATTCGCCGGCAAGCTTCTCGCCGAGGTCGAGCTCGGCGCCGGCCCGAACCCCAAGTCCCGTCGAGGATCGTTCGAAACCATTGGTGTCGACGCGCAAATCATAGACCCGGCGGCCGATTTCGACTTCGGTGAAGGGGGTGATAGCGGGGGAAATCTCGTACCCGGTGCGCAAGGTGGCGGTATAGAGCGTCGAGTCACGGTCTTTCTGCGACAGCGTTCCGCCCGTCGAAAGCTTGGCGTCGCCGTAGATGTCGTGTTCGACTGCGCCGGTCAGGGCGAAGCGCATCTTGCCGGCATCCTTCTCGACCGCGAGGCTGCCGTTAATGCTCTGGCGCACCGGCTGCTCGACGGTGCCTTCGATGACGACCGGCGACGAAGCCGATTCCGGCGCCGCCTCGTAACCAAGGCTGGCGATAGCGCGCAGATCGTTGTCGAGGTCGACATTGAGCGTGCCGTCGACACGGCCCCGTGCCTCCTGAACCTCGTCGCCCGATATGGTCTTGAGAAAGATGCCATAGCCGTCGATGACAGCCGAATTCTCCCGCCAGTCGGAGATGGCATTGAAGCGCAGCGCCGTTTCGGACAGCAGGGCCGGTTTGCCATCGGTGCTTGAATCGGCATTCGACGACGCCGTCAGGCCTTGCTCGAGCGTCGGCCTGATCACGAAGGAGCCGAGTTTGATGCCGGTAGCGGCGAACGGGTCGTCCTCGGCCCTCTTGTCCTGACCTTCGATGGCTTCGGCGCGCTCGGCGCCCGGATCGAGCTGCTGCCTGTCGGCGGAATCAATGGTCACGGCACGGGGATTGGTGGCGTCCTGGTCAGTTTCGCCGGTGTCCGTGTCATCCGTCGTGGCTGCAGTCGCGGCGGCGGCCCCGGCGGCGGCCTCGGCGGCCAAGTCTTGATCGTCCGCGCGTTGCGTTACGCTCGATGGCCGGCGCGGCGGGATTGGAGCGGGCGTGTCCGCAAACGGATCGTCGGTTGCTTCCGGCGAATCAAAAATGCTGCCGGTCGCGGGTGCCGTGTCGTCGTCCTGTACGGCGCCCGGGCTGGCCGGCTGATAGGCGGGCGTCGGCGCAGTGCTCTGGGTGGTTGCACCTGCCTGCGCCGTCTGTTCCTGGGCGATGCTCAATTGCCTGGTTTTGCGCTGCTGGTCGTCCAGAATCGCCGATTCCGAAACCTCGCCGCGCAGCTCGGTTACCTGGGCATAGGGCTGCGCAGGCCGCAGCAAGGCGAAGACGCTGGTCGCCAGCAGCAAGGCGCAGACCGCCTTGCCGTTTCGTCTTTTTTTCTTTTCAGGCTGGGCCCCGGACATCGCTACCACTGCTTGCGCGGCGCACGCACGCCATACTTACCGAACCGTAAACGGGGATGGTTAACGCAGGGTTGAGGCGGCGGTCGATCAAAGCCCATGGATGGCTACCGGATGGCAATTCCGTTGGACAGGCGCGCGGCAAAGCGCTAATCGCATCAGCCATGCATGCGGGATCCCCAGACAAGAAGCGGTTCGACGGGCAAGCTTCGATCGCCTCGGCGCTCAGAACGGTAGCGACCGAGCAGGCCGGTGTCGCGGCACTGGCGGCCGCGCTCGAAAACGGATTGACCGAACCGTTCGCGCGCGCCGTCGACATGGTGTCGCAGATCGAGGGCCGGGTCATCGTCACCGGCGTCGGCAAGAGCGGCCATATCGGCTCAAAGATCGCCGCGACGCTCGCCTCGACCGGCACGCCGGCTTTCTTCGTCCATCCTGCCGAAGCCAATCACGGCGACCTCGGCATGATCGCCAAGGACGATGCCATCATCGCCATGTCGTGGTCGGGCGAGAGCCGAGAGCTCAAGGGCATCATCGCCTATTCCAGGCGCTTCTCGATTCCGCTGATCGCGGTCACCGCCGGAGAGCGATCGGCGCTGGCGCGCGCGGCCGATGTGGTGCTTTTGCTGCCGCGTGCGCCGGAAGCCTGCCCGCATGGCCTGGCGCCGACGACATCGACGCTGCTGCAACTGGTGATCGGCGATGCGCTGGCCATCGCGTTGCTCGAAGCGCGCGGCTTCACGCCGGATCATTTCCGCACCTTCCATCCCGGCGGGCAACTTGGCGCCAATCTGACGCAGATCCGCGACATCATGCATGTCGGCGACAGGCTGCCGCTGGTGCCTTCCGGCACTGGAATGCGCGAAGCGATCCTCGAATTGTCGCGCAAGGGGTTTGGCTGCGTGGCGATAACCGCTGCGGATGGTGCGCTGATCGGCATCGTCACCGACGGCGATATCAGGCGCCACATCGGCAGCGATCTTCTGGCGATGAGTGTCGATCAGGTCATGACCAAGGAGCCGAAGACGGCCGGGCCGGATACGTTGGTGGCGACGGCCCTGCAGACGATCAACAATTCGGCGATTTCCAGCCTGATGGTTGTCGAGGGCAGACGACCGGTCGGACTTGTCCATCTGCACGACCTGCTGCGCATCGGCGCGGCCTGACAGACTCAGGGCCTGTTTGAAAAGGCGCCCCGCCGAGATCGGTGGGATCGGTCCTAGACCGCCTCGACCGTCAGTTCCAGATCGGTCTCGGCCGCGCCCGTCACGCGCACCTGCGTGCCAGCCGGCAGATCGGGGCCGGAGACGCGCCACAGCGTGTCGCCCAGCTTTATGCGGCCGCGCCCGTCCTTGATCGGCTCGGCCAGTGTCGCCTTCCTGCCGATCATTTGTTCGCCGCGGCGGTTGAGCAGCGGCTGGTCTGTCGGGTCGTGGCGTCCGCCCGCCAGTCTCTTGCCGACATAGGTTGAAACCAGCGACATCGCCAGGAAAGCGAGAACCTGGACCTGCCAGGTCCAGAAACCTGCGTCCCAGACGAGCAGGGAGACTGCACCGATCAGCAGTGCGGCGATGCCGATCCACAGCATGAAGATGCCCGGTGCGATGACCTCCATTACGAGGAGGACGAAGCCGAGAACCATCCAGTTCCAGGGACCGAGTTCCGAAATGATGCGGTCAAACATGGGGTCGGCCTCAGCTCTCGCTCGGGCGAACTACGGGCGGGCGGGCGGCGGCTTGCCGCGGCGTGCCGGCAGTGCCGTCGCCTCTGAAGACTTCCTTGGCGATCTCGCCGATACCGCCGAGCGTGCCAATGAGCGACGAAGCTTCCATCGGCATCAGCACAACCTTGCTGTTTGTGGCTGAGCCGATCCTGGTCAGCGCTTCGGTGTATTTCAGCGCGACGAAGTAGTTGAGCGCCTGCACGTCGCCCTTGGAGATCGCTTCCGACACCACCTGCGTGGCGCGGGCCTCGGCCTCGGCGGAGCGTTCGCGCGCCTCGGCGTCGCGGAAGGCGGCTTCCTTGCGGCCCTCGGCTTCCAGGATCTGCGACTGCTTGAGGCCTTCGGCGTCAAGGATCTGCGCGCGCTTGTTGCGTTCGGCCATCATCTGGCGACCCATCGATTCGACGAGATTGGCCGGCGGGTTGATGTCCTTGATCTCGACACGAGTGATCTTGATGCCCCAGGGATGCGCCGCCTCGTCGACGACGCGCAGCAGGCGTTCGTTGATGGCGTCGCGGTTCGACAAAAGCTCGTCGAGGTCCATCGAGCCCATCACGGTACGGATGTTGGTCATCGTCAGGTTGAGGATGGCGTTCTCCAGCCCAGCGACCTGGTAGGCGGCCTGCGCGGCGTTGAGCACCTGGTAGAAGGCGACGCCGTCGACGGCGACGGTGGCGTTGTCGCGGGTGATGATCTCCTGGGTCGGGACGTCGAGCACCTGCTCCATCATGTTCAACTTGGCGCCGATGCGGTCGACGAACGGCACGATGAGGTTAAGGCCGGGGCTCAATGTCTTGGTATAGCGGCCAAAGCGTTCGACGGTATAATTGTAGCCTTGCGGGATTGTCCGGATGCCTTTGAAAAGCACGAGCACGACAAGAGCGACAAGAACAAGAAGCGCGATATCGAAACCACTGAAATCCATTTGGCCCTCCCTCAGATGCCGAGCACATTAGAGCGACGCGCGTCCACTGGACGCACAAAGTACGCTCTAACTTTTATACCTGCGCATCGTGCTTTCCGAAAATCGATTCCGATTTTCCGCCGATGCGGTAGACGTTTCAACGCAACCGACTTCACCAAACACTTAAGTGTGTTTCAGAAATGTTACAATTGGGTGATCGCGAATTGTCGGCGTATGGGCGGCTGGGCTAGCGGCGCTCGATTATGTCCGCTTCAGATCCAGCCCGACAGTTCGCGCCGCACCATCGCCTCGATCACCGCCATGCCCTCGGCACTGTCGTTGAGGCACGGGATGTGTGCGAACTTTTCGCCGCCGGCGTGATGGAAGGTCTCGGCCGCCTCTCTGCCGATCTCGTCCAGCGTCTCGATGCAGTCGACAGAAAAGCCCGGATTGACGATGGCGATCGATCTCACGCCTTCTCCGGCTAATTTCTCGACCGTCCTGTCGGTGTAGGGCTGCAGCCATTCCTGAGCACCGAAGCGCGACTGGAATGTGGTGATCAGCCTCTTCTCATCCCAGCCGAGCTTTTCCCGCAGCAGCCGGGTCGTCTCCAGGCAATGGGCCTGATAGGGGTCACCCTTGTCGGAATAGGGTTTCGGAATGCCGTGATAGGAGGCGATGACCACCTCCGGCTCGAAATCGAGCGTCGCCAGATGGCGCTCGATCGAACCGGCAAGCGCCTCGATATAAACCGGTTCGGCATAGTAGGGCGGCACGCTGCGGATCGCCGGGGCGCGGCGCATCTTCATCAGCGCGCGAAACAGCTGGTCGTTGGCGGTCGCGGTCGTGGTCGCGGAATATTGCGGATAGAGCGGAAAAGAGAGAATGCGGTCGCAGCCTTGCGCGACCAACCCTTTGGCGACGCTCTCGGTCGACGGATTGCCGTAACGCATCGCCCAGTCGACGGTGACGTCGGGCAGGTCGCGCAGCGCCTCGGTCAGCTTTTCGCTCTGGGCGCGGGTGTAGGTGCGCAGCGGCGATTCATTGCGCTGCCGGTTCCAGATCCTGGCATAGTTGGCGCCCGACTTCTTCGGCCGTGTGGTGAGAACCAGCCCGTAGAGGATCGGGTACCAGATCGCCTTGTTGAGCTCGATGACGCGCGGATCGGACAGGAATTCCCTGAGATAGCGCCACATCGGCTTGAATTCGGTGCCGTCGGGTGTACCGAGATTGACCAGCATGACGCCGATCCTGCCCGCCGCGGCCGGCGGCTGTCCTGCCGGCAGCGGGCCGAAGGCCTTCGCAGCCTTAGGATCGACAGGGTTGGAAAGCGTCATAAGGGATCTCCGGACATCGCGCGAAACTAGCGATGCCGCGCCGGTTTTCAATGCAGCGTCTGGCCGCACCTTATCTTACCTCAGGCGAAAAGCAGAAAACCCGTCCGGTTACCCGCACGGGTTTTCCAGCAATGACGGAAGAATTTAGTTTGCCGCCGGGATGGTCAAGGTTGCGCCGACGGGAAGGCGGCGCGGCTCGTAGTCCTTGTTGGCGTCGGAGATCGTTTTCCACTTGGCGCCATCGCCATAGGCCTTCTCCGCCAGGTCCCAATAGGTATCGCCGGCAACGATCACATGGCTGCTTTCGGCCGGTGTTGCCTCGGCCGGCTTTGCCCGCTCGGCAGGCGCAGCCTCGGCTGGTTTGGCCGGTTCCGCCGCAGGAGCCGGTGCCGCGGGCGCCGTCTCGGCCGGTTTAGCCGGCTCGGCAGGTGCCGGCGCTGCCGGGGCGGGTTCCGCCGGCACGGTCGGCGGCGTCGTGGCGATATCGTCCGAACCGGTCGGCAGTTCGGGCATCGCCGGCTCCGCAGTTGCGGCTGGAGCCGTTTCTGCTGGTTTTGCCGGCTCGGCCGGAGCTGGCGCGGCTTCAGCCGGCTTGGCCGGTTCCTGGGCCGGTTCCGCTGCGGCGGCCGTCGCGGTCTCGGTGATGCGGCCATCGAGCTTCGGCGTATAGGGCCGATGCGCGCCGAGATAATCGGCGACCACCTGTTCGAGGCCCGGACCGTAATCGTAGGCGTTCTTGGCCTTGTCGGCGAATACGTCGTAGCCGTCGCCGCCCTGGCGCACAAAGTTGTTGGTGGCGACCAGGTAATCCTTATCCGGATCGATCGTGGTCCACGCGCCGCCTTGCATGACTTCGACCGACTTGACGCGCCCGGCATTCGGGGCGGCCGATTTGTCGAATGAATACTTCAGGCCGGCAACCTGCGGGAAGCGTCCGGCGCCGTCCTCGATCTGGCTGAGACCGTTCTCTAGCCCGGCAACCAGATCCCTGCCGGAAATCTGGAAGGTCGCCACTGTGTTCTGGAATGGCAGCACGTTCAGCACCTCGCCCATGGTGACGGTGCCCTGGTCGATCGAAGCGCGCAGGCCGCCGCCATTCGTGATGACGATCTCGACACCCTGGTCCTTGACGCGGTCGAGGACGGCATCGGAGACAAGATTGCCCATCTCGCACTCGCGGGTGCGGCAGTTCTCGCGGCTGCCGTCGATCGCCTTGGTGGTCTCGGCGACCTCCTTGTTCTTCAACGCCTCGATCGGCGCGCCGAGCTCCTTGATGCGGGCAAGCACGGCGGGATCCGGCGTGATCGACTTGTCGAGGTAGATCGGGTCGCCGCTGGCTTGCTTGACGACGCCGTTGTCGTCGAACACGACCTTGAACTCGCCGAGATATTTCGAAAAGGACGCCGCCTGGACGACCGGCACCTTGTAGCCGTCCGGATTGTCGACCATCGTCGGGTAGGGGCCTTCAGCCTTGGGGTCGGTGTTGGACAGCAGCGAATGGCTGTGGCCGCCGACCACCACGTCGACACCCGGGATCTTGGCGATGACGTCGCGCTCTCGCTTGTAGCCGATATGGGTGACCGCGATGATTTTGTTGACGCCTTCTCCCTTCAGCTTCTCGACCTCGGCCGTGATCGACTTGACGTCGTCCTCGATCGTGACGTTAGGGCCTGGCGAAGTGAGTTCCGGCGTGTCGTTGGTGACCGCGCCGACGACGCCGATCTTCTGGCCGCCGACCTCAATCACGATCGACGGTTTCACGCGGTCACCGAGCTTGGATTGCGCGTCGGCCTTCACATTGGCGCCTAGCACCGGAAACTTGATCATATCCAAAAACGGCGCCAGCGCCGCCTCGCCGTCGTCGAACTCGTGATTGCCGACCGCCATGGCATCGAATTTCATCTGGTTGAGGAATTCGCCTTCGGTCTTGCCCTTGTAGGTGATGTAGAAGAGCGAACCCTGGAAATTATCGCCGGCGCTGAGCAGCAGCACGTTCTGGCCTTCCAGCTTCTTGCGCTCCTGGATGATCGCGGTGATCAGCCGCGCCGCGCCGCCGATGCACTCGCCCTTGGTCTCCTCTTCGGCCGAGCAGGTCGATTCATATTTGTTGTTGCTTTCGATGCGGCTGTGCCAGTCGTTGATGTGCAGGATGTTCAGCGTGTAGTCGGCAAAGGACACGCCGGCCGACAGGCCAAGCGTGGACGCCGACAGGGCGACAATGGCGGCGATCTTCTTCATCTTCGTCTCCCGGATGACCTGTTTAACGCCCTTGCTTGACTGGAACATAACAGCCAGCTTTTCGCCCATGTTCACATCGCGTTTTAGCCGATGCAAGCGGAATCGGGGACAGCTTAGCCGGCGCAAAAAGGACGGCGGCCTCAAGCCGCCGTCCTTTGCAAAGCAGTTCAGTAGGGGCTCAGGTGCGTCGCGTCAGCACGAAGTTCTGCCCGCTCGCGCTGGTGCAATTAAGCTGGGAGGTGGAGATCAACAAGCAGTTGAAGCTGATCGGCGTCTGGCGGATCAGCGAAGTGCCCTGGATCTCGACCGAGGTGCCGCCGGTCATGGTGTAGCTGCCGTCGGCAAGTTTCTGGCCGGTGTCGGTCGCGACGGTGTTGAAGCTGCCGCCGGCGAAGGTCGACAGGCCCGTGCCTTGCGCGTCGATCCATGAGCCTTCGACCGGGCTCCGCGCGGCCAATGGCGGCCCGCCCGGGCCGGCGGTGGTGCACGCCGCCAAGGCGGCAGCGGCCGCGACAATGCCGGCCGAAAGCAATTTGCGCGCAATCGTCATCATCAAAATCCTCTCCTCTCGCATCGGCCCGAAAATCGATCCGATTTTTCGGAAAGCACGATGCGCACATTTCAAGCGCTGGAGCGCACTTTGTGCGTCCAAATGGACGCACGTCGCTCTGGGCCACCTTCCTTCAATCGCCCGATTTCCAGGCGATTGCAAGGCAGTGAGACATTGCTATCGAACGAGGATGCTACACTATCGAACGAGGATGTTGCGGAATTGCCATGGGTCGTTTTTGTCGAGGTCTTCCGGGAACAGACCAGGGCGGTTATCGAGCGGCGTCCAATCGGTGTAGTAGCCCTTGATCGGCCCCAGATAGGGGGACTGCACTTCCAGGCAGCGCCTGTAGTCCATCTCGTCGGCCTCGACGATGCCGGCCTCGGGATTTTCCAGCGCCCAGACCATGCCCGCCAGCACTGCCGACGTGACCTGCATGCCCGTGGCGTTCTGATACGGCGCCAGCTTGCGCGCTTCCGCCAGCGACAGTTGCGAACCATACCAATAGGCGTTCTTGTCGTGGCCGTAGAGCAGCACGCCGAGCTCGTCGACACCGTCGACCAGTTCGTTCTCATCGAGCACGTGATGCACGGGTTGTGCCTTGCCGGCGGCACCGAACATCTCGTGCAGCGACACCACGGCGTCGTTGCAGGGATGGTAGGCATAGTGACAGGTCGGGCGATATTGAACTTTGCCCTTCTTGCCGCGCAGGGTGAAGAAGTCGGCGATCGAAATCGACTCGTTGTGCGTCACCAGGAAGCCGTATTGCGGGCCGGGCGTCGGGCACCAGCTGCGCACACGCGTGTTGGCGCCCGGCTGCTCCAGATAGATTGCGGCCCTCGAGCCATGCTTGTGCTTCTTGCCGTTCTTCGGCATCCACGTCTCATGCGTGCCCCAGCCGAGCTCGGCCGGTTGAAGCCCTTCCGAGATGAAGCCTTCGACCGACCAGGTGTTCCAGAACACGTTCATCGGCTTCGGCTTCTTGGTGCGCTGTGTGTCGCGCTCGGCGATGTGGATACCCTTGACGCCGGCCTTCTTCATCAGCCTCGCCCAGCCTTCGCGATCATGCTGCGCAGGCTCCGAGAACTCGAGGCCAAGATCGGTGGCGAGGTTGACCAGCGCCTGCTTGACGAACCAAGAGACCATGCCTGGATTGGCGCCGCAGGTGGAGATTGCGGTCGCCCCGCCGGGATGCGCGTGCTTTTCTTCGATCATGGATTCACGCAGCGCGTAGTTGCTGCGGCTGGCATTGTCGGCCTTGGTATCGAAATAGAAGCCGAGCCACGGCTCTACGACGGTGTCGATGTAAAGCACACCCAGCTTGCGACAGAGCCGCATCAAATCCACTGAGCCGGTGTCGACCGAGAGGTTGACGCAAAAGCCCTGGCCACCGCCTTTGGTCAGCAGCGGCGTCAGCAGCTTCTTGTAGTTCTTCTTGGTCACCGCATCCTGCACGAAGGTGATGTCGCGCTCGTCGAGCAGCTTGCGATCGGTATCGCGTGGGTCGATGACCGTCATGCGCGACTTGTCGAACTTGAAATGGCGCTCGATCAGCGGCAGCGTTCCCCGTCCGATCGAGCCGAAGCCGATCATCACGACAGGGCCGGTGATCTCGCCGTAAACGGGCCAGTTTTCATTCGCCATTTTATCGATTACTCCCTCAGATAGGCTGAAAAGCCGGGCAAACAGACGCAAAGCGGAGCATTTTTTTTGCCCGACCGCCACGCGCTACAACCACAGATCATTGTCATAAACCAGCGAAAAGCCGCGAGCTACGCCGCATTCGTCATGTGGTTAAGGAGGACGACCAGTCGCTGACGGTCGGCGGTCATTGCCTTGTGGTCGAGTTGGGCGAAGTCGAGCGCCAGCAATGGCGCGGAAAAGATGCGGCGAGCACTAGCTCTCGTCGATGGTCCCCGATCCGGGCCACAGCCCTATGCCTCGGTAACTCTTCTGCCGCGCCCCCAGCTTTGGCCGACAGGCCAAGCAACCTGCAGATACGCCGATCTATTCACCCTTGCGGCAGATCCTGCGAGGTCACATTGGCGATTGCCTTGTTGACTCGGATCGTCTCGATTTTCTCGCCGGGACGCATTATGCCGATCACCGTTTCGATGTCGGGACAGCCATCTTTGCGGCATACCAGCTCCGTGACGGACACGACGACATCGTCATCGAGCCCGCGGGCCTCACGAACCCAGACCTTGATCTGGCTGGTCTTCTCCAGAAGGGCAAACCCGCGCGGGGCGAGTGGGTTCGCGAGACGATTCATGTACGATCCCGTCCCGAAGACGAAGACGCTCGGGCTGACCCAAGGGATAAAGGCCGCGCGGTCTTGTCAGCGTTGCCGAACCTATGCACTCACGGCCCCTACAGCGTCCACGTCGGCACGGCATTTGAGGAAACCATCTTCAATCAGGCCTTTGGGCAGGTTGCGGCCGATAAACACCAGACGGCTCACGCGCTTCTCCCCCTCTTTCCAACCTCTTTCCAGGGGCGCTGGTGGTCGCCTTCCAGCAGCATGTGGACGGCCTGGACGACAAAGCGGTCATCATCGCCCTTGAATGCCAGGATGCCCTTCATGCGCAGCATGTCGACGCCGAATTTCTGTGTGATCATCTGGATCCATGGCAAGAACTTGCGCGGATCGATCGAAGCTTCCGTGACGAGAGAAAAGCTGGTGACGTGATCGTCATGCTCATGGTCGTGTTCCGCATCGAGAAAGTCCGGCTCGACTTCTAGGACACGGTTCAGATCGAACGCGCCGCGATCCAGAACCTCGCCGAGTGGAACATTGCAACGTGTGGAATGCTTGATCGCAGCCGTCGGGTTGATCCTGCGAATGCGCGCCTCCACTGCCTTGAGTTCGGTCGGCGTTACCAAGTCGATCTTGTTGAGTGTGACGATATCGGCAAAGGCGAGTTGCTCCTGCGCCTCGTGCGCATGATCCAACTCGCCGAGGAGATGCTTCGCATCGACAACGATAACGATCGCGTCGAGTTTCGTCTTCTGCCTGATGTCATCGTCGACGAAGAAGGTCTGGGCGACGGGTGCGGGATCGGCGAGGCCGGTCGTCTCGATCAGGATTGCGTCGAAATGGTCCCTGCGCCGCATCAAGCTCTCAATGATACGGATCAGGTCGCCGCGCACCGTGCAGCAGATGCAGCCGTTATTCATCTCGAAGACTTCTTCGTCGGTATCGACAATGAGGTCGTTGTCGATGCCAACCTCGCCGAACTCGTTGACGATCACGGCGTATCGCCTGCCATGCTGTTCGGTCAGAATGCGGTTGAGCAGCGTCGTCTTGCCAGCGCCGAGGTAACCGGTAAGAACCGTGACGGGCATTTGCTGGGAGGCTTCAAGAGGCATGGTCGTCTCCGGATGTAGGATTGCGGATTTCAGCTGGTTCAGGCGCGAGCCAATTGGATCGCCCGTAGACGTAAGGCGGGCGTCTCATCGATGCGCGCAAGCCTCGCAGAGACCCGAAAGCTCCACCGTGGCCGACTTGGTTTGGAAGCCCTGCCGTCGGGCAATCCGGCGCAGCACCCGCTCCAATGCCTGGTCATGAACTTCACTTGCCCGCCCGCAATTCGCGCAGATTGCAAAAGCGGCGCGCCCATGGGTGCCGCATTCGCTGTGGAGGCAGAGCGCAAACGCGCTCAGGCTCTCGATCCTGTGAACCAGGCCCTCCTCGATGAGCCGATCCAGAGCGCGATAGATCTGTAGCGGTGAGCGGAGCCCTTCCTGGCGAAGAAGTTCAAGCAGTTCGTAGGCCCCCATCGGCCTCTCGGAGCGCGTCAACGCGTCGAGCACCAACTGCTGGTTGCGTCCAGGCATCCACTGTTCCCTCGTGTTCCAGGCAGTTTTGAGCACAGCGGTATCGTTAGTTATAATATAACGTTTTCGATTGACGAACGTGATAACATAACATAACGGATCGTCAACAGCTGGGCTGACTTTGATGGCTCCCGCGGAGATGGATCGAATGGCTGCCTGTGTGATCTTTCAAGACCTGACGCTGGGCTACAACAGCCATCCCGCCGTGCATCACCTCGATGGGATCGTCCGGCGCGGCGATCATCTGTCGGCGGGCACGATCTACGCTTCTTCCATCTCTGCCGGGACGCGCGGCTGCTCGCCACGCGTCCGGCACGTCTCCCACAGAACCGCTTGAACAAAGGAGTTGATCGAATGTCCAGGACGCTGAAGCTCGCCGCCGTGATGGGCGTCATAACATCGTTGCCAATCATCCCGTCGGTGGCCGCGGCCGAGAACCTCAAGGTTGTCGCCAGTTTCTCGATCATTGGCGATTTCGCCAAGAATGTCGGCGGTGACCGTGTCGACATCATCACGCTGGTCGGCCCGAATGGTGACGCCCATGTCTACGAACCGAAGCCGGCCGACGCGGCCACTGTCGGTTCTGCCGACGTGGTGCTGGTCAACGGCCTCCAGTTCGAGGGCTTCCTCCAGCGTCTCGTCGAGGCGAGCGCGACGAAAGCGCCGGTCGTGGAATTGACCAAAGGCGGCGAGGTGTTGCGCAACACCGAGGAAGAAGGTCACCACGATCAGGATAAAGCCGCCAAGGGTGAGGAAGGGCACGCCGCGGAGGCGAAAGAGGGCCATGAGGAAGGGCACCATCATCACGGCGAGTTCGATCCTCATGCATGGCAGTCGGTGCATAATGCCGAACTCTATGTGAAGAACATCGCCGATGCCTTCTGTGCCGCCGATGCAGCCGGCTGCGACACTTATCGGGCCAATGCCGAATCATACGGCCAGCAGCTCGCGGCATTGGAAGAGGAGATCAAGGCTGCTGTAGCTGAGATCCCCGAGGACAAGCGCACGATCATCACCTCGCACGACGCCTATGGGTATTTCGAGCACGAATACGGCATAAAATTCCTCGCACCGGAGGGCGTCTCCACCGAATCTGAGGCTTCAGCCGCCGATGTCGCGGCCCTCATCAAACAGATCAGGCAAGACAAGGCTTCGGCAATCTTCGTGGAAAACGTCACCAATCCGCGCCTGATCGAGCAGATCGCCAGCGAGACGGGCCTGAAAATCGGCGGTGAACTCTACTCCGACGCCCTGTCGGACGAGAACGGTCCGGCGGCGACCTATCTCGAGATGATGCGGCACAACATCACGGCGATCAAAGGCGCGATCCTCGGAAGCTGATCGTCGCGCCACGACGGAAAGGCGGAGCAATCCGCCTTTCGTCGACCGCAATCAGTTATGTAATAACATCCAAGGGAGAATACCGTGAGGACAAATTTGGCGTCGGCCACGGCCATCGCGCTGTTTCTGTCTCTATCAACAAGTGCGGCCCATGCCGAGGAGGTGACCGCCTGGCGCCTCTTCATCTCGGATCACGCGGATCCGAAGGTGACCGTAATCGATGCGGTCGATGGCGGAAAGCTCGACACGTTTAAGATCAAAGGGCCGGCGTCGCTCCATCGCAGCGAAAGCGGCCGGACCGTGTTCGCCGTGCAGGGCTCGGCCGGCGTCGTTACCGGGATTGCGAGCGGCATTTCCTTCGAGGACCACGGCGAACACGGCGACATCGACGTCGAAGCGCCAAAGCTTGCCGGCGTCGAGATCACAGGCAAGAAGCCGTCGCATTTCGTCGAGCATGACGGAGACTTCGCCGCTTTTTTCGACGGCGAAGGTGTCGCCCGTATCATCTCCGAGAAGGTCGTCCTGGAAGGCAAATCGGACTTCAGGGAAGTGAAGACGGACGCGCCTCAGCACGGCGTCGCAGTCACCTATGGCTCCCATGTCCTCCTGTCGGAGCCGAACAGGGAAAAGCCGGATGAACTCCCGGTCGGCATCAGGGTCGCTGACGAAGCCGGCGCGCCGATCGGCGGCATCCACGCCTGCCCCGACCTCCACGGCGAGGCGTCTTCCGGCAATATCCTGGCTTTCGCCTGCGCGACCGGCCTGCTTGTCGTCAGCCATCGCGACGGCACCCCCGCGATCCGTCATTTGCCCTATGCCGACAGCCTTCCGGACGGCAAAACGACGACGCTGATCGGCGGCAGGGGTCTGCAATATTTCCTCGGCAACTACGGCGCCGACAAGGTGGTGCTGATCGATCCGACGGTCGAGAGCAACGCATTCCGGCTGATCAGCCTTCCGACGCGCCGCGTGCATTTCGCGGTCGATCCGGTTCGTGCGAAGTACGCCTACGTCTTCACCGAGGACGGCCAGCTTCATCAACTCGACGTGGTGAAGGCGGAGATCGCAAACTCGCTCAAGCTGACCGATCCCTATTCGATGGACGGTCACTGGAGCGAGCCGAGGCCGCGTGTCGCGGTCGCCGGCGACAAGATCGTGGTTACGGACCCTTTGAAAGGTGTGCTGCATCTCGTTGACGCGACGTCGTTCGAAAAAACCGGCGACATTGCCGTCGAAGGCAAACCCTTCAACATCGTTTCCGTCGGCGGCTCCGGTCAGACCCACGAAGGCGAATAGTCGCTCCTCCCAAGCGGCAGCCACGCGTCCGGCCCATTCTTTCTCGGGCCGGACGCATCTTTTCCAACTCGCAAGGGAAACATGCTTGAGACACAACCATGGGCGTGTCGTCGGTATCTTTTGGTTGCATTTCAGCCCAGCCGCGCCGGGATCAATCCGCGCAGTGAATTGCCAACGAACAGCGATTTGGCCGACTTCAGATCATCCAAGCTGTAGATCGCCTCGCGGGCGCGACCTTCGTCCAGCAATTCGCCGCGCAATACGCCCGGCAGCAGGCCGCAATCGAGCCGCGGCGTTGCCAGCGCGCCGTCGCCGAAATCGGCAAAGAGATTGGTGATCGTGCCCTCACAGATTTCGCCACGCTCGTTGGCCAGCAGCACCTCGTCGGCCCGGCTGATCAGATATTCGGCTCGCGCCCGCTGATAGGTGTCCCGGCGACTCGTCTTGTGGCGCAGCAGCGTGTCGCTTGAATCGAGCCGCACCCGCGCCAGTTGCAGCCTCCACACTTTGTCGGCTGCATGCGGCTCATAAGGCAGCGCCGAGACCGTCACCTTGCCGCTGCGCGACAGGACGAGGCGTGTGCGCAAGGCTATGTCCGGCCGGTCGACGGCGTTCCTGAGCATCTCGCCGACCTTCTGCGGATCGCAGGCAAAACCCAGTTCGGCTGCCGAGCCATAAAGGCGTGCCAAATGGCGGTCGAAACGGAGGAAGCCCTGCCCCGGCTGCCAGCGCATGGTTTCGATCAACTCGAAATCGGCGGTGTTCCCGTCGCGTAGCGCGCTTTCAGCAGGCACTCTTGATACTCCTCCTCGGCCGTCGAATCGAAGACGACGCCACCACCGATATTGTAGACGGCTTCGCCACTGGAAAAGAGCGATATGGTGCGGATCGCAACCGAAAAGCGCATCCTGCCGCCGGGCGCGATCCAGCCGATGGCGCCGCAATAGACATCGCGCGGTGTGGCTTCCAGATCGTGCAGGATTTCCATGGCGCGGATTTTTGGGGCGCCGGTGATCGATCCGCATGGAAACAGCGCAGCGAAGATCTGGCGGATGGTGAGGTCGGGCAAGAGCTTGGCCCGCACGCGGCTCACCATTTGGTGGACGGTCGGGTAGCTCTCGATGCGGAAAAGCTCCGGCACCTCCAGCGTGCCGACCTCGCTGATCAGCGAGATGTCGTTGCGCAGGAGATCGACGATCATCCGGTTCTCAGCCTGGTTCTTTTCGTCATTGAGCAAGAACGCCTTCAGCCGCTTGTCCTCTGCCTTGGTCGCCCCGCGCGGGGCGGTGCCCTTCATCGGATGAGTCTCGATCATGCCTTCGGCATCGACCTCGAAGAACAGTTCCGGCGAACGCGACAAAACGACCGGATCGCCGAGCGCGATCAGCGCGCCGTATTTTACCGGCTGGCGCTCGGTCAGCGCGTCGAAGGCGGCCAGCGGATCGCCCGACCACTGCGCATGAACCGGAAAGGTCAGATTGCCCTGATAGCAATCGCCCTTGCGAATGTGATTGTGGAGCCGCGCAAAGCGTTTTGCGTAGTCTTCTGAAGACCAGGCAGCCCTCGCGTCGAAGATCGGACCGTTGGTCGCCGGCGCGTTGCTGGGCACGACCGCCTGTTTGACAGGCGCGTCGAAGATCCCCAGGCAGACAAGCGGGGCGCGGCGTCCGCCCGGCAGCAGCGGAACGAGCTTCGGTTCGAGCAGGTAGCCGGCCTCGTAGGAGAAATAGCCGGCCAGCCATTTGCCGGCGTCATGCGCGGCCTGCGCAATTTCCAGCGCCGGCAGGAAATCCTCCGCCTCGTGCGCCACGATGATGCCGGCCGGGCGGTCGAAAACGAGCTGATGGGCGCGCTCGTCATTCCGGAAAATTGCAGAGGGCAGGGACATGGGACTCGGATGCTGCGGTCGATGACGCCAGCTATCGCTCTATATGGAGGCTCGATCGCGCGCAATCGAGAGCGCGGCGTCTTAAGACGCAAAGGCAGCCTTGGTGCAAAGCAAACTGGCGGCACCTCGAGGCGCCGCCAGTGCTCGATGCCGGCAGGCAATTCAGGTGTTGCTCGCGGTCCCCGCGGTCGGGAAGCGGCGCGCGAATTCCTTCTCGTCGCCGGCGGCAAGCAGTTTCGCCTGCTCGATCCAGCGCTCACGCTCGATGCGGCCGTCGAACTGGAGAACGTCTTCGATCCGCTTGATATCCGCCGCCGTCCAGGCGGCGATCTGAGCGTAGGTTCTAACCCCCAGGCCGTGCAGCTTCCGCTCGTTGACCGGGCCGATGCCGATCAAGCGACGCAGACTGTCGGTCTTATCAGCTGCTGCCGCTGTTGCCTTGCCGGCGGTGGCCTCCTTTGCCGCCGGCGCAGCCTTCCTGGCTGTGGTGCTCGTTTCCGACGCGGCCGCTTTCGACGCACTGGCCTTTGGCGCAGCTGCCGCCTTGGCGGCCGCCGGTTTCTTGGACGCGGTCTTGGCCGGTGTCGACTTGGCCGGCGCGGTCTTTGCTGGCGCGGACTTGGCCGGCGTGGGCTTGGCCGGCGCGGATGTCGACATCAACGCCGACGGTGCCGGGATTGCTGCCTTTGTCGCGCCGGTCTTGGCGCCTTGTGCCTCGGCCAACTGGTGCTCCAGGTCGGCGCGGGCGCCGCGGCATACTTCCAGCTCACCGGTCAGGCGGTCGGCGTCGGCGCGCAGCCTGTCGCGCTCGCTGCGCGTGCGGTCCATGTCACCGCGCAGGCTGTCGCGCTCGCCACGCAGGCGTCTCCAGATGAACCAGCCAACCAACACACCTACCAGGAACGCCAGGAGCATGTAGAAAAAAGTGCCCATTGTCTCTCTCTCCAGTCCGATCCATCTGCCACGGCCTGGAGTGGTGACCTTGGCACAAGGACCATTCAATGGTGGCTCCGCTGTTCGCGGAACAGCCGGCTTAGATCGAGCTGTCGGCGACCGGCTTTTCCTGCCATGGCCAACGGCCGCTGTCGCACTCGCCGAAGCGCCGTGACCGGCCGAAGATTTTTTCCTGGCCTGAGCCCCGCGCCCGACTGAGCTTGAGGCGGGACGCTATCATACAGCTTCCCGAAAGCTAACGGAAAAATTCCACGGAGAGTTATTTAAGAACAGATATTTAGGGCAAGAATAGAACGGCCTCAATATGCATTGCGGCTAAACTGTTCTGTCAGCCCCGGATGTTCAGCGCTGTGCGTCAATTGTCCAAAGCTTCGAGCTCGTCGATCAGCCCGCCGATCACGCCAAGTCCGATCTGCCAGAAGGCAGGATCAGTGGCGTCAAGACCGAAGGGTGCCAGGAGTTCGGAATGATGCTTGGTGCCGCCGGCGCGCAGCATGGCAAAATATTTCTCCTGAAAGCCATGCTCTGCATTTTGATAGACCGCATAGAGCGAATTCACCAGGCAGTCGCCGAAAGCATAGGCGTAGACGTAGAAGGGCGAATGGATGAAGTGTGGAATATAGGTCCAGAAGACCTCGTAACCATCGCGCAGCTTGATCGCCGGCCCGAGGCTTTCCGCCTGCACTTCCAGCCAGAACTGGCCGAGCCTGTCGGATGTCAGTTCGCCGTTCTTGCGCTCGGCATGCACCTTGCGCTCGAACTCGTAGAAAGCGATCTGGCGCACGACCGTGTTGATCATGTCCTCGACCTTCTGGGCGAGCATGGCCTTGCGCTCGCGCTTGTCCGTGGTCTGGTCCAGCAGCGAGCGGAAGGTCAGCATCTCGCCGAAGACGGATGCCGTCTCGGCCAGCGTCAGCGGCGTCGAAGCCATCAGCGCGCCCTGGCCTGCGGCCAGCACCTGATGCACGCCATGGCCAAGCTCATGCGCCAGCGTCATCACGTCGCGCGGCTTGCCCATGTAGTTGAGCAGAACATAGGGATGCGCCGACGGCACGGTCGGATGCGCGAAGGCGCCCGGCGACTTGCCCGGCCTGACCGGCGCGTCGATCCAGTTGCGGTCGAAGAAAACCCGGGCGATCTCCGCCATGTCAGGTGAAAAGCGCTGATAGGCGGAAAGCACCGTGTTCTTGGCCTCGTCCCAGCCGATGATCGCTTGCGGGGTCTCTGGCAACGGCGCGTTGCGATCCCAGTGGTTCATCACTTCCATGCTGAGCCAGCGCGCCTTCATCGCGTAGTAGCGGTGCGACAGGCGCGGATAGGCGTCGCGAACGGCTGAGGCCAGCGCATCCACCACGCTGCGCTCGACGCGGTTGGCGAGATGGCGCGAATCGGCGATGTCCTCGAAGCCGCGCCAGCGGTCGGAAATCTCCTTGTCCTTGGCCAGTGTGTTGGTGACCAGCGTGAACGTGCGCAGATTCTTGCGGAAGGTTGCGGCCAGCGCTTCAGAGGCCCGGCGGCGCACCTCGCCATCGGCGTGCTGGAGGCGGTTCAGCGCCGGCTCCAGGGTAAGCTCCTCGCCATCGATGTCGAAGCGCAGATCGGTCATCGTCTCGTCGAACAGGCGGTTCCAGGCGCCGCGTCCGGTAATCGACTTCTCGTGGAAAAGCTGCTCGACCCGATCCTCAAGCTGGTAGGGTTTGTCCATGCGCAGATCGTGCACCCACGGCCGGTAGTGAGCGAAGGCGGGATCGGCAGCAAGCGCGGTTTCGATCGCGGCATCGTCGATGAGGTTCAGTTCGAGCGCGAAAAACAGAAGATGCGCGCTGGCGTCGGTCATCTTCTCCTGAATGTCACCATAGAGCTTGGCGCGCTGCGGATCCGCGGTGTTGCCGGCATAGATCAGTCCGGCATAGGAGACGATCCTGCCGATCAGTTCCTCCAGCCCCTCATAGGCGGCAAGCGCCTCGCCCAGCCTGCCGCTGTCGGCACGCTCCGCCTCGGCGGCGAGCGTGCCTTTCCAGCGGCTCTCGAAGCTGATGGCATCGGCCGCCGCCCTGGCGATGTCGCGCTTCAGCTCGGGGGCGTCCATGCCAGAATAGAGATCGGCGAGATCCCATTCCGGCAGATTGCCAAGCTCCGCCGCGCCCTGACCGGACGCCGCCGCCGCAAGCTGCCGACCAAAAACCATGCGCATTGCCGATACTTTCCAGATTGCAGGACCCAAGCGGCCAGACTCGAAGATTCAAGAGGGGGATTAGAAAGCCGGTCAAATCCTAAGGAATTCGTTCACCGGGTTTTTTGAAACCTTATTTAGAACCCTGTGCCAAGATGATCCATGGGGTGGATTGCCCTTGGGTGGGCATATTGGGCGAGCATCGTTGAACCAGTCATGACAGGTTCCATACTCATAGTCGATGACGATCCCGTGCAGCGCAGGCTGCTCGAGGCGGCGGTGACGAAATTCGGCCACAGCGCGATCATCACGGATGGCGGCGAGGCCGGTCTCGACGCCCTCGACGGGCCCAATGCGCGCGACGTGTCGGTGGTCATCCTCGACCTCGTCATGCCGGGCCTCGACGGCATCGGCGTGCTGAAGGCGATGCGCGAGCGCGGCATCCAAGTTCCGGTCATCGTACAAACCGCCCAGGGCGGCATCGAGACGGTCGTTTCGGCCATGCGTCACGGTGCTTTCGATTTCGTCGTGAAGCCGGCCTCTCCCGACAGGCTGCAGGCATCGATCGGCAATGCGCTCAAGGTCGAAGCGGTCGAGGGTGAAGTGAAGCGCACGTCGCGGCGGCGCGGCGGCCATCTGACCTTCAAGGACATGATCACGCACAGCCCGGCGATGGACCGGGTGATCCGTCTCGGCCAGAAGGCGGCCGCGTCCAACATCCCGATCCTTATCGAGGGCGAATCCGGTGTCGGCAAGGAGCTGGTGGCGCGCGCCATCCAGGGCAGCGGCGACCGCCGCTCAAAACCCTTCGTTACCGTCAATTGCGGCGCCATCCCCGACAATCTGGTCGAATCGATCCTGTTCGGCCACGAGAAGGGCTCGTTCACCGGCGCCACCGAAAAACACACCGGCAAGTTCGTCGAGGCGCATTCGGGCACGCTCTTCCTCGACGAGATCGGCGACCTGCCGCTCGACGTGCAGGTCAAGCTGCTGCGCGCCGTTCAGGACGGTGAGGTCGATCCGGTCGGCGGGCGTTCGACCGTCAGGGTCGACATCAGGCTGATCTCGGCGACACACCGCAATCTTCTGCAGCAGGTCAAGGACGGCAAGTTCCGCGAGGATCTGTTCTATCGCCTGAATGTCTATCCGATCTTCGTGCCGCCGCTGCGCAATCGTCGCGACGACATCCCGTATTTGGTCGAGCACTTCCTGGAGAAGGTTGCGCCCACCGATCCACGTCACCGCCTGCACGGCATTTCGGCTGCGGCGCTCGCCATGCTGCAGGCCTACGACTGGCCGGGAAACATCCGGCAGCTGGAAAACGCCGTCTTCCGGGCCTCAGTGCTTTGTGAAGGCGATGTGCTGACCGAAGAGGAGTTTCCGCAGATACGGGCGCAGGTCGAGGGCACCGTCAACCTCGATGCGGATGGCGCGTTGCCCGCCTCGCCTTTGGTCATCGAGCCGCCTGGCGAGGACGCCCCGGCCAATGACGGCATCGCTGCGACGGAGCGCGATCCGCCGGCTTGGCCGCAGCCCCGCTTCGGCACGCTGCGGGCACTCGACGAACGCGGCAATGTGCGGGCGCTGGCCGATGTCGAACTCGAAATGATCAAGCTCGCCATCGACCATTACAACGGCCAGATGAGCGAGGTTGCCCGCCGCCTCGGCATCGGCCGCTCCACGCTCTACAGGAAGCTCAAGGAATACGGCATCGATCCGGAAACAGGCCGTATCGACCGGCTTGCTTCCTGACAAAGCAAGTCCGGACCAGCTTGTCAGCCTGGCATCAGGACAATCGACAGTCATCGATCGGGCGTGACGTGCGTCGGGCGACGCGTCGCTTGCGGCGGTGTTCACGCATTAAGGCGGCCGGTAACAGATCGTGTTCATGGCAAAGGCCGAAACATGATCTAAACCAGCAGTTTACCAAGAAACCCTGCGCAATATTTTTGACGGGATATCGCCACGCTGTTACCGCATTTCGGCTTCAATAAGCGATGATTAACCATTAGGATCGATATTCGGATGCGAACACCACCGCATCCGTTGGTCAAATCCGGGGACAAACGGCAGCCTGCAAGGCCTTTTGATTTGAACAAAGTCGAACGACACACAAACGGGCGGCATTATCACATGAGCGTCTGGCCGAGATGGCTGGCAGCGGTGATCCTCGCCTTTGGCTTCCTTACAGCGGCTGCGACCGGCGCCAGCGCCCAGACGCGTTCGCTGAAACTCTATAACCTCCACACCAAAGAGAAGGCGGAGATCGTCTTCAAGCGCGGCGGCCGCTACGACCAGGCGGGTCTGAAAAAGATCAACGTCATCCTGCGCGACTGGCGCCGCAACGAGCCGACCAAGATGGATCCGCGCCTGCTGGACCTGGTCTGGGAGGCTTACCGGCAGAGCGGCGCCACCGACTATATCCAGGTCGTGTGTGGTTATCGCTCGTCGTCGACGAACTCGATGCTGCGCAGCCGCAGCAGGGGCGTCGCCAAGAAAAGCCAGCACATGCTCGGCAAGGCAATGGACTTCTACATTCCCGGCGTGCCGCTGAAGAAACTGCGCGACGTCGGTCTGCGGATGCAGGGCGGCGGCGTCGGCTATTATCCGAGGTCAGGCTCGCCCTTTGTCCACATGGATGTCGGCAATGTGCGCCACTGGCCGGGCATCAGCCGCCAGGAACTGGCGCGCGTGTTCCCCAATGGCAAGACGCTGCATGTGCCGAGCGACGGCAAGCCGCTGCCCGGCTATTCACAGGCGCTCGCCTCCTACAAGGCGCGCAAGGGCGCCGGCGCTCCCGCCATCGAACTGGCCAGCGCAGGTGGCGGTTCCAAAAGATCCGGTGGTCTGCTGGCGGCTTTCTTCGGCGGCGGTGAAGACGAGGCCGATGACAGCGCCGATGTGGCAGCCGCGCCAACACCGAAGTCGAAGAGCGTGAAGCTGGCGAACGCGAAGCCGGCGCCGGCTGCCAAGAACAGCAAGCTTCCGGGCATTGCCATCGTGTCGCCTCAGGATGCGAAGCGCGCCGAGATTCCGCAAATCGCCGATGCGCCCGCTCCGGAACCGGAGGAGGACACGCCGGAAACGATCATCGCGGCGCTGCCGGCGCGCAGCGTCCCGCTGCCTGGTTTCGCCCCGCGTCCGAAGTCCGATGTCGGCGCTCAGCCGCCTGAAAACGTTCCGTTCGGCGTGGCGGATGCCACCGCCACCACGGAACAGGCTGTGGCGACCGCGCAAGCGCCGGCAAGCGCTCCCTTCGGCATGGCCGAGCCGTCTGCTGTCGCCGATGCGGCGCAGGTTGCAGCCAGCAACATTCCGTTGCCGACCTGGCGTCCCGATCACTCGCTGCCGGCCGACCTTGCAGCGGCCGACCTTGCGCCGCAGGACAAGGATGTGCTTTTGGCGCTCGCGGATACGGCCGGACACGGCAAGACCGCTACCGATGCGTTCTCGGTGCTGCCGTCGGCTCGGCCCGACCTGGCCCAGCCCGACTTAGCCCAGCCCGACTTGGAGCGGCCCGACTTGGCCCAGACGGACCACGTCCAATCCGACGCGGTCAAGGCCGTCCTCGAGCGGGTCAGCGCAACCGACGAATACCAGGTCGCATCGCTCTCCCAGCCGAGCTCGGTTCTCAGCAATCCGGCGAACGTCAATGCCGCATCGCCGCGCGAGGCTGTGTTTGCCCGTCCGGCCGGCTCGGATCCGGCCGCGGCGATCGGTGCGGGTGTGAAGACTACCCGCAAGGCAGCCAGGGCAACCGCCCGTGACCTGAAGCCTGGTCCCAAGTCCGTGGTGGTCGCCGCCGAGCCGAAGGCCGCGCGCTGGGCATTGAACAGCGGCGAGAATGTCGCCACCGTCTCCAGCGCAACGACGGCGCCGCGCTATGCCTACAATATCGTGCACACGCCGCCGACCGAGGTCTACACCGCGGGCTTCCAGCCGAACGATCAGCTGGCCGACGCCAACCGGTTCACCGGCAATGCCGTCAAGTTCATGTCGGTAGCCCGCTTCCAGACCAAGTAGCGGATCGACCAGCAATACAAAGCCGCCGGGTAACCCGCGCGGCTTTTTGCTGTTCGCAAACAAAAACGCCGCGATGCTGCCAGTCCACTTGGGGATAAGAGTTTCTCTACCGCCCGAGCTTGCTCGCCGCGCGCGCCAACGCCTCGATTTCGTCCCACCTGCCGGCCTTGACCAAATCGTCCGGCGCCACCCAGGAGCCGCCGACGCAGATGACGTTGGGCAAGCTCAGATAGTCGGCGGCGTTCTTGCCGGTGATGCCGCCGGTCGGGCAGAATTGCACATCGGCGAGCGGCGAGGCGAATGCCTTGAGCGATGCGATGCCGCCCGACT
The DNA here is from genome assembly GCF_024707545.1 of Mesorhizobium onobrychidis. Lineage (NCBI taxonomy): Bacteria > Pseudomonadati > Pseudomonadota > Alphaproteobacteria > Hyphomicrobiales > Phyllobacteriaceae > Mesorhizobium > Mesorhizobium onobrychidis. Next base: position 2,107,802 of record NZ_CP062229.1, read on the forward strand.
GTTCCGCCGGGAAGAATTTCAGGAAACGCAAGCCCGCCTCGCGGGCGGCCATGATCTCACCCGGCGTGATGGCGCCGGGCAGCAACGGAACGTCGCTGTCCTTCGCCGCCGCCAGAAGCTCGCGGGTGATGCCGGGGCTTACGATGAACTTGGAGCCGGCTGCTGCCGCCTCGCCGAACTGGCGGGCGTCCAGAATGGTGCCGGCCCCGACGATGGCGTCCTCGACTTCGCTTGCCACAAGCCGGATCGCCTCCAGCGCGTCAGCTGTCCGCAGCGTGATCTCGATCGCCGGCAGGCCGCCGCGTGCCAGGGCACGCGCCAGCGGCACGGCATCGGCGAGATTGGCGATCTTCAGCACCGGGATAACCGGTTGGCCGTTGAGGAGCGACGGGAGCTTTTCGGTCATGCTGGGCATTTGTCGTCTCTCCGGTATTGATCCGTTCAACCGGTTAGCAGAAGGCCGTTTTTCTGTCCACGAAACGAAGCGTGTCGCGATGTCACGCACTGCCGGCAATTCCGGCAGCCCGGCCGTCAAAGCAACAAGAAGAGGCGGTTCCACGCGTCAGCCTTGAATCGGCTTTCATGAGCGTTTAGTGGCTTCGGCGATGACACTGCCCAATCCACCTTTCCGCGTTGCCGCGCTCTACAGGTTTGCCCGTCTCGACGACTTCGAGGCATTGCGCGCGCCGCTCGCCGCCTTCTGCTGCGGACGCGGTATCAAGGGCACCCTGCTTCTGGCGCATGAGGGCATCAACGGCACGGTCGCCGGCAGTGAAGCCGACATCGCCGCGCTCATCGATCATCTCGAATCCATCGAAGGTCTCGCTGGTCTCGAGGTCAAGTACAGCAGCGCCACGCAGATGCCGTTCCACCGCATGAAGGTGCGGCTGAAGCGCGAGATCGTCACCATGGGCGTTAGGGATATCGATCCGACGGCAAGCGCCGGCACCTATGTCGCACCGGCCGACTGGAACGCGTTGATCTCGGATGCGGACACGATCGTCATCGACACGCGCAATGCCTACGAGGTATCGATCGGCACCTTCAAGGGCGCGGTCGATCCCGCTACGGCGAGCTTTCGCGAATTCCCGGCCTGGGTCGAGCAGCACCAAGCCGAGCTCGTCGGCCGGAAGGTGGCCATGTTCTGCACCGGCGGCATACGCTGCGAGAAGGCAACGGCCTATGTGAAGTCGCTCGGCTTCGAGGATGTGTTCCATCTCAAGGGCGGTATCCTGAAATATCTGCAAGAGGTGCCCGCCGAACAGAGCCTCTGGCAGGGCGAGTGCTTCGTCTTCGACGAGCGCGTCTCGGTGTCGCACGGGCTGGTCGAGGGTGAGGCGGAACTGTGCCGCGCCTGCCGGCATCCGCTGATCGGGCAGGACCTGTTATCGCCGAAATACGCCGCCGGCATCTCATGCCCGCATTGCTTCGATGCCCGTTCCGACGAGGATCGCGCGCGCTATGCCGAGCGTCAGCGCCAGGTCGAGCTTGCAGAAGCGCAAGGCAGGGCTCCGCACGTCGGACGTTAGAGCGACGTGCGTCCGCTTGGACGCACTTGGACGCACAAAGTACGCTCTAACACTTTGAATCTACGCATCGTGCTTTCCGAAAATCGATTCCGATTTTCGGGCCGACACTGCAGATCCTGACATCATCTTGTTTTCGCCATCATTGGCAAAGCGCTCATCCGTCATTGTAATGTCAATATGCGGGGCCTACCTCTTCAACGTCCGAAAACCTGCCCGTCCACGTTCGGCCGGGCCAATTCTGGAGGCATTGATGTTCGATCCCAAGAAGCTCCTCGACGATCTGCTCGGCTCGCAAATTCCCGGAACGGGGTCGACCGTCCGCGACAAAGGGGGTCAGGCGGTGCAGATGGCCAAGGACAATCCGCTGGCGGCCGGCGCGCTGGCCGCGGTGCTGCTCGGAACCGGCGCTGGCCGTCAGGTCACCGGCACCGCGGTGAAGCTCGGCGGCCTGGCCGTGATCGGCGGCCTCGCCTACAAGGCCTACCAGAACTACAAGAACGGCAAGGCGCCTGCGGAGACGGCCGCAGCCGGCTCGCCGGAATTGCTGCCGCCGCCCGCGGACACCAGCTTCCATCCCTCGGAAGCGCCGCAAGGCGAGGACGAATTCACGCTGACACTGGTGCGGGCGATGATTTCGGCGGCGAAGGCCGACGGCCATATCGACGACGACGAACGGCAAAAGATCGCCGGCAAGCTCAGCCTCGCGGGCATCGGCTCCGACGCGGAGAAATTCCTGATGTCTGAGCTGGAAACGCCGCTCGACCTGGATACGCTGGTCGCCGGCGCCCAAACCGACGCGCAGAAGCTCGAACTCTACACCGCCTCGCGCCTCACCATCGATCCGGATACGCGTGCCGAACGCGGCTATCTCGATCTGCTCGCCGGCCGCCTCGGGCTGCCGGACGCACTGGTCGACCATGTCGAGGCGACGGTGTCGGCGGCAAAGGTACCGGCGCCAGAGGTGCCGGAGTCAGGGGTGCCGGAGTCAGGGGTGCCGGAGTCAGGGGTGCCGGCGTCGGGCAAGGCAACCGCCGGTTCGCGCTGGTAGGCTTCCGGGCCGCGGAGAGCGGGAATCCGGGCGCCGCTCTCGCGTTAATGTCTCGTTTACCTAGGAAGCGCATGATTTTAGGTAGTCGGATCGGCTTTCCTCCTCCCAAGCCGGTTCAGATCAGGGCGGCCGCCAATGGCCGCCCTTTTTCGAGGCTAGTTAGCGCATGAGCCGAAATCGGAATCGATTTTTGGAAGCGATCATGCACAAAATCAAACTGCTCGATATCAAGGTGCTATGGCGTCCTTTGCGGACACGCGGCGCTGTAGGAGGACAGTTATGACAGACTACAAAACAGCCATCGTAACCGGCGCCGGCACGGGAATCGGCAAAGCCGTCGCTACGGCGCTGCTCAGGGCCGGCTGGAACACGGTGTTCTGCGGACGCCGCAAGCCGGTGCTGAACAAGGCGATCGCTGATGCCGGATCTACACAAGCCAAGGCGCTGGCGGTCGCCTGCGACATCAGCAAGGCCGATCAGGTCGACGAGATGTTCGAGACGGTGGCGGCGGCCTTCGGCCGTGTCGACCTGCTCTTCAACAATGCCGGCACAAGCTACAAGTCGACATTGATAGACGAGATCCCCGTCGAGGTGTGGAACGAAGTTGTCGGGGTCAATCTCACCGGCTCGTTCCTGTGCGCCCGCGCCGCCTTCGGCGCCATGCGCAGGCAACAGCCGATAGGTGGCCGCATCATCAACAACGGCTCGGTGTCTGCCTACGCGCCGCGTCCGGGCTCGGTGCCTTATACCGCGACCAAGCACGCTATTACCGGGCTGACCAAGACGCTGGCGCTGGACGGCCGGCCCTATGACATCGCCTGCGGCCAGATCGACATCGGCAACGCCTTGACCGACATGGCGCAGGCGATGACGGTCGGGGTACCGCAAGCCAATGGCTCCATCGCCGCCGAAGCGGTGATGGATGTACAGCAGGTCGCCAATGCCGTCGTCCACATGGCCAGCCTGCCGCTCGACGCCAATGTGCTGTTCATGACCGTGATGGCGACGAAGATGCCGTATGTCGGGCGAGGGTGAGCGGCCGGTTCGCGTAAGCGAATTCATCGTGCCCGTGGCACGATGAAGGCCAGCGAACGCCGGGACGCAGCGTAGCAGCGGGGACCCGGCCGGGCGGCGTTCAAATTTTGGCTAGGACTGCCTAACCGAAAGCGGCACGCCGGGAAGATACAGCGAAATGGGGCGGATTTCGTAGACGGCGGTCGGATTGACGCGGCGGAGGTCGCGCGCAATCGCGATCGCGGCATCACGCGTGGCACAATCGACGACGTAAAGTCCCAACAATTGCTCCTTGGTCTCGGCGAAGGGCCCGTCAATGACCATTCCAGTGCCCGGCCCGCGCAAAGTGCAGGCGTCTTGTGTCGCCCCGAGCCGCGCCGCCGGGCCAAGGGTGCCTTCCCGGTATAGCCGTTCGTTTATCTGGAGCAGGTCGGTCATCAGCGCCGCATCCTCGTCCGGAGTCAGCGCCGTGATCACTTCCTCAACGTGATAGGCGAGGATGGCATAAAACATCTGACGTCACCTTTCTTCGGTCGTGAATTCTATCGCCGACGACAGCGATCTCCTTGTTGCTACAGCGTCGCGCGTCCTATCGGGCGCGCAAAGGACGCCGTAGCACCTTGATTTGCGCCTCCGCGAAAATCGATTCCGATTTCGGGGTCATGCGCTTGTTCTCACTTGCCCAGAAACGCCTCGATCCGCTCCAGCGCGCGCAGGATGTTCTCCTCGGAATTGGCGTAGGACAACCTGATATAGCCTTCGCCGAGAATGCCGAAATCGGGTCCGCCGATCAGCGCCACGCCGGCATCCTCAAGCAGGGCAGACGCCAGCTTCTTGGCCTTCCAGCCGGTTTTTGAGACATTGGGGAAGGCATAGAACGCGCCCTTCGGTGTGATGCAGGAAACGCCGGGCAAGGCGTTCAGCCCTTCGACCACGACTTTCCTGCGGCGGTCGAAGGCGCGCATCATCTTGTCGACGTCGTCCTGCGGACCGTCGATGGCCGCGATACCGGCATACTGGCTCGGCGCGTTGACGCAGGACCAGCAATTGACCGCCAGCTTGCGCACCTTGTCGTAGAGGTGGGCGCCCTTGTCGTCGTTCGGCCAGATCGACCAGCCCATGCGCCAGCCGGTCATCGCCCAGGTCTTCGACCAGCCGTTGAGCACGATCAGCCTGTCGCGGATCTCAGGGAAATTCAGCAGCGAGCAATGGGTCTCGCCGTCGTAGGTCATCACGTCGTAGATCTCGTCGGAGAGGATGGCGACATCAGGGTGCGCTTCCAGCCCTTTGACCAGCTTCTCGATCTCGGCGCGGGGGGTGACCCCGCCGGTCGGGTTGGCCGGCGAGTTTAAGATCAGCAGCCTGGTCTTCGGCGTGATCAGCGCCAGCGTCTCCTGCGCCGAGAAGGCAAAGCCGTTCTCCTCGCGCATCGGAACCGGTACCGGAGCAGCACCTGTGAACTCGATCATCGAGCGATAGATGGGAAAGCCGGGATCGGGATAGAGGATCTCGGCGCCCGGTTCACCGAACATCAGGATCGCGGCAAACATGGTCGGCTTGCCGCCGGGCAGGATCATCACCGCCTCCGGCGAAACCTCGACGCCGGTGGTGGTCAGCGTGCGGCGCACCACCGCTTCGCGTGTCGCCAGCAGGCCGTTGGCCGGCGTATAGCCGTGGTGGCCGTCGCGCAGCGCCTTGATCGCCGCCTCGACGATGTGCTGCGGCGTCTTGAAGTCGGGCTGGCCGATGCCGAGATTGACGATATCGCGGCCCTGATGGGCGAGCGCGGTGGCACGAGCCAGCACCGCGAAGGCGTTTTCCTCGCCGAGACGATCGAAGGCCGAAATCGTGTGGAGCATTTTTCCTGTCCGTGTGGTTCTTTCACCGAGCGAGCGTTTTTGTGAGCGTCCTTTCGCAAAAGTCAAACGGATTGGAGCTTTGGGTGTCGGAAAACCTCAAGAATTGGCAACCGCGCCCGCGGCCCGAACGCAAAGTCCTGGAGGGGCGCACTGTCAGGCTGGAACCGCTCAACGCCGAAAAGCACGGCGACGGCCTGTTCGAGGCGTCGTCGGTGCCTGACGTCGATGGCCGCTTCGCCTGGCTGTTCGACTATCCACCGCAGACCCGCGCCGCCTTCCAGCCATGGCTGGACAAGGCCGAAGCCAGCGAGGACCCGCTGTTCTTCGCGGTCATCGACAAGGCCAGCGGCAAGGTCGCCGGACGCCAGACGCTGATGCGAATCGATCCGGCCCATGGCGTGATCGAGATCGGCAACATCTATTGGGGGCCGCTGATCTCGCGCAAGCCGGCGGCGACGGAGGCGCAGTTCCTGTTCATGAAATATATCTTCAATGAACTTGGCTATCGCCGCTACGAATGGAAATGTAACAACCGCAACGAGCCGTCGAAGCGCGCGGCGGAGCGTTTCGGCTTCAAGTTCGAGGGCATTTTCCGCCAGCATCTTGTGGTCAAGGGCGAAAACCGCGATACCGCGTGGTACGCGATCATCGACAAGGAGTGGCCGGCACTGCGCAGAGCCTATGAGGCATGGCTCGATCCGGCCAATTTCGATGGGGACGGTCGCCAGAAGCGACGGCTCGAGGATTTCCGCGCCGAGTTCGGCGCCTGACCATGATCCCGAAAAGTGGAGGCCTGATCCCGAAAAGTGGAAGCCGGTTTTCGGGCAAGATCATGGTCAAACAGGAAGATTGAGCCTCCATCCCGATTCTGCCGGGATGGATCAGGCTCTAACAGGAGTTTGCAGATGGCGCATGACCATGGTTCGCAAGGGCATGACCACAGCCACGGCGCCGGTCATGTGCACGGCTCGACCGACAAGAAACGGGTGCTGATCGCAGCCTGCCTGACCGCCGGCTTCATGGTCGTGGAGGCGCTTGGCGGTCTCTTCACCGGATCGCTGGCGCTGCTGGCGGATGCCGGCCACATGCTGGCCGACTGTATTGCGCTCGGCCTTGCCTGGTATGCTTTTCATCTGGCCGGCCGGCCGGCCACCGTTCGCCTCACCTATGGTTTCGGCCGGGTCAAAACGCTGGTCGCCTATACCAACGGCATCGCCATCTTCGCCATTGCGCTGTGGATCATCTATGAGGCTTGGGAACGCCTGCTGACGCCTGCGCCCGTGCTCGGCGGGCCGATGCTGGTCGTCGCGATCGCCGGTCTGCTGGTCAATATCGGCTCCTTCTTCGTGCTGCATGGCGGCGACCGCGACAGCCTGAACATGCGCGGTGCCATCCTGCACGTGCTCGGCGACCTGCTTGGCTCGGCGGCGGCGATCATAGCTGCGCTGGTCATCCTGGCAACGGGCTGGACGCCTATCGATCCGATCCTGTCCGTCCTTGTCTCGCTGCTGATCCTGTCCACGGCCTGGTCGCTGATGCGCGAAGCAGCCCATGTCCTGCTCGAAGGCGTGCCGGCGAGCCTCGATCGCGACCTGATCGCCAGGGACATAGAGGGGACAGTCAAGGGCGTGCGCGAGGTGCATCACATGCATGTCTGGTCGCTCGACGGGTCAAGCAACATGGCGACCTTGCATGCTTGCCTCAGCGATGGCGTCGATGCCCACAAGGCGGTCAGCGCCATCAAGAAGCGGCTTGCCGCCGAGCATGGCATTGCCCACGCCACCGTAGAACCGGAATTCGGCCATTGCGCCGACAGCCATGATGGCCACGATGGCGAGCACGACCATGCGCACGATGCGGCTCCGCATCATGGCCACTGACTCCGGGAGTTCCATGGCATTGGTAACGAACTTGATGAATTCCCGCCGGGTCAGGGCCGCGTGATGGATCGCGACACGCGCAACGCGGCGATAGGTGCCCTCTGGGTGCTGCTGCTGTTCGGCATCGCCGCCTACTATTTGCCAACCGTGATGCTGGCGGCCGGCCGCGTCTCGACCATTCTTGCCGCTGTAATTGCCGCTGTCTTCATGGTGGCCATTTTCGTCGTGTTTTGGCTGCGTGGCCGCAGCCAGCGCAAAAAGGATCATTGATATGCGTGTTTTGATTACCGGCGCGGCAGGCATGGTCGGCCGCAAGCTCATCGCCCGGCTGGCGACGGACGGAACGCTCAGCGGCCGGAAGATCGCCGCGCTCGAGCTTCACGATATCGTGCCGCCGCAGGCGCCGGCGCTGGAAGGCGTCGGCGTCACCATCCATACAGGCGATCTCGCCGCGGCGAGCGCGATGGAACGGCTGGTCGCGTCGCGCCCCGACGTGATCTTCCATCTCGCCGGCGTCGTGTCGGGCGAGGCGGAAGCCAATTTCGATCTCGGCTATCGCGTCAATCTCGACGGCACAAGGGCGCTGTTCGATGCCATAAGGCTGGCGGGGTTTGCGCCGCGCGTCGTCTTCACCTCGTCGATCGCCGTTTTCGGCGCACCGTTTCCGGACGTCATCCCCGACGAATTCCACCCGACGCCATTGACCTCCTACGGCACGCAGAAGCTGATGGGCGAAGCGTTGCTCGCCGATTATACGCGGCGCGGCTTCTTCGACGGCGTCGGCATCAGGCTGCCGACCATCTGCGTCAGGCCCGGAAAGCCGAACAAGGCGGCCTCGGGCTTCTTCTCCGGCATCATCCGCGAGCCGTTGAGCGGCCAGGAAGCAATATTGCCGGTGCCGCGCTCTGTCGTGCACACCCACGCCAGCCCGCGCTCCGCGGTGAATTTTTTGATCCACGCAGCAGGGATCGACGGCAGCGCCGTCGGGCCGCGCCGCAATCTGACGATGCCCGGGGTCGCCGTCACCGTCGGCGAGCAGATCGAGGCCTTGGAACGCGTTGCCGGCGCCAAGGCGGTGAAACTGATCCGCGAGGAGCCCGACGATACGATCTGGGCGATCGTCAAGGGCTGGCCGACACGCTTCGAGGCGCGGCGGTCGAGGGAGCTTGGCTTTGCCGCCGAAACCAGCTTCGACGACATCATCCGCGCCCATATCGAGGACGAGCTGGGCGGCAGAATCGCAAGCTAGAGCGCTGCGTCCAATCGGACGCGCAAAGGCGTCATCCGCCAGCCGTCAGGCTGGCCGACAACAACAGCAACCCGAACAGGAAGACGAAGGCTGCGCCGCCGATCTCGACGATCGAGTGGATGCGGTTGCCCATGCGGCCGTCACCGGCGAAATAGACTGCCCAGTTCTTGGCCGTCACCGCCAGCGTCGCCAGGATCGAGACCGTGATCGCGGTGCCGAGCGCCATCGCCAGCACCGACAGGATGCCGCCGAACCACAGCCCGTTGAGCATGGCAAAGCTCAGCACGATCAGCGCGCCCGAGCAGGGCCGGATACCGACGGCAGCCACCGCCGACCAGGCGGTGCGCCAGTCGAAACGGTCGCCGGAAAGCAGCGCCGGGTCTGGCGCGTGTGAATGTCCACACGTCTCGCAGACTTCGCCCGCCGCATGGTGATGATGATCGTGCCCGCCATGGTCATGGCGATGGTCGTGTGCGCCATGATCATGGTTGTGTCCATCGTGGCCATGTGCGTGAAGCGCATGGGAATGCGCCGAATGAGCATGTGCGGAATGTGAGTGGCCTGTTTGCAAATGGCCGGCATGGGCCGCCGACAGGCTGTAGGCAGGGTTCGCGCCGAACAGACGAAGGATAGCGGGGCCGGCCTTGCGCCACAAAAGCCAGGCGCCGAACAGGGTGACGAAGACAAAACTCATGACTTCGAGGAACCAGGCCGCATCGGTCATCGATATGGTGGTGCCGCGCAGGACGAAGTAGGCGAGCATCATCACGAGGATCGCCGTCAGCGCCTGCAGCAGGGCCGAGACGAACGACAGCATGATGCCGCGCTTGAGCGCGACTTCGTTCGCCACCATGTAGGACGAGATCACCGCCTTGCCGTGACCGGGGCCGGCAGCATGGAAGATGCCATAGGCGAAGGACAGGCCGATAAGCAGCCACAGCTTGCTGCCGTCCTCGCGCATCGCCTTCATCGCGCCGGCAAGCGCGCGGTAGAATTCCTGCTGGCGCAGGTTGATCCACATCAGGATATGGGCGAACGGGCCGGTGGTTGGAGCTATCCCGTCATTGGTGCCGATGCCGAGCGAGCTCTGGGCGTGGGCGGCGCCGAGGAAGTGCGTCATCACAAGGGCGACGGCCAAAAGGCCGAAGGCCAAACGCAGGGACGGTTTCGTCACCGGATTATCCTTCTGGCCGACAGTTCAGTTCAAGCTTGGTCGCAAAGATCTTGCTCATATCGGTGCCTGTCGGATCGTTGAAGAAGGCGTCCGTCAGGGTCTTCTGGTTCGCGGCGATCGCCTCGTCGGGGTTCGGACGAACGACCTTGCTCGTGCATGTCGACGGCAAGCCGGCGACCTGCAGATTGGCATCCTCGGTGAAATCGATCGCCGTGTAGAAGGTCGGGTCATAGACGCCGATATCGATCTTGCCGGCCAGCCTGGTCGGCGCCTTAGGTTCGGATTCGAACAGGATGATGAGCTGGTCGTTGTCAAAATTCGCCATCAGCTGCGGCGGCGGGCTCATCGCCTCATCCTTGCCGTCGACGGTGACGAGCTGGAAGTAATTGAACTCCGCCAGCGAAGCATGGACGGTGTCGGCGACTGCCTTCAGCTCCGTGTCATCGAGCTTCAGGTCGGAATTCTTGTCGAACTCCATCATCACCGTGCTCGAAAACAAATCGTCGAAGCGCCAGACATGGCGCAAGGCCTTCACACTTTGGTGATCCGGGCTGAGGATCACTTCGAGGCGAGCCTCGGCGAAGACATGGGGATGCACATTTGCTGGCCCGACCGTGGCAAATGTCGCCGCCATGGCCGAAGCCATCATGATTGCTTGCCGTTTCAGGTGCATTCTGGGTGGTGATTCCATCGACTTCGGTGACTGTCGAGAGTTACCAGAAAGGGGGCGAAAATGGGACCCCCCGGCGGCTAAAAGCTCAAGCATTGTCAATCGTCTTGAACCACTGCACCAGGAAATCGACAAAGACGCGAACTTTCGCAGGCAAATAGCGTCGGTGCGGATAGACCGCAAAGATGCCGCCACCCGGCAGGATGCGGTCATCCAGCGCGGTGACCAGCCGGCCACTTTCGATATCGGGCGCGGCGATGAAATCCGGCAGGATGGAAAATCCCAATCCCGCCACGGCGGCGGCCCTTGCCGCCATCGGGCTGTTGACCTCAATCGGACCGGAGACCGAAACGGTTACCGTGTCGCCGCTGTCGCCCTTGAACGGCCAGTTGGTCAGCCAGCGGCCATTGGTGTCGATGATGCAGGGCACGCGGCCAAGGTCCTGCGGCCGCACCGGCATGCCGTGCTTTACGATCAGTTCGGGCGATGCGCAGAGCCGCACCGAAAACGGCGCCAGACGCCTCGCGATCAGCGAGGAGTTCTCCAGCCGCGAAATGCGCACAGCGAGATCGAAACCTTCCTCGACCAGATCGACGAAGCGGTCGTCGAGATGAATGTCGAGCACGATGTCGGGATGCTGCTTGGCGAAGTCGATCAGCGATTGGCCGATCGGTGCGTCAGCAAAAGTGCGCGGTGCTGAAAGTTTGATCCTGCCGCGCACGTCGCCGGAGGATTCGCGCACCGCATCGGCCAGGCTGTCGACCTCGCGGACGATTTCCGAGGCGCGACGGTAATAGGTGTGGCCGGCCTCGGTTAGGGAGAACTGCCTGGTGGTGCGGTTGAGCAGCAACGCGCCGAGCTCGTCCTCCAACTCGCGCACATATTTCGACAGCAGCGCCTTGGAGCGGCCGATCTTGCGCGCTGCTGCCGAAAAACCTTCGGCCTCGACCACGTCGATGAAGGCGCGCATGCGGGTCAGCGTGTCCATGTCATGCGCTCCTTTGGTGGCCTGAAAGGATGCGCGCGGCAAGCGCCATTAGCTGCCGGTCGCTGTTCTCAGGTCCGAGCAGCGAGAGGCCGAAAGGGGCGCCGTCGACATGGCCCAGCGGCAGGGTGATCTGCGGAAAGCCCGACAGACCGGAAAGACACAGCAGTCTCAGCGCGCGTTCGCGATAGGTCTGCAAATCGTCGAAGGAATCAGCCTTGAGCGGGGCGGCACCCGGAACGGTCGGCAGCACAAGGACGCCGTCCTCGCCAAGCAGGTCGGCAAGTTCAAGACGAAACGAAACGCGACGTTCCGTTTCACGTTGTGCGGTTGCCGCGTCGATGGTCGCGCCATGCTCGAAGCGGTCCTTGACGCCGGGACCGAGCATCCGGTCACCCTGCGAGATCCAGGCACCATTATTTTGCCAGGCCTCGTACCCCTGCAGCTTGCGGAAGCACCAGTAGAGATCGTCGGTGGAATGCGAGAGCGGCGCAATGACCCGCGGCGCGCCTATCACCGAAGAGACATGGCGGACCAGGCCGCGATATTCATCGGCTTCCCGCGGGCCGAGCACGAGCCCGTCCAGCGCATCCAGGGCGAGCGGACGCTGCAATTCGTGGCGATGCAGATCATTGCCGAGCAGCACCGCGCCGACCTTGTCATAGGTCGCCATATCCTTGGCAAACCACCCGAACGTATCGAGGGACGGGGCCAGCGGCATGGTGCCAACGAGCGAGATGCGGCCATGCGTGACCCTGAGGCCGATCAGACCGCAAAAGCTTGCCGGGGCTCGGATCGAGCCGCCGGTGTCGGATCCGGTGGCGATGTCGGCCAGCCCGCCGGCGACCGCGGCGGCGGAACCGGAGGACGAGCCGCCGGTGATGCGGTCCGGTGCTGCCGAATTGACCGGCGACGCAAAATGCGCGTTCAGCCCCATCAGGGAGAAGGCCAGTTCATCGGTCTGCGTCTTGCCGACGAAGCGCGCGCCCGAATCAAGCAGCGCCTGGACGGCCGGCGCTGTCGCCAAGGCGGGGGAAGCCTCCTGGTATTTCTGCGGATTGCCGCAGCCGGTGCGGTAGCCGGCCACGTCGTAAATATCCTTGACGGCCAGCCGCAGGCCGGCAAGCGGGCCGGATTGCGCATTGGATACAGGGACATCGTCAAGGTCGAGAAAAGCGTTCAGGGGGCCGCGAGTGCCTGTCATGCGTTCGATATCCGGATACAGTCTGTCCAACATTGTGCGCTGCCGGAAATTTTACAACCTGCCATACGATTTTTATTGATTGTGAAATCCTTCGACCTTATATCGCCCTTGCCCAAAGTCGCACGTGCCTGTGGGTGTCCGCCGATCCTCAAAATGGTGAGGGATATCGGTAAGGTAACTGGAGCTAACCCCTCCAGTCGGTTTAGCGGCCAACCGCCAGATCGAGGACACCTTGAAGCAACGACGGTGCGGGCCTTTCTGGTGTTCTGCCGGTTGTCCAAAGACCGGGGTTACTGAAGAGGCACACCTTCATTGCCGGCAGTGCGGACGGGTCTCCCATCCAAGCCAAGGCAGACAAAGCGAACCGAGGCCGGGCAAGGCCAAGGTTCACCGCCGCGAGACGGCGCTTCATGGTTCCGGGGTCTCCACCGGCTGGTTCCATGGATTTGACGTCCCGCCTTTGTCCACCGCGTGTTCGCGAGGTCGATGACCCGCGTCCCGCAGCCTTTGTGCGCGCCGAAAGGCGCTGATGGAGAGACCCCGATGGCTACCCAGCGCATCCTTGACTTCCTCGCCACCCGACGTCCGAACGGCCCATGCCTCGTCGTCGATCTCGATGTCGTGCGCGACAATTTCCGCGCCTTCGAGAAGGCGCTTCCCGATTCCAAAATCTACTATGCGGTGAAAGCAAATCCGGCGCCGGAAATCCTGCGCCTCCTTGCTGCGATGGGCTCGTCCTTCGACACCGCTTCCGTTGCCGAAGTCGAGATGGCGATGGACGCCGGTGCGCCGGCGGACCGCATCTCCTTCGGCAACACCATCAAGAAGGAGCGCGACATCCAGCGCGCCTATCAGCTCGGCATCCGGCTGTTCGCGGTGGACTGCGTCGAGGAGGTCGAGAAGATCGCCCGCGTTGCACCCGGCGCCCGTGTGTTCTGCCGCGTGCTGACCGACGGCGAAGGCGCCGAATGGCCGCTGTCGCGCAAGTTCGGCTGCGTGCCGGCGATGGCGGTCGACGTGCTGCGCCATGCCAGGACCCTAGGGCTCGACGCCTATGGCGTGTCGTTCCATGTCGGCTCGCAGCAGACCGACCTGACCGCCTGGGACCGCGCGCTCGGCGATGCCAAAAAGGTGTTCGCGTCGCTCGCCGAGGAAGGCATCGTGCTCAAGATGGTCAATATGGGCGGCGGCTTCCCGACCCGTTACCTCAGGGATGTGCCGGTGGCACAGGCCTATGGCCAGGCGATCTTCTCGGCGCTGCGCAAGCATTTTGGCAACGCGATTCCCGAGACGATCATCGAACCGGGCCGTGGCATGGTCGGCAATGCCGGCGTCATCAAGTCGGAAGTCGTGCTGATCTCGAAGAAGGCCGACAACGACAATGTGCGCTGGGTCTTCCTCGACATCGGCAAGTTCGGCGGTCTCGCCGAGACGATGGACGAGGCGATCCGCTACCCGATCGTGACCGCGCATGACGGCACCGAGACCGCTCCGTGCGTGCTCGCCGGCCCGACCTGCGATTCGGCCGACGTGATGTACGAGAAGACGCCGTATCCGCTGCCCCTGTCGCTGACCATCGGCGACGAGGTGCTGATCGAGGGCACCGGCGCCTACACGACGACCTACGCTTCGGTCGCCTTCAACGGCTTCGAGCCTCTCCGATCCTACGTGATCTGACGGCTTCGGCCCTCAGATCACCCGGTGCGGGCGACGAGATCGCCCGCTTCGGTTCGCCTGTGGAACAATCCGCTCGTGAAGGATCGCGGAAATGGAAATTGTGGATTTCATTGTTGAAGGCGCTGCGCAGCGGTCGATCTCCCCCTCGAGGGGGGAGACTGCTTGCGCCTTCGTCATCACCGCCGAAACCGCTGCTGACGTTTCGGCGCGCGAGGCTTTGCTCGATCGCGCCATGGGGCCGAAGCGCCGGAAAAAATCATCGGAAAAGCTGCGGCGCGGCCGCCGGCCTTCGGAAGGCCTGACCTTTGTCGCGCGCGATGCATCGGGTGCTGTCGCCGGCACCGTGCGGCTATGGGATGTCGTGCTGGGCGAGGGCGGTCGGGCAGCCCTTCTGCTTGGCCCGCTCGCCGTCGATCCCGCAATCAAGAATACCGGCATCGGCTCGGCGCTGATGCGCCATGCGATCGCTGAAGCCGCGCGCCTCGGCCATGCGGCGATCCTCCTGGTCGGCGATGCGCCCTATTACCAGCGCTTCGGGTTTTCGGCCGAAAAAACCGGCTCGCTTGCGATGCCGGGCCCTTATGAGCGGCACCGCCTGCTGGCGCTGGAACTGGTGGAAGGCGCACTCGCCGGCGCCCAGGGCACGCTGAAGGCGGCAGGGCGCAAACTGAAGGCACAGCGACTGCCGCTCGCGGCCTGACGGATCGGAAATAAGCCGCCGCCCATCGGGCGGCGGCTTGTTTTCATCCCGAATTGGTTGGATCAGCCGATCAACTGGCTCAGCGCCATGGCGACGCTCATGTCGCCTTCGACCTTTATCTTGCCGGACATGAACGCCATGGTCGGGTTGAGATCGCCTGATATCAGCGACTCCAGATCGTCGAGCGAAAGCTTTATGGTGCAGTCGGCCGGCGCGTCGGTGGTCGAGACATCAGCGCCGTCGATGACGATGACACCGTCGCCGCCGGTATCGAATTTCACGGAACGATCGAACCCGGCACTCGCCACGCGCGCGCTGATCTTGTCGGCAATTTCCTGAACGCTCATGGCCGTTCTCCTCGTCTCGTTGCGTTTGTGGCAGATTGGCACTTCGATCTGGCCGAAGTCGCCGTCTTGCGCATTTCGCGATCACGGTCGCTGGCGCATATAGCTTTGGGTTGACGTTTACGTCAACGCGGTTCCCCGAGATGAGGATGGGTTCTATCGCCGCAGCGAAGCTGGGTTGTCCACGAGAGGCAGCCGGGAGAGGAATGGCGGTCCCATCGCATTTAGCTGGACACCGCCGGCAAATGACCGCCACCATCGCGGTGTGCACCAGATTTCACCTGGAGCCAGGTTTCACCTGGAGATCGAGTGCTCGAAGAACCGAACAGAAATCCCGGATCCCATCGTTATGGGAAGCCGAGTTTGTGGTGGCCACCACCGCTGGGTTGATGGCCTGCGGGCCTGATCCAAGCTGAAAATTTAATTTCGTGTTCAGAGAGACACAATCATGAATACCATGCTTTCCGTGGAAGCCCGGGAGACCGCGCTTGCCGTGACTTTCTCGTCAGGCGAAACAGTCTGCTATCCCTGGCTTTGGCTAAAGGATAATGCACCATCGGCGTTTCACCCACAGACCGAAGAGCGAATATTCGACCTGACTAGAGCGGGATGAATTTAGGTTGGCGCATAGCCGGCCTCGATGAAGTAATTTCTGCATTCGGTTGAAGTGACAGTGCCGAGGATTTGGCCGATGGCGTCACAGACGGTCTCGACCGTTCGCTTGGCAGCCTTGCGCAGCCAATGCTTGAGCTTGGCGAAGAATTTCTCAATAGGGTTGAGGTCGGGGGAGTATTTGGGCAGCAAGAACAGCCTGGCGCCGGCCGAGCGGATGGCACGGCGCACGGCCTTGCCCTTGTGCGAACCGAGATTGTCCATGATGACGATGTCACCGGGCTTGAGGGTTGGGACGAGAACCGCATCGACATAGAGCTGGAAACGCTCGCCGTTGATCGGTCCGTCGATCAGCCATGGTGCATCGACACGGTCGTGGCGCAGTGCCGCCAAGAAGGTCATGGTCTTCCAATGACCGTGCGGCACCTTGGCCTTGATCCTCTCGCCGCGCGGCGCCCATCCTCTGAGCGGCGCCATATTGGTCTTGGTCCAGGTCTCGTCGATGAACACCAGGCGGGAAGGATCGATGCGGTCCTGATACTTTACCCACTGTGCCCGCCGGCGCGCCACATCCGGGCGATCCTGCTCACTGGCGATCAGCGTCTTTTTTTGTGACTGAGCTTCTCGGCGTGAACGAACTCCCACACCGAGCGGTAATCGACCTTCAGGCCGTGATCGCCAAGCTCGGCCACAAGACCGCGCAGTGTGAACTCCGCCGCCCGGCAGCGCCGCAGCAGCCACTCCCGATGCTCTCCGGCAATCTTCTTCGGTCTGTGCCCACCCATCTTGCCGGGTGTCAGCTTGTTCGTCTCGCGCAAGCGGCGCACCCATCGGATGACCGTGCTGATTCCAACCCCGTAGCGCTCTGCCGCCTGACGTCGCGACAGGCCCTCCTGCTCAACCGACGCTACCACCCGCGTGCGAAGATCCATCGAGTAAGGCTTGCCCATCCATGCTGGCCTCCTGACCCAGCCAGCAGGTTGAATCAGATTTGCTCGCCTTCGGGAATCCCCTTTCGATTCAGACTCAATTCATCCCGCTCTAGCGTAGACGCCTCGCTCAGACCCCTCAACGTGTAGGACAGACGCGGCGCGGTGAGCATTGTCTGGCCGAACGACCAGGCCGAGGAGGAAATACCGGGCCATTTCTTTGAATCCTACCGCCCGGGCAGAAAGCGGGACGATCCGGCTGAGATCGCTCCGAAACTCTGGGACGGCTCGATGATCTTGAAACCATACCGCGTTACTCTGCCGGGGACCTCTTTCAAAGCGATGCCGATCTGCTTGCCTGGCTGAAGGCGACGGCTGCATACGGGCTCTCCATCGTCGAGGGGCTTGGCGATGATCCCGACGCCGGGCGGCGTGCGGCAGAGCGGGTAGGTTTCCCGCGCCAGACAAATTTCGGCACTATGTTCGAAGTCGTGTCGATGCCGAACCCGAACAACCTGGCCTACACCCCAGTCGCCCTGCCGTTACACACCGATCTCGCCAACCAGGAGGTGCCGCCCGGCTATCAATTCCTGCATTGTATCGCCAATGAAGCTGAAGGCGGTGGATCGGTCTTTGCCGACGGGTTTGCGGTCGTGGCCGCATTACAGGCGGAAGATCCGGAAGCCTACCGTCTCTTGTGCGAGGTCGATATCCCCTATCGTTTTCACGACGAAAACTACGATCTGCGCGGTCGGTTTCCTGTGATCGTAACTCGACGCAATGGAGACGTGACAGAGTTGCGGTTCAACGCCCATCTTGTCGATGTCATCGACCTTCCCTCCGAGATATGCACCCCCTTCTAGGCGGCTTATCGCGAGCTGATGATGATCCGCAGCTCGCGTTTTCAAATAGCCTACCGCCTCAAGGCCGGCGAAATGGCGGTCTTCGACAATCGCCGGGTGCTTCACGGCCGCCAATCGTTCAACCCAAACACGGGGCTGAGACATCTGCGGGGATGCTATGTCGATCGGGGTGAGTTTCAGAGCCGCATTCGCGTCCTCTCCCGATAGCGGCACGACGATGATCGCGGATGTGCGGTCAGTAGCTGTCGGTACCCAAGGTCTTGAACTCCGGCGGACGTTCCTCCGGTGGGTTGTTTGCCCGAAAGCCCGCGACAATCAGGGCAGTTACAGTTTGCATCATTCAAACAGACGAGGACAGTGGCCAAGCCTGTCCCTAGCGTAGGCTCGGCCTTTTGCGCTCAGAGGTGGTGTAAACGGGACCACGACAGGAGAATCAAGAGCGGTCATCTCACGCGGCGACCGCGGACGATCAGGGGAGGTAAGATGAACCCGTATCCGGGAGGCGATGATCGACATCTGATGGTGGCGCTAGAAGGGGGGGACGTTCAGTCATGAGAATCAAAAGTCTGATCAAGCGTGCCGAGAAGGTGGACAGAGCATTCAAGGAGCTCGAAGCCGATTTGGCGGATGCATTCGACGAGTGTCTCAACCTGGACTACCAATCGCCGTTGAATGACGTCCCGGATGAGAATCTCGCGGCAAGGAATGACAACTCTCAGCCTGAGGACGATGCGGACACTCCCGAGATCGCATTACGGCTGACTTCCCATACACAAACCCGCCTGGCTGCGTTAAATGCCGTTGATGGGCTCTTTGACGATGCACGGGAGTATCTGGAGGAGATCAACACGAAACTGTCGGAGATCGCGACCTCGCATCATCTGACAGGCGAATTCCTGAAGCTGCTTCACGGGGACATTCTTCGCGCCAACGAACTGGAACTGGCAAATGTCAGCCTGACCACGCAGCAAAGAGTGCTGTCGGAGCAGCTCCACGACGCGACCAGAAAGCAGCGCGAGCGTGAAAGCGCTGTCGAGGCCCTGCAGCAGCGCGAGATAGGCCTGGTCGAGGACAAGGAGGCACTTCGCGGTGCGCTGGCTGCAGCAAGGCTGGAACTCGTCGTGGCAGGCAATGCGAGCGCAGAACGCGAAGCGGAGTTCGGCGACCTCGTCAAAACGCTTTCGGCCAAAACGACCGAGGCCAACAGATGCGCACGCGAGAACGAGATACTGAGGGAAAAACATGTCAGCCTGTCGATCGATCTCGACAAGGCGCTGAAACGGGAAGCTGAGGCGCGGCACAGGCTGGATGAACTCTCGACGATTCATGCCAATGACGCGGCGCGACTTTCGGAACTGCTGGCTGCGCTTGGCAAGAGCGAGAAAGAGGAAATGCGGCTGCAGAAATCGCTCGATATCGCGCAAGCGAAACTGTCGGAAATGACGGAAGCGGCCCGTATCATGGAAGGTGACAGGGAGGCCGAGCGTGCGCGTAGTTTCACGGAGATCGGCGGCCTGCGCTCTGAAATTCGCAACCTCCAATCACGATTGGAAGTTGCCTCGAACGAGAACAGTCAAGCCGCCAGCGAGATCGCCAATCTCAAGGCTCAATGGAGCGACGCTGTGGCCGAAAAGCAAATTGCGGAGGAAAGGTTGTCCGCTCTCAGAAAGGAGAACGAAAACGACAAGTTGCACCTTTCGACGGTGAGCGCGAATTTTTCGCAGCTTTCCCTGCAGCAGGCATCCGAACAGATACAGCTCGATGTCCAGAGGCAGGAATGCGAGGATCTGCGAGCCGAAGTCGCGTTGCTCGATGCCCGCGTCAAGGAACTGTTGCCCTATGAGCGTCTCCACAAGGTGACAAACGCCAGGCCGCATGAGAACGGCGTGGTCGAGATCACCGGTGTCGTGGCGGAGAAGGCCCGCGCCACAAGCAGGCGGCGCGTCCGTACAAGCCTGCGCGCTGCATCCTGAGGCGCGGGTAGGGTGCGCCGATTGGTGTTCGGTGTGACCCGTTAGGGTTAGCGCATGGATTGGAGCGTCATGTGCTCATCCAGCTGGACACACCGGCACGGCCTAATGCTCGATCGGTCCTTTCGGCATGACGATCGCCGTTCCGGCGGTTGTCGGGCGTTCGATCATGCGACGGACGCGTGGCGGCTCGTCGCCGCTGTGCAGCGCCCGTACGCGCTCGCCGATAACAGCGTCGGCATGGGTGGCCCGCTTGTTGTGGCGGATGTATTCGAGCCATGTCGGCGTGTGATAGTGCTCGATCCATATTGCCGGATTTTCGAGATCGCGCGCCAGCGTCCAGTTGCGGGCGCCGTCACGGCGGCGGATGCGGCCGCGTTCAGCCATGGTGGCTAGGAATTCCGGCACGTCCTCCTCGCGAATGATGTACTCGATCATGATGGCGATGGGGCCGCTGCGCAGTTTTAGGTCGAGCGCAAGATGCGGCTCCTTGAAACGGTTCAGCGGATCGAGGTTGAGCACCGCCTGCTGCGGCAACGGCAACAACAGGCCAACCGCGGCGCCCGCCAGCATC
Source organism: Mesorhizobium onobrychidis (assembly GCF_024707545.1). NCBI lineage: Bacteria > Pseudomonadati > Pseudomonadota > Alphaproteobacteria > Hyphomicrobiales > Phyllobacteriaceae > Mesorhizobium > Mesorhizobium onobrychidis. Next base: position 2,128,083 of record NZ_CP062229.1, read on the forward strand.
GCGACAGCGGCCGCGATCAGCGCGAATTCGGCGCCATGCGCATCGGCGACGACACCCCAAATCCAGCTGCCGAGCGCGATGCCGCCGAAGGTCGCCGTCTGATAGACCGAGAGCACCCGGCCGACCACCCAGCGCGGCGTCGACATCTGCACGGTGACGTTGAAATGCGACAGCGCGATCACCCAGCAGGCGCCGCCGATGAACAGCCCGAGCGACGTCTGCCAGGCGTGGTCGCTGACGGCGGCATTGAAGGCGCAGAGCGCGAAGCCGGCGAATGCCATGCGCACCATCGTCTCGCTGGACAGGATCTGCCTCAGCCGGACGCTGATCAGCGCGCCGCCGACGGCACCGACACCGAAAGCACCGAGCATGATGCCGTAGGTCAAGGCATCGCCCTTGACGACATCGCGCGCCACCAGCGGCAGCAGCGCCAGAACCGCGCCGGCGCTGAAGCCAAAAGCCGCACCCCTGACCAGCACCTTGCCGATATTGGGCGACATGGCGACGTAGCGCAGGCCGGCGCCCATCGCCGCGCCCAGCGTCTCGCGCGGCAGTGTCGAGGCTGGCAGGTCCGGCTTCCAGCGGGCAAGCACGATGAGGAGCCCGACATAACTCAAAGCGTTGGCGGCAAAAGCCGCTGCAGCACCTGCGGCGGCAACGATGATGCCGCCGATCGCCGGGCCGACGCTGCGCGTCAGGTTGAAGCCCAAGGAGTTGAGCGCGACGGCCGCAGGCAGCTTGGCGCGCGGCACCATGTCACCGACAGAAGCCTGCCATGACGGGTTGTAAAGCGCCGTGCCGCTGTTGATCAGGAAGGCGAAGGCGAGCAGCGTCCACGGCGTCATCAAGCCAAGATAGGTGAACACGGTCAACAGAACCGAGATGACCAGCATGAAGATCTGGGCAATCAGCATGACCTTGCGCCGATTAAAGCTGTCGGCGATCGCACCGGCAACGAGCGCAAACAGCATGATCGGCAAGGTGGTCGAGGCCTGGACCAGCGCAACCTGATAGGACGAGGTGGCGATCGTGGTCATCATCCAGGCAGCGCCGACGCCCTGGATCAAGCCACCGAAATTCGAAACCAGACTGGCGGACCATACGGCGCGGAAAATGCCGTGCCGGAACGGCGCCAGCGCCGAGACGCGTTCGCTGTCCGGCTCGTCGTCGATCATGGATGCTTCCCCGACTTCAAATGCTGCGTTCTTCCAGAATCGGTGCCCTCATGCCGTCCCTTCAAAGTAGAGCATGACTTCGCAAAGGGCGAACGCCTTTTCAAAGAAGATCATGGTCCAACAATAAGATAGCGGTGGCTGGAACAGGTCAGCGGCCATTCTTGCAGGCCGCGTGAAGCGCTTCGGTGAGGTGGCCGACTTTCCGCCCCGCCGCGCCCCCTGCCTTCTGCCGTGAACCCATAAAACGCGAACGGCTGAGATTGGTGGGAAGCGGACTGGCGGCTTCAGGGAATTTGTCTTTGATTGCAGGCATCGGCCTGCGCTCGCATCGCTGCGAGCAACTTTCTCAGCGGACTCGGCAACAGAAGCCGCCTGCTCCAAGAACTCGGCCCGTTGGGCAAAAAATACTTAGCGACTTGACGAAGTTTTTGCTTGCGCCACCGGCAAATTGGGCGATAGTTAGCGACATGGCTAAGCATGATCTTGATCTCTCGCTGCTCTTCCACGCGCTCGCTGATCCGACCCGCCGGTCGATCCTGACCCGGCTCGCCGAAACACCTGCGCGGGTAACGGATCTGGCTGGGCCCACGGGACTGCGGCTGCCCACGGTGATGCGGCACCTTTCCGTGCTGGAGGAGGCAGGGTTGATCACCACGTCCAAGGACGGGCGGATACGCACCTGCGCCATCGTGCCCAAGGCCCTGGATCCGGTGCGGACATGGCTCGATGAACAGCGGGCCATCTGGGAGGCTCGGCTCGACCGGTTGGATGCATTTGTGATGAACGTGATGAAGGAAAGCGAAGAATGACACAGAACCTCGCTACAAACAGTGCGACCCGTGCGGTGCCTGATGATAGGAAAGGCCGCTTTGCGACGCTCACCTTCGAACGGGACGTGGCCGCGCCATTGGCCGTGCTGTGGGAGGCATGGACGGCCCCGGCCGCGCGGGCGAACTGGGCTGCGCCATCGCCCTCGGTCACCGTGGAGTTCCTGGAGGCCGACACCAGGGTGGGTGGACGCGAGGTCTCGCTCTGCAAGGTAGAGGGCCATCCGGACATCCGCTGCGAGTGCGGCTGGCTGGCGCTGCAGCCGGCGCTGTGCAGCGTGAATTACGAGGTGATCTCATCCGAAGGCGTGACGCAATCGGTCGCGCTGGTGACGGCGGATATCTCGGGCACGCACGAGCGCAGCCGGTTGGTCGTGACGGTGCAGCTTTCCTCGCTGGCGGAGGACATGGAGGCAGGCTATCGAGAAGGGTTTGGCGCGGGACTAGACAACCTCGCGGGCGCGGCTGAACGGACCATGGTGCTGCAGCGGGTGATTCAGGCGCCGCGGTCCGTCGTGTGGGGCGCCTGGATGAACTCTGAAACGCTGCCGCAATGGTGGGGGCCGGAAGGCTTCTCCTGTCGAACGAAGAGGATCGACTTGCGAACGGGCGGCGAATGGGTATTCGACATGATCGCGCCTGACGGCACGGTCTTCCCGAACCACCATCTCTATAACGAGGTCCGGCCCGAGGAGAGGATCGGCTATACGCTGCATTGGGGTGAAAACGGGCCGAAACATGCCGACGCCTGGGCCTCGTTCGAGGATCAAGACGGGGCAACGAAGGTAACGCTGGGCATGGTATTCAGCACGGCTGCCGAGTTCCAGGAGGCGAAGGGCTTCGGTGCCGTGGAACTGGGACTGCAAACTCTGGGTAAACTGGAACGCTTCGTCGCATCCCGCTGAAATGCTGCGACTTCCCGTCGGCCCGAATTAGGGCTTGTGGACGAGGTCCTCATCCATGTCGCGCCCGTCCTCATCGGCGACGGCATCCGCCTCTTCAGTCAGATGGGCATGGAGCCGGTCAGGCTGGAGAAGACCGAGGTCTCGGAAGCGGGGCAGATCACCAGCATGCGCTTCCGCTTCGCGGGATAGGGCCGAGAATTCACGAAGGGATACACGAAGAGGAGGGTTCTATGAGAAAACTGATCATATGGGACATGGTGACCGTCGACGGCTTCTTCGAAGGTCCGGACAGGGACATCAGCTGGTTCGTCTTCGAAGAAGAACTCGAGAACTACATTCGTGAGACCCAGGAAAAGGCCGACACGCTGATCTTCGGCCGCGTAACCTACGAGGTCATGGCAGCCTATTGGCCGTCCGAGCAAGGCTGGATCGCGGATTTCATGAACAAGATCGAGAAGGTGGTCTTCTCGCGCACGCTGAAAAGCGCCGACTGGAACTACACGAAGCTCTTCAACGGCAATGTCGCGGAAGAAGTCTCCAAGCTGAAGACCAGGGACGGCGGAGACATCTTCGTGTTCGGCAGCGCCGACCTCACGGCGACCCTGATGGAGCACGGCCTGATCGACGAGTATCACCTCGGGATCAACCCCGTCATTCTCGGGAGAGGCATGCCGCTCTTCAAGGGCGGCCCGAACCGGATACCCCTGAAGCATCTGGAGACGAGGACGCTCAAGTCAGGTGTTGTCATCCTCCATTACGCGCCGGAGAGCAGACAATGACGATCGATCCGCTCTTTCCCGTCAACTAGGCTTGTCGAAATGGGAGGGCCCGGGAAGAGGCGCGCTCCAGACGATCGGCGGCCAAGGGGCGTAGCTGCCATCACCTTAAATCTGTGAATGACCGCCTATGGGTATGGCGCGGCCGGCTCGGAACGGCTGAATTGGGGGCTTTTGCCGACAGGCTGCTTTCACATCGCGCCGGATTCTGATTCAGGGCTCACCATGAGCCGATATGACCTGACAGACTTGGAATGGCGCGTAATCGAGCCGCTGCTACCCAACAAGCCAAGAGGCGTGTTGATGATCGGCGCGTGCTGAACGGCATCTTCTGGGTGCTGCGATCTGGTGCGCCTTGGCGCGACCTGCCCGGGCGCTATGGCCCGCGCACCACCTGCTACAACAGCTTCGTGCGATGGCGGAAGGCAGGCGTGTGGGGCCGACTGATGGAGAGTATCACGGCTGCGCACGACGGCGAGAACTCAATGCGGCTGTGGCTCCGCGCTATGAGTCTACGGCCTAGATTTTTTACGAATGTCGTTGCCCAAAACCGCAGCGCTCTCTCGGGTCGAACGCCCCGGGGCAGCCCTTTGGGCGACATGCATTACCGATCTTCGAATCCGGTCAGCACGCCGACGGCGTTGATGCCGATTTCCTCGACGGCATAACCGCCTTCCATGACGAACAGCGTCGGCAGGCCGAGCTTGGCGATGCGACGGCCAATCTTGGGATAGTCGGCGCTTTTCAGCTTGAACTTGCTGATCGGGTCCTTCTCGAACGTGTCGACGCCGAGCGAGACGACAACGACATCGGGAGCGTAAGCCGCAAGTTTCGCGCAGGCGTCTTCCAGCGAAGCATTCCAGGCATCCCATGCGGTGCCGAACGGCAGGGGATAGTTGACATTGAAGCCTTCGCCGGGCCCGGAGCCGCGCTCGTCGGCATGGCCAAGGAAGAACGGATATTCGGTCATCGGGTCGCCATGCAGGTTCAGCACCTGCACGTCGCCGCGGCTGTAGAAGATCTCCTGCGTGCCGTTGCCGTGATGGTAGTCGACATCGAGGATCGAGACGTGCCTGGCGCCGTGGTCGCGGAACCATTGCGCGGCAACGGCGGCATTGTTGATGAAGCAATAGCCGCCCATGAAGGCAGCGCCGGCGTGATGGCCGGGCGGGCGGCAGAGCGCGAAGGCTGACGTCTCACCGCCCTTGACCAGAGCGGCCGCAGTCAGCGCCACGTCGTAGGATGACTTGATCGCCTCCCAGGTGCCTTTGACGAAGGTGGCGCCGCCGTCGAAGGAATAAAAGCCAAGCAGCGCATCGATGGTTTGGGGGCGCACATCGCCGCGCAAGCCGCGCGTCGGCCAGGTGAAGGGGATGGCCGAACCTGTTCGGCCCGACGCTTCCCAGAGCGGCCATACGGTCGGCAGGAAATCGATGTAGTCGCTGGTATGCACCTTCCTGGCGGCGGCGAGGTCGTGGGTCTCGGGTGGCAGGATCGGGCCGAGCTCGCTCTCCACCCTCGCCTTGATGAACTCGGCGCGCGAGGGCTTCTCGAAGGCCGGCACAATGGCGCCTGAAATCAGTTCGAAATTGCCGGCATGACCGGCGTGGAGAGGGGAGAAAACAGTCTTCATTTGGGCGGCTGGCTCGCTCTTCGAGTTGCGCATCTATCATTGACGGACTGCTTTGTGGCAGAGAGTTTCAGCGCCGCCAAGAGGCATTCCGGACCGCTGTTGCGAGTGGCAGCGGCCGGCTTGCCAGACGCCAATACTCTGCTAGCCTAAGCTCAAACGGGAGAAACTTATGCCGCCATCGGCCGATCTGATCGTCGAGAACGCCAGCATATTGACAATGGATCCCGATACTCCCCGCGCCGAAGCCATAGCCATCAAGGGCGGCGAAATCATTGCGATCGCAGATCGCGCGACCGTGCTGGAGCACAAGGGACCCGGCACGCGCGTCATCGATGCCGGCCGCGGCTCCGTCGTCCCCGGCTTCATCGAAGCGCATATGCATCTTTTCGCCGGCGCGGCCGAACTCGATCACCTCCAGCTGATGGGCGTCCACGGTTTCGAGGCGCTTTGCGACGCTATACGCCATTATGCAGCAAAGCGGCCGGACCTGCCCATTCTGCAGGCGCAAGGCGCCGACTACACCATCCTGTCGGCGACTGAGCGGGTCAGCCGCCATCACCTCGACCGCATCCTGCCGGACCGGCCCTTCGTCATGGCGGCGCCCGACCACCACACAATGTGGGCGAACACCAAGGCATTGGAACTGGCCGGCCTGCTGAGAGGCAAGCGGCTTGGTCCCGGCAACGAGATCGTCATGGGCGACGACGGGCTGGCCAGTGGCGAATTGCGCGAGGGCGAGGCTTTTGGGCCGTTGATCGCGCTGGCCGGCGAGGATCGCGTGCGGCTCGGCCTGGCCACTGGCGGCGAGCCGGACCCGAAGCCGACGCCGGCGGAGCAGGCCTCCGACCGGGCGATCATGCGCCGCGGGCTGGAATGGTGTGCCAGGCACGGCATCACATCGATCCAGAACATGGACGGCAATTTGCACCAGCTCGAACTCCTGTCCGAGATCGAGGCCGAGGGCGGCTTGCTGTGCCGCGTGCAGGTGCCGTTCCACTATAAGAATTTCATGACGCTCGACATGCTCGACAAAGCCTCAGTGATGGCTGAGCGCTACAATGGCGAATGGCTGTCGTCGGGCATGGTCAAGGTGTTCTACGACGGCGTGCTCGATTCATGGACGGCGGTGATGGTCGAGCCATATGCGGACCGTCCGGATTGGGTGGGCGAGCCGCTTTTCACGCCGCAGCAGTTCATCGACCTTGCCGTGGCTGTCGACCGGCGCGGGCTGCAGATGGCGGTGCACTCGATTGGCGACGGCGCCGTGCGTGTCGTGCTTGACGGCTATGACGCAGCGCAAAAGGCGAATGGCAGGCGCGACAGCCGGCATCGGGTCGAGCATATCGAGGTGGTCACCGCCGCCGACGTACCGCGTTTCGCGAAGCTTGGCGTCATTGCCTCGATGCAGCCACCGCATCCGCCGGGCAGCATGGGCTTGCCGCTGGAACCAACAGTGTCGCGCATCGGGCCCGCCCGCTGGCCGCTGAGCTATGCGTGGCGGACGCTGAAGAATGCCGGCGCGCGCGTCGTCTTCGCCTCCGATTGGCCGGTGTCGCCGATCGATCCGATCCTGGGCATTCAGGCGGCAATGCTGCGCAAACCATGGGCAGACAGCGATCCCGACCAGAGCTTCTCGCTGCATGAATCGCTCGGCGGCTATACGGTGGAAGGCGCCTATGCCGAGTTCATGGAGCACCGCAAGGGCCGCTTGAAGTCAGGCTTTGTGGCCGATCTCGTGGTGCTCTCAGGCGACATCGAGGCGACTGCGCCAGAAGCGCTGCATACGGTGCGGCCGGTGACGACGATCTGCGGCGGCAAGATCACTTACCAGGCCTGACGACGGCACGGGAATTGCGTTCTGGATCGACATTCAGATGTATGCTTGCCAAGCCATGCGCCGTGTGCTGACAATCGAGTGGGAACTGGATCCGCCCTGAAGAGCGGACACAAGAATGGGGTAATCGTGCCGGAACAACCGGGTAAAAGTGCAATTGAAGTTCGTGGCGTCCGCAAGGTATTCGGTACCGGGGAGTCACAGGTCGCCGCCCTCGACACGGTTTCGGTGTCGATCCGCGAAAATGAGTTCTTCACGCTGCTTGGTCCATCCGGCTGCGGGAAGACGACGCTTCTGCGGCTGATCGCCGGCTTCGATTTCCCGAGCGCCGGCGAGATCCTGCTGCATGGCCAGGACATCGCGCCGCTGCCGCCGTTCAAGCGGCCGGTCAATACCGTGTTCCAGAATTATGCGCTGTTCCCGCATATGACGGTGGCCGAGAACATTGGCTTCGGCCTCGAAATGCTCGGCAAGCCCAAGGCCGAAGTGAAGGCGCGGGTCGCCGAGATGCTGAAGCTGGTCAAGATGGAGGCGCTCAGCGGTCGCCGCACCAGCCAGATTTCCGGCGGCCAGCAGCAGCGCGTGGCGCTGGCGCGGGCACTGGCGCCGCAGCCGAAAGTGCTGCTGCTCGACGAGCCGCTGTCGGCGCTCGACTTCAAGCTGCGCAAGGAGATGCAGATCGAGCTGAAGCGGCTGCAGCACGAGACCGGCATCACCTTCATCTTCGTCACCCACGACCAGGAAGAAGCGCTGACCATGTCGGACCGCATCGCGGTGATGTCGTCGGGCAAGATCCTGCAGGTCGGAACGCCCTGGGATATCTACGACAAGCCGGCGGAGCGCTTCGTCGCCGACTTCATCGGCGAAACCAATTTCCTGACCGCGGCCATATCAGGAATGGGCAACGGCAAGGCAAGCGCAACGCTCAAATCCGGCGCCACGATCGACGCGACCGTGGCCGAGGGCTTTCAGCCGAAGGACAATGCCACCGTGGTGGTCAGGCCGGAACATGCCAAGCTGACCAGCGGCAAGGGCGACCTGTCGGGCACGGTCGAAAACATCGTCTATTTCGGCACCGACACGCATATCCATGTTCGACTGGACAGCAGCGAGTCCTTCACCGTGCGCCAGCAGAACACGCGCAGCGCCGGCTGCGGTTTTGAGCGGGGCGACAAGGTCGGCATTTCGATCGGCAACGACGCCGCACAAGTGCTGAGGGACTGATGGCGAGCGCGGAACAAGTCGCCAAGGACGCCGAACGCCGTGAAATCCGCGATCGCTGGCTGCTGTCGGCGCCGGCACTGATCATCATCTTTCTCGCGGCGACCGGCCCTCTGCTGATCGTCGTGATCTACTCATTCCTGACGCCGGGGCCCTACGGCGATGTGGTTTGGAAATTCTCCACGGACGGCTGGCTGTCGGTGTTGATGCAGCGCGACATCTTCGACGATACGCTGGCCTTCGCCGACGCGCATCTGTCGATCTTCTGGCGCTCGGCCAAGCTGTCGTTTATGACAACGATCTTCACGCTGCTCTTTGGCTTCCCTACCGCCTATTTCATCGCCACACGGCCCGCGCGGCAGCGCAACGTCTGGCTGTTCCTGATCACCATCCCCTTCTGGACCAATCTGCTGATCCGCACCTTCGCCATCCAGGAGGTGATCCGCAACGAGGGCATCGTCAACACGGTGCTCATCAAGCTCGGCATCATCAGCCAGCCGATCCAGATGATGTTCACCGATTTCGCGCTGATGGTCGGCATGACCTATGTCTATCTGCCGCTGATGGTGCTGCCGCTCTATGCCAGCATGGAGAAGATCGACTTCCGGCTGGTCGAGGCGGGTTACGACCTCTACGCCAACCGGTTCCAGGTGCTGAGGCGTGTCATCATTCCGCTGGTCAAGCCTGGCATCATCGCCGGCTCGATCCTCGTTTTCATCCCGGCGCTGGGCGCCTATGTCACCCCGCGCGTGCTCGGCGGGTCGAAGAATATGATGCTCGGCAATCTGATCGAGCTGCAGTTCGGGCAAGGCCGTAACTGGCCGCTCGGCTCGGCGCTGTCGCTCTCGCTGATGGCGATCGTGATGGTCGCGCTGCTCTTCTATGTCCGCTCCGCCGGGCGCCAGGGCGGCGCGCATGGCTAGCCGCTTCGACATTCGCCGGCAGACCGGCTTCACGACCATCGCGATGATCTGCTTTTTCGCGCTGTACCTGCCGATTGTCACGGTTGTCGTCTATGCCTTCAACGCCGGCAATTCGATCGCGATCTGGGAAGGCGTGTCGCTGCGCTGGTTCTACCAGGCCTGGAACAACAGCCAGGTCGTCGATGCCTCCATCCGGTCGCTGCAAATCGCTTCGGTCGCCGCGACTATTGGCACGATCGTCGCCACCATGGCTGCACTCGCTACGACCCGGACGAAACCCTATCCCGGCCTCGGCTTCAAATACGCCTTCATCAACCAGCCGCTGATGGTGCCGGAGATCGTCACCGCGGTGGCGCTGCTGATCTTTTTCTCTCGCATCAAGATCTGGACCGGCTATTCGGGGCTGGGCTACCTGATGGCCGCGCATACGGCCTTTTGCATTCCCTTTGCCTATCTGCCGATCCGGGCGCGGCTCGAGAACATGGATCTGTCGTTGGAGATCGCGGCGGCCGACCTCTACGCGACACCCTGGAAGGCTTTTCGGCGCGTCACCTTTCCGCTGCTCTGGCCAGGCATCCTTGCCGGGCTGATGCTGGCTTTCGTCATCTCGCTGGACGACGTCGTCATCACGGAGTTCGTCAAGTCCGGCGGCCAGGACACGTTGCCGACCTACATGCTCGGCCAGTTCCGGCGCGTTATCACGCCGGAAATCAACGCGATTTCGACGGTGTTCCTGCTGATCTCGATATTGATCGTCACCGTCTTCTTTTTCATCAGCAGGAAAAAGGATCAGGAGTGACAGGAGAAACAATGAAGTGGAAACTGACTGCGACGGCACTCAGCGCCGCGCTGTTCGCCTCGGCGGGTCTCGCCCGCGCCGATGGCGAACTCAACATCTACAATTGGGGCAACTACACCAGCCCCGACCTCATCAAGAAATTCGAGGAAAAATACAAGGTCAAGGTGACAGTCACCGACTACGATTCCAACGACACCGCGCTCGCCAAGATCAGGCAAGGCGGCAGCGGCTTCGACATCGTGGTGCCTTCGGCGAGCTTCGTGCCGATCTGGATTCAGGAAGGGCTGCTCTCGGAGACAGAGCCCAGCAAGATGGAGAACTTCAAGAACATGGACCCGAAATGGGTCGACGTTCCCTTCGATCCAGGCCGCAAATACACCGTACCGTGGCAGTGGGGCACGACCGGCGTGACGGTCAACACCTCCGTCTACAAGGGCGATCCCAACACTTCCGCCATCTTCATGGACCCGCCGCAGGAACTGGTCGGCAAGGTCAACGTCGTTCCCGAAATGGCCGATGTCATGCATCTCGCTATCAGATATGTCGGCGGCGAGCCCTGCACCGGCGACAAGGAGGTGCTGAAGAAGGTGCGCGATGCGCTGGTGGCGGCCAAGCCGAAATGGATCTCCATGGACTACGGCACGGTCGAGAAGTTCGCCAAGGGCGACTTCGCAGCCAGCGTCGACTGGAACGGCGCGTCCTTCCGCTCCCGCCTGCAGAACAAGGACATCGTCTATGGCTATCCGAAGGAGGGCTATCCGATCTGGATGGACAATCTCGCGGTGCTGAAGGACGCCAAGAACGTCGAAAACGCCAAGTTGTTCCAGAACTTCATCATGGATCCCGAGAACGCCGCGCTGATCTCGTCTTTCGCCCGCTACGCCAACGGCATCAAGGGATCGGAAGCCTTCATGCCTGAGGACATGAAAACGGCGCCGGAGGTCAACATCCCCGCCGAGTTCGTCGACAAGGGCAAGTTCATGCTGAACTGCGCGCCCGACGTGCAGGCACTCTACACCAGGATATGGACCGAACTGCAGAAGTGATCGCATTGTGACGGACCCGGCGGCGGGTGCCGCCGGGTCCGTTTTCATGTTTGCCGGGATGCATCTCATGACTTCCTACCGCAACACCGAACCGGTGCCGCCGATCATGCAGGGCTCGCCGCCCAAAATGGTGCCGCCGAAGCTTGACTGGGACAGGGGACCATGGAACCGCTGGGCGTTCCAGCACATCCGCGAAATTCTGCCAACCGTCGAAGTCTGGCGCGGCAATGGCCATCGCCGCCGGTTCGAGCGGACCGAGGTCGATCTCGATGCGCTGCCGGTGAGCGACAGCACGGGGCAGCCTACGACGCTGACCGGGCTGCTGGACGAAACCTATACGGACGGCTTCCTCGTGCTCAAGGACGGCAAGATCGCCTATGAGCGCTATTGCAACGGCATGACCGAGCGCACGCTGCATTTGTCGCAGTCGATGGCGAAATCGGTCACGGGCTCGGTGTTCGGCATACTGGCCGGGCGCGGGCTTATCGATCCTGCCTTGCCGGTGACGACCTATTTGCCGGAGCTGGAAGCTACCGGCTGGGCCGGCGCCAGCGTGCAGCATGTGCTCGATATGACGACCGGCGTGCGTTTTTCCGAGGAATACACCGACCGCTATTCCGATATCGGCCAGGTCGATGTCGCCAGCGGCTGGAAACCGGTGCCGCCGGACAGCGATCCGGCCTTCGAATGGCCGTCGCATATGTTCGAATTGATCCTGCGGCTCAAGGAGACAGGCCGGCCGCATGGCGCTGCCTTCGAATACCGTTCGATCGAGACCGACGTGCTCGCCTTCATCATGGAACGAATATCCGGCATGCGGCTGGCGCAGCTGGTTTCGGAGGAACTCTGGCAAAAGCTTGGCGCGGATGAAAGCGCCTGCTTCACCGTCGACAGTGCCGGCTACGCCATCGCCGACGGCGGCTTCAACGCCACGCTGCGCGACTATGGCCGCTTCGGCCAGCTGATCCTCGACAATGGCGGCGGCGTGGTGCCGGCCGACTGGGTCGAAGCGACGCGCAACGGCAGGCATGGACCGGACTTCAATCCCAGCCTGCCGGAAGGCAGCTACCGCAACCAGTTCTGGATCGAGGATCCGCGCTCGCGCGCGCTGATGTGCCGGGGCGTGTTCGGCCAGCTGATCCATATCGACTGGAACACGAGAATGGTGGTGGTGAAGCTTTCGAGTTACCCGGATTTCACCGACATCGCCTACTCGGTGGCGACGATGAAGGCCGTGCACGCGATCGCCGCCGCGCTGGCCTAAGTTCCAAAGAAAATCGAGAGGGAACGCCATGACCGGCAAGACCGCGTTCGAGACCAGACATGGCTTTGCCCGCAACCAGGTGCTGCTCGACAACTGGCGCGAAAGCCCGTTCAGCCGGTGGTCGTTCCAGAATGTCGGCGAGTTGGTGCCGAGCGTACGTGTCGCAGCCGTGCCGGGCAGTGGCGAAATACCGGTTCAGGATTTCGGTGGGCTGCTTGACGAAAAGGTCGCGCTGGCCGGCGGGCCGGAGACCGTTGCGGCCTTTCTCACGCGTTCCGATACCGACGCGCTGACAATCATGAAAGCCCGCAAGATCGTCGGCGACTGGTTTGCACCGCATATGCAGTTCGGCGCCCGCCACATCATCTTCTCGATCAGCAAGTCGCTGACCGCCATTCTGGCCGGCATATTGGAAGGCGGGGGGATTTTTGATCCGCAGGCTCCGGTGACCCACTATCTGCCGGAAGCTGCCGGCTCGGCCTATGGCGATGCCAGTGTGCGGCATGTGCTCGACATGACCGTCAGCCTTGACTTCGAAGAAGCCTATCTCGATCCGGAAAGCGCCTTTGCCCGCTATCGCCGCGCGACGCTGTGGAATCCGGGTGGCGGCACGGAAAGCCTGACCGATTTCATCCTGACGCTGCAGCGCCTTGCCGAGCCGCATGGCCGGACGTTCCGCTACCGCTCGCCCAATTCCGACCTACTCGGCATCCTGCTCGAGCGCGCGTCCGGCCAGTGCTTCGCCGAACTGATGCGCGAGAAATTGTGGCTGCCGCTTGGTGCAACGAGCGAAGCGTCGGTGACGGTCGACAGGGAAGGCACCGCGCGCACGGCCGGCGGCATTTCGGTGACGCCGCGCGACCTGGCGCGGGTCGGCGAGATGATGCGGCAAGGCGGCATGGCCAATGGCCGGCGCGTCGTGCCGGAAGCCTGGGTGCGCGACACTGTCAGCACAGGCGGAGACACTGAGGCCTGGCAGCGTGGCACGATGGCGTTCCTCTTTCCGCAAGGCCGCTACCGCAACAAATGGTACCAGACCGGTGCGGCAAGCGGCGCCTTCTGCGGCATCGGCATCCACGGCCAGTGGCTCTACGTCAATCCGACGGCCGAGGTCGTCATCGCCAAGATGTCGTCGCAGCCGGAGCCGGTCGACGAGCCGCTCGATCTCGACATGATTGCTTTCTTCGAGGCACTGACCCGGATGGTCTGAGCCGATCCAGACCGACCGCGATGGCAGCTTTCCTGTGGAGCTATTGGGCGGTTGAAGACGCCGCGGTTGGCGGAGCGACGCTCTGCGCCTATGGTCGCTGCTCTTTTCTACAGGACGGCAGGAACGACATGGCATCCGACATCAAGCGCATCGCAGCAATCATCGCAGCCGAGATCACTGCCCGGCCCGAACAGGCCGCGGCGGCGATCGGGCTGCTGGACGAAGGTGCGACGGTGCCGTTCGTGGCGCGCTACCGCAAGGAAGTCACCGGCGGCCTGGACGACACGCAACTGCGCCTGCTTGCCGAACGGCTCGCCTATCTGCGCGAGCTCGACGCGCGCCGCGACACCATCCTCGGTTCGATCCGCGAGCAGGGCAAGCTGACCGAAGAGCTTGAAACCAAGATCGCGGCGGCCGTCACCAAGGCGGAACTCGAAGACGTCTATCTGCCCTACAAGCCGAAACGCCGGACCAAGGCGGAGATCGCGCGCGAGCGTGGCTTGGGACCGCTGGCAGACGCTATCCTTGCCGACCGCGCGGCGGTGCCCGCCGAACTGGCGCTGGCCTACATCAGTGAAGAGGTGGCCGACGGCAAGGCGGCGCTCGAGGGCGCGCGCGACATCCTGTCCGAGCAGTTCGCTGAGAATGCCGATCTGGTCGGCAGACTGCGGACCTACATGAAGGAACGCGCCTTCATGCGGTCACGCGTCGTCGACGGCAAGCAGGAAGCCGGCGCGAAATTCTCCGACTATTTCGACCATGTCGAGCGCTGGGCCAATGTGCCGAGCCATCGCGCGCTGGCCATGCTGCGCGGCCGCAACGAAGAAGTGCTGTCGCTCGACATCGAGGTCGATGCCGACGACGCGTCTCCGGTGAAGCCGGTCGAACGGATGATTGCCGACGCCTACGCCATCGGCCGCCAGTTGCCGGGCGATCGCTGGCTGATGGAGGTGGCCGGCTGGACCTGGCGTATAAAGCTGTCGCTGCACCTGACGCTCGATTTGATGCGGGATCTGCGCGAGCGGGCCGAGGAGGAGGCGATCCATGTCTTCGCCCGCAATCTGAAGGATTTGCTGCTCGCTGCCCCGGCCGGCTCGCGCGCCACGATGGGGCTCGACCCCGGCATCCGCACCGGCGTCAAGGTGGCGGTTGTGGACGGCACCGGCAAGCTGCTGGCGACGACGACGGTCTATCCGTTTCCGCCAAGGAACGATGTGCGCGGCACGCAAGCCGAACTCGCAAAGCTCATCCGCCTGCACAAGGTCGAGTTGATTTCCATCGGCAACGGCACCGGCAGCCGCGAGACGGAAAGGCTGGTGACCGACATGCTGTCGGACATGCCGTCGGATTCTGGGCCGAAGCCGCTCAAGGTGATCGTCAGCGAAGCGGGTGCTTCGGTCTATTCCGCCTCGGCAACGGCGGCGGCGGAATTTCCCGGCCTCGACGTGTCGCTGCGCGGCGCGGTGTCGATCGCCAGGCGTCTGCAGGATCCGCTCGCCGAACTGGTCAAGATCGAGCCGAAGTCGATCGGCGTCGGCCAGTATCAGCATGACGTCGACCAGTATCGGCTCAGCCGCTCGCTGGAAGCGGTGGTCGAGGACGCGGTCAATGCCGTCGGCGTCGACCTCAACACCGCCTCGGCGCCGCTTCTGGCGCGGGTTTCGGGTCTTGGCGCATCGCTGGCCGAGGCGATCATTGCGCACCGTGACGCGGCCGGCCCCTTCGCCAGCCGCCGTGACCTGTTGAAGGTCTCTCGCCTTGGACCCCGCGCGTTCGAGCAATGCGCCGGCTTCCTGCGCATTCCCAACGGCACCGAACCGCTCGATGCCTCGGCCGTGCATCCGGAAGCCTATGGCGTGGCGAAAAAGATTGTAGCGGCCTGCGGACGTGACCTCCGTTCGCTGATGGGCGACAGTGCCGCTCTCAAGGCGCTCGATCCGCGTGTCTTCGTCGATGAGCGGTTCGGCCTGCCGACGGTCCGCGATATCCTGGCGGAACTGGAAAAGCCCGGTCGCGATCCGCGCCCCGGCTTCAAGACCGCGACCTTCGCCGACGGCGTCGATGACATCAAGGATTTGAAGCCAGGCATGCTGCTGGAGGGCACTGTCACCAATGTCGCCGCTTTCGGCGCCTTCGTCGATATCGGCGTGCATCAGGACGGCTTGGTGCATGTCTCGCAACTGGCCGACCGTTTCGTCAAGGACGCGCATGAGGTGGTGAAAGCCGGCGACGTGGTCAAGGTGCGCGTCGTCGACATCGACATCAAGCGCAAGCGCATCGGCCTTTCGATGCGCAAGGATGGTGACGGCGGTACACCGAAGCCGCGCGACAACGGCAACAGACCGGTGCCGCGCGCGCCGGCGCCGCTGCGTCAGGCGGAAAGGCCGGTGCAACAAGGCGCGTTCGGCGCCGCGTTGGCCGATGCGTTGAAGCGGAAGTAGCTACTTCTCCGGCGGCACATGGCCCAGCAGCCAGTCGCGAAAACTGGCGACCGGCGGATGGCCGCGCTTGTCGTGCGGCACGACGAGATAATAGGCGCTGCGGCTTTGCATCGGCCGACCCGGCGCCGGCACCAACTGGCCGCGCTGTAATTCGCCTGATATGAGCACCTGCGGCAGCAGCGCCACGCCGAGCCCGGCCATGCAGGCCTGGGCGGCGGTGCCGAATTGCTCGAACTGCATGCCCGGTCCGGTCGGCGCGCTCAAACCCTGATGTTCGAACCACTCGGTCCATGCGCCGGGCCGCGTCGCCATATGCAACAGCGGCAGGCGGCCGATATCGGCAGGTGTGGCAAGATCCCGGCCGGCCAGAAATTCGGGCGAGACCACTGGCACCACCGTCTCGCGCACCAGCAGTGTCGAGTCGGCGTCCGGCCAGTCGGGCAGGCCGAAATGGATGGCGGCGTCGAGCCTCTCGCGGGCGAAGTCGAAGCGGCCGATGCGAGTGACGAAATTGATGGTGATGTCGGGGTTGTTTTCAACGAAATCCGGGATGAGCGGCATCAGCCAGCGCGTGCCGAAGGTCGGCAGGATGGCGAGGTTCAAGATGCCACTATGCCGATTGCTCATCAATCCCAGGGCTGCATCGCGCAACTGGCCAAGGGCGGCGCGCACCGCTTCGGCATAAATCTCGCCTGCCGCCGACAGCCGGACATTGCGGCTGTCGCGTTCGAACAGCCGGCGGCCGAACTGGTCCTCCAGCAGCCTGATCTGGCGGCTGACGGCGCCTTGAGTCAGATCAAGCTCCTGCGCGGCGGCGGTGAAGCTGCCCAATCGAGCCACCGCCTCGAAAGCGGCAAGGGCGCTGATACCAGGCAGAAGGCGGCGCTGAACGTTCATGATCCATTACTAGTGCTCATTGATCGCCGAAGCAATTTCGTTTGATTTTTTCAAGCCGGGAGCCGATAAGCCGCGCACTTCATGATTTTTGTTTATGCATGTCGTTATCCTAAAACCGCCGAACATTTTTGGGTAACATGCAAGAGTTTGGAGACCGAGAGCCATGGCCGCCGACAAGAACGCATTCGTCTGGGATGATCCTTTCCTGATCGAGAACCAGCTTTCGGAAGACGAACGGATGGTGCGTGATGGCGCATCGGCATTCGCCGCCGACAAGCTCGCCCCCAGAATCGAGGAAGCCTATCTCGAGGAAAAGACCGATGCCGGGATCTTTCGCGAGATGGGCGAGGCGGGTCTGCTCGGCATTACCATCCCGGAAGAATATGGCGGGCTCGGCGCCAACTACGTCACCTATGGGCTGGTGGCGCGCGAAGTCGAGCGTATCGATTCTGGCTATCGCTCGATGATGAGCGTGCAGTCGTCGCTGGTGATGTATCCGATCCATTCCTATGGCTCGGAGGCGCAACGCAAGAAGTACCTGCCGAAGCTGGCGTCGGGCGAATGGATCGGCTGCTTCGGCCTGACCGAGCCGGATGCCGGTTCCGACCCCGGCGGCATGAAGACGCGGGCCGAAAAGACGGCGAACGGCTACAAGATCTCCGGCTCGAAAATGTGGATTTCCAACGCGCCGATCGCCGATGTATTTGTCGTCTGGGCAAAGTCGGCCGCGCATGGAAACGAAATTCGCGGCTTCGTCCTGGAAAAAGGCATGAAGGGGCTGTCGGCACCGAAGATCGGCGGCAAGCTGTCGCTTCGCGCATCGATCACCGGCGAAGTGGTGATGGAAGGCGTCGAGGTCGGCGAAGATGCGCTGCTGCCCAATGTCTCCGGCTTGAAGGGGCCGTTCGGCTGCCTCAACCGGGCGCGTTACGGTATCTCATGGGGCGCGATGGGCGCGGCGGAGGATTGCTGGCACCGGGCCCGCCAATACGGCCTCGACCGCAAGCAGTTCGGCAAGCCGCTGGCCGGCACGCAGCTTTTCCAGAAGAAGCTCGCCGACATGCAGACCGAGATCGCTCTGGGGCTGCAGGCCAGCCTGCGCGTCGGGCGGCTGATGGATGAAGGCAAGATGGCGCCGGAGATGATCTCGATCGTCAAGCGCAACAATTGCGGCAAGGCGCTCGACATTGCCCGCCAGGCCCGTGACATGCATGGCGGCAACGGCATCCAGATCGGCTACCATGTCATGCGCCACGCGCAGAACCTGGAGACGGTCAACACCTATGAGGGCACGCATGACGTGCATGCGCTGATCCTCGGGCGGGCGCAGACGGGATTGCAGGCGTTTTTCTAAGCCGGCCATGTCCTTCGCTTCGTCATCCTCGGGCTTGACCCGAGGATGACGAAGACGCGAGGGCTTTCGCCAATCGCAGACGCTGGAGGCCGGTGGTGGCCAGTCGTATTAAGCGAAATTGCAGCATTCAATAGCCGCTTAAATTAGGTGCACCGCAACATCTCTGCTTGGAGAATGGCCAGCATTTGTGTCAGGGTTCGGCGAATTCGTTTGAAACGCCGACTTTCGAGGCCCCATGGCAATTCTGGCAGCCGTCTACCACCTGACCCATTACAAATATGACCGGCCGGTTGTTCTCGGCCCTCAGGTCATCAGGCTGCAGCCGGCGCCGCATTCCCGCACCAAGGTGCTCAGCCATTCGCTGAAGGTCGAGCCGGCGAACCACTTCGTCAATCTGCAGCAGGATCCCTACGGCAACTTCCTCGCCCGCTTCGTGTTTCCGGAACCGGTGACGGAGCTGAAGATCGAGGTCGACCTCGTCGCCGACATGACGGTCTACAATCCGTTCGATTTTTTCGTCGAGCCGTCGGCCGAGATCTTTCCGTTCGAATACCCGGAAGAGATCAGCGCCGATCTCGCCATCTACCGGACGCCGGAACCGGCCGGACCGCTGCTGTCGGCGTTCCTGCAAACCATCGATCGCCACCCAACCAACACCGTCAATTTCGTCGTCGACCTCAATGCGCGCCTGCAGCGCGAGATCGCCTATATCGTGCGCATGGAAACCGGCGTTTTTTCGCCGGAGGAAACGCTGGCCGCCAAGAAAGGCTCGTGCCGCGATACGAGCTGGCTGCTGGTGCAGATCCTGAGGAACCTCGGCATCGCCGCGCGCTTCGTTTCCGGCTACCTGATCCAGCTGAAGCCCGACCTCGTCGCGCTTGACGGTCCGCCCGGCACCGCCGTCGACTTCACCGATCTCCATGCCTGGTGCGAGGTCTACCTGCCGGGCGCCGGCTGGATCGGCTTCGACCCGACCTCCGGACTGCTCACCGGCGAAAGCCATGTGCCTCTCGCCGCAACGCCGCATTTCCGCAACGCCGCGCCCATTTCCGGCATGGCGAGCTTCGCCAATGTCGAGTTCGGCTTCGACATGCGGGTCGATCGCATCGCCGAGCATCCACGCATCACCAAGCCGTTCTCCGACGAAAGCTGGCAGGCGCTCGATGCGCTGGGCAACCAGGTTGACGCCGCGCTGGAAGCCGGGGACGTGCGGCTGACCATGGGTGGCGAGCCGACCTTCGTGTCGATCGACGATTTCGAGGCGGAGGAGTGGAACACCGCCGCCGTCGGCCCGACAAAACGCGAAAAGGCCGATGCGCTGATCCGCCGGCTGCGTGAGCGTTTCGCGCCCGGCGGCTTCCTGCACTACGGGCAGGGCAAGTGGTATCCGGGCGAAAGCCTGCCGCGCTGGACCTTCTCGCTGTACTGGCGCGCCGACGGCGAGCCGGTGTGGAGCGACCCGTCGCTGATCGCACGGGAAAACAGCGAAGCAGATGAAGCAGGCGAAGCAGATGTCGGGCCGAAGCAGGCTGAAGGCCTGCTGACGGCGATTGCTGATGAACTCGGCATCGACAAGACCATGGTCAGCGAAGCCTATGAGGACCCGGCCGAGTGGCTGCTCAAGGAAGGCAAGCTGCCGGAGAATGTCGATCCGTCCAATTCGAAGCTGGAGGACCCCGAGGAGCGCAGCCGCATGGCGCGGGTGTTCGAACGCGGCCTGACCAAGCCGTCGGGCTATGTGCTGCCTGTCCAGCGCTGGAACAGCCAGGCGTCGGGACCGCGCTGGCGTTCGGAGAAATGGAAAACGCGGCGCGGCAAGCTGTTTCTGGTGCCGGGCGATTCACCGGTCGGCTACCGCCTGCCGCTGGGCACGCTTCCCTATGTGCCGCCGGCGCAGTTCCCCTACATCGTGCCGGTCGATCCTTCCCTGCCGCGCGGGCCATTGCCGGCGCGCGAGGCTATTTTGCCTGAAGCCGCTCCGTTGCCGGAGGCTGCACCGGCCGAACTTGAAGGCGCCGACGAAATGGCACGCCGCCAGCAGGCGGCGTCATTCACCGCCGCGACCGGCCAGCAGGACCGTGTCGAACAGGAGATCACCGAGATTGGCGGCGCGGTGCGCACCGCGCTGTCGGTCGAGCCGCGCGACGGACGGCTTTGTGTGTTCATGCCGCCGGTCGAGGCGCTGGAAGATTACCTCGAACTGGTCGCGGCGGCCGAGAACGCGGCAAAGGCTATCGGCCTGCCGGTGCATATCGAGGGCTACAGCCCGCCGCACGATCCGCGCCTCAACGTCATCCGCGTGGCTCCGGATCCCGGCGTCATCGAAGTGAACATCCATCCGGCTGCGAACTGGCAGGACTGCGTGGCGACGACCACAGCGATCTACGAGGAGGCGCGGCAGACGCGGCTTGGCGCTGACAAGTTCATGATCGACGGCCGCCATACCGGCACCGGCGGCGGCAACCATGTCGTCGTCGGCGGCGCGACACCTAACGACAGTCCGTTCCTGCGTCGCCCCGACTTGCTGAAGAGCCTGGTGCTGCAATGGCAGCGCCGTCCGTCGCTGTCCTATCTGTTCTCAGGCCTGTTCATCGGCCCGACCAGCCAGGCGCCGCGTTTCGACGAGGCGCGCCACGATTCGCTCTACGAGCTCGAGATCGCGATGGCGCAGGTGCCGCATCCGGATAAGGGTCAGGCCCCGCTGCCGTGGTTGGTCGACCGGCTGTTCCGAAATCTTCTGACCGACGTGACGGGGAACACCCACCGCTCGGAAATCTGCATCGACAAGCTGTTTTCGCCGGACGGGCCGACCGGCCGGTTGGGGCTGGTCGAGTTCCGCGGCTTCGAAATGCCGCCCAATGCGCGCATGAGCCTCGCGCAGCAATTGCTGGTGCGCGCCATTATCGCCCGCGCCTGGAAGAACCCGCTCGATGGCCGCTTCGTGCGCTGGGGCACGTCGCTGCATGACCGTTTCATGCTGCCGCACTATGTCTGGGCTGACTTTCTCGATGTGCTGGACGACCTCAAGCTGAACGGCTTTGAATTCCGTCCCGAATGGTTCGACGCGCAGCTCGAATTCCGCTTTCCGTTCTGCGGCGAGGTCCAGCATGCCGGCATCAAGCTGGAACTGCGGCAAGCGCTGGAGCCATGGCATGTCATGGGCGAGCAGGGCGCCATCGGCGGCACGGTGCGCTTCGTCGATTCCTCGGTCGAGCGGCTGCAGGTGAAGACGGAAGGGCTCAACCCGGAGCGTCATGCCGTCGTCTGCAACGGCCGCATCGTGCCGATGAAGGTGACCGACACCAGAGAGATCGCGGTGGCGGGGGTCCGCTTCAAGGCCTGGCAGCCGGCATCGGGCCTGCATCCCGCGCTGCCGGTCAATACGCCGCTGGTCTTCGACATCTACGATCACTGGTCGGGCAGGGCGGTCGGCGGCTGCGTCTACCATGTCGCGCATCCCGGCGGGCGCAGCTACGACACCTTCCCGGTCAACGGCAACGAAGCGGAGGCGCGGCGGCTCGCCCGCTTCGAACCGCGCGGCCATACGCCGTCCGGCTACGTGCTGCGCGACGAACAAGCCTCTGAGGATTTCCCGATGACCCTTGACCTGCGGCGGCCTGCAAGACTCTGATCAGCCATGGCAAAGGGGAATCACAAGAAAATACGCGGCAGGCCGCACAACCTGCTGGAGCACTACCAGCCGATCGACGGCGTCGTCGACGAGATGGTCGATGCATCAGGCAATCCCCGTCCGGTCTGGAAGGAGTTCATCGAGGCACTGGAAGAACTGGGGCCCGAAAAGCTCGCCCAGCGTTTCGCCCGCGCCGACCAGTATCTGCGCGACGCCGGCGTCTATTACCGCGTCTATGACAAGGCCGGCGCTAATGAGCGCGAATGGCCGCTGGCGCATGTACCGCTGCTGATCGAGGAGCAGGAATGGGCCGCGATCAGTGCCGGCCTGGTTCAGCGGGCCGAGCTGTTCGAGGAAACGATCGCCGATATCTACGGGCCGAACCGCCTGGTCGAGAAGGGCATCCTGCCGGCGGGGCTGATCGCGGCCAGCCCGGAATATTTGCGGCCGGTCGTCGGCACCAGACCGGCCAGCGGCCATTTCCTGCATTTCTGCGCCTTCGAGCTCGGCCGTGGACCGGACGGCCGCTGGTGGGTGCTGGGTGACCGCACGCAGGCGCCGTCGGGTGCCGGCTTTGCGCTGGAAAACCGCGTCGCCACCACGCGCGCGCTGTCCGACATCTATGGCGAGATGCATGTGCACCGTCTTGCCGGCTTCTTCCGTCGCTTTCGCGACGCGCTGAACGGCATGGCCAAAGTATCAGGCGGCCGTGTCGCCATCCTGACGCCGGGGCCGCTAAACGAAACCTACTACGAACATGCCTATATCGCCCGCTATCTCGGCATCATGCTGCTCGAAGGCGAGGATCTGACCGTCTCCGGCGGCCGGCTTATGGTGCGCACCGTTTCGGGGTTGATGCCGGTCAGCGTGCTTTGGCGGCGGCTCGACGCTGCCTTCGCCGATCCGCTGGAGTTGCGGCCGGATTCGCAGATCGGCACGCCGGGGCTGGTCGAGGCGATCCGCCGGGGAGCGCTTTCAGCCGTCAACGCGCTCGGCTCCGGGCTGATGGAAACGCGGGCGCTGTTCGCCTTCCTGCCGAAGATTTCGCGCGAATTGCGCAACGAGGAGCTTCTCTTGCCGAGCGTCGCGACATGGTGGTGCGGGCGGGACGCAGAACGTGACCATGTGCTGGCTAACCTCGACCGCATGGTGATCGGTCCGGCGCTGTCGACACGGCTTGCCTTCGAGGACGACGATTGCACCAGGCTTGGCTCGGCGCTGGTTGCCGGGGAGCGGGCCGCACTGATAGCCCTGATCGAGCAGAACGGCGGCGACTTTGTCGGACAGGAAGCGGTGACGCTTTCGACCACGCCGGTCTATGTCGGCGGCTGGCTGGAGCCGCGGCCAGCAGCCCTGCGCGTCTATCTGGCGCGAACACCGGAAGGCTGGACGGTGATGCCCGGCGGTTTTGCCCGCGTCGGCTTCTCGCTCGACCCGACGGCCATCGCCATGCAGCGCGGCGGCCAGGCGGCGGATGTGTGGGTGGTCAGCGACAGACCGGTGGAGCGCGAGACGCTGCTGCCGCAAGAGCGGGACAGCTTCACCCGTACCTTGCCGGGCAGCCTGCCCAGCCGCGCGGCGGAAAACCTGACGTGGCTCGGCCGCTATATCGAGCGATCGGAAGACACGGTGCGCATCTTGCGCGCCTATCACGTGCGGCTGGCCGAGGCCTCCGACCCGGATATGCCGCTGCTTGCCGATATCAGAGATTATCTCGAACCGTTCGGCATCGACGTCGAAACCGCGATCCCGCCGGGGCTGATCGGCACCTTGGACAGCGCCGTCTACAGCGCCGGACAAATCCGCGACCGCTTCTCGCCCGATGGCTGGCTGGCGCTGAAGGATCTGTCGAAGACCATTCATCAATTCGCGACAACGGTTGCGCCGGGCGATGACGCAACGCGGGCGATGACGGTCATCCTGCGCAAGCTCGCCGGGTTTTCCGGCCTGCTGCATGAAAATATGTACCGCTTCACCGGCTGGCGCTTCCTGGAGATCGGCCGGCGGTTGGAACGCGGCATCCAGATCGCCCGCACGCTGGCCCGGTTGACCAGGACTGCGGCGCCGGACGGCGCGCTCGACATGATGCTGGAGATCGGCGACAGCGTCATGACCCACCGGCGGCAGTATCCGGTGCAGGCCGGCCGGCGCACGGTGATCGACCTCCTGGTGCTCGATCCGCTCAACCCGCGCTCCATCCTGTTCCAACTCGAGCGGCTGAAGGCCGAAATCGCACTGTTGCCTGCTGTCGGCGGCGAGGGGCACATGTCGCCGGCGGCGAAAGAGATCCTGCAGCTCAACACGGCAATCGCCATCAAGGAGCCCTCGGACATGACGGCGCAGGCCCTGGCCGATCTCGCCAACGAGATCGGCGGCCTCTACAACAGCCTCGCCAAGGCCTATTTCGGCTAAGGGCGGGCTCAGATAAAGGCGGGGCATGCTCTACGACATCAGGCTCAATCTGCGTTACGACTATGACGCGGCGGCGGGCGGCGGCCGCCATCAGGTGCGCGTGCTGCCGCCGACGATATCGGGCGTGCAGCGCGTGATCGCCGCTTCGCTGTCCTTCGCGCCGGCGCAGAGCGAACGCTCGGATTTTTCCGATTTCTTTGGCAACAATGTCACGTCGATCGCCTTTCGCGACGTTCACGATGCGCTCGACATCAGGATGAGCGCGCGCGTCGCGGTCTCGCGGCCGGAGCCTGGGCTTGACGTGTCGCCCGACATTCGCCGGCTGCGGGAGGAACTCGACGCGGTGCGGTCGCTGTCGCCTGATACACCGCATCACTTTCTGGCCGCCAGCGACCATGCCGGCATCGATGCTGATATCACGGGTTACGCGCGGAGCAGTGCCGGCAACTCCGCTGTCAGCACGGCCATGGACCTGTGCAGCCGTATCTACCGCGATTTCACCTATGATGGCGAGGCGACTACGGTGCAGACCCGGGCAAGCGATGCCTTCGACCTGAAGCGGGGCGTCTGCCAGGACTTTTCGCATATCATGATCGCCGGCCTACGCGGCCTCGGCATTCCCGCCGGCTATGTCAGCGGGTTCCTGCGCACCATTCCGCCGCGCGGAAAACCGCGGCTGGAAGGGGCCGACGCCATGCATGCCTGGGTGAAGGTGTGGTGCGGGCGCGACACCGGATGGCAGGAGTTCGATCCGACCAACGGCATCCGGGCAAGCAACGACCACATCACCGTCGGCCACGGCCGCGACTACTCGGATGTCGCGCCGATCGTCGGCATCCTGAAGACGACCGGAGGGCAGGTCGGCGAGCAAGCGGTCGACGTCATTCCGGTCGTGCTCGAGAAAGCATGACGGCAGGCGATGCCGCATCGATTTGTAGGCGCTGAACATAGACGGAAGACGGGTTCTCATGCGGTCAGCCTGACATGTTTGTGAAAGCCATGGCGGAACCAGCGGCCGGTCCGTCGCTTATCTACGGGAAAATTCCGTGGAGAGGATATGCTGGACAAATCCGGGTCGTCGTCTGGCCAATCGGCTGCCAGGGAGGTTGCACCAAAGAACGGGGCGCCGAAAAATGGGTCGCAAGCCTCTGCCGATCGAGCCTCACTCACCTACATCACTGACGCTGAGCCCGGTATCCGCCGTTTTAGGACTGGCAGGGGATTTTCATACAAAGGACCTGGCGGGCAGGGTGTCGACGACGACACTATGACCCGCATCGAGGCGCTCGCCATACCGCCGGCGTGGACGGATGTGTGGATATCGCCGGATGCTGACGGTCACATTCAGGCGACTGGCCGGGATCAGCGTGGGCGTAAGCAATATCGGTATCATGCGCTGTGGGCGGAGGAGCGTGACGGCGTCAAATATTCGAGCCTGGCTGCCTTTGCAGAAAGCCTGCCTGAGTTGCGGCGCCAGATCGATGCCGACCTGCGCCGTCACGGCCTGCCGCTGGAACGCGTTGTCGCCGCTGTGGTCTGGCTGCTCGACAACACAATGATCCGCGTCGGCAACGCCGCCTACGCTCGCGACAACAACAGCTTTGGGCTGACCACGCTGCGCGACCGCCATGTCGACGTCAATGGCTCGAGCCTGCGTTTCGCTTTCAAAGGCAAGTCCGGCAAGGAATGGAAGCTGAAGCTCGTCGATCGCCGGATTGCCAGGATCGTGCGCGGGGTGCAGGATTTGCCGGGCCAGAAGCTGTTCCAGTATCTCGACGAGGATGGAAGCAGGCGACCGATCCGCTCCGACGAAGTCAACCGCTACATCAGGGAGAACGCAGGGGACGATTTCAGCTCCAAGCATTTCCGAACCTGGGGCGGCACCATCCATGCTGCGTCACTGTTTGCGCAAATCGAACGACCCGAAAGCCAGGCACAACAGAAGCGGGTGATGAACGGCGTCATCGACAAGGTGGCCGAGCGGCTGGGCAACACGCGCGCCATCTGCCGCAGGTGTTACATCCACCCGCAAGTTTTCGAAGCCTGGTCCGAAGGACGGCTGCTCAGCGAAATGGCGGATGTGAATAAGCGGAAGCGATCGATACCCGGTCTTGATGACGAAGAAGCCCTCGTTCTGAGATGGTTGAAGGCGCAGGAAAGCTGAACCGAACAGAGCAGCCACAGGCTTTCATTGTGCTGGCAGGACGGAATTTTTTTATCGACGTTATGTCGGGATAGGTCCTACTGTTTCGTCCTTTTGACAGAGAAAAGGACACACCCATGCTCTACGCTATCCTCTGCTATGCCTCCGAAGACGTCGTCTGCTCCTGGAGCAAGGAACAGGACGATGCCGTCATGGAAAAACTCCTGGGCGTGCAGGAAAAATACGCTCAGGCTGGCCGGCTTGGCCCGGTGGCGCGGCTGCTGCCGACAACCGCTGCGACAACCCTGAGAAAGGTCAAGGGCGAAGCGGTCGTCATCGACGGACCATTTGCCGAAACCAAGGAACAGTTCCTCGGCTTCTACACGCTCGAATGCGCCGATCTCGACGAGGCCGTCGACTTTGCGCGTGAACTTTCCGAGGTCAACCCGAGCGGCGGCTCCTACGAAATACGGCCGGTTTCGCTCTTCAATCCCGCCAGGATTCCCGCATGACCGATCTCACCTGGATCAGCACGGCGATCAGCACCGCCCGCCCACAAGCGATGGGCGCGCTGCTGCGCTACTTCCGCGATCTCGATGCGGCGGAGGAAGCCTTCCAGGACGCTTGTCTGCGAGCTCTGAAGAACTGGCCGACAAACGGCCCGCCGCGCGATCCGGCAGCCTGGCTGATCTTCGTTGGCCGCAACAGCGGCATCGACGCGGTGCGCAAGCGTGCCAAGCAGGCGCCGCTGCCGGAAGAGGACCAGATCTCCGATCTGGAGGATGCCGAGACCAATATTGCCGAACGGCTGGACGGCGCGCATTACCGCGATGACATATTGCGGCTGCTGTTCATCTGCTGCCATCCCGACCTGCCGGCGACGCAGCAGATCGCCGTGGCGTTGCGCATCGTTTCAGGCCTGAGCGTCAAGCAGATCGCCCGCGCCTTTCTCGTCGGTGAAAGCGCCATGGAGCAGCGCATCACACGTGCCAAGGCGCGCATCGCCGATGCCGGCGTGCCGTTCGAGACGCCCGGTGCGGTCGAGCGGTCCGAACGGCTCGCCGCCGTCGCCGCGATGGTCTACCTGATCTTCAACGAAGGCTATTCGACCAACAGCGGCGAGGCGCCGGCCCGCGCGCCGCTCTGCGAAGAGGCAATCCGGCTGGCCCGGCTGCTGCTCAGGCTGTTCCAGACCGAGCCGGAGATCATGGGCCTGACGGCGCTCTTGCTTCTCCAGCATGCGCGGGCGCCGGCGCGTTTCGACGAGAACGGCGAAATCGTGCTGCTCGAAGACCAGGACCGCAGCCTGTGGAGCCGCAAGATGATCGACGAGGGGCTGGCGCTGGTCGATAAGGCGCTGCGCCATCAGAAGCCCGGTCCCTACCAGGTGCAAGCGGCGATCGCCGCCCTGCATGCGCGGGCGGAAAAGCCCGAGGACACGGACTGGAACGAGATCGAGCTGCTCTACAGCCTGCTCGAGCAGATGCAGCCGTCGCCGGTGGTGACGCTCAATCGCGCCGTCGCGGTCGCCAAGGTGCGCGGGCCGGAAGCGGCACTTGCCATGATCGAGCCGTTGGAGCAAAGGCTTTCCGGCTATTTCCATTTCTTCGGCCTCAAAGGCGGCCTGCTAATGCAGCTTGGTCGTGGCGAGGAGGCGCGCATCGCCTTCGACCGCGCTATCGCGCTTGCCAATACGGCAGCTGAGGCCGCCCATATCCGCATACATATCGACCGGCTGATGAAGGAAGGCGCCGCGCGGGGAACCGCGCAGACAGCGCGCTGAGACGACTCGCTGGTTCAACGGTCTGACTTTGGCTTAGACCATGCCGGGGTGGTGATTTTTCCCTGAAACGAGTAATGCCACGCCATGACAGCGCCTGATGTGCCGATCGGCACACGGACGGCATGGCACGAAGCTTTGACCGACGTGCTTTTAACTTTGGTTTATGCATGTCGTTGTCCCAAAACCGCTGCGCACTTTTGGGCGACATGCATTATGAGCGACGGGATCTGAAAGGGAAAAAAATGACGATTGCGAAGGAAACAGCCGGGCTACTGGCGAAACTGGGTGTCGCTGAGGCCGCGCTTTCGGGCGGCGATCTTATCGTGCGCAGTCCGGTTACGGGTGAGCAGATCGCTGCGCTGAAGACGATCTCGCCAGCCGGTGCGGCAGAGACCATCGACAAGGCGCATAAAGCCTTCCAGGCTTGGCGTCTGGTGCCGGCACCGAAGCGCGGCGAACTGGTGCGGCTGCTTGGCGAGGAACTGCGTACCCACAAGCCCGAGCTTGGCCGGCTGGTGTCGATCGAAGTCGGCAAGATCCCGTCCGAAGGGCTCGGCGAAGTGCAGGAGATGATCGACATCTGTGATTTCGCCGTCGGCCTGTCGCGCCAACTCTACGGCCTGACCATCGCCACCGAACGGCCCGGTCATCGCATGATGGAAACCTGGCATCCGCTGGGTGTGGTCGGTGTGATTTCGGCCTTCAACTTTCCGGTTGCGGTGTGGTCGTGGAACGCCGCGCTTGCGCTTGTCTGCGGCGACGCGGTGGTGTGGAAGCCGTCGGAAAAAACACCGCTGACGGCGCTCGCCTGCGAGGCGATCTTCAAGCGTGCGGCAGAACGTTTCGGCGATGCTCCGGAAGGCTTGACGTCGGTGCTGATCGGCGATCGCGCCGTCGGCGAAATTCTGGTCGATCATCCGAAGGTGCCGCTGGTTTCGGCCACCGGCTCGACCCGCATGGGCAGGGATGTCGGTCCGCGGCTGGCGAAGCGCTTTGCCCGCGCCGTGCTGGAGCTCGGCGGCAACAATGCCGGCATCGTCTGCCCGACGGCCGATCTCGACATGGCCTTGCGCGCCATTGCCTTCGGCGCCATGGGCACGGCCGGCCAGCGCTGCACGACGCTCAGGCGCCTGTTCGTGCATGAGAGCATCTATGATGCCTTGGTTCCGCGCCTGAAGAAGGCCTATGAAAGCGTCTCGGTCGGCAATCCGCTGGAGACATCAGCGCTGGTCGGACCGTTGATCGACAAGGCGGCCTTCGGCAGCATGCAGAATGCGTTGAAGGAAGCCGCCGCTCACGGCGGCAAGGTGACCGGTGGCACGCGGGTCGAGAATGGCCATCCCGACGCCTATTACGTTCGTCCGGCGCTGGTCGAGATGCCCAAGCAGGTCTCGCCGGTGACGGAAGAGACCTTCGCGCCGATCCTCTATGTGATGAAGTACTCGGATTTCGACGCCGTGCTCGACGAGCACAATTCGGTCGGAGCGGGGCTGTCGTCGTCGATCTTCACCCGCGACCTGCAGGAATCCGAGCGCTTCCTCGGCGTCGACGGGTCCGACTGCGGCATCGCCAACGTCAACATAGGCACATCGGGGGCCGAGATCGGTGGTGCCTTCGGTGGCGAGAAGGAGACCGGCGGCGGCCGTGAGTCGGGCTCCGACGCCTGGAAGGCTTATATGCGGCGCGCCACCAACACGGTGAACTATTCCAAGGCGCTGCCGCTGGCCCAAGGCGTATCCTTCGACATCGACTAGGCTGGTGAGACCCTTGTCGTGGCGGCTACGCCAATAGCTGCCACGATTTATCTCGGTCGCCGTTCAGCGGCTTCCGGGAGATCCAAACAGTCTGCGAAAGCCGCATCAAGGATGGCGAGCTCGGGACTTCGGCGCTCGTAAGGGCTCTTGGTCGCCGCAAGATCGCTTCCAAAAATCACACATGTTGACGTTAATTTAACACCAATGTATGGTCGATTCCGCTGGCTCGGAATTCCCATCGGTGTTAGGCGGTTGCTTCGCCGGGCAGCTTTCCCCGCCGTCGTCAAGCGCAATGCACCAAAATCCTATTCGCAACGCGTATCGGCAAGCGATGAGCTGAGAGGTAGCCATGTCCAGCCTGCTTGGGATCGACAACGGCCTGACGGTGACGAAGGCGGTGATCTTCGACGCCGACGGTTCGCAATTGTCGGTGGCGCGCCGGCGGGTGCCGCAATCGATGCCGCACGCGCGCTGGGTCGAACGCGACATGGCCGGTCTCTGGCAAGCGACCGCCGAGGCGATCCGGGAAGCCATTGCCTTGAGCGGCCGGCCGGCCAGCGACATTGAGGCAGTGGCGGCGACCGCGCATGGTGATGGCCTGTACCTGCTCGACAACGATCGCCGGCCGCTAGGCCCCGGCATATTGTCGCTGGACAGCCGGGCGGGCGAAATCGTCGACAGATGGTCGCGAAGTTCGGTCTTCGCCGAAGCGCTCGCCCTGACCGGCCAGGTGCCGCACGCTTCCTCACCGTCGTCGCTGCTGGTCTGGTTGCATGAGCACGATCCGGAACGCTTCGGCCGGGTCGCGCACATACTCGCCTGCAAGGACTGGCTGCGTTTCTGCCTGACCGGCACCATCGGCACTGACCTCACCGAGGCGAGCACCTCGTTCACCAATGTGCGTACGCAAAGCTATGTGCCGGAGGCGATGCGCATTTTCGGTCTTGAGGCATTGTTTGAAGCCTTGCCGCCGGTGACGCATTCGGCCGACATCGTCGGCTACGTCACCGCCGATGCAGCGGCGCTGAGCGGGCTTGCAGTAGGCACGCCGGTCGCTTGCGGCCTGCATGATGTCACTGCCTCGGCGCTTGGCATGGGCGGCCACGAGGAGGGCGTGGTCAGCATCGTCGCCGGCACCTATTCGATCAACGAAATAGTCTCCACCGAGCCGCGCGTCGACACGCGCTGGTTCTGCCGCAATGCTATTGATCTTGGGCGCTGGAACAACATGTCGATCTCGCCGGCCTCGACGGCGAATTACGACTGGTTCCTCGACACGCTCTGCCGCCCGGAACAGGACGAAGCAAAAAGGACCGGCGGCTCGATCCACGAGATGCTGGCGGCAGAGATCGACATTGCGCTTGGCAGGCCTTCGACCATCTTGTTCCATCCCTATCTGTTCGGCTCGCCTTACGGCAATGCCGCCAGCGCCAGCTTTCTCGGCCTGCATGGCTGGCATCGTCGCGGCGACATGCTGAAGGCAGTGCTGGAAGGCATCGTCTTCAACCACCGCACTCACGTCGAAGCGCTGCGCGACGGCTTTGCCGTTCGTGAGGTGCGGCTCACCGGCGGCGGTTCGCGCAATCCGGCCTTCGCGCAGATGTTCGCCGACGTGCTCAACGTGCCGGTCATCGTGACGTCGACCGACGAGGCGGCTGCCTTCGGCGCAGCCCTTTGTGCCGGCGCCGCTGTTGGCCTGTTTGCCTCGCCGCAACAGGGCGCGCGCGCCGTCAGCAAGATGAGCCATGAATATCTGCCCGACGCGGCGCGCAATGCGGCTTTCGAGGACCGTTTTTCTCTCTATTGCCGCATTGCCGAATCGCTCAAGCCGCAATGGCCGGAGATCGAAAGGCTGGCGGGGCAAAGCATTGAGGGGGCTGCATGATCAAGGCCGACGAACGGCGCGAGGAAATCGCCGACTATGTGATCAAATTCGGCCAGGTGCGCATCGACGACCTGGTCGAGCATTTCGGCGTGTCGCGGATGACCATCCACCGCCATATCGACCAACTGGCGCACCAGGGCGTGCTGCGCAAGCTGCACGGCGCGGTGACGGTGCAGCCTTCCGGCCTTTATGAAAGCGCTTTCCGCTATCGGGTGACGGTCGGCAGGTCCGAAAAGGATGCGCTGGCGCATGCGGCGCTGGATTATATCGAGGCCGGCCAGGCCGTCATGCTGGACGATTCGACGACGGCGAACGCGATCGCGCCACTGCTGCCCGACATCAAGCCACTGACCGTCATCACCAACAGCGTCGCGACTGCAGCACTGCTGACCAATGTCGACGATATCGACTTCATCTGCCTGGGCGGTCAGTATCACCGCACCTACAATGCCTATATCGGCATCGTCTGCGAGAATGCCGTGGCGCAATTGCGCGCCAATCTTCTGATTTGCTCGGCTTCGGCGATCTCAGGCACCACGGCCTTCATCCAGGACCAGCATGTGGTCCGGGTCAAGCAAGCGATGGTCGCTGCCTCGACCAAGCGCATTCTTGTCGTCGACCATTCCAAATTCGACAAGGTCGCCCTGCATGTTTTCGACGATCTGACCCGTTTCGACGCGGTGCTGACGACCGACGGCGTAAGCGATGCGCAGGCGCAAAAGCTCGAACAGGCCGGCGTAAAGCTGCGCATCGTCAAGATGACTAAGCCATGAGCCCTTCCGACGGCGCAGGCGCATCCGACCCTGGCTTAGCCGACCCCATCGGCCGCCTCGCCTTTATGAACAAGACGGGCGACGTCGACGTCGTCATTCTTGGCGCCGGCATCAATGGGGCTGGTCTGTTCCGGGATCTGTGCGCGCAAGGCGTCAGTTGCCTGATCGTCGACAAGGGCGATTTTGGCTCGGGCACAAGTGCTGCGCCATCGCGGCTGATCCATGGCGGCCTGAAATATCTCGAAACGGGCGAGTTCGGGCTGGTGGCACAGTCAACGCTGGAGCGCAACCTGCTGTTGAAGAACGCGCCGCACTATGTCAGTCCGCTGCCGACGGTCATCCCGATCTTCTCGTGGGGCAAGGGCATGTGGGCGGCGCTGCGCACGCTGCTGGGCTCGACCAGCGCGCCGCGCAGCCGCGGCGCCGTCCTCATCAAGATCGGCCTGACGATCTACGATTTCTATGGGTCGCGGCATCGTGTCATGCCGCGCCACCGGCTGGTCGGGCGACGGCGGGCGCTGAGCGAGATACCGGCACTGACCAAGTCGATCGTCGCCACCGGCATCTATTACGACGCCAAGATCAGCCATCCCGAAAGGCTGGTGTTCGAACTGATCACCGACGGGCTGGCAGCAAATGCCCTCGCCGCGGCCGCCAACTACACGAGGTTGGTTTCGTCGTCCAATGGCGTGCTGACTTTCCAGTCAAAAGGCGGGGGTCGGTCCGAGAACGGCGCCGTATTTGCGGTACGGCCGAAACTGGTCGTCAACGCCGCCGGCCCGTGGATCGACGATGTCAACGCCTCGCTCGGCGCGCCGTCGAAAATGATCGGCGGCACCAAGGGCTCGCACATCCTTTTGAAGCATGACGAACTGGTACGAAGCCTGGCAGGCCGCATGCTCTACTTCGAAGCCGACGACGGCCGCATCTGCCTTGTCTACGACTATCTCGGTCTGGCGCTCGTCGGCTCGACCGACATCCAGGCCGACAACCCGGACACAGTACGCTGCGAGCCGCAGGAGATCGACTATCTGCTCGAGAGCGTGCGTGCGCTGATGCCGGGCATGAGCTTTGGACGCGACCAGATCGTCTATGCCTATAGCGGCATCAGACCGTTGCCTGCATCCGACGCCTCTGTCCCCGGCTTGATCAGCCGGGATCATTCGGCACCGCTCGTCGAGCCGGAAGATTCGCGTCCGTTTCCGGTTATCTCGCTGGTCGGTGGCAAATGGACGACGTTCCGCGGCTTTGCCGAGGAGGTTGCCGACACGGTACTCGACCGGCTGGGACGCGGCCGCAAGGTCACCACGCGATCGATGCCGATCGGCGGCGGCAAGGGTTTTCCAACCGAGCCTGCGGCGCGAGCCGCCTGGCTGGCCGATGCCAGATCGGCTTCGGGCGCCGACGAACGCCGTCTCGACCAGCTTCTGTCGCGCTACGGCACCAAGGCGTTGCCGATCGCCCGCCACCAAAGTTCAGGAGACAATGAAGATCGCCTGCCGGGGGCAAGCGACTACGGCACATCCGAAATCGACTACATCGTTCGTAATGAATTCGTCGAGCATCTGGCCGATATCGTCATGCGGCGCACGACGTTGGCCATTGGTGGCTCCCTGACCATGAGCGATTTGAAGCAGATCGCCGCCATTGCCGGCCGTGCACGTAACTGGGACCCGCAGCGGATGTCCGAAGAACTCGATGCCGCTGTAGCGCAGCTCAGCGACAGGAATCTGATGCGATTGTGATGGCGCCCTGATTTGGGACGAACACCTCGCGGGTATGCGCTGTTTTCAAAAAATACCACACGAAAACAGCATATTAAGCTTTGTTGACAGGTGCCCATTCTCCGCCAGTGCCGGAGAACGGGCAAAATATCACATATCTTGACGTGAATTTAACACTAACGTATGGTCGATTTTGTGCCTGAGGCCTGACTGTTCCGAAAGGCTTCGGCTCGTGAGGAATATCTTGCTTACGGCGGTTGGGCTGACGACCAGCGCATGCAATCGCGGTCACA
Source organism: Mesorhizobium onobrychidis (assembly GCF_024707545.1). NCBI lineage: Bacteria > Pseudomonadati > Pseudomonadota > Alphaproteobacteria > Hyphomicrobiales > Phyllobacteriaceae > Mesorhizobium > Mesorhizobium onobrychidis. The sequence goes on from NZ_CP062229.1 coordinate 2,162,786, forward strand.
CGATCGTGCAGCCGAATACCGGCTGGGTTCTCGGCCGCAATCAACTGCTACGCGATTAGAGTTCCTCTCGATGACGCCGGCTGCACGCTGAGTGAAGGCGGATTGACAACGACATGAACGCGTGAAAAATTTTTCAACTGAAGATAATAATATCATCTCGGGAGGAGATGGAATGAAAGCCAGCAGCGCCGCCAGTGGTGACCGTGACCTGATCGGCGTCATGCCGCAGGTCGTTGCGCCATGAGTTCGCAGCCCGCCACCACGATCAATCGGCGGGTCGGCGTTCGTTGGATTGTTGCCGCGGCCGCGATCCTGATTTTGCTCGGCGCAATGGTTCTCGACACCAAGGTCGTCATAATTGGTTCGGCGGAGGACGCGCGAAAGGCTGCGTTTTCCCCGGAAGAATACGGCAAGTCCGAGTTTCCGAAGGTTCAATCCGCCGTGGAGCAGCGCGCGGTGAACGCCGCTACTCTCGCGTCAGCCATTGCCAAGGACAAGGCGGCAGCAGAGAAGGAGTACGGCGTGCCGGCCAATGTCGGTACGGAATTCTCAGTCAAATTCACCGGCGTGGTCGGTGAGGGAAAGTCCGGCATCTACGCCGTCAAGGTCGACGATGTTCCCAGCACCTTGGTCATTCGCGTGCAGACGGGGCCGGCGATCAACGGAACCGACCTGCGCGATGCCACGGGCACGATCACCTTCGGGCAATTCACCAACCAGATCGAGTATCAGAACGCCGGATCGGCCTTGAACAACGAGATGAAGAAGCAGGTGTTGTCGGCCATCGACAATACCAAGCTCACCGGGAAGGCGATTTCGGTGATCGGCGTATTCAAATTGATCAATCCCAAGGGCTGGCTCGTCACACCCGTAAAGCTGAGCGTTCAATGAATGCGGCGCCTCAATTCGAGCCGGCGGCCGGCGACACCGTGCTCGCGGCGCGCAACATCGTAAAATCCTATGGCGGAACGCATGCCCTCAAGGGGGTCAATTTCGACATCCGCCGTGGCGAGGTCACCACGCTGTTCGGAGAGAATGGCGCAGGCAAGTCGACGCTGATGAAGATCCTTTCCGGTGTCGAGACGCCGACATCCGGAAGCATCGAGCTCGATGGCCGTCCTGTCGTCTTCTCCTCGACCGTCGACGCGCGGGATCGAGGCATCTCGATAATCCATCAGGAGTTGAGTCTCGCGCCCAATCTGAGTGTGCGCGACAATATTTTCATGGGCCGTGAGTTGCGGGGCGCGACCGGCCTCGACTTCGCGGAAGAGGCTCGTCAGACGCGGATGTTGATGGGCGATCTCGAGGAAGACATCGATCCGATGACCTTGGTGCAGGATCTACGCCTGGGCCAGCAGCAGATCGTCGAAATCGCACGCGCGCTCTCCGTCGATTCACGCATCCTGATCATGGACGAGCCTACCTCCGCATTGAGTGCGACCGAGGTGGAGGTGCTGTTCAAGGTGATCCGGGACCTGACCGCCCGCGGTGTTTCGATCGTGTACATTTCTCATCACCTCGAAGAAGCGCTGCAGATCACCGACCACGCCGTGGTGCTGCGCGACGGAGCGATCACTGCGACGGCCAATGCGAAGAACATCGATCTCGAATGGATCGTCCGTAACATGGTGGGCGAGAACTTCGACCTGGGATCGCCGCCCACGGGATACGCATTCGGCGACGTTGCCCTGTCAATCGACGATGTGAGCGTCGCCGATGTTTCGGGTTCGGACCGCTTGGTCGTCGACCGGCTGTCGCTCGATGTCCGCGCGGGCGAGATCGTCTGCATTTACGGGCTGATGGGCGCCGGGCGCACGGAATTGCTGGAGTGCGTCGCCGGACGATTGCCGGTGACGGGCGGCCGTGTCTTGCTGGAGGGCGACGACATCTCCCGCCTCAGCATTGCGGAGCGGATAAACAGGGGGCTTGTGCTGGTGCCTGAGGACCGCCAACGCGACGGGCTGGTCCAGACGATGTCGGTAGGGGCAAATCTGTCGCTCGCCAGCATTGGCGCCTTCGTCAAGGGGATGCTGCTTTCGCGGTCGCGGGAGCGGTCGCTGATCGACGGAACCATTCGCGATGTGCGCGTCAAGACGGCGGGCGCAGGCGCGCCCATCGGATCGCTGTCCGGCGGCAATCAGCAGAAGGTCGTCATCGGCAAGATGCTGACCACCGACCCCAAGGTCATGCTGCTGGACGAGCCCAGTCGCGGGATCGATGTCGGTGCCAAGGCGGAGGTGTTCCGGCTGCTCGGCGAGCGGGCCGCGCAGGGGCTCGCGGTCGTGTTCTCGACCTCGGAAGTCGCCGAGTGCCTTGGTATCGCGCACCGGATCATCGTCATGCGCCGAGGCAGGATTTCGGCTCAGTTCGGCGCCGACGTCACGAAAGAGCAGATCATGGCCGCCTCGGGCGAGGCCGTGCTCGTCTGATCATGAAGAATACAGGAGCCAGACCGTGACCAACGCCAGTCAGAATCGTAGCCGCTCCGGCCCGAGGACATCGAGCGGTGGCTTCAGTGTGGCCAAGCTGTTGCTGGAGGGCCGGGCGTTTCTCGCGCTGATGGTGATCATCTTCGTCTTCTCGATGCTGTCGCCCTATTACTTCTCGTTGGGCAATTTCCTCACCATGGCGTCGCATGTCGCCATCTTCGGCATCCTCGCGGTCGGCATGCTGCTGGTCATCCTCAATGGCGGCATCGACCTGTCGGTGGGGTCGACGCTTGGGCTGTCGGGGGTCATCGCCGGATTCCTGATGCAGGGCGTGCAGTTGCAAATGCTCGGCGTCGTGCTGTTTCCCCCCGTCTGGGTGGTCGTGGTGCTGGTGTGCGTGCTCGGCGCACTGGTCGGTCTGGTCAACGGCGTCCTTATCGCCTGGTTGAAGGTGCCGGCCTTCGTTGCCACGCTGGGCATGCTCTATGTGGTGCGCGGCGCCGCGCTGCTGATGACAAACGGCCTCACATATAATGATCTCGGCGGCAAGCCGGAGCTGGGCAATACCGGCTTCGACTGGCTGGGCTTCAACCGCCTGTTCGGTATCCCTATCGGTGTGCTGGTCATGGTGGTCATCGCGATCATCGGCAGCATCATCCTCAATCGCACGGCCTTCGGCCGGTGGCTCTATGCCTCCGGCGGCAACGAGCGCGCGGCGGAACTGTCCGGCGTGCCGGTGAAAAAAGTGCAGGTGTCGGTGTATATGCTGTCCGGCATCTGCGCCTCGGTAGCCGGCCTCATCCTGTCCTCGGAACTGACCTCGGCAGGGCCGACCGCCGGCAACTCCTACGAGCTGACCGCCATTGCGGCCGTCGTCATCGGCGGCGCGGCACTCACCGGTGGTCGAGGCAATATCCGCGGCACGCTGGTCGGGGCCTTCGTCATCGGCTTCCTATCCGATGGCCTCGTGATCATTGGCGTGTCCGCCTACTGGCAAACAGTGTTCACCGGCGCGGTCATCGTGTTGGCGGTGCTGCTCAACGCCATTCAGTATCGCCGTCGCGTCAAGCTCCCGGGCTCGACCGGCGGCCCTTCGACTTCTCCGCAACAAGCCGGCAAGGCCCGAACGGCCGATCCCGCTCACGAGAAGATTGCCGGTTGACCGGTACCATCGCTAACCAAGGAGGAAATTTCATGTATGGCAAGGCAAGAATTCTAATGCTCACGGCCTTTGCGCTGGCCGCTCCGGTCCTCGCAGGGTCGGTAAGCGCAGCGTCGGCCGAAGGCCTCATTTCGATCATCGTCATCGATCCCGCCAACCCGTACTGGCTCACCGAAGGCAATGTGGCCAAGGCCGAGGCCGAAAAACTCGGCTACACCGCGACTGTCGGCGCATCGAAAGCCGACACGAACACGGAAAGCAGACTGATCGACACCGCAATCACCAACAAATCCGTGGCGATCATCCTCGATCCTGCCGACGCCAGCGGATCCATCGGCGCCGTCAAGAAGGCGATTGCCGCGAACATCCCGGTCTTCCTGGTCAACGCCGAGATCAATCAGGAGGGTCTGGCCAAGGCGCAGCTCGTTTCCAACAACGCACAGGGCGCCGCTCTTGGTGCACAGCAATGGGTGACGAACATCGGCGAGAAGGGCAACTACGTCGAACTTCTGGGCGCCCCGTCCGACAACAACGCAGCCACGCGGTCAAACGGATACGAGACCGTGATCAGCCAGTATCCGGACCTCAAGAAGGCCGGCTCGGAGGTCGCCAACTGGGACCGTACCCAGGGCCACGACAAGATGCAGAGCCTGCTGCAGGCCCATCCCGATATCATCGGCGTGACGAGCGGCAATGACGAGATGGCGCTCGGCGCGATCGCCGCGCTGAAAGAAGCCGGAAAGCTGTCGAGCATTAAGGTCGGCGGCTTCGATGGCTCTCCGGACGCCGTCGCCGCGATCAAGGCGGGTGACCTGCAGTACACCGTGCTCCAGCCGGTGGCCGTCTACTCGGCGAAGGCCGTACAACAGGCCGACTCGTTCATAAAGACCGGCAAAACCGGCGCGCCGACCGAGAAGCAGCTGTTTGACTGCCTTCTCATCACCAAGGACAACGTCGACAAATACACGGCTCCCTTCACGCTCTCGGAGTAAAAAACGAAGGAGGAGTGTCCCGCGGGGCACTCCTCGCCTGACCCGAGGCGGCGACCTCTTTGATCGGGCCGACGCACCGCTCACATGTCTGTTACGCTAAAACTGAAACACAGGCCGTGACCTGAATCCACACTGGTGGCTCTATGGAGCGGCTGATGTGGCCCACCACATATTGTTGAAACGTCACCTGTGCCGACCCATTTACGCATTGCGTCGGATGTTTTCCTCCCATTGCGTCCGGCGCGTTCCCCTCTGGAGGTTTTGAACCTTCATGCTTGGCCGGACTTTAACAGTCCGGCCTTTTTTATTGGTCCTGTGAAGCCAGCGCGCACGGGCGCCCAATCAGCATAATGAGCCCGAAGAGCGGGAAAATGTCCGGGCCATTTCGTCACACTCGACGGCGGCCTAGCCGAGGGGGGCGGCAACGGAAGCTGCCATTTTGTCGGGAAATCCACTAGGCTCGCTTGGTTTGCGAGACGGCGAGAGATGCCCGACCTGAAACAGATGCCCGATATGAAACAAATGAGATTGCTCGGCATCGTGGCCGCGACGACGATCGGTCTGTATGTCTGCTATCTCTTGGCGTTGCCTTTTTTGCCCGCATTGACCTGGGCGGTGGTGTTGGCAATCGTCCTGTATCCGGCTCATCGACGGGTCGAGGAAAGGCTCAGGAACCAAAACCTGGCCGCACTGATATCGGTCAGCATCGCGGCGGTTGCAATCGGCCTGCCGCTCATCTTCGTGGCACAGCAGCTTGTTCGCGAGGCGGTAAACGGCGCCACCTATATGGAGGAGGTCATCCGGGGTTGGAACACAGATGCCTTCCTGTCGGGCTATCCCAGGCTTTCGGCGGTTGCCCAGTGGGTTGAGAACCAGATCGATCCGGCCGGCACGGTCGCCGCATTTGTACAATGGCTGACGGCACAAAGCACATCGCTGTTGCGCGGCTCGATCAATCAGGCCGTGATGTTCGTTCTGACATTCTACCTGCTGTTCTATTTTCTGCGGGACCGTGAACTCGCCCTGCGGGGGATCGAGCGCCTCTCGCCCCTGCGTGCACCGGAGACGGGATACACGCTGTCCCGCCTTGCCGAGACGGTACATGCGATCCTGATAGGCACCGTATTTGTCGCCGCTGTGCAGGGAACGCTGGGCGGCCTGATGTTCTGGTGGCTCGGCCTGCCCACTCCGGTCTTCTGGGGCCTGGTAATGGGACTTCTTGCCATCGTGCCGGTGCTCGGCGCATTCGTGATCTGGGTGCCGGCAGCGATCTATCTCGCGCTGGAGGGGGCTTGGGCGAGCGCGGCGATCCTGACCATCTGGGGCGGCGTGGTCGTCGCCGGCATCGACAATCTGCTCTATCCGATGCTTGTCGGGAGCCGGCTGCGGCTCCACACAGTGATGGCCTTTATCGGTGCTGTCGGTGGCATCGTCCTGTTTGGAGCATCCGGGCTCGTCCTCGGCCCGGCGGTGATCGCGGTCACCATCAGCCTCATTGACATCCTCAAGAAACGATTGAGCGACCAGCCCGAGGCGGAAATGACGCCAAAGCGCGACACAAAGCCATCACGTCAGTCCGGAGCCGCGCCCCGTGAGTAAGCACCGCCGCGCGCGACCAGTTCATCATGCGGACCTTGTTCGACGATGCCCGTATCGGCGACCACCACGATGCGATCGGCATTGCGGATCGTTGCCCACCAGTGTCGTTCGGCCCTGCGCAAGCTCTGCCAGCGACTGCTGGATCTCCCGCTCGGTCTGCGTGTCGAGTGCCGACGTCGCCTCGTCCAGGATGAGGATTGTCGGGTTCTTCAGGAACATACGCGCGATTGCCAGGCGCTGCTTTACAACCCGGCATCCTCTTCGAGATCGCTCTCAAGATGTCGATCGACAGTTTCCCGTTCGTCACCATTGTCGATGCTAGGCGTTTGGTGAATTGTGGAAGCATCCGTTGTAGGCAGCGGGTTCCTTTCGCCAATTACAACCGCGCTTTATTGGAGAGCCAAATGCAGGAATTTATCCTTTTTGCGCTCGTAGGGTTTGTAGCTCAGGCTGTCGACGGGGCTCTCGGCATGGCCTACGGCGTGATTTCTTCGACCACGCTACTGGGGTTTGGCGTGTCTCCTGCACACGCTTCGGCTTCAGTTCACGCAGCTGAGCTGTTTACCACTGCCGCGTCGGGTTCGGCTCACCTCTATCATCGCAATATCGACTGGAAGCTTTTCTGGCGGCTGATGCCATTTGGCGTTCTCGGCGGCGTTCTCGGCGCTTATGTGCTCACCTCGTTTGAGGGAGCGATTATGAAGCCATATGTGACCACATATCTGGCGCTTGTCGGAGCTTGGCTCCTGTTCCGTTCATTCCGGCGGATCCCGAGTAAGCCGGTCCCTGCAGGCGCGGTACCTCCTCTTGGGCTTGGTGGTGGATTTCTCGATGCCGCAGGGGGTGGTGGATGGGGACCCATCGTAACGACGGGCCTTCTCGGTTTTGGCGGGACGCCCCGCTACGTTATTGGTACCGTAAATGCCAGCGAGTTCCTCATCACGCTCTCGGTGTCTCTGACCTTCTTGTTTGCGGTGCTAACGGGCCACTGGGAGGAGGCAGGAGAGCTAACGGAAAATCTATTCTCTGTCGCCGGCTTGATCCTTGGCGGCGTAGTCGCAGCGCCGATGGCCGGATGGGTAGTGAAGTCAATCGCAGAAAAGACGCTTCTCAGGCTCGTTGGTATTCTCATCATACTGCTGGCGGGCTGGCAAACCGCGCAACTCTTCGAATGGGTGTAAACTGGGGCACATCGAAAAAGTTGTCGGCGTCGCTTCCCTGGCGGCCGTGCCGGAGACAAAAACTCAATTCCCAAATGGAACGAAGAGACCTCTTTGATGTTTGGCTTCCTTGGACAACCGGAGGACGAGTCGATGAAAAAATTGGTTGCAACAGCAGGGTTGGCGCTGGCGGTCGCGATGCCTGCAGCGGCTCAGGACACCGCGACCGCGAAAGCCGAATTCGTCAACATGGCTGGCGAGAAGAACGGAACGGCCACGCTGACCGAGACGGCGCACGGCGTGCTGATAGCGTTGGAGGTAACAGGACTGCCTGCGGGTGAATGGGTCGCGTTCCATGTTCATGAAACCGGAAAGTGCGACCATCAGACCGGCCATGACTCGGCAGGGGGGCACTTCAATCCGACGAATGCCGAACATGGATATCTCGCCGGAAAAGGACCGCACGCGGGCGATATGCCAAATCAGCGGGTCGGCGCCGACGGCGTTTTGCGTGCCCAGGTTTTCAACAGCATGGTCAAGCTGGATGGTGGAGAAACGGCGATACGAGGCAAGGCATTGATGATCCACGGCGGACAGGACGACTACAAAAGCCAGCCTGCCGGTGATGCCGGAAATCGTCAGGCCTGCGCCGTGATCGAGTGAGAAGCCCCAAGATGAGTGGCGGGCCTGTCCGACATATGATCTGACCGGCGCTTCAGCTCGGCGGCCAGGTAGATGGTCGGAGCCTCTGGCATGAGGATAGGCCGGACGGTAAGCTCGTGCGCCTGCTGAGAAATTGACGACGCAGCCAGCGCGCCGAAGTTGGTCTTCATTTTGCGACTGCCGGATGATTGCATGAACGATACTTCTCCTATGGGCGTGCCCGCCACGGGTCTTGCCCAGTCAGCCATTTCCGCCCGCGGCCTGGTCAAGACGTTCGGCAAGCTGCGCGCCGTCGATGGTGTCGATCTCGATGTGCCGCGCGGCATGATTTTCGCTATCCTGGGTCCGAACGGCGCCGGCAAGACAACGCTGATGCGGATGCTCGCGACGTTGTCGCGCCCCGACGCCGGCTCCGCGACAGTGATGGGGCACGATCTCGTGCAAGCCCCGCATGAGGTCCGTGCGGCAATCGCCATGACCGGGCAGTTCGCTTCGCTAGACGAGGACTTGACTGGCCGGGAGAACCTCGTCCTGCTCGCCCGACTCTGGGGTTTTCGCGGTCGCGCCGCGAAAGCCCGTGCGGACGACCTGCTCGCGGCTTTCGGCTTGTCCGAAGCGGCGGCGAAGCAGGTGAGGGACTATTCGGGTGGCATGCGAAGGCGGCTCGACATAGCCGCCTCGCTGATCGTCACTCCGGGCGTGCTGTTCCTTGACGAGCCGACCACAGGCCTCGATCCGAACGCCCGCAAGGATGTCTGGGGCATGATCCGCGGCCTCGCCGAGGCCGGCGTCACCATCCTGCTCACCACGCAATATCTCGAAGAGGCCGATCAACTCGCAGCGCGCATCGCCGTCATCGACCACGGCAGGAAAATCGCCGAGGGTACCAGCCGCGAATTGAAGGCGGCCACCGGCTCCGGCTTCCTCCATGTCGCGCTCGCCGATGTTGCGCGGCTGGACCAAGCGGCGACCATTCTGGAACGACGCCTGGAACATCCTGTCCAACGCAGCGCCGAAGGCGCGGAACTCTCCGTCCTTGCCGGCACGGCGAAGGCCGCCAACCAGGCGCTGGCCGATCTGGTCGCCGCCGGCATCGAGCTGTCGGATTTCTCCATGGGCCAACCCAGCCTCGAGGAGGTCTTCTTCGCGCTGACGGGCCAGCCAGGCCTCGGTGAAAGCCGGAAGGGAGGCGACAAGCCATGATCGACACGACATCCCTGCAGCGGCTGCAAAGGGTCGCCCGACCTAAAACCCCATCAGCCCTTTCCAACGCGCTCGTCTTCGGATGGCGCGCGGTGCTGAAATTCAAGCATGTGCCGGAGCAACTCTTCGATCTGGTGATGACTCCGATCATGTTCACCCTGCTCTTCACCTTCGTCTTCGGCGGCGCGCTCGCCGGTTCGCCTGGCGAATACCTGCAGTTCTTCCTACCAGGCATCCTGGTCCAGACCGTGGTGTTCAACGCAGTCTATTCGGGCATGGGATTGTCGACCGACCTCGGCAAGGGCTTATTTGACCGCTTCCGATCGCTGCCGATCTGGTCGCTGTCTCCGTTCGCCGGCCTGATGGTGGGTGACATCCTGCGCCATTTGATAGCCGCCTCGATCATTCTCACCATCGGGCTGATCCTCGGCTACCGGCCTGAGGCGGGCATCCCTGGCGTGCTTGCCGCCTTCGCCATGCTGATCGCCATCGGGTTCGGCATGGGCTGGGTATTCATCGTGCTCGGCCTGCTGATCCGCACGCCGACCACCGTGATGACGCTCGGCTTTACCTTCCTGTTCCCTCTCGTCTTCGCCTCCAACATCATGGTCGACCCCGGCACCATGCCGGACTGGCTACGGGCTTTCGTTGAAATCAACCCAGTGTCGCTGATGACGACGGCGCTGCGCGGGCTGATGGGTGGCGGGGCGACGCTCAGTCAGGTCGTCCTCGCGCTGATCGCGCCGCTGGCGCTGACCGCGATCCTGGCGCCGACGACGCTATGGCTGTATCTCAGAAGGTGAGAGGAGCTAAACGGTCGCGATCCGGATCGCCTGGGCGTCAATAATGCCCCGGGATGGACCTGCGCTTCTTAAAAGTCGACGCGGGGCGTGTCCTGCATCTGGCGCTCGAACAGGAGCCAGAACGGCGATCCCCGGGTTTCGGCATACCAATGTTCGAAACCCGCCAGGGTCTCAGGAATGTCGTTGGCGGATTCCTCTTCGTCCGAAGCCCGGAATATCGCCAGCACAACCTGACCGAAACGCGCAATCACCTCCGAACGCGCTTCGCTGTCGGAATTCCAGCCGAGTCGCGTGCGCAGCGTGGCGAAGGCGCTGGCGACGGCTATCTCCTCACTCTCGGCCGATGCCATGGCCTCGGCGATCCCCTGCATGAGATTGAGCCGCCTGAAGGCGAAGGCGCGCTCTTGTTCGAGCGCAGCTATCCGGACTGCAGCTTCGCGCCGGAAGCGGCCTTCAGCGACCTTCGCGGCCTCGGCCGCTGTCTTGAGATCAACGAGAAAGCGGGTTGTCACTGTCATCGCGCCTTTGCGAGAGTGGCGGAAGAGAGTGGGAGTCGAACCCACCAAGGACCGGCTCGCGGCCCCTCCCGGATTTGAAGTCCGGACGCCCCACCGGGGACGATGCTCCTCCAGAAGCTTCCGCTATTGCCGGCTCATTGTCGGCCGGCGAGCGAAACAGATCCCGTCGATGCCTGTTGACGAGCCGCAGGTCGCCGCGTCGCAGAGTGACGCCATGCCTATCGAGAAATTCGAGGATCTGGATGGCAACCTTGCGTCCGCTGCCGGCACGATCGCGAAACTGGGCGGCGTTAAACCGCCCGCCCGGCTCCGTCGCCGTCAGATCGTCGACGATTTCGACAATCCCGGCCAATGCCGGGCGCAGGAAGAAATGATCATGGGCGACTTCGTATACTCTCCCGATGCGGCCGGTAAGTTTCAGGATCCGGCGGATTTCCGTTTCCGGCTTCGCCAACATATCGGCTATATCGCGGACTCTCGGCGGATGATATCGCGTCGAGCCGCCGATGAGCCGCTCGATTTGCAGCCACAGCGTCTCGTCCTGAGGTGTCAGACGGACCTCATGGCCGGGCAGCCGCACCCAGGCGCCGTCAAGGGCGAGCTTGCCGGCGCGCGCCAGCATTCGCAGAGCGGCTGCAAACATCGGCGCCGGAAGTCGTGGGTCAAGCTGAAGGCGCAATCTCTCCATGCCGATTCCCGGCAGATCCGGATTGTCCGCGTGAAAGGTCTTCAAGTTCGCGGCCAGGCCGAGCCTGAATTGCATCCAGCGTGCCAGCGAGAGAACGAACAGCGTTTTCCTGACGGGAATGCAGACCAGTCCGAGGTTGTCGACCAGTCTCTGCATCTCGTCGCTGCCGAGTGCCCGGTCGCGCGCGAAAGCGCCAAGGTCAAGGTAATGGGGCGGCGCGTCGAGCAGTGCGGTGACAGCCGCCTCGGGATCCGGGACGGCATATGCTTCGATCTGGATAAGCCGTTCCGGCGTGCGGCGCTTCCGGCTCGGCGCCCGCAGATCGATCAGGCGTCCGCCGCCGATGGTCCGCTGCGCCGAGGTGTCGCGCACAACATAGGGGTCGCCCGCGGCAGCCGCGATCGGATTGTCCAGCACCAATTGAACCTTGGCGACGCCGCCGGGTCTGACCGGCTCGTCACTGAGAAGCACGACCCTTGCCCCAACCTCGGCCGCGGCGTGGTGGAGGCGTACCGGGAACCACTGGCCGATCGGCCTAGGCTCTCCTGGCAAGACGCGCAGCCTTGCGTCGATCCGACCCGTCGGCGCGTGAAGTTCCGGGTCGAGTATGATGTCGCCGCGCCGGATCGCCTCCTTGCCGATGCCGTCACCAGCCAGGTTGAGCGCGCAACGGTCTCCTGCCCGCCCGCGCTCAGCCAGCCTGTTCTGGGCGTGGATCGAGCGAACACGCGCCGCCAGGCCCGACGGGCTGACGACAACGTGGTCGCCGACGCCGACTGATCCTGAAAGGACCGTACCGGTCACGACAGTGCCGATGCCGTGCATTATGAAGCATCGGTCGACCGCCAATCTGAATCGTCCAGAGGATGCGCGGCCGGCAAAGCGCGACGCCTCCTCAAACAAGAAATGCCGCAGATCGTCGATACCGTCACCGCTGACGGCCGAGGTGGGCATTATGTCTGCTTCGGCAAGTGCTGTATCGGCAAGCGCGGCACGGATGTCCGCTTGAACGGCGGCGCGCCGTGCGGGCGCGATCAGATCGGATTTGGCCAGCACGACCGCGCCGCGCCTGATGCCGAGCAGATCGATGATTGCCAGATGTTCGCGCGTCTGCGGCATGATCCCGTCGTCGGCGGCAATGACCAATAGCACGAAATCGATGCCACTGGCGCCGGCGAGCATCGTATGCACGAACCGTTCGTGCCCCGGAACATCGATGAAGCCGATGACGTCCCCGTTCGGTGCCGGCAGGTAGGCAAAGCCGAGATCGATGGTCATGCCCCGCGCCTTTTCCTCCTGCAGGCGGTCGGTGTCGACGCCGGTCAGCGCACGCACCAGCGCGGTCTTGCCATGGTCGACATGGCCCGCCGTGCCGACGATCATGATCCGTCTCCCGTCAATGATGCCGCGGCACGACTTTCGGCCTCGGCGGTCTCGTCAGGGGTGAGGCCGGCACGCGCGGCCGGCAGATACCGCTCGGCGAGCGAACTGCCTGCTGCGTTCGCGCGCAGAAGCCAGGCATATGCCTCGACCGCGTCGGTCTCCACACCCGCTCCCAAGTGATAGGCGGCGCCGAGCATGGCCTGCCCGTCCGCATCCCCGCGCACGGCAGCCCGACGCCACCAGCGGACTGCCTCAGCGGGATCGCGCGGCACACCCAGCGCATTGTGATGGATCATGCCGAGCCGCGTCATGGCCGGCGCTATTCCCTGCTCGGCGGCGGCAGTCGCCCAGCGCCGCGCCTCTGCGGGATCGGGTTCGACCACCTCGCCTTCGAGCAGCATCCAGCTCAGCATGTCCTGCGCCGGTCCGTCGCCCTGATCTGCGGCTGCTCGATAGAGATCGGCTGCGCGGCCGTAGTCCTGCGCAATGCCTTCGCCGCGGAAATAGAGCGACGCCAGGTTCCGCTGCCCGACGGCGTCGCCGGCCTCGGCGGAGAGCGCCAGCCAGCGGAAGGCTAGGTCGCGGTCCCGCTCGACGCCAAGCCCTTCTGCGAAGCAGGCGCCGATATTATTCTGCGCACGTGCGACCCCAGCATGGGCCAGCGGCTCCCATATGCCCAAGGCCACCGCATAGTCACTGCGCCTGGCCGCTTCCAGGGCCTTTGCCAGGCGTTCGGCGACCGGCACGTCAGCCGGCCGGGGCACTTCGACCGGCCGGCGCGCGAAGTTCTCAAACCAGCGCATCGGTCCCTCCCGGATCGAAGCCGGCGAGGTTTACACAGAAGCCTGCTTCGTCTTCGAGGCAGCGCAGATCGAGCACAAGTGCCCGGTTCTCGATGCGCCCGATCACAGGAACGCGCAGCCCGCGCAATGCCGCTGCAAGCGCTTCGAGCGACTTCCCGCCGCCGGACTTTACCCGCAGAACAAGACCGGCGCTGGATATCGTCTCAAGCGGCAAGGCACCCGAACCGACCTGACTGCGGCATTCCGCTGTCTCCACCACGAAAGCCTCACCCAAAGCATTGGCAACCACAGGGGCAAGGCGCTCCGCCTGGATTGCGATCTCGGCCGAGGGGCGCGTCAGCAATCTCAGCGTCGGCAGTCTCTCCGCCAGGCGATCAGGGTCGCGGTAGAGCTTCAACGTCGCCTCCAGCGCGGCGAGCCGAAGCTTGTCGACCCGGAGCGCCCGCTTCATCGGATTGCGGCTGATCGCGGCGAGCAGAGCCTGGCTGCCGACGATGAAGCCCGCCTGGGGTCCGCCGAGCAGCTTGTCGCCGGAAAAGGTAACCAGATCCGCGCCGTCGGCAATCGCCTCGCGAACGGTTGGCTCATGTTTGAGGCCATAGGCAGCAAGATCGAAAAGCGTGCCGGAGCCGAGGTCATGAACCAGGGGCACGCCCTGCGCCTTGGCGATGGAAGCCAGTTCGCGCGCACCCACCTCAGACGTGAAACCCTCGACGCGGTAGTTCGAGGTGTGCACCTTGAGGACCAGCCCGGTCTCCCGGCCGATCGCCGCGACATAGTCCTTCGGATGCGTGCGGTTGGTGGTTCCGACCTCGACCACCTTGGCGCCGGCGCGGGCCATAATCTCGGGCATCCTGAACGAGCCGCCGATCTCGATCAATTCGCCGCGCGAGACGATCGCCTCGCGGCCGAGCGCCAGCGTGTTGAGGACAAGAAGGACAGCTGCCGCATTGTTGTTGACCACAGTTACGTCTTCCGCTCCCGTCAGTTCGCAAACGAGCGAACGCAGATGATCATCCCGATCGCCGCGCTTTCCCGTCTCGAGATCGAACTCGAGAGCGACCGCTTCGCACATTGCAGCGCGCACCGCCTTGATCGCCTCCTCAGCCAGTGGCGCGCGGCCGAGATTGGTGTGCAGCACTGTGCCGGTCAGGTTGAAAACCGGACGCAGGGAAGGGCGCTCTGCCACCTTCAGCTGTTCAACCGCGTCGGCGGCGACATCGCCGGGCTGCGGCACTGCTGCTCCGCCACGGCAGGCCTCCCGCGCTGCGGCAAGTGCCGCGCGGACAGCCGCCGTCGCGACTTGCCGGCCGAAGCGCTGGATAGCCGTGGATCCAAGCGGCGTCTTCAATACCTGATCGACCGATGGAAGATCACGCAGGCGACGTGCGGGCAAAGCTGTCATCGCGTCCTCAGTAGCCGACAAGGAATGGGTTGAACGACCCGCGACGGTAGCCGCTCTCGCGGACGAGCAGGTCCAAGCCGAGCGTCGCCACGTCGTCGGCAACCGCATCGAGGTTCGGATCCTTGTGCTGATGCAGGATTTTCACATAGCAGCCGCATGAATCGCAGGTCTCGGCCTTTACAGTGCCGGGTCCGCCTTCGACTTCCACATAGCCTATTCCCTTGGTCGAGCCGCACAGGGTGCATTTGATGCGCACGTAGTTCCAGAGAGTCCCGCAGAGCGAGCATGCACAGAACCTTGCCCCGTGGGAGCCATGCCAACCGACGATCATCGAGGACACCGGCGGGCCGCCGCAGACGGGACATGCGCCGTCACCTACCGGGACCAGCGCGGAGGCGTCGAGGCAAGCGGCAAGACGCGCGAAATGAAGCTGCAACGCCGCCGCGACATAAACATGCTCGGCCAATGCGTCGGCCGCGATGGCATCGGCGAGCACGTTGCGCACCATGGCATCGCGCTCTGCAGGCGCGGCCAGCTTCAGTCGGTCGAGCGCGTCTGCCGCGGCCCGAGGCTTCTCGATGGCCGAAGCTGCCAGCACCAGGCGGTCGAGTGTCTCGAAGAACGCCCCGGAGGCGAACCTGTCACGATCGAGTGGAGGCATCCCGAAAGCGTGCGCCCGTTCACGCACCTGCGTTTCCGGCAGATCCGGATCGGACAGGCCGTCCTGTATGCCGTGCTGGACATCGGCGACAGCAGCGAGGAAGCGGAGATAAGGACCGAGTTCATGGATTTCGGCCAGTGCATTCAGCCTCTGCGCGCGTCGAACGAACAAACGCGTCGGATCAGGCAGACGGACGAAAGGCGGCGCCGAGACCTCACCGATGGCGGTAGGATCGATATCCGACGGAACGATCTGCCTTGGCATACTCACCTCACGAACCACACGGGCCACGTGGTTGGCTGACTAAGCGCATCGCGCCTGAAGGGACTCATGCGACGCGCTTTAAGTTCTTGTTTTATGCATGTCGTTGTCCCAAAACCGCTGCGCACTTTTGGGCGACATGCATTAGCGCCCGCTCATTCGGCGGGCTTCGATCCCGATCTTCCGCCCGGTTTCGTAACAAGTTCCCGTAACCATTTGCGATGATGCCGCCAGGCCCAGCCGCCCGTCACCGAACCGCGTATCATGGCGGGAATCGTGCCTCGCACCCAGAGGGCCGAATAGGCGTGGATGATCCAAACGCCGATCATCGCAACGGCCGCGATGGCATGAATGAGGAGCGCCACCCGCTGTTGACCGACCGTCGTGTAGGCGGAGAAATATTGATCCCAGATGACCAGGCCACTCGATATCAGGATGATGATCAAGACCGACATGGCCCAGAATACGAATTTCTGGCCGGCATTATACTTGCCGACTTCCGGCACGTTCTCCTCGTGATTGGCCAGCACGTCGCGAAAGCGCGTGAGCCAGGCCCCATCTTCGCGCTTCCACAGATTCGCCTTCCAGAACCGGATGAAAAGCCCGAAGAAGCTGAAGAAGAGAACGACACCGATCCACGGATGGATGAAGCGCGTGAACTGGCCACCACCGAACAGTCCTGACAGAAAGAAAAGGCTCGGGTGAAACAGCGCGAGGCCGGACAGGGCAAGCAGGATCAAGCTCGCCGCAGTGATCCAGTGATTTATCCGCGCGCCCACCGTATACCGGTCCACCGTGACGGGCTTGCCGGGATGAACTACGCTATCAGGTTCGACATCATGCGCTGTCATGGCGGTCACTCCGCACTAGCCGTTCGGCATTCTCCTCATCCGTGTCCGAAACCCTGTTCGGCCCCATCACCAGATGGTGGAGCAGGCCGACGCCGGCCGCGACCCCAAGCACGGTCAGGCCGGCATATTTGGTGATGCCCTTCCACGCCTCCACGAGAGGACTGATCCTAGGCTCCTTCGGCAGGCCGGAATAGAGTTCGGGCTGGTCGGCGTGATGCAGCACGTACATCACATGCGTTCCGCCGACACCTGGCGGATCGTAGAGGCCGGCATTGGCATACCCGCGCGCCTTCAGGTCGGTAATGCGGCCCTCGGCATGCTGCTTCATCTCTTCCTTTGTGCCGAAGACGATGGCCTGGGTCGGACAGGCCTTGGCGCAGGCTGGACCCTGGCCGACGGCGACCCGGTCCGAGCAGAGCGTACATTTGTAAGCCGTATGGTCGACGCGGGAAATGCGCGGGATGTTGAAGGGGCACCCCTTGATACAATAGCCGCAGCCGATGCAGCTCTCGTGGACGAAATCGACGATGCCGTTGGAATATTGAACGATAGCGCCGGGCGCCGGACAGGCCTTGAGGCAGCCCGGATCTTCGCAGTGCATGCAGCCATCCTTCCGGATCAGCCACTCGAGGTTGTTCGTCTCTGGGTTCTCCCACTCGCTGAAGCGCATAAGCGTGAACATGTCCGGCGTCAGGTCGGGCGGATTCTCGTATACGCCGGCGTTGACGCCGATCTCCGGATGCGTGTCGTTCCACTCGATGCAGGCTGTCTGGCAGGCCTTGCAGCCGATGCATTTCGAGACGTCGATGAGCTTGGCCACCTCCGTCAGCCGCTCGGCCGGCGCGGGTACCGTTGAGGCGGAACGGCGGACGAGATCCTTCTCCGAGAAGCGGGGCGTCACGTCCGTTACCGAGGGATTGGCAATTGGAGGAAACATCTGCCGCCTCCCTATGCCACCGGCCCGGAGATGGGCTCGATATTGACCAGAAACGCCTTGTATTCGGGCGTCTCGATGTTGGCGTCGCCGACATAGGGCGTCAGCATGTTCGGGCCGAAGCCCTTCTTTGCCGCTCCGGTGAAGCCCCAGTGCAGCGGAATGCCGACGATGTGGACGGTCTTGCCGTCACAGGTCAGCGGCTTGATCCGCTTGGTTACCACCGCCTTCGCCGTAACCGAGCCGCGCTTGGACCAAACGCGCACCCAACCGCCTTTGGCGATACCCTTTTCGGCCGCTAGCTGTTCCGATATCTCCACAAAAAACTCCGGCTGCATCGCTGCGTTGACGACAACGTGCTTGGTCCAGAAGTGGAAATGCTCGGTCAGGCGATAGGAGGTCGCCGCATAGGGGAACTCCGCCGAGGCCGGCTCGGCGAACTGCCTGAAATCCCCTTCGAATACCCGCGCTGCCGGGTTGCCCCGGACGTTGGGCGCGACCGGATTGACGATGGGCGATTCGAACGGCTCGTAATGCGCCGGGAACGGTCCGTCACGCATCATGCCCCGAGTGAAGAGGCGCGACACGCCTTCCGGATTCATGATGAAGGGGCCGACCTCGCCGGGCTTAGCTGTCGGCGCGATGTCCGGGACGTCGTAACCCGACCATTTCGCACCGTCCCATTCGATCACCTTGCGGTCGGGATCCCAGGCCTTCCCGTTCAAATCGGCCGAAGCCCTGTTGTAGAGGATGCGGCGATTGGCAGGCCATGAGAACGCCCATTTCAAGTAGGCGCCTGTCTCGTCGGGATCGTCAGTGTCCCGGCGGGCCATGTTGTTACCCTTCTCGTTGAAGCAGCCGGAATAGATCCAGCAGCCGCAGGATGTGGAGCCGTCGTCGCGCAGCGCGGCGAAGCCCGGTAACAGTTTTCCGGTCTCGGCAAGCACCTTGGTCGGATCGGTCGTGTCCGTCACCGTCGCGAGCGCCCGGCCGTTGAGCTCCTGGGCGATTTCCTCGGCCGTCGGATCGCCCGCATCGGCATAGGGCCAGTGGAGATTAAGGATCGGATCGGGGAAGGCGCCCCCTTCCTTGCGATAGAGTTCCTTCAGGCGAAGATGTATCTGCGCCATGATCCAGGTGTCGCGCTTGGCCTCGCCCGGCGGTGTGCCGCCGGCCCAGTGCCACTGTAGCCAGCGCCCCGAATTTGTAAGAGAGCCGTCGTCTTCGGCAAAGCACGTCGACGGCAGTTCTATCACTTCGGTCTGAATCACCGACGGATCGACGTCATTGTGCGCGCCGTGGTTCTCCCAGAAGCGCGCCGTCTCGGTAGCCAACGGGTCCATGACGACCAGGAGCTTGAGCTTGGAGAGCGAGGCCGTGATCTTCTGCTTGTTGGGGAACGACTGCAGCGCGTTGAACCCTTGGCAAAGATACAGGTTGATCTTGCCCTGGTGCATCATATCGAAGGCGCGCAGCACGTCGTAGCCGGGCACGTCGAGCTTCGGCAGGTAGTCGTAGGCGAAGTCATTTTCCGGGGTTGCCGCCGGGCCGTACATGGCCTTCTGGAAACTGACGAAGAATTTCCTGTAGTTCTGCCAGTAGCTCATCTGGTTCGGCCTGAGCGGCTTGAAACCGCGCGTCGACATATAGGCGGTGAGGTCCGGTTCCTTCTCGTTGGGCAGCGTCAGATAGCCAGGAAGCAAGTTGGACATCAGCCCGACATCGGTCAGTCCCTGGATGTTGGAGTGGCCGCGCAGCGCGTTCATGCCGCCGCCACGAATGCCGATATTGCCCAGAATGAGCTGCAGCATCGCCATGGCGCGGATGTTCTGCGAGCCCTTCGAGTGCTGCGTCCAGCCGAGCGCGTACATCGAGGTCATCGCCTTGGTCGGCGACGAGCACTCCGCCACCATCTCGGCCACCTTCAGGAACTTATCCTTCGGCGTGCCGCAGATGCGCTCGACCATTTCCGGCGTGTAGACCGCGACATGATTCTTCAGCAGGTTCCAGACGCAGCGAGGATTTGCCAGCGTATCATCGACGACGGCGAAGCCGTCTTCGCCGATCTCGTAGTCCCAGCTCGACTTGTCGTAGTCGCGCTTCGCCTCGTCGTAGCCGGAAAACAGGCCATCCTGGTAGGTGAAGCCCTGCTTGACGACATAGCCAGCGTTGGTGAACGCCTTCACATAGTCCCGCTGCACCTTGTCGTTTTCGATGCAATAGTTGATCAGTCCGAGCAGGAACGCGATGTCCGTGCCTTGACGGATTGGTGCATAGAGATCCGACACCGAAGCCGAGCGCGTGTAGCGCGGATCGACGACGATGAGCTTGGCGCCACGGTTGGCCTTCGCCTCAGTGACCCATTTGAAGCCACAAGGATGGGCCTCGGCGGCATTGCCGCCCATGATCACGACAAGATCGGTGTTCCTGATGTCGGTCCAGGAATTCGTCATTGCTCCGCGGCCGAATGTTGGGGCGAGACTCGCCACCGTCGGGCCGTGTCAGACACGTGCCTGATTATCGAACACCAGCATGCCCGCGCTACGGACCACCTTGTAGGTCTCGAACGCGGTTTCATTAGTCGTCGCCGAAGCGGCGAGGAAGCCGGTGGTAATCCATCGGTTGACCGTCACACCGTCATTGTTCGTCGCGACGAAGTTCTGGTCGCGATCGTCCTTCATCAGGCGGGCGATACGGTCAAGCGCGTTTTCCCACGTTGTCGGCTCGAACTTGTCCGCCCCGGGCTTGCGGATCATCGGCTGTTGCAAGCGGGTCGGGGCCTTGACGAAGCCGAGCAGGGCCGAGCCCTTGGGGCACAAGGTGCCGCGGTTGGTCGGATGGTCGGTATCGCCCTCGATATGGGTGATCTCGGCCTTTTCGCCCTTCCTGAGATCACCCTTTGAGTAGAGGATCACACCGCACGCCACTGAGCAGTATGGACAGGTATTGCGTGTCTCGGTGGTGTTGGCGAGTTTGAAGGATCGTATCGCCTTGGCATGTGCGGCTTCGATATCGCCGAAACCGAGAGCTCCAAGCGTAGTACCGGCGAGACCCGCGCCTGCCGTCTGCAGGAACGCGCGCCGTGACAATTCGATGTTCATTTGAATGTCCTCCCGAAGCGGATGCTCCGAAGGGCATCCCGAACCAAGGGTACGAATGCATTTTGATCCAAAATAGGACAATGTCAAACAAAGCCAAGTGTGCGTTGCACCGGGGCCGCCGACTGCTCTGCATTTCATAGTGGTTTATAGTTGATATCTGTACTCATGTTTTTGGATGAGAGAGTGCGATTGACGCTTGTCCACGGATGATCTTAGAGTGCAGCGTGGTATTGGAAACGGCTCCCGCGTGCCGGGGCGCTTTTCGGACGACGGCCGACGGTGGCGTAAACGTGCGCTCCGGTGCTGCGCATGTGTCCCGCTTTTCCCCTCTCGCCAAACGTATTCGGACCGCCCTTACCGTTTCCGCGTCTGATCTCTCCGTTTCCGTCCAATCGGTCCCGATCGATCGCCGGCGTGCGGCCAAGGCCAATTCCGCAGGCTCGGTATCTCGCTCGGTTCCAATCCAGGGAGGCTTGCCATGGCGATTGTCCTCGCGCCTGAGGTCGCCGACGCTCCCGTGCTTCGCTTGACCAGCCTCGCCCATGGCGGCGGCTGCGGCTGCAAACTGGCGCCGTCCGTCCTTCAGCAGCTTCTCGCAGACCAGGTCGAGGCCAATCCCTTTCGTCAGCTTCTTGTCGGCACCGAGACCGGAGACGATGCTGCAGTCTGGCAGCTTGACGACGACACCTGTGTCATCGCCACCACTGATTTCTTCATGCCCATGGTGGATGATCCGTATGATTTCGGCCGGATCGCCGCGACCAACGCGATCTCCGACGTCTATGCGATGGGCGGCCGGCCAATCATGGCGCTGGCCATTCTCGGTATGCCGCTCGACAAGATGCCGACGCATATGGTCCGGGACATTTTGAAGGGCGGACGGGCAGTTTGCGCCACCGCCGGAATCCCGGTCGCCGGCGGCCACTCGATCGACTCGCCGGAGCCGATCTATGGTCTTGCCGTGATCGGTACATGCCGGCCCGAAGACGTCCGGCGCAATTCGGGTGCGAGGCCGGGAGACGCCCTGATTCTGACGAAGGCACTCGGCGTCGGCATCTACTCCGCCGCGATCAAGAAGCAGGCACTCCCGCCCAGCAGCTATGTCGAGATGATCGCCTCGACCACCCTGCTCAACCGGATCGGTTCGGAGCTCGCGCAGGACGAGAGCGTCCATGCGATCACCGACGTGACCGGTTTCGGGCTGCTCGGACATGCTCTCGAGATGGCGCGCGGCTCAGGCTGTGCTCTGGTCATTCGGGATCGCGACGTTCCGCTCTTTTCCGAAGCCGTGCTGTTGGCAGAGCAAGGATTTGTCACCGGCGCTTCGCGGCGCAACTGGGCGAGCTATGGCGACGCGGTGCTCCTGCCTGCCGATATGCCGGAGTGGCGGCGCCATCTTCTTACCGATCCACAGACTTCGGGCGGGCTGCTCGTCGCCTGCGAGCGCGACAGAGCGGCGGCCCTGGTCGAAAAGATTGTCGCGGAAGGTTACACGTCGGCTTGCGTGATCGGCCATGTCGAGCCCGGCGCACCCGCGATAACGGTCCAGTGAAGCCGTTAAACCTGTGATTGGCGCGGGTGCCCGGATAATCAGCGCCAGCGAACCAACCCATTCGCCAGCATTCCCGATCTGAGTTCCGGCCCCTGCAAAGTCTCCCAAGGCCGCTTGACGCTGGTTTTATATCGGCTATTCTAGAATGGCAATTTTAGAAAGACCCTAGATGACCAGACCGCGATCGTTTGACGAAGCCGCCGTGCTCCATGACGCGATGGACGCGTTTCGGCGAAGCGGTTTCGCTGGCGTTTCTATTAAGGATCTGGGCAACGCCACGGGCCTGACATCCGGCTCGATCTACAATGCCTTTGGCGACAAGGAAGGTCTCTATCGGGCGGCATTCGGCTATTACGTTGATGCCGTCATCCGCCGCCGGATCGAGACTTACGTCGGCGAGGCAAACGATCTGGACGGTCTGGAACAATTGTTCCTGTCATTGCTGTGCGCTCCGGAATCCGACGAGAATGGCTGTCTGTTGACGAATGCTGCCGTCGAGTTCGGCGCGCGGCCGTCGGTCGCCTCTGAAGGTCTCGCCGAAGGCTTCGCCATGCTGGAAGCTGCCATCAGACGGGTCGTCGAGCGCCAGATTGGGGGAGGGCAAGCCGATCTCCTGGTCGTCAGGCTTCTGCTTCTCTACCAGGGCATTCTCGTCCTGATCCGCGCCGGCCAGAACGTCTCGGCCTGCCCGGCCGTCATTCGATCAGAGTTCGAGCAACTACGGAAACTTCTGCCATGATCAGTCTTTCCCGCAGAGCGGTGCTTCTCGGCACCGCCGGCAGTCTCATTGCGCCTTTCGTGCCGGCCCTCGGCACAACAAGGATCATGTCGCCCGTCCGATACGTTCGGACCAACGGCATCAATATGGCAGTTTACGAAGCCGGCAAGGGGCCGGCGGTGGTCTTGCTGCACGGCTTTCCCGAACTCGCCTTCTCCTGGCGCCACCAGATTGCGCCGCTGGGGGCCGCCGGCTACCGCGTCATCGTTCCCGATCAGCGCGGCTATGGCCTGACCGATCGGCCATCAAAGGTCGAGGACTATGATATGGCGCATCTGACCGACGACCTCGTCGGCCTGCTCGATGCGCTCGGTGTCGAAAAGGCCGTGTTCGTTGGCCACGACTGGGGCGGCCTAGTGGCGTGGCAGATGCCGCTTTTCCACCTGAAGCGTGTTGCTGGCGTCATCGGCGTGAATACACCGTTCATTCCTCATGAGATGCTGTGGCTGCATCCGAGCCTCACCAGAGGCCTGACGGCGCCCGACAAGCCGTTCGTGGCCGACGAGACCAAAGACCCGATCACGCAAATGCGAGAGGTCTACAGTCCCGAGATGTATGTGCTGATGTTCGAGGATGGTGATCTCGCCGACCGGCTAATGGCGCACGACGTGGCCCGCGTGTTCAGAGACAATATGCGCAAGGGCGTCATCACCGCCGCGCAATACGCCAAACTGCCGCCGCAGGCCCGGCACATGACCTTCATCAAGGCACTTGAGCGGCCGGAACCCAAATCGCTACCCGGCGAATTGATCCTGACGCCGGACGAGCTTGCTTTCTACGTCGAGAGCTTCGAGCGCACTGGTTTCTCGCCCGGCATCAACTGGTACCGCAACTTGTCGCACAACTGGAAAGCCGGCTTGAACGTCGACCAAACGATAAAAGTGCCGTCCCTGATGATTGCCGCCGAGGACGATGTCGTGCTTGCCCCGGCGCTGATGGATGGAATGGACGCCCACATAGCCGATCTCGAGAAACACGTGGTCGCTGGTTGCGGACACTGGTCCCAGCAGGAGAAGCCTGAAGAGGTCACCGCCCTCATGGTCGACTGGCTGAAGCGGCGTTTCCCGGCGTAGCGGCCTAGGGGGAGCCCTGCATTCTAGCGGCCGGCGCGCCTCTACAGGTGCACGTCACGCAGGTAGGGAGCGGCGATAGCTGACGCTGCAAAGTCGTGCGGCCGGATGTCGGCGATAAGCAATGCCTCGGCCTTGCTGTCGGCAGAGGTCAGAAGGGTGCCGTCGGGGGCGCCGATCGCTGACAGGCCGGCATAGCAGAAAAGGTCGTCCGCGCCGCAATGGTTCACATAGGCGACGATGCGGATATTCCCTACGCGACATGCACCGTGCGCTGCCTCGGCTTGATCGCGGTGGCGAGCAGCAGGCCGGCGACGATAAAGGCAGCGCCGGCGAGGTCGTAGTCGTGCATGCTTTCCCCAAGAAAAAGAGAAGCGAGCACGGCGACGAAGACAGTCTGCAGATAGAGCAGCATGCTGGCGCGCCCGGCGCCAAGCGTCTCGACGCTGCGGTTGTAGAGGTAATACATCAGAGCGCCGCCCGGGCCAGCGACATAGGCGAGTGCCAGAAGGCCGTTCGCATGCAGCGCCGAACGCTCGCCGGAAAACAGTTCCCAGAGATAAAGGGGCAGTGCGGCCAGCGCGCCGGCTCCTAGCAGCAGGACCACCATCGGCAGAAGCTCGATAGAGAATTTGGAGCGACGCAGCAGCACGGTGTAGAGGCCCCAGCAAAACGCGCTGCCGACGATCCACAACTCGCCGGGATTGAACTGGAGCCGCATCAGCGCGGTAAGGTCGCCGCGCGCTACGATCACCACCATCCCGACCAGAGCGAGCAGCGCGCCAAGCGCCTTCCAGACGCCGAGGGGCTCGCCGAGCACGAAGCGGGCAAGCACCATGGTCATGATCGGCGACAGGGCCATGATGATACCGGCGGTCGTCGCGTCGGTGTAATTGAGGCCCGTGTAGATCATGCCCTGACAGAGGGTCAGCCCGATGGCACCGATGGCCAGCACCTCGATCGCCCGGGATTGGATCAGCACGAGCATCGCCCCGTGATGACGATGGACGATAGGCAGCAGGATCGCGCAGGCGAGCGCCAGCCGCCAGAAGCAGAGCGCCCAAGGCGGCATTTCGGGGGCAACCCATTTGGCTGCGATGTAGACGCCGGCGGACAGGAGCCAGCAGAGCGTCGCGGTGGAATAGGCGAGAGGAAGCGATACCCCGGCTGTCGCCTTCGCTACGCTTGGATGGGCTATCGGCAGCGATTGCATGTCCGTCTCCTCCCACCGCCGATCTTAGCAAGATTGCTGCGTCTTGCCGAGCAGCAACGCCACCTATTTCACCAATCCTTGTGCGGCGGTTTTTTCCGTGTGGAACACAGGCCAGCGACGAAAGTTCGGCTTTTGCAGCCGTAGACAAATGCTGCCAGATCGGATCCTCCCGCCGATCACAGCCCGCGTCCTTCTCTCCCTGGCGCGGGCTTTCATCCATTTGACCGATGCGCTGATCATGGAAGGTACCCAGATTACAACTGGATCAGTCCCTCTGATCCCAACAGACCGTTGCCCGCGTCCTCTCCCGGAGGCGCGGGCTTTTCGATTCTCAGACTGGTCCGCAACGCTGCGCTTTTCAGACGTTCAGTCGGAGCAGTTGAACGTCTGCGTGGGCCACGAGCTGCCAGCGCCCGACCTGAGCCTTATAACCACCCTTTCGAAGCTGGGTGATCGACCGACATAAATCAGTTTTTGTGTCGAAGCGCGTCGACGAGCAGGGCGAAAGCGGGGGACGTTTGACGGCGGCTGGGATATGGGATAATAGAGGTGATATCCTGGCCAAGGCGGGGACCACTCATCCAGCACCCGAACAAGACGACCGCTCTCAAGATGAGGCTCCGCCACGTCCTCCGGCACATAGGCGAGGCCGAAACCATCCAGCGCGGCTTCGAGAATCTCGAAGGTGCCATTCAGGACGATCTGGCCGTCCACCCGCACCTTCAGTTCGCGACCGTCTCGCTCGAAATCCCAGGCCCACAGCCCGCCATTGGTGGAAAAGCGCTGGTTGATGCAAATGTGACCGGTTAGCTCCTGCGGCGTCGTTGGCGGCGGCCGCTTGGCGAAATAGGACTTCGCACCAACGACAGCGAAGCGGATATCCGGTCCGACGCGCACGGCGATCATGTC
The DNA here is from genome assembly GCF_024707545.1 of Mesorhizobium onobrychidis. NCBI lineage: Bacteria > Pseudomonadati > Pseudomonadota > Alphaproteobacteria > Hyphomicrobiales > Phyllobacteriaceae > Mesorhizobium > Mesorhizobium onobrychidis. Next base: position 2,188,924 of record NZ_CP062229.1, read on the forward strand.
CTTTGCAACCTGCTCTCCGAGTCGCACGCCGGCGTCGAACCGTTCTGCGGCGATGTCCGTCAGTGCGTTGTCCATGAAGACCTCGACCATGATGTCGGGATAGCTCGGCAGCAGCTTCGCCAGCTTCGGCCGGAGCACGGATTTGAATGCGTGGTCACTGGCGGTGAGACGAATGGTGCCGGCAGGCTTCTCCCGCAACTCGCTCAATGCGTCGAGTTCGGCCTCGATCTCCTCGAAATGCGGGCCAATGTTGCGAAGCAGGCGCTCCCCGGCCGCTGTCGGTGAAACGCTGCGGGTTGTGCGGGTCAGCAGTCGAAGGCCCAGGCGCTCTTCGAGTTCGCGGATCGTGTGGCTCAGTGTGGACTGCGAAATTCCGAGCTGCGCGGCGGCCCGCGTGAAGCTGCCTTCCCGTGCGACGGCCAGAAAGGCCAGAAGCATATCATGTCTTCCACGCTGCATTTATGGCTCATGCCGATAAGTCGATACTAGTTATACAAGCTAGTGAGACGAGTTGCACCCGGGCACGATCGACGTGGAATGTCCTAAACGGATCAGGCGTTCGGTGATCGACAACCGCAACGGGCGCGTCACGAACGCAACTTCGCCGAATATGCTGTGCCGGTTCACGCCGACGCGCCGCCCGTCGTGGACGTGATCTTCGTCGACAAGGAAGACCCGTAAGTGGATTCTCTCGGCGTAAACGGCCTCGGCGAGATCGCAATGGTCGGCGTCGCGCCGGCAATCGCCAACGCCATCCTCCACGCCGCAGGGCGGCGTATCCGTGCGCTAACGATCACGCCTGACAAGCTGGAGTGGCGCCAGTCGACCTCTGTTGCCAGCCGCCGGGCTATGGCTGTCGCGTGACGCACCAAGGCGGTCAGAACCTGGACTGACGCCGGAGCCTTTTTCCGACTATTTGCCGAAAAAATCCAACAATATCATGCCTTTAAACGTCTAAAATGGTAGAGGGAAGGGCGCTGGAAACTAACCTTCTCCATTTTCGGCAATTCCCCAACCGTCGCGAATCTCGCGATCGAGCAGCGTCCTCCAGTCACTCATAGCCTGTCATCTCGAGATAGCCGCGCCCGGCATGGCTGCCCTCAAATCGGATCGGGCCCTCCCAATAGGGAAAGCGTGTGTCCATCCAGGCTTGCGGGTTCAGCGCCTGCGTGGTCACATCTACCTCTTTTTCCGGCAATTGCACCCGCCAACGGATCGGCACGCTGCGTCCCGCGACTGCCGCCGTTTCGAGCGGCGTGACCCTTAGCGCGCCGGGGGCCTGCGGCTGCGGCCTGCCGTCGGCCTTGATCCATGTGGCCGATGTAAAGCCCGCGCCTCCGCCGCGCAGACGAAAGCCCATCATCTTTTCGCCGCTGTCGAAATGCAGCGAGAACCAGTCCCACCCGGTTTGATCCTCAGCCAGCGGCTGCGAGGACCATTCGTGGTCCAACCACGCCTGACCGGTCACCGCAATCGCGCCCGCGGGAAGGGTCAGCGTCCCGGTCACGTGGTAGAATGGTTGCGAGTAATAATAGCTCGCCTGCCCCTTCTCGGATTTCACCGAATAGCCCTGCACTCCCTGCGGCACCAGAGGGCCTTTGGCGTCCAACGCCAGTTCGTAGGAAAACGCCTGTCCTGCCGCACGCAGATCGAGCGCCGACAGCGCATCCGCCTCTGGCAGGGCCTGGCCTGCCATCTGCCAATTGTCAATCCAGGCCGCAAAGGGCGCAGCCGTAACCCCCGCCTGGCCGATGCCGCCCCGTGCCATCCGTTCGTCCACGAATTGGTGCGTTTGCGTCGTCAGCCCCGCATGACCCATCCAAAGCTGCGGACTGGACCAGCCGGACCGCTCCACCGGGGCCAGGGCGGATCGGAAAAGAGTCCATTGCACACCATAGTCCGTTCCATCCGCAGCTTGCAGGTTGGCGGTCAAATACCACCATTCGATCCGGTAACCGGGGTGCGGGCCGTGGTCTGCCGGGAAGTTGAATGCAGTCCCCGGCTGCGGCACTGAAAACCCGTCAGCCTCTGTGCCAAGCCCAGCAAAACCCTGGCCAAAGGCAGGTGCGGCCAAGCACAGATAGATCAGCAATGCCCTAACGCTCATGTGCAAATACGCTCAACAAATCCGATGGCGAAAGACGCGCCAGCCGCCAGGCAGGCACGGCGGCTGCGAGCCCGGCCGCCAGCAGCGCGAGCGCCGCCAGCCGCACCCAGTCACCGGGAAAAAGGTGCATCGGCAGACGCCAGCCAAAAGCCTCGACATTCACCACCGCCAGCAGAACAAAGGCGAGCCCGATACCTACAGGCAGAGCGGCCAGCATGGTCAAGGCTGCCAACAACAAGCCGCGCCAAAGCTCCAGCCATACGAGGTGGCGGCGGGGCAGACCCATGGCCCAGACCGGCGCCAGTTGCGGTAGGCGCATCCCCGACAGGGTCATGAGGCTCGCAAACATCGCCAGCCCCGCGACTCCCAGCGTCAGCACATTCAGCGCGGCTGTCACGTTGAATGTGCGCTCAAATACTTTGAGCGAAAAGACCTTGATCCCGGCCTGGTCAATCACGTTCTGCGCGGGCAGCCCGAATTCCGCCCGCAAACCCGCAGCCAGTGATTCGGCCTTGCCGGGGGCAATCCGAATGGCATAGCGCAGGCGGGAGACGTCAGGATAGTGCTGGAGCAGTGTGTCGATCCCGATGATCACTTGGCCGATCGGGTTGCCATAGTCGGCATAGACGCCGACGATGCTGGCCCGCCAGCCACCGGGCAGCGTGATCTGGTCCCCCAAGCCCAACTCCTGGCGCCGCGCCAGTTGTTCGTTGATCAGGGCGCCGTCGCCTGTGGCGATCCGGTCCCACACCTCCGGCACTGCAGAGAGGATCGGCCAGTTGTCGCGATAGGTGGCATGATCGGCCACGCCGTATATTGCCGCGGGCTGGCCTGCGACCCGGCCCTCAATGCTCCAGATCGGCAGGACCGCGTCGCTGCGCTGGGCCAGCCAGTCGTGTATCGCCGTGGCCTCTGCTTCAGTGCGGGCGGTCACGTAAAGCTCAGAGGCGAGACGCTGATCGAGCCAGCCGGTGAAGGTCAGCCGAAAGCTCGACACCATCGTGCTGACGCCCACATTGACGGCCAGCGCAAGCAGCAGTGCCATTAGCGCCAATGACAGGCCGGGAAGCTGTTGACGCGTGTCGGCCCAAAACCATTCAGCCAATGGTCCACGCGCCAAGCGGCCGCCAAGGTGCAATATCCCCGTCAGCACGAGCGGCAGCGCCAGTGCCGCCCCCAACAGCAGTGCCGCCAGAAGCGCAAAACCCGCCTCGAGGCCGGATCCGAACTGTGCAATTCCCGCCGCCGTCAACAGGAGCACCATCGCAGCCACGCCTTGCGCGCGCAGGGCCCGCTCCGAAGCCCGCGCCCAGGCCCGAGGCTGGGCCGACGCAAGCAGCGGCAGGTGCCATAGCCGCCAGAGGCTCTGTGCGGCCGCTACCAGCGTGCCGATTACCGAGATCGCCAGCCCCGCTGCCCACACTGCGGGGCGGATCGACAGCGTTCCCGGCACATCGGCCCCGTAAAGCCCGCGCAGGGTGGCGGCGACGTCGGGCAAAAGGGCCGAGGCGACTACATAGCCATGTGCCACGCCCACCAGTCCCGCGAGGAGGGCGAAGATCAGCAGCTCGGCGATCAGCAAAAGGACCAGCACGCGGGCCGGCAAGCCCAGTGCGCGCAGCGTGCGAAATACCTGGCGGCGCTGTTCAAAAGCCAGACCGATGGCGGAATGCACGATGAAGAGCCCCACCGCAAAGGCAAGAAAACCGAAAGCCGTCAGGTTCAGGTGAAAACTGTCGGTCAGCCTGGCAAGATCCCCCGTTTCGCTCGGCTCGCGCAGGGTCAGGCCGGGGGCTGTCACCTCTAGAGGGGCACGGCCAATCGGTTGGTCCGGCCAGAGCAAAAGACGAGAGATCTTGTCCTTTGCCCCAAGCAGGACCTGTGCCTGCCCGATGTCGGTGAGGACTGTGCCAGGCGGCAAACCCTCGGCCACGCGCACGGGAGGTGTCGCTTGCTCGGTTAGTCGTGCCGCGGTTTCCGGGGCTGCATAGAGCACACCGGGCGCCGTGATGAACGGCAATAGCTCATCACCCACCGCAACATCCACCTGCTGCGCCTGCGGCGGCAAAGTCAGTGGGTCAATGCCGAGGACGCGCAACCGCACATCCCCAAACCGCATTTCACCTTCAATCACCGGCGAAGCCAGCCAGCCTGCTCGCCGCAGTCTCACAAACACCTGTTGATCCATCCGGGCCCCGTCCTCACGCACCAGTTGCGCGAGCCGGTCCTGCCCAAGGATCGCCGCTGCACGGTCATAGCTCGCCCGCGCCTCACCGTTGATCGCCTGAACCGCTGACCACAGCGCCGTTGCCAGCGATAGCCCCAAAAGCAGCATCGCCAATTGGACAGGCCGCCTGCGCCAGTGAGACAAGAGCGCTGTCAGCCCGGTCCACACCATCACACCAGCCGGCCCGCGTGCAGGTGAACGCGGGCGTTCAGCCGGTTTGCCAGACGGTTGGAATGGGTGACCATTAACAGGGCGGCACCCGTTTCAGCCACCAGCGACAGCATAAGATCGAGTACAGCGTCCCCTGTTGCCTCATCCAGATTGCCCGTGGGCTCATCAGCCAGAACCAGCCGGGGCCGGGCGGCCAAGGTCCGGCCGATCGCCACCCGCTGTTGCTGGCCGGCCGACAGTTGTTCAGGGTAGCGCGTGAGGACTTGGGAGAGGCCCAGCCGTTTGGCAAGGACTTTCAACCATGCCGGATCAGGGCGGCCAGCAAGCCGAGCCTGAAAGGCAAGGTTGGCCGCCACATCAAGCGAAGGGATCAGGTTGAACTGCTGGAACACAAGTCCGATTGTTCCCCGCCGCAGGGCGGCAAGGGCTGTATCGTTCAGCCCCACAATATTGGTACCGCCAAGGTGGATTTCTCCCGCATCAGGGCTGTCGAGCCCTGCAACGAGGTGCAAAAGCGTGCTCTTGCCGCTGCCAGACTCGCCGGTCAGCGCAAGGCTCTTGCCCGCCTCCAGCGAAAGATCGATCCCGTTCAGAACATGCAACGTCCCCTCGCCAGTGGGGTAGAATTTGTCGATCTGGTGCAGCCTCAGCAGCATGTTACTCCCCGGAGGTCCGCGTGCATCTGACACGGCATGCCCGTGAAATAGCGCCAAACAACGACCCCTTTCATACAGCCTCCAAACCCACTGCCTTATTTGGACAATGGTTTTTTTCAGAGGGCTCGCGATTTGCATCTAACGCGACCTCCACTTGGAATTCGATGTACAATTACGATCTAGAGCGGTTCTCAGCTAGGCGGGATAGGCGTTGACCGTACCGTCGCAACTCACTCTCCAAACGGAACTGGAGCGCTGTCTTCAATTCCTCAGCAGTGCCGATGCCGTTGTTGAAAAGCGCCATGATTATGCCTGCAGCCTGGTCACACTCAGGCGTGCTTGGCTCTATGCCAGCCTCACGGCAATACACGATCAAACCTTTCGGGCAACGAGTTCCTCTTCGATCTTTGCGCGGTTGTTTCCATACTTTTTTACCAGCCTGAGGGCATCAGCCCGTTCGAGATGGTGCTTCTTCATGAGGTACCCGACTTCATAGTCTTCGCCACCGTCGACCCGTGCTCTGTCTTGCGGACCACGCTTTGACTTGTCGTCTGCCATGACAACCTCCATGGGCGATCGCCTCGCCCAAACGTGTCAAGGATAATCCTCTAATCGTCGGGGACAAGGACGTAGTCCCCAACCATGTCGAAACCGCACAACTCCGCGGTCGCAGGGATAAGCCGATCCCTTACGGGGAACGCTTTGCTCGTCCGCCGTCGAAGCGTTGAGGTCTTCTGGGCTGGTACACGTTCTTGCGGCCGTGGGAGTAAACTTTCCGCGCGACATCACGAATGGAGTCCCGTGATGCATCGAAGGTCGCCAAATAACCCGCTTCGGCTGTGGCTGCTTCCGGTTTTGCGTTCGCGAGCGCTTCGATCTCAATCAAGAACAGCATTTCAAACATGCCATTGTAGCCGAGAAAATGGAGGTATTGTCCGGCCTCGTCGTAGCTGCGGCTTCGGTTCGGAAAAGTCAGCGCCAAGGTTGAACATACCTCAAGCCGTTAAGAACCGCGTAGCGAACGTCTGTTGCAGGCTCGCGGCCTTGCGTCTCTTCGCATTGTGCGCGTTCAGAATTATCATTCTGGTAGTGGCATCTGTTTTGCTGAGCCCAGCCATGGATCGGCTTCCCATATCTGCCGGTGCCCCGGTGAAGACGTGATAGATCGTCCATGACCCGTCCGGCTCTACGCGCCGGCCGTAGTGATAATTCATATCGTATCGATCCGAGGCTCCGCCTTCGTTCTCCCAAATGCTGATATCAACAGCATCGCGAATGCTGATATCAACAGCATCGCGATTTTCGCGGGCTTTGTCGTTGGTGTCGTTCATGGCGGTGCACCTCTTGGGTGGGATAATCAAAGATCCCTATGGTAGAACTAGACCAGCGGCCTCCAGCGAAGCCCGCGCTCTAGAAGCGCCACTCCAGGACGTTTGGCCGCCAGTCGCTACCGACGTCTGGACTTACCAGGTGATGCCGAAAAGCGTCAAATAGACGATGATGCCTATGGCAATCGTGACCGACGCTCTTACGAATAAGCTCTTGTAGTCGTAAAGGTAAACCTGAGCAGGGATATAGGTTTTCACAGCGGCCTCCTTTGTTTTGTTATTTTTTCGGCCAGAAAATCACCCTATCACACAAAGAGCCTCCATAATAGTTTTTTTGGAGCTTTCCTGGCGGAAGCGGCTTAGCGGCCAAAACAGGGCATTCGGCAGCTAGCGGTTCTCCAGACAAGCGGCAGTTAAACCGCAATTGGCGCATACCGTTCGTGTATCGTTCTTTTGGCCATGCTTGCTATCGCGGCGTCACAGGCTCTCGACCCGCCAACTCCCCAAATCATCGATTTTGAAAGGGCTGCGTCGCTTCGCGAGCGCAATAATCTGCTCTTTCCAGGGATATGCAAATGAACACCCGCACAAAGCACACGACCGTGAAATTCACGGCACCATTCTCGCTGGGAGGCGTCGATGAGTTTCAGCAGCCGGGCGATTATGCAATCGACGAGGACGACGACTGGATCGACGGGATTTCCTGGCTCGCCTACCGGCGTGTCGCCACCTTCATCCATATTCCCGCCGTCTCCTCGACTCTCTATCTCGCGAGCCAGCTTGTGGGTATCGACCATTACGAACTCGAAGCTGCGTTAGAGCAGGATCAGGAACAGGCGCTAGGCACAATCAGGAGGATCCAGCAATGAACGTTCATCGTTTCGCCGTCGGGCAGTCGGTCAGATGCTATGGTCAAAAAGATAGCCAAGGCCGCACATACTAGTGAGCGGCGAGACGAGAAACCATCGGGACAGAAGTAATGTCTGGATCTTTCGAGAAGGGGTATTTGGACGGTTGGAAGACGGTTTCGCCCGGCATCCTACCCGGCATCCCAAGCCACTCCATCCCCGCAGGCAAGACCGAATACCAAGCCGGGTTTGACCGAGGCGTTGAAGTGCGAAGGAACGGAAGCGGCCTACCAAACCCAAGTAGGCCCGCCATTCCCCTACGGCTGGGTAGCGTGGCAACCCCGCATCATCCGGCTAATCAGGTGTTTGTCGGCGTTCTCTTGGCCGGTGAGTTCGCGCACCAGATTCTTGGCGTGCTGAATCCTGTGCGCTTTGGTTACCCGTCCTTCCTCGACCGAAGCCTTGAAGGCGTCGCACAGAATGTCAAAGTCGTGAGCGGAGATAAATCCGTCTGAGCGGCTGTCGTTTTCCATCACATAACTCCCATAGGGGGCGGGAGTACGATCTACGCTCTCAAGCGCGAGCGCCCGTTCAGTGGCCAGCGACATTAGGACTGTACGCTTTCGACAATCCGTTAGCGAGTCATTATGTGCCGGCATGTCACCGGTATTGGTGAATCCGTTCGCTGGGAAGGCACAAAAAAACCCGCTTTCCAGAGGGGATGTTTGAAAGCGGGTTCGTAGCCACCGGACGCGGCGGGGGGGCCGCCCGGTCTCTATCCACATATGCGCGAAGTGTTGGTTCCACGGCTGGGTAGCGTTTGGCTCGCGTCTAGCCTTCCACACTCTGCAAGCCGCGCCGATGGCGCTTGCAAGGACGACGGGAGAACACCATCTAAAGGTTGATAGCGAACAAGCTGGAAACGTCGGTTCGAGTCCGGCGGCCCCGACCAATCGGGGTTTCGTCTAAGGGTTAGGACGCCACACTTGATAAACGCCGCTTCCTTCCGGTCGAGCGGCGTTTTCGTATCTTCTGTAAAAAGCGAACGAACGGCCCGCCTTGTGAAAGGGCGTGCCGTTCTTTTCGGATTTGTCATTCCCTGACGGCTGGGTAGGGTCAACTTGGCCTGCTGCCTGTCCACTGAACCGGCAGCAGGCCAGAGAGACGCACTCCGGCGGGCTTTTTTTGTGCGCGACTTCGATAAACCACGGATGATCCTGCGATTGTAGGCCTATCTTCCAGCAGCCGAGATGTGCAACTCGGCTTAACGATCGATCTCTCCGAACACGATGTCGAGCGAACCAATGATCGCAGAGACATCCGCGATCATGTGGCCCCGACACAAGAAATCCATTGCCTGCAGATGGGCGAAGGAGGGTGCTCGGATCTTGCACCGGTACGGAACATTGCTGCCATCGGAAATCAGATAAACGCCGAACTCACCCTTCGGTGCTTCGACCGCAGCGTATACCTCTCCGGCGGGCACGTGATGCCCTTCCGTGTAGAGTTTGAAATGATGGATCGTCGCTTCCATCGAGCGTTTCATCTCGGCACGCGACGGTGGCGTGATCTTTTGATTTGGAAGTGCGACCGGCCCCCGGCCTTCCGGTGAACGCAGCTTTTCCAGACATTGCTTCATGATCCGAACCGATTGGCGCATTTCCTCCATGCGGACGAGATAGCGGTCATAGCAGTCGCCGTTCTTGCCGATGGGAATGTCGAAATCCATCTCGGGGTAACATTCATATGGCTGCGCCTTGCGCAAATCCCATGGTGCGCCCGACCCGCGCACCATGACGCCGGAGAAGCCCCAGGCCCAGGCGTCGTCGAGGCTGATCACGCCTATGTCGACGTTGCGCTGCTTGAAGATACGGTTGCCGGTGAGCAATTCGTCGAGGTTGTCGCAGACCTTGAGGAACGGGTCGCAGAAATTCCAGATGTCGTCCAGCAGCTTCGGAGGCAGATCCTGGTGCACGCCGCCGATCCTGAAATAATTCGCATGCATGCGGGCGCCGGAAGCGCGCTCGTAGAAGACCATCAGCTTCTCGCGCTCGGCAAAACCCCAGAGCGGCGGGGTGAGTGCACCGATATCCATGGCTTGCGTGGTAACATTGAGGAGGTGCGACAGAAGCCGGCCGATTTCGCAAAAAAGGACACGGATGAGCTGTCCGCGCCGCGGAACCGATATTTCAAGCAGCTTCTCGGCGGCGAGGCAGAACGCATGCTCCTGATTCATCGGCGCGACGTAGTCGAGCCGGTCGAAATAGGGCAGGGCCTGCAGATAGTTCTTGTGCTCTATGAGCTTCTCGGTCCCGCGATGGAGCAGGCCGATATGCGGATCGACGCGCTTGACGACCTCGCCATCGAGTTCAAGCACGAGCCGCAAGACACCATGCGCGGCCGGATGCTGCGGTCCGAAATTGATGGTGAAGTTGCGAATTGCGGCCTCGGCCATGGCAATCCTTCCGGCCTCGTAGTTCGCAGTCGATCTCGAATGCCCGATGCAAAGTGCGGCGCCTGACCGACGATCAAATCAAGTCGTCGTCTGGGCCATCGTCACCGATGTTGGCAGCGACCACATGCGACGAATCCAGCCCGACCGCTGCCGACACCGACACGGCAGGTGGCGTCACATCGATCGAACTTTGCAGAATATACAACTCTTCCGAGCTCGTTTGGGTAATCACGGCATCGACCTCCGATTTAATTTCCGGAGACAAATCCTCGATGTCGATGACCGCTACGCTCGTGAAGTCTGGTCACACAAAGTTGCCGGAGCCTGGGTTACATCTGGGGGAAGTTGCGCGCCCGGGGATTGAGCGTAAACTGGCGACGCCACGCCAAGTGCCAAGAGGACGGCGATTGTCGTCTGCATGCGCATGATCTTTCCGTTCCCGTTTGCTCGAAGGAGGATCATCTTGATGGCAACAAAGAGTATCCCTTAGTTGTGGCCCTCGGCTGCTACAGATGTGGCCAAATGGTGAAAGCCGTGCCTCGGAGCTGTTGCCTTGGACATGTAAATCGTGAGACCGGTAATTTGCTGGGGTAGTGTCTACAGGGATTGGCAGCAAGGTCCGATGCAACACGGTCGTTTTCGTCATGGACGCGACGATCGAATGGATTACCTCGATCAAGGGGCGGAATTTACCCCAGCAAAATTACCGGTCTCCCCCCGAGGATGGGCCGAACGCCTTGCCAGGAAACTCAGGCTCTGATGAGATAGCAGGGCTCCGAAAGCTCACGGCTTCGGAGCAGGTAAGGTACCGATCCGCATCGGCGCCGCTCCATTCAAGCCGCAATCCTCGCGGAACTCGCCGGGCAAGTTTGGAGCGTCGAAATCATCGAGGAATTCGCAAGCTATGCCGGGGCTCTCCTGCAGGGCCTCGGCACCTCCAATGTCGGCATTCGTGTCGGAGACGGGTCTCGCGGCTGGCCTGAGCACGCCCCATTCGACAAGATCCTGGTCACCGTGGCGGCTGAACGGACGCCGCCGGCTTTGCTTGAGCAGCTCAAGCCAGGGGGACGCCTGGTACTGCCTGTTGGATCTGAAGAAGTCCAGTTACTGACTGTCATCGACAAGGACGCGGCAGGGCAACTCGAGGTTCGGAAACTCATCCCAGTTCGGTTCAGTCGGCTCGAAACGGTCACATGAGGGGTGCGGCTGCGCGGAGCCGTGCTGGAAGATCAGGATAACGCGCGCCGCATCGATCATCGCCGATCTTTTGACATCCATGCCGCAACGCTACTCGTCGAGCACGCCTGCAGCCGCCGGTCGCAGCCGCTGGCGATCATGCCGGCGGGTCGTATGCGCGCTTCTCAAAGACCCTTATCCAGCCTACTGTGTGCCTACCAGAGGGCAAATGGGTCGCTCATCTGGGAATGACGGCCAAAGGCTCAAGGAATTCGCCCAGTGGCCAACACCTAGCGGGCAGGAGGTAACGATGGATCTCAAGGACAGGCGCCTCTGGTACGGCGTGGTAGCCGTGATCGTGGTATTGGTCGTGATTGCGTATGCGGCTGGTTGGTTTGGCGGCACACCGATACCAGCGCCGCAGCAGTGAGAGCGATCGTCATTCTCGCTTGGCGGCAGCTGACTGCTCAGTCTCTAAAGGTCGAAGGAAGGGACACCTGATTGGCTGTTTCGCTGGTTCGGCTACCATCCTGACGACGCACAGCCTGGACCGTTTTTGAGATGGCTTCCGCTCAACTTGTTGGACGGACCGGTCCTTGGATCGCGCGCAATCCGCAACACTCCGCCATCGGGCCGGGTAACTTCGATAATGGTTTCGACACGGACAAACTGCGATCCTACGGAGTAGCCAGGCGCCAGGTCATGCCGGAAGTCGTACACTGGAGCCACAAGGGCCCAACGACCGGGCGGAGAACTCGCATCAGCCCGGTCTTCGGCGGTTTCGAAGCTCATCTGCCACTCGCTTGATCCCGCTGCCCCGGCCAGCAATGGAGCCGGGGCACTCCAGCACAGACTCTGCCCATCGATCACCTCGATCGGCACGGACCCCAGACCGACATCGTCGAACAGCCGCGCATGTTGACCGCGTTCGCCAATTGAACTGGCCGAACCCTTGCGAAGCCTCCGCATTTTCGTGGGGGAAGCCCTCCCAGCATCATCGTGATTGGACTTCACAATCGGTCGGAGTCACGCTGGCCGCAGGTATAAGAAGGATATGGGTGGGCCAACTATCGTCCGAATAGGAGGCTAAAATGAAGCACCAGACGCTTGAGCAACTGCAGATCGTCGCCGAGATCGATCAGGACTACCCGCGCCAGGCCATGTCGCGCAGCGAACGTCTTGAACGCTGGGCGGAGCTCCTTGACCGGAACCCTGACCGGCGCCTCTCGACGCTGCACCAGACCGAGTATCAGCCGGCTAGGGCGCGCGCGGCCATGCGCGGCGACGGCTCGCCGATCGCGGTCGCTTTCGAGGATCCTGTCCTCCGCGCCGCCGGGTTGGAAAACGACAACTACGGCGAAGCGAAGCGGTTCTTCGAACTGACCGACAGGCAATTGCATGAGATCATCTGCTATTGTCATTTCGGCGCGACGGTGAGCGCCGTAACGGCCGCCCGTCACATCCGTGCGGCGATTGCCGGGAGACAGCCCGGCATGTTCGCTCGGATGCGTGAGGCGTTCATCGGATAAAGCCGGCATCATTGTTGAAGCGGCTCGCATGGAAAGCAAAGCACGCCGCCGCAGCAAGCGCTCCCCACGCGGGGAGGCTGCGTTGCATGAGGGGGTGCGGCTTTCCGCAGGAGCACGCCGACGCCCCTCCTGCATCTTTTCCATCCGAACCGGAAAGATCCCAATGCTGCCAGTACATCCGTGGTCAGCGCCAGTACATCCGTGGTCAGCGCCGTGGTTCAAAGGCTCCAACAGAGCGACATGCGCGCCGAATAAGCGCTATACATTCGCTGTCGGAAAATTCGGTGCTTCATGGCGGGTCGAAGGTCGCGGACCTATGTCGATCGGGACCGCGAAAGCCAAATCGGCCAAATCCACGCAATCTATATATATGTCTCGATGCACATTCAATCAAGGCTCAATAGGTTTGGTTCGTAATTGCTGATTAATATAGTCTGTTGTCGGCAAAATTAAGAGAGATGTATTACGATAAAATTGCTTATTGCTCCGCTTTTCGGACGGCCAAAAGCGCCGGTAACAACGACTGATTTACATTTCAAATATTTTCGGCTTGAGGAATTAAAAATTTGGCACTCCTATCATTCGAGTGCCAAAGGGGCTATGTTAAGTGTTGCAGTCGCTCTATGTGCGGCGGCAGAAAGAACCCCAATGAAATTCCGGCCACTCCACGACCGCGTCGTCATTCGGCGCGCGGAAGGCGATACCAAATCCAAGGGCGGGATCATTATTCCCGACACCGCCAAGGAAAAGCCTCAGGAAGGCGAAGTGATCGCCGTTGGGCCCGGCTCGCGTGACGAGAGCGGCAAGCTGATCCCGCTCGACGTCAAGGCCGGCGATCTCATCCTGTTCGGCAAATGGTCCGGCACCGAGGTCAAGATCGACGGCGAGGATCTCCTGATCATGAAGGAGAGCGACATTTTGGGCATCGTCGAGAAGACCAAAGCGGCCAAGAAAGCCGCCTGACCGGGCGATTTCCGATCCCGCAATTTCAAGACTGAACTGGACGTAAAATCATGTCTGCCAAGGAAATCAAATTCGCTACCGATGCCCGCGACCGGATGCTTCGCGGCGTCGAAATTCTGAACAACGCCGTCAAGGTGACGCTCGGCCCCAAAGGCCGCAATGTCGTCATCGACAAGGCCTATGGCGCGCCGCGCATCACCAAGGATGGTGTCGCCGTCGCCAAGGAAATCGAGCTTGCCGACAAGTTCGAGAACATGGGCGCCCAGATGGTGCGCGAAGTGGCCTCGAAGACCAACGACCTTGCTGGTGACGGCACGACGACAGCCACGGTGCTGGCCGCTTCCATCCTGCGCGAAGGTGCCAAATTCGTTGCCGCGGGCATGAACCCGATGGATCTCAAGCGCGGCATCGACCTTGCTGTGGCTGCCGTGGTGAAGGACATTCAAGCCAGGGCCAGGAAAGTCAAATCTTCGGACGAGATCGCCCAGGTCGGCACCATTGCCGCCAATGGCGACGTCACTGTCGGCGCCATGATCGCCAAGGCTATGGACAAGGTCGGCAATGATGGCGTCATCACCGTCGAGGAAGCCAAGACCGCCGACACCGAACTCGACGTCGTCGAGGGCATGCAGTTCGACCGTGGCTATCTCAGCCCCTATTTCGTCACCAATGCCGAGAAGATGCGCGTCGAGCTGGAGGACCCTTACATTCTCATCCATGAGAAGAAGCTCGGCAATTTGCAGGCGTTGCTGCCGATCCTCGAAGCTGTGGTGCAAAGCGGTAAGCCGCTGCTGATCATCTCGGAAGACGTCGAAGGCGAGGCGCTGGCGACGCTGGTCGTCAACAAGCTGCGCGGCGGCCTCAAGGTCGCAGCCGTCAAGGCGCCAGGCTTCGGTGACCGGCGCAAGGCGATGCTGGAAGACATTGCCGTGCTCACCGCCGGCCAGATGATTTCCGAGGATCTCGGCATCAAACTCGAGAACGTCACGATCGACATGCTCGGGCGGGCTAAGCGCGTGCTCATCGAGAAGGATACGACGACGATCATCGACGGCGCCGGCGAGAAAGCCACCATCCAGGCGCGCGTCCAGCAGATCAAGTTGCAGATCGAGGAAACGACCTCGGATTACGACAAGGAGAAACTCGAGGAGCGGCTGGCGAAGCTGGCTGGCGGCGTTGCTGTCATTCGCGTCGGCGGCGCGACCGAGACGGAAGTCAAGGAAAAGAAGGACCGCATCGATGATGCGCTGAACGCCACTCGTGCAGCCGTGGAAGAAGGCATCGTTGCCGGCGGCGGTGTTGCGCTTTTGCGCGCCAAGGCAGCTTTGACTGAGCTTACTGGCGCGAATGCTGACATGACGGCAGGTATTTCGATTGTGCTGAGAGCACTTGAAGCGCCGATCCGCCAGATTGCCGAGAATTCCGGCGTTGAAGGTTCGATCGTCGTCGGCAAGCTGTCCGACAGCAAGGATCACGATCAGGGCTTCGACGCCCAGAACGAAGACTATGTCGACATGATCAAGGCCGGCATTGTCGACCCGGCAAAGGTGGTCCGGACAGCACTGCAGGATGCCGGCTCGATTGCCGCGCTCCTGATCACCGCTGAAGCAATGATCGCGGACATTCCGCAGAAGGTTTCGCCCGCTATGGGTGGCGCAGGAGGTATGGGCGGAATGGACTACTGAGCGGCGCCTGAGACTATAGCCAGGACGACGGAAGGCCAGCGACGCGGGCACATGCGAGCCGATATCTCGGCGATCATCGGTTCGCTCGACATCGTGTTCGGGGAGATCCATCGATAGGCTCGTCGCTGTCGTATTTGCTGCTAAAAATGGTCTTGGAGACAAGAACATGACCGACACTCTTGCCGAGAAAACATGTACGCCTTGTCGCGGCGGCGTCCCGCCGCTCACGCGTGATGAAGCCCAACGCTTCCAGGCACAGGCTCCCGATTGGGAGCTGGGTGACGATGCCCACCGCATCCAGCGAAGCTTTCGATGCCGCAATTTCCGGGACGCGCTCGCCCTTGTTCAGGAGATCGGTGAGCTCGCCGAAACCGAAAGCCATCACCCCGACATCAGCTTCGGCTGGGGTTATGTGACGGTTTCCCTGAGCACCAAGAAGATAAAAGGACTGCACGAGAACGATTTCATCATGGCGAGCAAGATCGATCGGGTGTTCGATCGCTCGGGCCGGCCCCTCGACCGCCAGCAGTGACACGGCAAATCCATCGCCAATCTAGCGAGGTTTCCATGACAGAGATCCGAACCGGCAACCAGCCCGTCACCCAAATCACCATCGTCGATTCTGAACCGGACAAGCAGACCGAGGCATTGTCCGTCATGACCGAGCGGGCGCGCTTTATGGCGCGCCAGCCTGGGTTCATCTCAATCAGCCTGCATCGCAGCCTCGACGGGCGGCGCATCGTCAACTACGTCCAATGGCAGAATCGCGATCTCTTGCGATCGGCTCATCAATCGCCGGAATTCCGGAAGGAGTGGGGTCACTTCGATCAGTTGACGGACGAGATCGATCCCAATCTGTACGAGGTAGCCCAGGTGATAGATGGTGGTCAGTAGCCGTGCTGTTCAGGTGACCTGAACAGCACGGCCGAGACAGCTCGACATAAGCTGGCGAATTTGAGCCACGACGGCCATGAACGATCGCATTGTAACCGTTTTCGGCGGATCCGGCTTTCTCGGCCGCCGGGTCGTTCGGCATCTCTGCAAGCGCGGGTTTTCCGTTCGGATTGCATCAAGGCATCCGGAACGGGCCAAGATAATTGATGATACCGCTGGTGATCGATTTACGTGCCGATATTGATGCGTCTCTCGCCGTGCACGGGCGAACGGCGTCGCCAGAGGACAAGCATATAGGGGCCGGCCGGACGCGAAAAGGTCCTCGGTCTCAAAGACGACCGAACTCGTTAAGCAGCTCTTCAAGTGTTTTCCCTTGGGCGACCCATTCGCGGGTCTTCTGTTCGCGCGCTGCCTGTTCGCGCGCGAGCTCCACGACCGTTTCGGCGCTGGCTACCGGCACGACGGTCACGCCGATTGTGTCGGCAACCACGAAATCGCCGGGATTGATAGGTACGCCGCCGCATTGAATTGGCACGTTGATCGAGAGCTCATCCTTTCGGCCTGAATACATTGTGTGCGTGCCTCGCGCCGTGATGGCGCGGGCCCAGATCGGCCAGCCGATCGCCTCAAGCTCGTCGATGTCGCGGCCGGAGCCATCGATGATCATGCCGCGAATGCCGCGGTTCCTGGCGAGCCCGCCCATCAGCCCGCCGCACACCGAGGTCTGCCGGTCGCCGCCCGCGTCGACGACGATGATGTCACCATCCCTGCCCATCTCGATTGCCCTGAGCGGGTCAACGAGGTCTCCCGGCGAGAGCTGGACCGTGAGGGCTTGGCCGACGATTCTCGCCGGAAACGGCGGCTTGATCTCCGAATCCATCACGCCCTGACGGTATTGAGCGTCGGCAAAGACGCATGAGGCGCTGTAGCATTTGGCGACCTCTTCGAACTTCGCAAGCAGCACCGGCTGCCGCTCGAAATCGTTGAAAACCTTGAGCATCGCATGACCTCCCTTATCTTCGAGCCGGCGTTCGCGTCAGCTCTACTGCGTTAACCGGGTTGAGCGGCATGCCGCCGGTCAGCACGCGCGCGACTTCAGACGCGGCGGTTTCGCGGGCAACCCGGATCGACTCTTCGGAATAGTACGCCGTGTGGGGCGTCACGATGACGTTGGCAAGCGAGAACAGCGGATTGCCGCTTGGGTTCCACTTGGCGAGCTTGGCCGGCTCCTCTTCAGGATCATCCAGGCCGGCGCCGGCGATGCGGCCTTCGGTCAGCGCCCGATAAAGCGCGCGGTTGTCGATGGTTGGACCGCGGCCGGTATTCACTATAATTGCCCCCTTCTTCACTTGGCGGAATTCCGCCGCGCCCAGGAAATGCCGGGTCTCGGGGGTTATCGGCACCTGCATCATCAGATAGTCGGAGTTTTGGAGAATCTCTGCCTTGCCGACGCGGCGCGCGCCTTTCGCCTCGGCGACGCCCTTCTCGATGTAAGGATCGTATACAAGGATATCGACGCCGAAGCCTTTGGCGCGCTCGGCAATCGCCTGGCCGATCTTGCCGAAGGAGACAATGCCCATCGTGCGTCCCTTCAACCGATGGATCGGTTGCCCGGTCTGCCAACGCCAGATCCCTTCATGGGTCGCGGCGTTGTATTGGAAAAGCTTGCGGGCGAGCGCGAGCCACAGCCCGATCGCATGGTCGGCGACCTCGTCGGTGCAATAGTCGCGGACATTGGTGACAAGAATGCCCTTGGCGGTCGCCGCGTCGACATCGACGATGTCGACACCGATGCCGTAGCGGGCGATCACCCGGCAGCGCTGCATGCGTTCGATGGTCTTCGCGCCGATGCGGGCATACTGGTTCATCATCGCGTCGCAGTCGATCGCCTCGGCAGCCAGTTCCTCCTCCGACTTGGCCTGGAGCCCTACGACGCGCGCCCCGACTGCCTCCAGCACGGCCCGTTCGATATCCAGATTGCCGTAGTCGTAGTCGGTGATGACGACCTTGGGGTGTTCCGCCATGCCGCGTCTCTCCTGCGCTTCAGACGTAGGCGCCGGCCGAATAAGTGAGCTCATAGGAGTGACTGTAGAGCTCGATGATATTGCCGAAGGGATCCTCGCAATAGACCATGCGGTAAGGCTTTTCGCCCGGATAGTAGTAGCGGACCTGGCTCATCCGCTGGCGGCCGCCGAGGGCCTCGATGCGCTTGACGCGCTCTTCGAGATGCTGGTCCTGCAGGCAGATGTGGAAGATGCCCGGACGCCAGTATTCGAAGGGCCGCTTCTCAGGGCGAGTTTTGGGGAACTCGAAGAGCTCGATGCCGATGCCGTCGCCGGTCGAGAGGTGAGCGATCCGGAAACTTCCCCAGCCGGCTCCGAAGACGTCGTCGCACATCTGGCCGATAGCGCTGTCGTCCTGGCTGACCTTGGTCGGCCCCATGATCACATAACAGTCGAAGGCCATCGAGTAGAACTCGACTGCTCTTTCGAGGTCGGGCACAGTGATGCCGATGTGGGAAAAGGTTATGGCGGTCATTGATCTACCTTTCCTTTTTGTCCTGGCAAGGTGAGCGGGCCGACGATGAAGGCGAATGCGCGACCGATCTCGCCGCGCCACATGTCGACGCCGACCGCGGTCACGATGATGGCGCCGATGATGACGTTCTGGGCCGACGCCGGCACGGCGTTGAGGTTGAGCGCGTTCTGGACGATGACGATGGTAAGCGCGCCGATCACGGTGCTCACGATCTGGCCGCGACCGCCGGCGAGACTTGCGCCGCCGATCACTGCGGCGGCGATCGCCGAGAGCTCCATCCCAACGCCATAATTAGGCGAGCCGGAATTGAGCCGTGCGGCCATGAGCACGGCTCCGACCGCCGCCATCGCACCGGCAATGACGAAGGCAAGGAAGCGCGTGCGGGCGACATTGAGCCCGGAGAGCGCCGCGGCCTGCGGGTTGCCGCCGACCGCGTAGATCGTGCGGCCGAAGGCGGTGTAGCGCATGACGAAGAAGGCGAGTGCGTAAAGGCCGACGACGTAGAAGAGCGGCAGCGGCACCCCGAGAAGAGAGCCGTAGAAGATCGGCTCGAGCTTCGGGTGCACGGAGAATACCGGCGAGCCGTTGTTGAACATGAAGGCGATGCCGCGGAACGCCGAGAGCGCCGCGAGCGTGGTGATGAACGACGGGATACGAAGGTAGGCGGTGAGGACGCCGTTCACGGCGCCAAGGAGCACGCCGATCAGAAGGACGAGCAGAATCGCCAACGGCAGCGGCACGTCCCCGAATTTGATCGCCATGGCGAAAACCATAGTCATCAATGCGATGGCCGAACCGGGGGAAAGGTCGATGCCGCCGGTGAAGATCACGATGGTCGAGCCGATCGCAACGATCGCAACGATGCTCACTTGCAGAATGAGGTTGGACAGATTGCCGACATCGAGAAAGCGGTTGGTGGTGAGCGCGACGACGACAGCCACCAGGAGAAGGGCAGCAAGCGGACCGACGATCTGGTTGCTCACCAACCGCTTCATGCGGCGAGCTCCTCCTGGTCGGCGGAGGCCTTGACCAGGTCGGCCTTGTCGAGGCTCCTGGCATCGCGGATTGCGACGATCCTTCCGCGGCTTACAATGCCGATCCGGTCGCTCATCGCGAGCAGCTCGTCATAGTCGGAGCTGATCAGGATGACGCCCTTGCCGGCGGCTGTAAGCTCGTTGATGAGCTGATACACGGCGATCTTGGCCCCGACATCGATACCTTGGGTCGGCTCGTCGAGAACGAAAAGCTCGGCCTCCGCGAACAGCCACCGGGCAATCACGATCTTCTGCTGGTTGCCACCGGAAAGCTCGCCGACCAGCGCCGTCCCGGCAGTCGGCGTGATTCTGAGGCTCCGGATCAGGCCGTGGGCAAGCCGTCGTTCGCGGGCGTGGTCGAGCATGGCTCCGCGCGTGATCCGGCCGAGCCCGGCGATCGAGATGTTCTCGAGCCCGCTGAAATTGAAGAAGAGCCCGTCGGATTTTCGATTCTCCGGCACAAGCGCGATCCCGGCGGCGATCGCGTCGCGCGAGGACAGAAGCTTGAGCGATTTGCCGCGAAGCCGGATTTCGCCTTGCCGAAGCACATCGACCCCGAACAGGGCGCGGGCGATTTCGGTGCGGCCGGAGCCGAGCACGCCGCCAAGGCCGAAGACCTCGCCGCGGCCAACCGTAAAGCTAGCGCCGGCGACGCGGTTGCTCGTGTGGATGGAGCGCACGTCGAGGAGGGCGTCACCCGTGGCATTCGCCGCCTTGGGAAAGTGTTCGTCGACGCGGCCGACCATCTTAAGGACAATGGCGCTGATCTCGACCGGCGTTTCCGCTGCGTTCGATACCACGCGCCCATCCTTGAGGATCGTTGCTTCGTCGACGAGTTCAACGACCTCGTCCAGGCGATGCGAGATGTAGAGGATGATCCTGCCATCGTCCCTGAGGCGCAGGAGAAGGCGATGAAGCTCGGCGATCTCGTCGGGGCCGAGGGCGGTGGTCGGCTCGTCGAGAATGATCATCGAGGCGTTGGCCGCGATCGCCTTGGCGATCTCCACGAGTTGCTGGCCGGCGGTTGAGAGTTCGCCCACGATCGCGTCCGGGTCGATCGCGACGTGGATGCGGCCAAGCACGCGCCGGGCTCCCTCGCGCATTGCCGGCCAGTCTATCCGCCATCGGTTTCCCGGAAGCCGGCCGAGATAGATGTTCTCCGCGACCGATAGCGTTTGGACGAGCGAGAACTCCTGAAAGACCGTGGCGATCCCTGCGCGCCGCGCGGCGATCGGGTCGGAAAGCACGACCGGCTGGCCCGCACACAGGATCTCGCCCGAATCGGGCTGATGCACCCCGCATAGCACCTTGACAAGCGTGGACTTGCCGCAGCCATTCTCGCCGAGCAGGCCGTGAATCCGCCCGGCAACGAGGCTGAGCGACACGGAATCGTTGGCCACAACGCCGGGGAAACGCTTGGTCACGTTCCTCAGCTCCCAGACGGGAACGCTCTCTTCCATAGCTCTCCACGCGATCCTTGCTTCGCCCGACCGGGTGATCCGGCCGAGCGAGGGAGGTGCTGCTTAAGGAACATGAGTTCGTCTCAATACTGTATCGACGGCTTCGGATAGAGCTTGTCGGGCGCCTGCAGAACCGGCAGCACATTGGCCTTGTCGACAATCGTTGTCGGTGTTTCGACAAAGCCTCCTGCGAAATTGCCGTCGAGCACGTCGATCGCGACCTGCAACGCAATCTGGCCCATGACGAATGGTGTCGTGTTGACAGTCGCGGTGACCGTGCCTTTGCTGATCTCCTCGAGAGCGGCGGTGTCGCCATCATTGCCAAGCAGCATCAAGTCGTTTCGACCGAGCGACTTAGCGGCGAGTTGGGCACCCATGATCATGTAGTCGTTCGCGGCAAAGATGACGTCGACGTCCGGATGACCCTGGAGCAGGTCCATGCCGGCGGTGTTGCCACCCTCAACATTCCAGCCGCCGGGAATGCTCGCAACAATATCCACATTCGGCTTGCCCTTGACGGCGTCGAGGAAGCCGCCGACGCGCTCTGTCGAATGGTAGCCGGGCTGGCCTTCGATGACCGCGGCTTTCACCGATTTATCGCCGAGCCTCTCAAGGAGGTATTCGCCGATCTTATGCGTGCCTTTGCGTTGCGAATAGCCGACCACGGCATGGACCGGGGTCGGAAAGTTGGCGATGTCGGAGTTGACGATGACGACGGAGATGCCTTTGTCGACGGCCTGCTTGACGAGCGGAGCGGCGGCCGCCTCGTCATGGGTCGACAGGACGATGGCGTCGACGCCCTGGGTGATCACGTCCTGGATCATGCCCATCTGGCCGTTGATGTCGGCGCCGCTTTGCGGGGCGAGCATGAAGGTCTCAACATTGCCCTTCTCGGCCGCTGCGGTTTTGAGGCCCTCGCCGATGGCGATGTAGTAGTTGAACTCGGTCGCCGGCGGCATGTAGGCGATGCGGATCTTGTCCTTGCCGGCGCCCTTGGTGATCGGCGCCTGTGCGCCGGGTTGAAGCGGTTGCGGTGCGGCGTAGTCGATGGCGAGGGCAATACCGGTCGC
Source organism: Mesorhizobium onobrychidis (assembly GCF_024707545.1). Taxonomy (NCBI): domain Bacteria; kingdom Pseudomonadati; phylum Pseudomonadota; class Alphaproteobacteria; order Hyphomicrobiales; family Phyllobacteriaceae; genus Mesorhizobium; species Mesorhizobium onobrychidis. The sequence continues at coordinate 2,211,065 of NZ_CP062229.1, forward strand.
CGTGAGTACTACGACCGCGCTTGTCGCTGCTATCGCGATCAACGATCGAAAGCTGAAGCTCATGCCTTTCCTCCCTTGGACGCTTGACGGGTTCTATCCGGCGAACGGCGCGTCCACGACGCCGCGCACGCCGGGTTTGAAAGCGAAGAGAGAGCCGGCCGTCGGCTCGGCGGCGATCTGCTCCCGCGTCGCCTCCAGTCGCGATGTGGTGATGTAGAGAGTCTCGAGCTCAGGCCCGCCGAAAGCGCAGCAGGTCGGCTTCAACACCGGCACCTCGACCACCCGGTCGATGCTCCCGTCGGGCAGGATGCGGACGACTCGCCGGCCTTCCCATTCGGCATTCCACACGGCGCCTTCAGCGTCGACGCACGAGCCGTCCGGAATGCCCGGCTCTCCCTTGAAATCGTTGAGGACTTGTCGGTTGCCTGGAACCCCGGTGCCCGGATCGTAGTCATAGACCCAGATGGTTCCGACGGAGGTGTCGGCGAAATACATGCGGCGCCCGTCGGGCGAGAAACAGGTCGAGTTGGCGCAGCCAACGCCGGTAATGATCGTCGTTACCGATTCGTCGGGATCGATCCGCAACACGGTCGACTTTTCCGGTCCGGAACCCTCGTTCATTCCGCCAGCGATGAATCGGCCCTGGCGATCCGTGCGGCCGTCATTGAGGCGCGTCGCCAGTTTGTCGGGCTCGAAGCGATGGATCGTCGCGAGTTCGCCGGTGCCGGGGTCGAAGAACGCCACCTCCTTTGCGAGGGCGAGAATGAAACCGCCTTTCTCGCGGGGCGCGAAGCAGCAGACGCGGTCCGCCATGGCGATTGAACCCGAAGCACCTGATGAGGGTTCGAGCCACCACAGACGCTTCCCGTGGATGTCCGTCCACCAGACCCGGCGGTCATGGTGGTTCCACAGAATTCCCTCGCCGTGCAGGTTACGGCAGTCGAGCGCGAGCTCGGCTCTGTCCATGTCTCCTCCCCGGAGCACGTACCTTGGCTTCGTAACGGGCCGTCAGCGAAGCCGCTTCTTGTTGCCGAACTTTCTGGTGTCTGGTATATCACCTTGCAGATGGCAGGCAATACCAAAATCAGCGGCCGGCTTCCCGTCGCCAGGATCAAGCGACCCAAATCGCTTGCGGAAACCGTGCTCCACCAGCTCCGCCAGTCGATCGTCCACGGTGACCTCGCGTTGGGTCAGCCTCTCTCTGAACGTCAGCTCGCCGACGATCTCGGCGTGTCGAAGACTCCCGTCAGAGAGGCGCTCGCCCAGCTCCGCGCCGAGGGCCTGGTGCTGATCTATCCGCAGCGCGGCGCCTTCGTCTTCACGCTGAGCGCTCGCGAGGTTCATCAGATCTGTGAATTCCGGAGTGCGGTAGAAACGGCGGCGCTGAGGCTCGCCATCGCGCGCGGCCCGGATGGCTTCGCGGCGGAGCTTGAAGACATCGTGCGCGGCATGGCAACCGCGCAGCGTCAGGGTGACCAGCGGCTCTATCTGTCCCTGGACACCCGCTATCACGCGGCCTTCTTCGAGCACTGCGGCAATAGCTATCTCCGCGACAGCTATGAGCGCTATGTCGGCAAGATCGCAGCGCTCCGGACCCACCTTGCCGGCAAGCCGCTTCACACGAAGCTGTCGTTCCAGGAGCATCGACAGATGCTCGACACCATCCGGCGTGGCGACGCAGACGCAACGATAGCGGTTCTGGATATCCATATCGGACGGACGCGCGAGACCTATTCCAACGGAATTGAGGACATTGCCGCCGCGGATAAAGGAATTCCGGAGGCGAGCTGATGGCGGCACCGCTCCTCGAGCTCAGCGGCATCACGAAGTGGTACGGCACGACGCGGGCCCTTGGCGACGTCGATTTCGATCTGAGGCAGGGCGAGGTGCATGCGCTTGTCGGCGAAAATGGTGCCGGGAAATCGACACTCCTCGCCATCCTCTCCGGTGTGGTCGCGCCCGACAAGGGTACGATCAACATCGACGGGCGGGCGGTCACCATTGACGACCCATCCAGAGCGCAGGCGCTCGGCATCAGCACGGTCTTCCAGGAGCTTAGCCTCGCCGGGGCCTTGACGGTCGCCGAGAACGTCTTTGTCGGCCGGGCTCCGACGGCCTGCGGGGTCATACGCTGGAGCGAGCTCCGGCGGCGGACCCAGCAGATCCTCTCCCCCTTCGGCATCGAAATCGATGTCGGTCGCCCGGTTGACCGCTTGCCCGCGGGCACGCGCCAGCTCGTCGAGATTGCCAAGGCGCTGTCGCTCGACGCTCGCATCCTTCTCCTCGACGAGCCCACCTCGGCGCTCACCTCCGATGAGGTCGCAGCGCTGTTTGACATCATCACTCGGCTTAAGACCCGGGGCATCGGCATCGTCTATGTGAGCCATCACATGGCCGAGGTCTTCCGGATCGCCGACCGCGTCACCGTGCTGCGCGATGGCCGAAGGATGACCACGCGCGCGGTGCCGGAGACTTCCATCGACGACGTCGTCCGCGCCATGGTCGGCCGGAACCTCGAAATCTTCGCAGCCGAGACGGCGCTCGTGCCGGGTCCGGTGGCGCTTGCAGTCCGTGGCAACGGAGCCAAGGGCAAATCTCGACATCTGGAGCTTGAAATACGTTTCGGTGAGGTCGTCGGTCTCGCGGGCCTGATGGGATCGCGCCGCAGCGAGCTTGCACGCAGCCTCGTCGGCCTGCGGCAGCCGTCTGGAGGAACTGCGATCGAGATCAAGGGCCGTCCGACGCGCCTGCGTGGTCTCCGCGACGCGATGGCGCGCGGCATCGCCTATGTGCCGGACGATCGCAAAGCGGAAGGCCTGTTCCTGTCGATGTCGGTCACCGATAATTTCGTCGTGACTGCGCTTCGCCGCTTTGCGCGGCTCGGTTGGATTGAGAGGGCGGCGGCGACGGCGGCGGCGGGTAGGGCGGTCGAACGCTTCCGGATACGAGTGCCGAGCCTTGCGGCGGCGGCTGGAAAACTCAGCGGCGGCAACCAGCAGAAACTGATGCTGTCGAAGTGGCTTGCGAGCGACCCGGCGATCGTCGTGATTGACGAGCCGACCAAGGGCGTCGACGTCGAAGCGAAAAGGGAGATCCACAAGGAAATCCGCCGCCTCGCTGCTGCCGGTAAGGCGATTCTCTTGATCTCCTCTGACCTCCCGGAGCTCTTCACCATCTCCGATCGGATCGTCGTCATGCGAGAGGGACAGATCGTCGGCGATCTCCCGACACGTTTGGCAACGGAAGAGAGTGTAATGGCTCTTGCCTCCGGCATCGGTCACAAGCGCGAAGGGGAGGCGGCATGAGCGTCGACGAGGTCGGTCGGTGGCCTTCGCGTTTCGGCAGCCGTGTCCTTCGGCGCTTCGTCGAGACGCGCGAGTTGACGCTACTGGTTCTTATCGTTGCGATCATCGTCGGAATGTCGCTGGCTTCGCCGGTCTTCCTGTCGCTGGCGAACTTCCGTGCGATAGCCATCGGCATGGCGCCGACCGTGATCATCGCTGTGGGCATGACGGTGCTCCTGGTCTCTGGTGGATTCGATCTCTCGGTCGGCTCCGTGCTGGCGCTAGCGAGTACCGTGGCGGCGCTTCTTCTGTTAAGCGGCGCCTCCATCCCGCTGGCGATTCTTGGTGCGCTTGCTCTTGGCGTCATCATCGGCCTTGCCAACGGCATCGTCGTCACCAGGATCGGTGTCAATCCCCTGGTCGCCACTCTCGGCTCGATGTCGATCGCCCGCGGGATCGCCTTGGTGCTGACCGAAGGATTCTCGCTCAGCAATCTACCGCCGGCCTTCGGGTGGGCCGGCCGCGCCGAGATTCTCGGCCTGCCGTTTCTTCTTTGGGTCGCGCTCGCACTGGTGGTCGTCTTTGACCTCGCCATGCGGCATGGAAGCTTCTTCCGGCAACTCTACTACATCGGCTCGAACGAGAAGGCGGCGCGTCTCTCGGGTTTGGCCGTCAATCGCGTCCGCACACTCGCCTACATGCTGAGCGGACTGCTCGCCGCGCTTGCCGGCGTCCTCCTCGCCTCGCGGCTGATGAGCGGTACGCCTACAGCCGGCAACGCGCTCGAATTGCAGGTGCTCGCAGCCGCCGTGATCGGCGGCGCAAGTCTGCGCGGCGGGGAGGGCACCGTCCTGGGCGCGTTTCTCGGCGTCATCTTCGTCGCCTTGATCAACAACGCCATGACCATGCTCGCCGTGTCGATCTACTGGCAGATGATCGTCACCGGCGCCGTTCTTGTCCTGGCCGTTGCGCTCGACATGCTGGTGCGCCGCGGCGACGGGTAAGCCAAGGGCCCATTGGGCTCCAATCGAAGAAGGGAGGAAAGTGATGACGACACTCGATCTCGACCGCCGCAGCCTGATGAAGCTCGGCGGCATTGGCCTCGCCGGGACGGGGCTCGGCCTCGTACCCCAATTCAGCGATGAAGCGCTCGCCCAGAGCGAGGGCATGGAATACGTGTTTCTCTCCATCGTCACGCAGGTGCCGTTCTGGGTCGACCACCGCAAAGCTCTCGAAGACGCCGCTAGATCGCTGAACATCAAGACGAGCTTCACCGGCCCGCTCGACTTCGACACCGTCGCCCAGGCGCGGCAACTCGATGAGCTGATCGCGCGGAAGCCGGCCGGCCTCCTGATCTTTCCTGGCGACGCCGCCTCGCTTGCGGCCGGCATCGACCGCGCCGTCGATGCAGGAATTCCGGTCGCCATGATCATCGGCGACGCGCCGGGCACCAAGCGCGCCGTGTATCTCGGCATCTCGAACCTCGAAGCCGGCAAGGTCGGGGGCAAGATGCTTGCCGAGGCGATCGGCGGCAAAGGCAAGGTGATCCTCGGTTCGTTCCCCGCGCCTTCGGTTCTGGAGCGGGTCGAAGGCTACAAGGCCTACTTCAAGGAATCCGCGTCCGAAATCGAAGTAGTCGACGTGGTCAACGACAAAGCGGACCCGTCTTACGCCCCCACGGCCTACAGCCAGTCACTCCTCGCTCATCCTGACGTGGTCGGTATCGGCGGCACCGACGGCGACAGCGGCAAAGGTGCTGCCATCGCGGTGCATGAGACCGGTCGCCAAGGCCAGGTCAAGATCGTCGCGATGGACCGGAACGACGACATGCTTCCCTACATAGAGGACGGAACGATCGTCGGCGCCGTGGTTCAAAAATCCTATGTCGAAGCTTTTCTCGCCGTGCATCTCCTTCATTGGCTGAATACCGATGGCATGAAGGTCGTGCCGGACTACAAAGCGGCTGGCGTCAACCCCTTGCCGGAAAAAGTCGAGACTGGCGTGATGCGCCTTACCAAGGATAACGTCGCCCAATTCAAACACTGAGCGACAGGCCGGGCCGCGGACCTTCCGCGGTCCGGCGGGCGCGCGGGCCGGGTGCGGCTGATTGCATGTCCTTATCATCGTCGGGAGACGAAGATCGAGCGCTGGCTGTTGTTTCAGCGGCGGCGGGGGGAATCGGCCGTGCCCTCGCGGAGGGCTTCGTTGGGGCCGGCCTTCCTGCTCCGGCAAGTCCGTATCTAGCTTGAATTCCGCAGCCGGCGGTTCCGTTAAGACCGGCTCGGCGCTATCTGGCCGATGATTTACCTAGAGCCTGCAACTGCGCCCCTGACCGTCGAAAACATGAGCGTCGGCCGGGTCGAAGCGGAAGCGGACAGACGAACCGATCGTTGCGGCCGGTTTGCCTTGCAGTTCCACTGTCACGAGCTGGGGCAGGCCGTCGACCTTCAGGTAGAGCAGACTCGTGCCGCCGAGCCGCTCGACGAGGACGATCTCGGCCGCAATGCCCTTGTCCTCGACAAGCGAAATGGCGTTGGGACGCACGCCGATCTCCGCGGTGCCGCCGGGCGCGAGGCGCAGGCCTTCGCGCGTGGAGAAGAGCGGCTGGCGGTCCGCCGCGAGACGGAAGGCGATGGCATCGCCCACGCGCTCCGCGACGGCCGGAAGAAAGTTCATCCTCGGCTGGCCGAGAAAGCCGGCGACGAAGCGGTTGGCCGGCCGCTCGTGGAGATCGAGCGGCCGGCCTTGTTGCACGACCCGGCCCTTGTCCAGGATGACGATGCGGTCCGCCAGCGTCATCGCCTCGACCTGGTCATGCGTGACATAGATCATGGTTGTTTCGAGCTGCCTGTGGAGCCGCGCGATCTCGACGCGCATCTGCGCGCGCAGGTCGGCATCGAGATTGGAGAGCGGCTCGTCGAACAGGAAGACATCGGGTTTGCGCACGATCGCCCGGCCGATCGCCACGCGCTGGCGCTGGCCTCCGGAAAGCTCGCGCGGCTTGCGCGACAGGAGCTCCTCCAGGCGCAATATGGCCGCCGCCTCGACGACCTTCCGGTCGATCTCGGCCCGGGCCGTGCCGAGCATCTTCAGGGCGAAGCCCATATTCTCGGCCACGCTCATATGCGGGTAGAGTGCATAGGACTGGAACACCATCGCAATGCCGCGGTCGGCCGCCGCCACGTTGTTCATAGGCCTGCCGCCGATGCAGACTTCGCCCGAACTGACGGATTCCAGCCCGGCGATCATCCGGAGCAAAGTAGACTTGCCGCAGCCCGAGGGGCCGACGAAGACGACGAACTCGCGGTCGTTCACGGTCAGCGACACGTCGCGCACGGCCTCGACACGGCCAAAAGTCTTCGAGACGTTCTTCAGTTCGACGGACGCCAAGTCACGACCCCTTCGCAGCGACGGCCCACATTTCGATCTCCACCAGGAAGCCTGGGAGAAGAAAGAGCGGACTGCACGGCAGTGCGCACGGGCAGCGGCTCTACCATCACCTTCTCGTAGACGGCGCTGAAGCGCGCCCAATGGCGAAGATCGGTGAGGTAGACGTTGACCTTGAAGACGTCGCGCGGCCCGCAATCAGCGGTGGCCAGCTGCCCTTCGCAGTTCTGCAGCGTCGCGGCGGCCTGCTCCTCGATCGTATCGCCCACGACATTGCCGTCCATGTCGACGGCGACCTGGCCGGAAATGACGACGAGATGACGGGCGTCCACCTGCAGCACCGGCGAATAGGGGCGGCGGTTACATGCTGGGTCGCGCCGCGCGGGCGGCTCTTCAGCGGATGCAGCGCTTCGTTGCCGATTGTCTCGTCCACGATGCTATCCCTTGACCGAGCCGTTGAGCAGGCCTTCGACGACAAAGCGCCATACGAGGACGACCAGCACCAGGGTCGGAACGATTGCGATGAAGATTGCCGTGTTGAGCAGGCTCCACGAGACATCGGTGTTGCGCGCCAGGGCAGCCATCACCACCGATACCGGCCGGGTGGCGGCGTCGCCGGACAAGACCATGGAGAACATGAATTCGGAATAGGAGAGCATGAAGGCGAACAGGCCGGTCGCGCCGATCGACGGCAAGGCGAGCGGCAACGCGACGCGCAGGAAGGCCTGCAGACGACTGCAATGGTCGAGGACTGCAGCCTCGAACAGCTCCTGCGGCATCTTGCGGAAGAAGACGGAGAGGATCAGCACGGTGAAGGGCAGGGCCTTGGCTGTGTGGACGAGGATGATCCCGATCCGGGTTCCGGTCAGCCCCAGGCCCTCGAGCATCATGTAGATCGGGGTCACCAGAGCTACCGCCGGAACCAGCGGCGACAGGATCAGGAACATGAAGCTGAGCTTCTTTCCGGGAAATGCATGGCGCGCGTAGATGAAGGCTGCAGGTGCGCCGAGGAGCATGTTGAGCAGCATTGCGCTCAACGCAATGATCGAAGAATTGACAAGGCTCTGCGGCACCTGGCGCGCGGCGTCCGAGATCATCGCGCGGTTGGCGCTTGCCTGCCGGTAGGATGCCGGCAACTCGCCGGTTAAGACATAGCGATAGCTTTCGAGGCTCGGTCCCTCGGAAAGAACGCTGCGGTTGGGGTCAAGCAGAATGCGGTCCGGTACCAGGCTGCCATAGAGCGCAAGCGCCACCGGCCCACCGGTGAAGAGCAGGATCAGCGCAGCGAAGAGGAAGGTGAGCAGCGGATTGCGGCGGCCTGGCATCTCAGTCGCCCTCGAACAGGTCGGACGGCAAGGCGCGGGTGATCGCCAGGATCATCACTGCGGAGATCGCCACGACGATGAAGGCGACCGCCGAGCCCGTGCCGAAGTCGTACATCGAGAAGCTTTCCTTCCAGATCTGGAAGGAGAGCAGCGTGGTGGCCGTGCCGGGCCCGCCGCCAGTCATGGCGTAGACGAGGTCGTAGGTCGTGAAGGCCGCCAGGGCATTGTAGATCAGGAGCACCACGATCATCGGCTTGATCTCTGGAAGGATCACATGGCGGAAGCGCCGGGCCGTACTGCGGCAATCGATCGCCGCGGCCTCCAGCGTCTCCGAATTGATCGCCGAAAGCGCCGCCATGATGAGCACCACGGCGAAGGGGATCTGAGTCCAGACATGCGCCACCACGACTGAGATCAGCGCGAGCTTCGGCGAGGTAAGCCAGGGAATGGAGCCGTCGATCGCCCCCAGCGCGCGCAGCGTGCCGTTGAGCACGCCGAAACTGGGATGGAACACCCAGATCCACAGCACCGCGCTGATTGCCCCGGGCAGCACCCAGGGCAGGAGCACGATCGAGCGGACGATTTTCGAGCCGAAGAACCGGCGCTGGAGGAACAGGGCGGTCAAGGTGCCGAGCACCACCACGAGGGGGGCGGCAATCGCGGTGAAGAGCAGGGAATTGTAAAGCGCATCGAGGAAATAACCGCTCTTGACCACGCGGACATAGTTGTCGATGCCCGTAAACGGCGTGTCGGGGAAAAGCAGCAGCACCGAATGCATGCTGGTCCACAGCGCATAGGCGATCGGATAGATCGTCATCAGCGCGACCGGCAGCAGCGCCGGCAGGAGCCAGATGGCCGGAAAGCGTTGCGTGGTCCACATGGGCAGGTCCGCTTTTCGGTTGGACGGCGAGCGGCCGGTATCGGCAACTCGCCGCTTTTATCGCGGACCTAGCGGCTGGCGAACTGTTCCCGCATCTGGTTCCAGCGCTCCGCGCCGTCCTTCATGACCTGCTCGACGGGAGCTTCGCCGACCATGGCCTTGGCGAGCAGCGGGCGGAAATAGGCCGACCATTGCGAGCCCCACTCCGTCCAGGTCCCCGCCCGCGCCGTCGCGACCTGCTGCTTCAGCGTCGGCACGTCGATCCATTTGCCCCAGGCTTCAATGACCGACTGGTCCTCGAACAGGGGAAGCTGCCCGAAGCCGAGGCCCTTCTCTGCGGCCCAGCGCTTGGCGACCGTATAGGGCTTGCCGGCCATGAAGTTGATGAACTTCCAGGCGGCTTCGGCGCGTGCCGGATCGGCCGCCGTCTTCGCCGTCACCGCATAGAATTTCGAGAAGCCGAGCGTGGTGTGCGCCTCGCCCGGCATAGGCGCCAGAGCGAACTGGCCGGCGAGCGGCTGGTCGGCCGCGTTGTTCATCGCCGCCAGCACATAGTTGAAGACGACGGTGAAGGCGTGCTGGCCGGTGTTCATCGCCAGGATGATCTTCGACTCATGCGTTTCCGGTTGTACCAGCCCCTTGGAGAAGGCGTCGGCAAGCCACTGCAGTTGCTTGTAGGCGCCGTTCTCTGGATTATCGAAAGCGGCCTTCTGCTCGGCATCGAAGAGTTGCGCGCCGCGGCCATAGGCCTGCGCCACGAAGGCGTCGAAGAAGTTCGGGAGCTCCTGATTGTATTCATAGGAAATCGGATGCTCCATGCCGCCAGCCTTGAGCTCTTCGGCAGCCGCGGTTACCTCCTCCCAGGTCTTGGGCACGGCGATGCCCTTATCCTCAAGGATCTTCTTGTTATAGATGAAGGAGATCGTATCGGCGTAATAGGGAAGGCCGTAGAGCTTGCCCTTGTAGGTCATGTCGCTCAACGCAAAGCCGGCAATGTCCTTCTTCAGGTCGTCCACCGCGCCTGCCGGCGCGATGTCGTCCAGTGGCGCCACGAATCCGCCTGCGGCCCAGGCTGGCAACCAATCCTGGCCGCCATAGATTACGTCGGTGGGTGTACCGCCACGAAAGCGCAGGACGAGGCTGTCCTGATAGTCCGGCCAGGTGTAGTCGGTGACCTCTACCTTGATACCCGGATTGGCTGCCTCGAACTTCTTGACGTTGTCCTGAATGGTTTCAAGGGAATAGTTCCAGACCGCGAACTCCAGCGTGATGTCCTCGGCCAGGGTCGGATTCGTCAAGAAAGCGCCGGAAACCAGCACTGCAGCGGTCAACAGCTTACAGAGTTTCATCGAGACTCCTCCCTTCGCCTCGGCGCACCTTCGAGCCTTGATCCGCCGGCGCAACCATCAAATGGTCGTTGACTCAGGGCTCTGCGGTTGGACAATATGAACCGATCATGATCAATTGCAACCTTTTTGAATGGCTTTGGAGACGTAAGCGCGCCAGGATTTTCGATGATGCGCCGCCCGACTTTAGGAGATGGATCAAATGCGGTGGGAAGAACTGAGCTCTCCGGATGTTGCATCGCTTGATCGGGAGCGCACCGTGGTCATGCTGCCGTTGGGCTCGGTCGAGCAGCACGGCAATCATATGCCACTCGGTACCGACACCATGCTCGCCCATGCCGTTTCCTTGGCGGCGGCGGAACGAGCCCGCGACGCCGTGGTGCTGCCGTCACCCTGGTTCGGCTTCTCGGTGCACCACATGCGTTTCCCCGGCAGTGTCACGTTGAGGGCCGAAACGCTGATCGCGGTGGCGGAGGACGTCGTCGCCTCGCTGGTGCAGCACGGTTTCCGCCGCATCCTGATCGTCAACGGCCACGGCGGAAATGCCGGCGTCATCGATCTGTTGGCGTCCACGCTCGGATATCGGCACTACGGGGCCGCCAGGATCGCCGCACTCACCTATTTCCATCTGGCACGTCAGGCGATCGCGGAACTGAGGCGATCGGAGCCCGGCGGCATGGGCCATGCCTGCGAATTCGAGACCGCGATGGTTCAGCATCTGCGCCCCGATCTGGTGAGGATCGAAAAGGCCGACGCGACCTATCCGGATCCTGGATCGGCGTATCTGACGACCGATCTCTTGGGGTCATCGGCGATCCGCACCTATCATGATTTTGCGGACCTCTCGTCAAAGGGCACGCTCGGCGACCCTCTCCTCGCCAGCCCGGAGGCGGGTTCGGCCTTCTTCGAAGCCGTCGTCGGCGCGCTCGGCGCCTTCATCGAGGACTTTCGTGGCTGGCGGATTCCGGAATCGCCCAAATAATCCAGCGCCTCGAGGTCGGTGTGATCGGGCTTGGCTCTTTCGGCCTGCGCCATGCGTTGATCTGTGCCGAGCATCTGTCCGACGCGTTTGCTGGATTGGTTGAAGCGGGCCTGCGCGTTGATGTCGAGTGCTGATTGCTCCAGATTGCGCACGAATGGTTGACTTGAGTTGACTGATTCTGCTTCTTGCCTAGTGTTTCACGGGACCTGACCTTCGATGGCGTACTCCGCAGCACCGCCGGAACTGACGGCGATAACCACCAACGACCGGGCGACGCCGTCGCTCGTCTACCGTTCGCTGCTGCGCGGCATCAAGGATGGCCTCATGGTCCCCGGTGCAAAACTGCCCAACGAGCGCGAGCTCGCCCAACAGCTCGGGACCAGCCGCACCGCCGTCCGCAGCGCTCTAGCCATGATGGAACGGCAGGGGCTTGTGCACCGGCGGGTCGGCAGCGGCACTTTTCTGGCCGACGATGCGCACGACGTTTTCAGCCGAATGGACCAGACCAATGCCGCGAGCCATGAGGCGGTCCCTTCTTTTGCCGAAATCGTCGAAGGTCGGCTGCTGTTCGAGCCGGCGATGATGCACCTCGTCGTGACGCGTGTCGACGACGACGAGATTTCTGAGATGCGGCGCACCCTAGCCGAGATCGTCTCCGCGCCCAGTTGGGAGCATTTCAAGGAGAGCATCTACGCGCTGCATCGGCAGATGTTCGCCAGCACGAAGAACAAGTTTCTGGTGCAGATCGTGAACAGCATTTTGAACGAGCGGCGGGCGGTTCATTTCGACGGCCGCAACACCGATAAGCCGGCGCCGGAGCCGGTGCGGAAGCAGACCCACAAGGACTTGCAGCTCATCGTCGACGCGATCGCCGCCCGCGATGCGGCGCGCGCCGAGCAGCTGGTCTCCGACCATCTAATGCGCTCGCTCGCCACGGTCATCTGGCAATAAGCCGTTACAGAGCCGATGGGATCGATCGGTCGCCGTTCCTGTTGAAGCCGCTGCCCTCGACCAGCCGGAATTGATGGGTCCAGCATCAGATGGGACCCGCTCAGGGGTGAAAGCCAGGGATTTCAAGTGTCAGCGAGTAGCTTTCAGTTGCTGCTGTGCTTTTTGCAGTACCGCCAGAGCATCTCCGGCCTTCCAATTGTCGGAGAGAGGGCTTCTCCAAGGCGGTTGAAGGCGATGCGGCCGGCGATTTAATCCGAAGTACTGCAGAGCCGTCATCGGGCGCGGGACTGTGCGGAACAATGCGGGAAGACTTCTGATTTTGGCCCACGAAAAATTCAATGAAATCAATGATTTGAATACATCCTCCGGGCACCAATATATTAAATATCAATGACTTACGTCTAATTCTTAGAGTTTGAATTTAGCGATATCGAGTAAGTCTGTGACTTTTGAGTGAAATGGTTTTGGGCCCGTTCGTCAATTTTCTCCGTCTCGTTGATGGCACCCGTCACACGTAGCTCAAGCTCCCTGGTTTCGAAAGACCCTGCAACGATGCGTGCGGTAATCGGCGGCAACGACGTGCAATTGGGCGGGTTCTGAACTCGGCCGCAGTCTCAACATGCTCGAAGGCGCTGTGCAAACCGGCGGGTCATAGGAGACCTGAACCAGGAGGGTGTCTGGCGCCTAGCACAACGCGTCGTGCGGCTATCAGAGAGTTTCGATAGCCTCATGCGCCGTCGCTGACCTCGGATGTACAGGCGGCGACGGACCTAGCCGGCCATCGCCATTCCAACCGCTATGCCGAGATCGATAGCGAGGCCGGCAACGAGATTGCCAGCCAGATTGAGGGCGATGACGCCGACTAGAGCCCGCACGACCCTGCGAGGGTGCGCAACGGCTTTGGAACGGTCATCAAAGATCGCTTCCATGGGGACATGCTGGTCAGCAAATTCCCGCTTATAAAAGCAAGTTCGCAGAAGCTTGCCGCCCCAATATGTTGCGCACGTTCGACACCTGCCAAAGTCCATTGCGCGCTGTCCGAACGCCTCGACTGTTCAGGGCGATCGCCAGGCCACGCAGGCTTGTGATGCCGGACTGCCGGATGGAGGCGATGATCGGGAGCACGGTCTGGGCAAATCGGTCAGCCTCGCGCACCGATATCGCACGACCTTTCGCCGCAGCTTCGGCGGTGTTGGTCGGATTGCCGAGCTTTATGCTCGTCCTGCGTGAGGCGAGGGCGGCTTTGGTGCGCTCCGAGATCAATCGACGCTCCTTCTCGGCCAAAGCGGCGTAAAGGTGCAGCATAAACGGGTCGGCGTCAGCGCCGAGTTCGGCGACGATGAACGGAACGCGCTGGACCATCAGTCCGGCAATGAAGGCGACATCACGAGAGAGGCGATCGAGCTTGGCCACGACCACCGGGCATTTTGTCTGGCGGGCAAGGGCGAGGGCGGCATTCAATTGCGGCCGTCGATCAAGAGCATCCGCGCCCTTTCCGGTTTCGATCTCGGCGAACTCCTGGAGGATGATCATCCCCTCGGCCTCGGCAAAGCGGGCGACCGCGGCACGCTGGGCCTCGATGCCCAAGCCCGAGCGTCCTTGCCGCTGTGTGGAGACTCGATCGTAGGCGACCGCGCTCGTCATGCTGCTGTTTCCGGGGTGTTCAAACTGCAAACCACCGTTTGCAGTTTGCTTACTCGCCACCGGATAGCAAGACAACCCATTGATATTCATGGGATTTCTGTTGCGGCGCAACAAAAGCCCGCTCGGGAGAGGATAACCGGCGGGCTGGGTTTCACCGACGGCTGGGAGGAGGGGAGCCGTCGACGGCGCTGATGTAGCAATGCAGTATGCCGGTACCAATCTAGCGACTTTACACAACTGCTATGCGCCCAGTGTTCGCTGGCGAAAATCCACCCTTGGTGACCGTAGTCAGATTCCCGCTTTGGGTGGAAAGCGGCTGTTTGTTTTGTCCACCGAACGAGCAACGAGCGCCATTTCCCGACATCAGGGGGCGTTCTGCGGAGCGGACATTCACCCATGGGCAACAGTCGACCCGGCCGACGTTGGTGGGGCAACCTACGGCCGATTTGGGCTGGTAGCGATTCCTATATGTCGAGCGCCGATGAGGAGGAACCGACGAGTCGTCACAGGCTGGAACTATGGAACGCCCGGCAGCTTTATATGGATGCCCCATCCCGGAGAGAGGAGATGAACATGAGTGAACTCCGGTATCCTAACGAAAGCAACGAGTATCGCGATGCGCGCGCAGCATTGCTCAAGGATGAGCAAGAACTTATCGACAAGGTGAAATCCGTGGCGGAAAAACGTCGCAACCTCCCTCCCGGCGGGCAATTAAAGGAGGACTACGTCTTCCAGTGGCCAACGATGGGAAAGTTGGAACGAGCGTGAAGTTCTCTGAGCTGTTTGCCGATAAAAACACGCTGCTGCTCTACTCATTCATGTTTGGTCCGAACTGGGACAAACCTTGCCCTTCCTGCACGTCACTGGTCGATGGGTTCGATCGAAGCTGGTATCAAGTAACCCAAAGTGGCGCCTCGTTCGTCGCAATTGCCAAAGCCCCAGCCGAACGAATTAATGCCTGGGCCAAACAACGCGGATGGTCGCAGATCTGGCTGGTTTCCGGATCGGTGTCTCCCTATCAGGCGGATTACAAGTGCCAGGGGGATACTGACGACATGCAATGGCCAGTGATGCATGTATTCATGAAGCGGGACGGAAGGATTTTTCATTTCTGGGGAACTGAAACGATGATGAATCATGTCGACACCGTGTGGCCGTATTGGAATCTTATGGACTTTACGCCGGAGGGTCGGCCGGACATTGACACTCCGCCACAAAAGTTCAGGTCCGAATTCCTGGAAAAACACTTCGCCGACGATCCCAAGGGCCGGTCAGGGTCAACGGCGTGAGCTAGGCCGGAGTCGAGCGAACTTCCGCAAAGGGTCGAAAGCAGCATTTCCCCAAGGCTACCAAATGTCAGACTTCCACCATACCTCGCATGGGCGGTCGGCCGCCGGCTTCTGAAAGCAATGAAATGATCCACTCAGCCGTTGATGTTGTTCGCCGTCCGAGCATGAGTGGTGTCACCAACCAGAGAGGATGAGCCCTGCATGAACAGGCACCTATTCGCCACCACGCCCAGGATGCAGATCGTCTGGGACGTGCTCGAGGCCGCCAAAGATAACGGCGACGAGATGATGATCGCAGCTTGTCGCCGGCTGATCGTCGCCGACCGGCTGGGTTGGAAAAAGCATGCCGACCGCACCGACATCGAACTGGTGACGAGCCTCGCCGACTAACCCTGCCAGCTGACGCTCCTGCACGAGCCCCGACAGCATTCGGGGCCCGAGGCAGTAGAAGCGACGGGATCGTCTCGCCGCATTCGAAGCGGGAGCATCCCGATGAAACTTTCTGATACCCAACTGGTCGTCCTTAATACAGCCTGCCAGCGCGCCGACCGCCGCGTCCTGCCTTTGCATTCCAATCTGAAGGGCGGCGCGGCCGAAAAGGTCACGCGAGCCTTATTGCCAAGGAACTGGTCGAAGAGATCCAGGCCGAGCTCAGCGACGCCGTGTGGCGCACTGCCGAGGACGATCAACGTCTGACGCTGGTGCTGACGCCGCACGCATTTGAAGCCTTGGGCATTGAACCGGAGGACGGGTCGGAGCCGGCCACAGGTGCCCCGCAGGCGGCTTCGGCTTCGCCGGGGAACGCCCAAGCCGGCCAGAGGAAAAGGGCGGCCGTTGCCCGCGGCACGCCGCAGGCGCCGAAGACCCGAGGCGGAACGAAGCAGGCGAGCCTGATCGAGATGCTGCGTGCTCGGACGGCGCCACCATCGAGGAAATCATGAGCCACCGGATGGCTATCGCACACGGTGCGCGGGGCCATCGCCGGTGCCCTTAAGAAGAAGCTCGGCCTGACTGTCACGTCAGAGAAGACCGAGGGCCGCGGACGCATCTACAGGATCAAAGACTGACTTCGCAGCCGATCGTAAGCGCCGGCCGGAAGCACGGCCGGTTGTCATGAGGCACATGGAAAGAAGCTCCTCTACGTCGGCATCTCCCCCAAGGCACCGCCACTTAACGGCGCCAGGCCGAGTAGCCAAAACGTTCGCTCACGACTTCGTACGCACTACTCCGGGAACGCGGCTGGATCGACGTTGCGCCGCACGTTAGGCTGCTTGCTCGCTGCTGAATTGGGCATCGAGCTGCGCCGGGTAGGTGTTTAGTCCCGGCATTTGATGGGTGGGATCGAGTCGGAACCGTTCGGGCTCTTTTGCCCAGATTTTGCAGATGAATTCGTGGGGCGTGAGGCCCTTGAGGGTCTTAAGCCGGCGCGCGAAATTGTAAGCTAAGATGAAGTCGGCGAGATGCCGACGCAGTTGCTCGTGATCGTCATAGTGGAAGCGCTTGACGGTGGCGTCCTTGATGGTCCGATTCATCCGCTCGACCTGGCCGTTCGTCCAGGGATGGTTGATCTTTGTGAGCCGGTGCTCGATGCCATGTTCGTCGCAGATGCCGTCGAAGATGTGCTGAAGGGCATGCCGGTCGCAGGTCCGGTTGGCGAACTGAATGCCGTTGTCGGTCAGAATGGTATGGATGGCATAGGGCACGGTCGCGATCAGGTTGCGAAGGAATTGGGCCACCGCCATCTTGCCCGCCGTCGGGTGCAATTCCGCATAGGCGAATTTCGACGTCCGATCGATGGCCAAGAAAAGGCGCAGCTTGCCCTCGGCGGTCTGCACCTCGGCGAGGTCGATATGGAAATAGCCGAGCGGATAGGCGTTGAACTTCTTCCTGGCCGGCTTGTCGGCGTCCACCTGCGGCAGCCGCGAAATGCCATGGCGCTGAAGGCAGCGATGCAACGACGAGCGCGTCAGATGCGGGATCGAGGGCTGTAGGGCATAGAGACAATCATCCAGCGCCAGCAACGTGTGCTTGCGAAAGGCGACGATCACCGCTTCCTCTTCGAGCGACAGCACTGTCGATCTTGGTTTCTTCGGGCCGGTGGGAAGATCGGCGGTCGAGATCCGGTTCCTCCACTTTCTAACTGTCTTCTGATCGATGCCGTAGCGCTTGGCCAGCGCTCTCAGGCTCTCTTGACTATGCTGTATCGCTCGACGGACTGCCTCTGTCGTCGTGGCGCGGCGGTGTAGAACCTGTCCCATAGCGCATCCTTTGATTCGGACGGCAATGATGCGCCATTAAAGTCCGGGATCAAACAGGTAGGAAGTACTGGACGCTATACCTTCACCAACCCCGGCGAATGCGTCTTGGATAGCTGGTTGGACCGGCATGCTTTTGTCGCTCGGGCCGAGATTGAGAGGCCGTGGGGGCTGGAGAAGCAGCTGATTTCGTCGGATCTGAGATTACCCTTCAACGTGGACGGCAACACGCGAGTTGAGCTTACCAGCGTCATTTCGGCCGCAAGGTCCGAAGCACGAAAGCGCGCGGATGCTCTCCCGATTTTGCTTGATAGCGGAGGCAGCCGAAAAGGTCGGGCTACAGCGTTAATCCATATCGAAGGACAGAGGGATCAATTCAAATAGTCGGAAATTCGACCAAAAAATTTCCAGCCAGCGCGACTACATGCGCAAATTGGTCGCGTCATTGGGCCCCGACCGGCAAGCAGTTTGGCCGCCTAAGCGCCGGCCGGAGGACTTCGGCTGGCGCTCTTCGTTTGTTAGGCCTGCCTGAGCCTGGGAGCGCTCATGGCTCACCAGGCTTAATGCTCTACATCGTTCTTCAGCAGAGGAGAGCGAAGAATGAGTTCAGATCAGAACAGGAACACACACGAATTCGTGGTCGCGGATGTTCAGTTAGCCGACAACGAAACCGATGACGGCGTGGCGCTGATGCTCACGGATGCCCGTGGCGGCCGGGTACGGCTGCATCTAAATGGTGACATGGCCGAGTTGCTGCGCGAGAGGGTCGCATTTGCGCTCGACAGGAACACGGGACCGTAGCGCAGGCTATGGCCGCGGCCCTGCGAATGATCGCCTTTGCCGAGGCCGGTTCCACCGTAGCTGGCAGTAGGCGGCGAGGCGCCGCCCGTTCGAGTTCGCTGGATCACGACAAGATAATGCAGATAGCGGGAGCCGCTTCGATGCTGCAGCTTTCCGAGGTTATGCTCTCGGAGGGCGGTAGTATTCGAAGGCCTCCCGAATTGCCTCTACCGCGCGTCTTTCCTGGCTGGGGGAGCCTGGTTTCGCCGGCTTAAAGCCTATTTGGCTCGGCAGTCCGCGCTCTCGCGACATAACAAGAAAGGTGATGTCCGGTAGCCCCTTGGAAGTCTCCTCCCGGCTGATCTCATCCAGGACTGGCTTCCAATATCCCATGTCCGGAATGTCGACTGCACGACTCAATTCCGCGTATGTGATCATTAGGCCTCTGGTCGCGCGCCTGATTAACTCCGCGCGAATCGCATCCTTTCGGTCCGCGAATGGTACCGGCATAATATGCTCCCCTGACAAAGCTAAGCCCGACCCGGTTCCTTCAACGTTCGAATGGCAGGTAGTTATGTCATTCTCCGAACAACCCAGAGCGACCGGCCCGCATGAGCGATTCCGGACACGAGTCGAAGGCGAGGATCATCTTTGAGCCGCTCAGCCTCAACCACATCAAGAAGCAGGACCTGCTGATCGGTCTCGTTTGCATTTGGCGTAATCCACCAGCGCCGATCCTCGCAGCAAAGCCCGGCTTCCGGATGCTCCTGGAGGTACTCAATCGCATATTCGGCGTCCACTTTTCTCGGTCCGGCGTCGACGGACATTTGCTCCGTTCCTCCTCCGTCTGCGATCGCTTTGGGACTATACTTGATTATGGCGCCTGTTGAAGCGACGACCATTTTGCTTGGCTAGCCGTTGGCATGGACGGCTCGATGCAGCAGTGCTTAGCGACGCAGGGTTTCACGAAAAGAGTTCGTCGTCTTCCTGGCCGGTGAACTCCCATGGCCTGGGTCCCATGCTGTGCGTCGTTGCGACCCGACTGCGTGACACGGGCGAGAGGCCGAGCTCGCTCATGAACTTGTGCATCAGCTCGACATTCTTGTTGGAGATGGCAAGCCAGGGCGAGGGCTGCACGTAGCCGGCTGGCGTCCTGAGCAGGGCAGGGGTATCCTTCAGCTTCTTCTCGGACTCCACCCAGCGGCCATAGGCTTGACAGTAGATCGCTCACCGTCCATCTGCCGCTGACCCTGCGCAAGCGTGGTGGCCGCAAGATCATCATCTCGCCCGCCGGCGCACAGCAATGGACCCCAGCACGGCCACGCAAAGACAACACTCTGATCCGGGCGCTGGCGCGGGCGTTCCGGTGGAAACACATGCTGGAAACAGGCGAGTTCGCCACAGTGATCGAACTTGCCGCGGCCGAAAGGCTTGACCGCTCTTTCGTATCCCATGTGCTCCAGTTGACGCTGCTCGCGCCCGATCTGGTCGAAGCCATACTCGACGGACGGCAGTCCATGGGGGTTCAGCTCCAGGCGCTCGTCAGGGGTTTGCCCGTCGAATGGGAACGGCAACGGGAGTTGATGGCTACTTCCTGCTGACAATCTTCTCTGCGGCCGCCCTCAGAGAAGCCAGGCCAGCGACTGGCGAAGTAATGTCGTCCCATCCTTGTGGAACCACCGGCCATGGCTGAAGATCACGCGCTTTGGCTGGAAAGCCACGAGGCGCTCCGCGGCCGCCTTCGCCTGCTCATGCTTCCGTTTGATGATCATCCGCAGGTAAATGGGGGCCTTCCCCACAGGTGCCGTGACGCCTAAGAGGCGCGCCGCCGGCCTGATGATGAACGGCAGCTTTTCCGGCTCGAGATTGAGACTAGATCCGTAAGCACCATAGTTCGGCTGTTCTTGTGATAGAACGCGACTTCGGTGAACCCACCGGCTCCTGGAACGAGAACCTGATCGAGATCTTTCGACCAGGCTTCCGGCGCCGCTGCGGCCAGATCGTGATCGATCCTGACGCCAGCCCGGCGGACCTGTGCCCGATGGCGCAAGCCCGGAACGGCCCAAGTCGGCGCTCCCTGCACATGGTTCTGCCACTCCTTGAGGAAGGTCCAGTGTGCACTGTTTGGCGCAACCAGATGCACTATCGGACCAATCTGCTCGAGCTGCTTTCTCAGCTCAAAAGCGAACCGTGTTGGTGAATGCAGCAGGAGACCGCCATTCCCGAGCTGGATAACCGTCATGCGCACCGGGACTGGAATGCCCATCACGCTCAGCGGTCCGCTGTCGACGATCCAGATCCCAGGGGCGACAGACTTGGCGACATCAAGAGGAGGGTAGGTGGCGTCTTCGGGCTTCATGGTTGTGCTCCAATTTAGCTTGGAGCTGGCGCAACACGCTTCGAGAGGATCTGTTCCGGGGAACTGCGTGACGGCCTAGTTCGTCTGCTGGCCAAAGCAAATCATTATGTGCAACATACAACGGCAGCTTTGCGCCGAATGTCCGCCCTTGAGGCGATCTTTGCGATTGCCGGATAGCAGACGCTGCCGGCGACCACCCTGGACATCTTATTGCGCCAGAAGCAGACATTTCTGATCGCGGGGCAGGCTGCCCCGGATGGGTCGCTACTTCGGCATTGGGAGGAGACTTCTGAAGTCCGATCCCTCTCCGCCCCCACATCGGTATTGATGTACCGACACTTGGTAGTCATACTTACGGGGCAAGTGACGAGAAACGAGCCACAATGCGTCTGCTGCCAAATCTGCTTTCCCGTTTTGTAAAAAACGGGTGCCTGACTGTCATATTCGAGGACGGTTTCAGGCAAGCCTTCGGCAGTGGACAGGATGGGCCCGACGTGACGATCCGCCTAACCGACAAAGCGGTCGAACGCGAGATCTTCTTCAATCCGGAACTGAAGGCGGCCGAAGCCTACATGGATGGCCGCTTGGTGATCGAGAACGGTGGCAAAGCATTTGACCTCTTGTCACTTTTTTCCGTCAACCGCACTGGGTTGGCAGCCCACCCTGTTCAGAAGGCGTTGCGGAAAGTCTGGCGTGCGTTGCGCCGGCGCCAGCAGAACAACAAGCTCGGTCTCGCCGCCAAAAACGTTCAGCATCACTACGACATCCCGACGAAATTTTATGAGCTATGGCTCGACGAGACAATGACCTATTCGTGCGCCTATTACACGGCACCGGACAACAGTCTGCAGCAAGCGCAGATGGACAAGCATCGCCACATTGCCGCGAAGCTCAAGCTAGAGCCGGGCATGCATGTGATGGAAATCGGCTCAGGCTGGGGCGCTCTCGCCATCTATCTCGCCAAGTATTGCGACGTGAAGG
Source organism: Mesorhizobium onobrychidis (assembly GCF_024707545.1). Lineage (NCBI taxonomy): Bacteria > Pseudomonadati > Pseudomonadota > Alphaproteobacteria > Hyphomicrobiales > Phyllobacteriaceae > Mesorhizobium > Mesorhizobium onobrychidis. The sequence goes on from NZ_CP062229.1 coordinate 2,232,528, forward strand.
TCACGGCGATCAACGTTTCGACGGAGCAATTGGCGGCGTCTCGGCTTCGAGCGATCGAGGCCGGGGTCGCTCACCAGATCGATTTTCGCGAGGTCGACTATCGCGAGGTCAGCGGACAGTTTGACCGTGTTGTCTCGATCGGAATGATGGAGCACGTGGGCGTCGTTCATTTCGACAGCTATTTCACGATCATTAATAGATTGTTGAAGGAGGGCGGCTTCGCATTGGTTCATGCGATCGGACGCATGTCACCGCCTGGTACCACGGCGCCGTTCATCCGCAAGTATATCTTTCCAGGTGGGTATGTGCCGGCTTTGTCAGAGGTGTTTGCCTCGTTGGAGCGCACGGGGATCTGGTGCGCCGACTGCGAAAATTTGCGGCTGCACTATTACTGGACGATCCACGATTGGCGTCTCGGTTATGAGGCCAGGCGCGAGGAGGCAGTCGCCATGATGGGCGAACGCTTCTGCCGTATGTGGGATTTCTATCTGGCGTCGGCCGAACTCGGCTTCCTAAACGGTTCAAATTTTGTCTTCCAGATACTGATCTCGACTCGCCGTGACGATGTCCCAGTCATCCGCGATTATATTGTCGAAGAAGAGCGACGCCTACTGAGCTCGATGCAGACGAGTGCGTAGTTTCGCTATCTACACCAGTAGGCCCGGTCCGCTGGTTAGCTCCCCCTGCAGGACTCGGATGACAACAGACAGCCACGCCCACTCATCCCGCCGGTCAATCTTCGTCCGACGGAAGCGCCAGTGCAACCAATCGACAAGTCCGCAGATCAAAGCGGTCGGCCACGAATGACAGCTTTGCGCCTAAATGTCGGACGTTGCGAACAGCTCTGCCGTTTCCTGAAAGCCGACATTCCAAGCGACCACGCTGACGGTCGCGGTTGCGCCATTTCCAGTCAATCGTAGCCCTCCTCCAAACCTGACGTTCGCGCTACGGCTGCCGGCGATCCTGAGCCGACTGTCGGACGGTATGGCCGCCCGGATCCGCCTGGTCAGAGCATATGCACGAGGTAGGGTTTTGCCATCTCTTCCTGCACATAGGTTATCCCTGTTCGGCCAGCGCCGCGTGCAACGTTTGCGCCGTGGTTTTGAAGATGAGTTGGCCTTCGACGCAAACCTTGTGTTCGCGCGCCCTTCTCCGGAACCACAGTGCCTGCATATATGGCACGCTGCGCCTTAGGCCGACTTGCCGAGAGCTTTCAGGATAAACCGAATCTGCTCAAGCAGGGCCGCTTCGGTGTCTTCGCCGTGTTGAACGCAGTGCTCGATCAGAATCGGGTGGAAGACCGGCGTGAACGCGGTGTTGACCGCACGGGCCGCTTCTGCCGGTCCTCGACCTTGAGTTCGCCCGCCTCGGTCCCCTCGCGAATGATCGCCTCAAAGATCGTCACCATTCGCTCGATATGCGCCTTGATGATCGCCCGGTTCTCCTGCATGGCGGCGACGATCATGTCGTGCATGCGCCTTTCCGGGAGTTGACACTCTCGACACTGCGCGAGAAAGGGGCGCATCTTCGAGGCGCCCGCGTCCGCGACTGAGGCGGGCGCTCTTCCATATTTACGAAAGGAACACCCCTATGAGGATCGGAATCATCGGCGCTGGAAACATCGGCGCCACATTGGTGCGAATGCTTCGGCGCGTCCTCTCCTTAAAGCCGTCACCGGGCTTGCAATGCGGTGGCGCATTATGACATTGGCTGCATGAGCACGTCCGCACAACCAGTGCGTCTGGTCCGCCCCGAAAAGAAGCGGCGTCGCATCCCCATTGCAGTCATCATGGCGATGAGTTTCGGCAGCCTCGTGTTCCTGTCGGTCGGCGGCGTGCTCGCATTGTCGGTCGGCGCCAACCTTCGCAACACTTTCGACCTGCTCGGCGCCCAGTCGACGCTCCTGATCGATGCGATGGAGGATTTGCTGCGCGCCGAGATGGGGCGCGCCGAGAGCGCCGTGGACGGCGTCGCGCAGCTCTACAAGCAGGGCGAGTTCCAGATCGACGACGAGGCGATGTCGGCGGCACTTGCCAGTGCGCTGGCGGCAGTGCCGGGGGTGAACGCAATGTTGATCTGCACACCCGACCTGATTTGCAGGGGGGCGGCGGTGACCGGGGACAACGACGCCAAATATCCTGCCGGAACGATCCGGAAACTCCCCGCCGAGACCGAGAAATCGCCGCAAGTGCGCGCCGTTCTTGAAGAGCGCCAGCAGGTCGACGGACGCCGGTGGGGCGCCTTCGTGGCCAACGAATATGGCTTGTTCGCCAACGTCTCGGCGCCGCTGTCACGCGATGGCGCCACGAAGGCCTGGGTGATCGCCGCGGTGGAACTGCAGAACTTGTCCAAAATCACGCAGGAACTGTCGTCGCGCTTCGGCACGCATGCCTTCATTCTGGATGGCGACGGATCCATCCTGGCGGACCAGCGGCTGGCTTCCCCGGATGCGCTGAAGAACGGCATCCTGCCGCTGACGCCGCTCGCCAATTTCGGCGATCCGGTTCTCGCCGGATATGAGGCGCGCAAACCGGAAGCGGAGTTCAGCACGCAGCGTACCCGCGATATCGAGGTTGCCGAAATCCAGGTTGACGACAAGGACGGTTCGACGTCATGGGACGGAGAGAACACTTACGTCGCTATTACCCGTGAGATCACCGGCTATGGCGACCGGCCCTGGACGCTCGGCGCATATTTCAAGACCAGTCAGATCGGTCACGAAATCGAGCGCGTCATGGGATCGGCCATGCTTGGACTTGGCGCGATGGCGGTGGCGGTCATCGTCGCGATTCTTCTCGGCAAGCGCCTGTCGCGCCCGATCCAGGCGATTGCCGGCCAGGCCACGCGCGTCGCCGATTTCGATCTCGACGGCGTGACCCCCCTGCCGCGCAGCAGGGTGCTGGAGTTGGACAACCAGGCTTCGGCCTTCAATGCCATGCTGATCGGTCTGCGTGCATTCTCGACCTATATTCCGCGCTCGCTGGTGGCCAAGCTGGTGCGCACCGGAGAGATCGGCATCGCCGAACCGCGCGAAGCGGTCGTCACCGTCATGTTCACCGACATCGCCGGCTTCACCACGCTGTCGGAGCAGATGGACGCCGCCGCCGCGGCCAGGCTGCTGAACCACCACTTCGCGATCCTGTGCGGCGCGGTCGATGCACATGGCGGTACTGTCGACAAGTTCCTGGGCGACGGCATGCTGGCGTTCTTCGGCGCGCCGGATCGTCTGAAGGGCCATGCCGCCGCGGCCGTCCGCGCAGCCGCGGCCATCCGCGAGGAGCTGGACAAGGACAATCTGGAAGCGGCTGGCGAAGGCCGGCCTCCGCTTCATGTCCGCATCGGCATCCACACGGGCTCCGTCATCGTCGGCAATATCGGCGCATCCGACCGCGTCAACTATACGATCGTCGGCGACACCGTGAACGTCAGCCAGCGGCTGCAGGACCTCGGCAAGCAGCTCGAACCGGGCGCCACCGCCGCAATCGCCATTTCCGGCGAGACCGCGTCGCGGCTCGACGAAAGGTTCGAAAGGATCCCGGCGGGCAAGCATCGGCTGCGCGGCCGCGGCGAGGCGACGGAGGTCTTCCAGCTTGGCAAAGTCGCGACGTCAGCATCGCCCCCTATGGACGTTCACCGCGCCCAAGCGGGCTGAATAACATGCCACTTCCATGCCGCTGATCGGCGGTTTGAAGAAGCCGACGGCTTTGGGAATGACTGGAGCCGGGTCACCTAGCGCCGTAGCTGATTTCAATTGGAACGGCAGGAACGGTGCAAAGTCGCTGGTTCCGGGCAACGTCCGCTTACGAGCCGCCAAATCGGCCCAGCAAGGACCGGTTTGGGGTCAGGACTGGTGGTTCTGGTGAAAGTCGGCTTCCGGGAAGGAAATTCGGTCCAGGAAGGGCCGCTTCGGGTCAGTTGGAGACTTCAATCCCACCTGGTCGAATGTCTGCTGTCGCTCTTCGGATGCCAGGAGCGGCCAGTCTGCTTTCGGCCCATTCCAGACATTTGAAGTTCGGCACCGCTCCTAGGCCGAAGCGGCTGACCAATTTGGTCACCGGTTGGTTTGCTTTCTGTGTTCTCCGCATAGCGGCGTCGCAGCAAACCACTCCAAGCTTGGAACCGAAAAGTCCTGCAAATTCAGAGAGCAAAAGCTCGGGAGTAAAAAGGCGCACTCCTCAGCTTCGGAGATGGGCCAACAGAGAACAAAATGAGTCGCTCTCACCACCACAGCCACTCCACAGCTTTCGGCCCGAAGGCCTGCTGTTCTGCGGGGTTTCGGGGCGACCAAGTCCAAGCAGAGACCATTGTGGAAGAATAGAGTGGTAGCGGGAGAGGGACTTGAACCCCCGACCCCAGGATTATGATGCTTGGTCCTGACGTTGATTTCGTTGTCGAAATCGGTCCTTTGTCGCATCTATGTCGCGTTCAACCCAAAAGCGCCCGTTCTGCTGCAGCCATTTCGTCGGCGTCATCGCCGCGCGGGAACAGGTGCCCGTAGACGTCCATAGTCATCACGATCGAGCTATGCCCGAGCCGTTCCTGGATGACCTTCGGTGGAAGGCCGAGCCCGCCGTCTTGCGGCCGATTGATCAACCATGATGCATAGAAATGGCGCAGGGCGTGCATACCTCCATACTTGGCAACCATGACGACTTTCCCGTCCTCCGTTCGTTCTTCGCTCGCTACGGCCACGCCTGCCGATAGCTGAGTTGGTAGGAATCCGCGCTTGGTGATGTTCGATCGGCCTTCGATGTTGCCGCTCCCAGTCGGGAACACGTAGTGAAGTTCCTTCACAGGAGTCCCGTCCTGATCTGTAGATGCGCGGCGAGGGCAGGCAACTTTCCATTCTCTTAATGCGCTGATGACCGCCGGCGGCACCGGGATTGTCCTTTCACCTGCTTCAGACTTCGGCCGGCCGATCACTCCATAGTCGTCCGCTCGCTGGTGCACGCTGATCTGCGCGTGCTCCATGTCCACGTCGCTCCACCGCAGCCCGCGCAATTCGGATGATCGCATTCCCGTAAAGACCGCAGTGATCATCAGCGGGCGCCAGCGGCCTGTAGCCGCGCCTATGATGGCCTTGATTTCCTCGCGAGTTGGGATGTCGATCCCGACCTTCAGCTTGCCCTTCTTGCGTTTGTCGGCCTGGCGCTCTTTGCCCCTTCGCCGGGTGCCACGCAGATCTCTGACGGGATTGCGCGTAGCCAGGCCGCGTTCCTGCGCGTCCGATAGAATCGCACCTAGCGAGCCGAGGATCTTCCGAACCATCACCTGTGAGCGGTTTTTTTCGCGGAGTTTGTCCGCGAACTCGCGCACGGCCGGGACCGTAAGTTGGGATAGCAGGGTCGCCCCGATGAACGGCTCGATGTGAAGTTGCAGGTGGCGCTTGCGCTGGTCGATCGAGGAACGCTCGAGTCCGTCATTTACGCCCGTCGCAATCCAGAAAGCTCCAGCCGCCTTCACGGTGACGCTCGCGCTGTCGGCAACGTGAACACCCTCGCGGACCTCGACCTTGGCTGTCGCACCGAAACCGTCGGCGTCCTTTTTCTTCGCGAAGGTCTTCAGTCGGCGAACGCCTTTGCCATCGGCGTAGTCGACCACCCAGGCGGTTTTCTCCTCGCCCTTGCCGTTAGTCCAAGTGCGCTTACGAATCGACATGGGTCAGGGCTTCCATTCGGGGAGCGGAAGGTCCGATGAATTCGACTGCTCCCCCGTCTCCCTTTCGAGTTTCAACCGTTCCTTGATGTGCCGATCCTGCTCCTCTTCGGACATCTCGCTCCACTCTTTGCGGCGAGGCGGCGGCAGAGCAAACTTCTCCGACCGTCCCGTCAACTCCAATGATCGGCGCTCCTCGTCGTCGTATTCTGGCATCGCGTCCTGGGCTGCCTCGTAGTTCTTTTCGTCTTCGCGCGAGCGATATGCCTGCCACATTCCCATAATGCTTTCGCGCGTCTCCAAATCGACGCCCGTAACACGGCCTGAGACAATTCCTTCAACTGTCTCCTCGAATTTCGAAACGAACTCGTCAATGCGGGGGTCGGATGTCCCAGCCCTAAGAATCGCCATCATCTCCGCAAGGTCATTCAAACGAGTGTCTATCGGCCATTGCTCTGGAAACTCCTGCTCCAGCACGCGCACGATTTCCGTATTCATCGATCGACCGTGACGCTCGGCATAAGCCTTTATTCGATCTCGTAGGCCTGCCGGCAATCGAACCTGAAAACGCTCCGCCAACTGGCTTGGGTATTTCTGCTCATCGTCATCCATTCCCTATGGATGCAACTTGCACCCAAAAAATGCAAGGGTGCAACTTGCACCTATGCCTATCAAATCGTATATTGTGGGTGCAACTCGCACCTATCGGTACGAAGGACACAGATGAACAATCCAGCACAGCCGGCGATCGACCTTGTTTGGGGCGCCGTCGAAATCGGAAAAGAGATCAACCGGAAGCCCCGCCAGACCTTTCACATGCTCGAAACGGGTCTCTTGCCTGCCAAGAAGGTGGGTAATCAATGGGTAGCCGAGCGCGGCAAGCTGCGGGCTTTCTTCCTCGGCGAGGAAGCCGCATGAGCGCCGCCGACCTCTCGCCGCCGGAGCACGAGACAAGTGCCATCGTCGACGAGGCGGCCGCTTGGTATTTCGAGAACTTCCGCACTTGTGAGCGGCCGATCGTGCCGGCGCTGCGCCAGCGATTCGGCCTCACGAGTCATCAGGCGATTGTTGCCATTCGCCAAGTGACGCTGATGCGGGCCCGCGCGGCATGAGCCCTCCCAAGCCTGGAAAGATCGCTGCGCAGTTCATGGCGCACAAGCGAGAGATGCGCCTTTCGCCAGCATGGAAGGCGCTACGCGGAAACGACAAGCTGCTGCTCGAACGGCTCGAGGAAGAGCACATGGCGCACGCGGGAACGACCGACGTTCTCCCGGTCACCTTCTCCGACTTTGAGGAGTGGGGTGTTCGTCGTGCCGCTATCGCCGAATGCATCGCCCGTGTCGAAGCCCTTGGCTTTGTCGAATGCATCGAGCGGGGCCGAGCCTCCAAGGCCGAGCATCGCTTCCCTACGAAATATCGCCTCACCTATGCGCACGGTCCCAAGGTGAGGGTTACTGACGAGTGGGCAAAGGTTGTGGACCAGGAAGACGCTCAAAGGCGGATAGATGCCGCGATTGCTGGCCTGCAAGCGCGGTCGTCGGCACTGAGCATAAAGCTGAAAAGGAGTGCGGAACTGCGGGCAGAACAAAGGGCCTTGCAGGGGAGAAAAGCGGCATGACCGGATTTTTTGCCAGTGCGGTTTTCGCCACCAAAGCCAGTGCCGAAATCGCAACCAATAGAGCCAAAAGCCAGTGCGGAAAACGTTACTACAGCGCTGGTAGCGGAAACGTCACTACTATCTATATCTCGGGAGGGATCGATGAACATTGAGCCTGCCGCCTGCAACGTGATCGTCTTCCCTCTGGTCCGCCGGGTAGGCAAGGTGCGCGACGTCGCCCGCAAGATGCTCGACAAGTCGACCGACCGCCACGCCGATTCCTACCGAGACCAAGTGACGACCGCGCTGCTCGGGCACATGACCCGCGTCGGCATCCCTGATCAAGAACAGGACGAGCAACTCGGCGCCTTCTGGTCGGCCGTCGACGCCGAGATGACGCGCCAGACCTATCGCGGCAGTCGGCCAGGAGACAGCGCGGCATGAGCGACCGTATCGAAGCCCTACCGCAGCAAGACGCGATTATCGTCGAGGTCGATGACGACAGCCTCGCCATTTCGCAAAAGGACTCGGGCGACGGCAGCGAATATCGCATCGCCATTTTCAGCAAGGCCGGCGTCGACGCCTTAATCGAGGCGCTGAAGAAAGCCCGCGAGTCCATGCATGGCTGAATCCGCCTACCGCAGCGCCGCCGTCTGGATCGAGCAATCGCTGGCCAGCCTCGCCGAAGCCGTCGAGCAGATGCCGGACGAGCGGTTCCTAGGCGAGCACCAGGCCGCGCACGATGAGCGGCGCTCGCCCGAAGGCCGCGACGAATGAGCGACAAAATGCGCCGCTATCGTGCTCGCCGAGCCGCCGGCAAGGTCGTGCTGTCGGTTGAGGTGGACGACGTCGACCTGGCCGAGAGGTGGGTCGAGGCCGGCTTTCTATCCAGACGGCTTGCCGACGATCGCCAGGCGCTGAAAGAGGCAGCGGAGCGGTATCTGGCCGGCGCGAGAGCCGGCCGAGCGCGAAAGGTGATCAGCGCCCTTCCTGGCCTTGCCAAGCGGATGTGGCGCGAGCGGCATATGGAGCAGCCGAACAATCCCCCGCACATCGTGCCGATGCGGAGGCGGGCATGATAGCGGCCTATTGCTCGGTAAACGAGCCGGATGATTCAGCCCGTGCCGGCGGGATCGATCTTCGTCAGCCGCTCTTTGGCCTTGACCAGACGCCGTTGCGCAGACCGTATGCTATCGCACAACGCGACACCGACGACGGCGCCGCAGTCCTGGTCCAGCAACCTATTCGCGCGTTTGAGAGAGGTCTCAGCTCGTTTGATGCGCAGCCTGGCCTCAGCCCGTTCCAAGTTAAAAAAATCAAGCATTGTTCCGCATTCGAGGTTGCAGCAGTCCCTTCAATGGACCAACCCCTGCAGATCGCTTTGGTTCCTGCGACGTATTGGCCGCTCACACCAATAAAGGGGGGCGTGTCGACAACCCAAAATCGAAACGGGCGCCGGAACCGCCGAGGGCTTACGCGCAGAATTTTTTTCCCCCGATCGAATATTTCGGCCTGAATAGGGATTTCACGATAGATGACCACAACCTCACCAGCCTCTAACCCGCAGGTTTCCGGCATTCCACCTATCCCGAGATGGCTGACGCGGGCTGAAAAGGCAGCGTTCAGGCGCATTGCAGAGCAGCGAAATGCTGCCGGCCGGCCAGTTTCGATCGCAGAAATCGATGCGCTGGCCGACCTCGTGACGCTGCGCAGCCGGATAGCGGACACTCGGAAGATTTACAGTTACGCCATTGCCCAACTGAAGAAAAACCCGGCGTGGAGGAGCGACCAAGCCCTCGCTCTCACTACAAGCCGCCAGATCGATGCCCAGACCGCGCGGGCGCAGCGCATGGCATCAGATCTCGGCCTGTCGAGCGGTTCCGAAGGCTGATCGCATGTCAGCGGCCGATCGCATGCGTCGATATCGGGAGCGCCAGCGCAATGGGCGCCGGCCGCTGCTGATCGACGTCGACGAGGTCGCGGTCGCTGAATACCTGATCGCTGCCGGCTTCTTGCCACCATGCAAGGCGGAAGACCGCAACGCCATCCGCACGGCTGCCGAAAGCAGCGCACGATTTCCCGCCGGACTAATCTTAGCCGATGCCGCCTAAGCCGGGGCACGTAGGCGTCCTGTAATGGGTCAATACGCCTTGGCACCGCGATTGCATGGTCAGCTACGCCGGGTGTTGGGACCGGCATTGGGGCGATGGGGCCTCGCCGCTTCGCGAATGGAGCGGCGAGGTTTTTCATTCAGCCATCAGCCTCTAAGGCAGCTCGACAGCCGATCCGGAGTGACGAGAGGCCGCCAAGATAATCCTGCACATCGATCCTGAGAAAGACCCCGAGCGGGGGCGGCTGTCTTCCCCGAGTTCTCCCGCTACCGGTTGACCAGCCACAGAATAATCGAGAGCACGATGCTGATCAGGATCCCGGTGGCGATCGGAACATAGAACGTGAAGTTCTCACGCTCGATCACGATATCACCAGGCAGTCGGCCAAGGCCGATCCGTGACAACCACGGCCACAATAGGCCCACCGCAACTATGATGAGACCAACGACAATCAGGGTTCGCGACATGGGGCTGCGTCATGCCAGAAACAATTAATTAGCGCGGGGACAGAGCACTAGCAGAATCCCGTTATGTTCACTGAAACAAAAGCCAGGATCGGGCCGTTTGCAATCTGACGTCCCACACTCTGGCGACTCCAGTAGACCCTCGCGCTGGCTTCGGCCGGCGGGCTTTTTGTTCCGCCTGAGGGACATTTCTGCCGCCGCGCTGTGGCCAGCGCGGCGGCAGAGTGAAGGTCTTCAAAAGGGCACGGGCGAGCCGCCCTTCAGTGGTGATGGGCGGAAACCTTCTTGACGTATTCGGACACCAGTTCCGTCGGTGCCGACTGACTGACGTCGCCGACGCTAAGGATGCCGACCATCCGCATATTCTTGTTGATCACCGGCAACCTGCGGATTTTCAGTTCTTCCATGTGCCGTACGGCCTTGGCCAGATCGTCGTCTTCGCGGCAGCAGTGAATGCCGGCCGTCATGACATCGCGCGCCGTTGCGGTGCGGCTGTCGAAACCATCCTCCGCCAGTCCTTTGCAGACAATATCGCGGTCGGTCACCATTCCGATCAGTCGGTCGTTCTCTCCGATGGGAATCGACCCGATATCCTGGGCTCGCATCATTTTCGCCAGTTCGGTTACAGCGATTTCGGGGCTGACCCAGTCGACACCCTTATGCATTGCGTCTTTGACTTTCATGGCGGACCTCCCTTGCTGGGGTTGGAGAATGTCCCTCTGTCCCATGTTACCGCGGACGGGGCTTGGCTGCCAGAGTTCGTTCCTCCTGCCGACAGAACAGCGAGTACGAACGAATGTTCCGCTTGGCATTTCAGCAAGAGCTAACGGAACGGAAACGGCTCTCCGCTATTGAATCAAATTCGAGTTTTGCGTGGGGCGTTCCGATGAGTAAGCGCGCCGGGGACCGGCTGGAGTTTATCGAGCCGTTACTGCCGACCCTGGTCGAGAAGCCGCCCGAGGGAGGCGACTGGATCCACGAGGTCAAGTTCGACGGCTACCGCTCGCAGATCGTGATTGACGACGAGGGCGTTCGCATTTTCACGCGCCGGGGTCTCGATTGGAAGGCAAAATATCGCGACCTGACCGCAGCGGCAAAACTGCTTGGTGTCGAAAGCGCCATCATCGACGGCGAAATCATCGTACTCAATGAGGCTGGCCTGTCAGACTTTCGTGCATTGCGGTCAGCTATCACCCGCCGGCAGCACGACCTCTATTTCGTCGCTTTCGATGGACGAGAGCCATGACCAGCAAGTAACACGCCGGAGGTCGGGCTTTGACCCTAGCGAGGTCGGCCCGCGAGTTTTCTAACCTTGCCTATTGCCGAGGTCGATCCAGGTTGGGGCGTGGTCGCTCGTCTTTTCCCAACCGCTGACGTGACGATCTACATTGGCGCCGCGCAATCGTCCGGCAATTGAGGGCCTGAGGAGGAGGGGATCGATCCTAAGCCCGCATCTCGGGAATAGGCGTTCCTGAAATAATCCCAGAACGTGTAAATCCTTTCGCCCGGATGGCGTTCGCGCAATGCGTCGATCCAACCATGGTCAACCAGTTGCCGAAAGGCTTCGCGCACCTCTGGACGAAGAAGCGCATCGTCGACCCAGCGCTCGGGTTTATGAGCATCAAGATCGGTCGGCATGACGTTATGGTCGCCGGCCAGGACCACCGGCACCCCGTAGGCAAGCAGTTCAGCTGCATGGGCAGTAAAGCGCTCACCAGGGCAGCTTATGGTCGAACTTGGGACCGGGCGCCGGGTTGCCGTTGGGTAGGTAAAGACAGTCAATCAGGATCCCATTTACGGCAGCTTCAATGTATCGGCCATTTGCGACTTCGGGATCGCCCGAAAGTCCCCTGCGGGTCTCTTGAGGCTCTACGCCGCGTGCCAGAATGGCAACGCCTTTTACAGCTCTTTTGGCCGTGCCAGATTGCGCAGTATCCCGCCGCCCGAATGGCTGCTATCGGAGACTTCTCCTGCGGCGTTTTCCCCAGTTGGCGAGCGCCTTCGAGCCAGCGCTTCTCACCAGCTCGGCCGCGTCGCCAAATACCAATGTGACGGTCTGGCTATCACTTCGATCTCATTCCAGTGATTGGAGCCGCGAGGGGTGCTCGGGACGGCGCGAACGCGGTAGGGCAACACCGCAGTCGCTCCATTGGTTTCGGCGATGTAAATCATGTAGTTATGGATTGTAAATCCCGCAATTTCTCTTGAGTTTCTGAAAGTTGATTTGCGAGCGAACCAATCCAAAGGTATTGCCGATACCATAGTGCAATAGAGCTAATGTTGCCGACGGTCGATCCTTGTCTCACATCCGAATGATCGGATAGAGATAGGAGGACGTCATGTTAGCAGCATCACTATCGCCCACGCGGTGCGAACTTCATGCCACCACGGCTCACGCCGGGGTCGGCGACTCAATCCGCCCCTTCTGCGTCAAGGTTCCCGAGTCGGAACTGACCGAATTGCGCCGGTTTCGGCACAATGCCATGACCCTACTCATCACGACGCTTGCCGCAGTTGCGACAGGAGCCGTGCTCGCTACGAGCGCCTTCGCCCAGAGCGCGAGGGACGTCCGCGGCGCTTCACCGTTCGAAACAATCGAGAACGAACCCGCACCCAAACTGATAGTGGATCCACCACTTCCGGGCCCACTGGCCCAGGGCCTCTTTCAGGCCCAGTACCGGACGGAGAACGTGCACATCGTGCCGGTGTTTGGGGAGGGCGCCCTCAAGGCATCTCCACGCATCGGGCATCTGCATATAACCGTCAACGACCACGAATTCTTGTGGGCGGATTCGGGTAACACCAATACTGTCGACATTGCAGGGTTTTCGCCCGGCGATCACAAGGTGAAGATCGAGTTGGTCGACGCTAACCACAACGTCTTCGCCGGACAATCTGTGACGGTACCGTTCACTGTGCCTCCTGCAAAATAGGGAGACCGGCTTTCCGCTAATGCCCCGGAAACGGTGCCGTCGCGGGAGTGGTTGCATTTGGGAGTTGGCGTAGTCTCCGGGGTGTCAAACCTCGAATCATCCGGCGTTAGAGCGCCGGACAGGAGACTACGCCATGACAAGGACTCCCATAAATGCGGAGCCATTCATCCTGAGGAAGGCGACGAGCTATCTTCGACAGGGCAAGCCGACCGATACTGGCTGGGGCGCCGGGCCGCGCAGCACCATGTGCCGGGCAGGGGGTCCGTTCATCGGCATGCTGGAACGATAGGAGAAAGGATTTCGATATGACTGAGAAACTTCTCTTCACTGGCAAGACCCACAATACTAGCGGTCGCGATGGCGGAGCCCGCAGCAGCGACGGCCAGCTGGACATCAAGCTGAAGCAGCCGCACCCGGCCGCCGAAAACCTGTTCGGTGCCGCCTGGTCGGCCTGCTACATGGGAGCGCTCGAGGTCGCAGCCTCCCAGAGAAACATCAAGCTTCCGGCGGGTACCGCGGTCGATGCAGAGATCGATTTGAACTCAGACGCCGGCTCCTACTTCCTGCGGGCGCGCCTCAACGTCAGCGTGCCGGGCGTCGACCCTCAGGTTGCGCGCGAGCTGCTCGGTGCGGCACACAGCATTTGTCCGTACTCCAAGGCGACGCACGGCAACATCAACGTTGCGACCAAGCTCCTCTGAACCCGGTCAAGTCTGCCCGGCGGAGACCGCGAAAGCCGGAGCTGTTCACCAATGAACTCAGAATAGCGATCGAGTGATTGGGCGGCGCCAAAGTGGCGCCGTCCAAGTCAATAACGGCGATCTAGGTAGTGAGCATCGTCATGATGCAACAATGTGACGTCTGGATGTCGCGTCGGCCCGGCCCCGCCGCCTTTGCGGGTGTCCAGCCGTCGCGGCTGAGCTGTGAGGCGATCGACGATGAACGATATCATCGAAGTGCAATTCGATTTGACACCCCCCACCCAGGAACAGTTGCGGGAGTTGGCGGCAGACCTCAGCGACAAAGAGCGACATTTGCTACTCGAGCATGGCGAGGAAGCGCCGTTCTGCGGTGTCTTTCTCACTGAGAAGCGGGAGGGGGTATATACCTGCCGCTTGTGCGGACTGCCGTTGTTCAAAGGCGGCGCCAAATTTGAAAGTGGCACCGGCTGGCCGAGCTTTACCGCGCCCTTCGCTGAAGAACATCTGCGTGACATCCGCGACACCAGCTACGGCATGGTCAGAACGGAAATCGTTTGCGCCCGTTGTGGCGCGCACCAAGGCCACGTCTTCCCAGACGGCCCCCCGCCGGCCGGGGAGCGTTTTTGCATAAATTCAGGATCGCTTGAGTTCACTCCCCAAGGGGAATTGCTTCCCGACAAACTCCGCCGAGGCGCTCCCGAAGGTGAACCGTGGCGTAGCTGACTCTGCGTTCCAGCCGTCTGTAGCCAAGGGTGGGGGCGCCGCGGCCAGGCGGCCGATGGCCGATACCCGCCCGCCGGGGTTAGTCGGCGGCAGGGGCGGGCTGTGGCTTGTGGTTGCGCTTTCGGATGTCGACGCCGGATGCGTTGCCGGGCAGACCGTGCTGCAGACGGCGCGCGCTTCGGGGTCAGGATTCCCGCGGCCTGCGAATTTGGCCTGTGCGGAACCTGCAAGGTGAAAAAGGTCTCCGGCAGGTGGAGATGACCCACAATGGCGGCATCCTCGATCACGAGATCGATGACGGCTTTATCCTCGCCTGCTGCTCGAAACCGCTGTCGGCGCTCGAGATCGAAGCCTGATAGACAAGCCGCTCACACCCCGTAGCGCTCGGTGCGGATGAGGCCGGCCGGGACGTCGGCGTCGATCAGCGCCTCGGCGGCGGCCGAGACGAAGGCGTTCCAGCCGCAGACGATGGCAAGCTTCGGCGGCTCGGGCAGCCGCGACATGGATTGCATCATCATCTGGGCGTCGATCCGCCGCGAATAGTCATCGGGGCGCTGAGCCGGCTCGCGCGTCAGCGTCAGCACCAGTTCGAAGCCGTCGCGGCGGTCGTCGAGCTTGATCAGCTCGTCGCGAAAGATCACCTCGTCCCAGATCCGCGCCGAAAACACCAACGCGACCGGCACGGAGGATTTGCGCGCCGTGCGGTGGCGCACCATCGCCATCAGCGGCACCACGCCGGAACCGCCTCCGACCAGGATGATCGGCCCGCCATCGCTGTCGGACCAGACGAAGTGGCCGCCGAGCGGACCGCGCAGCTCGATTTCGTCGCCGACCGCTGCCACCTCGTGGAAGAAGGGCGAGACCTCGCCGTCTTCGAGCCGTTCGATCGCCACCTCGACCGTCCCGCCGCTCTCGGGTGCGGAGGCGATCGAATAGGAGCGGCGCGCCTGATAGCCGTCCGGCGCTGTCAGCCTGACATCGACATGT
The DNA here is from genome assembly GCF_024707545.1 of Mesorhizobium onobrychidis. NCBI lineage: Bacteria > Pseudomonadati > Pseudomonadota > Alphaproteobacteria > Hyphomicrobiales > Phyllobacteriaceae > Mesorhizobium > Mesorhizobium onobrychidis. The sequence continues at coordinate 2,247,699 of NZ_CP062229.1, forward strand.
TGCCCGGCCTGATGGGCAAAGGGTCGCGACAGCTTGAAGAAGAAACTGGTGACGCGCGGCGTGCGCTTTTCGATGCGAATGATCTTCGCCATCTGCCAGGGTGATTGCGTCGCCGCTGCCTCGCTCATGGATCGTCCGTGTAGCGCTGCTCGCGCCACGGGTCGCCATAGATGTGATAGCCGCGCAATTCCCAGAAGCCCGGCTCGTCGTGCTCGGTGAACTGCAGCCCGTTCAGCCATTTGGCCGACTTCCAGAAATAGAGATGCGGCACCAGCAGCCGCGCCGGTCCGCCATGGTCCGGCGTGATTGGTTTGCCTTCATAGAGCAGCGCCACCATCGCCTTGCCGGCGACAAGGTCCTTCGCCGGCACATTGGTGGCGTAGCCGTCGAACGAATGTGCCAGCGTGAAGGCGGTCGGCGGCGCGATGCCGGCATCGGCAAGGATATCGTCGATCAGCACGCCTTGCCATGACGTGTCGAACTTGCTCCATGCCGTCACGCAATGGATGTCACGCGTCATCCTGCTCAGCGGCAGCGCGTTGAACTCGGCCCAGGTCCATTTCTTGAGCGGCCGCGGTCCGTGCTTGAGCGTGAACGACCAGTCCTCGGTGCGCACGCGCGGCGTCGGCCCGGCTGACAGCACGGGGAAGCCTTGCTCGAGATACTGTCCGGGCGGAATGCGTCCATCCGCATCCGTCGGGGGCTTTCGTCCTGAAAAGAAGCCGCGGGTTACCATCGACACGATCCGTTGCTGCGGGTCGAAATCGACCGCGGCCAGTGTTCTCGACGATATCCCGGCGGGCAACAGGAATCTTGGGCGAGGGGACTTGCCGCCATTGCCTTCTGCCGAGGCGGTCTTCGCATCATCGCTGTTGCGTCCGACAGCAGCGGAAATCTGCATGGCCTTGCCGTTGCGCCAGACATTGAGCGTTTCCCTGGCGCCCGGCGCGACGTCGGCGGCGGCACGCGACAGGTCCTTCGGATCCTTTATAGCACGCAATTGGATCGGGGGGATTCGTTGCGAAATCAGAATCCACGCGGCGGTACAAAAAGGCAGACGGTGTGCCCGTCATTCGCGCCGGCCATCGAACACCAATGAAATATGCCATCGGGACTGTCCTTGATGCGGCTGTCTGCGTAAGTGATCAGTTCGCCCGTCCCCTTGATGACGTAGCCTTCAGGCCGCTCTCCGATCGCATTATCAGCGACTTCTCGGCAATCGTAGCCGGAGCAACAGGAGAAGGGATAGGACCACCCCTGCGGCTGCGCAGCGGTTGGCAACGCGTCATGCGCCATCGCATCGGATGTCATGAGGAACACCCATACGCCGACCAGTGCAGCGGTGACTAGTGCGGCGGCGACCACGGCCAGCAGCGTCATGCCTGCGAACACGCCGCCGGGTGCGGGCTTGGTCCGGTCGTCAATGACGCAGCTGATATGACAACGGCAGAGCGGCCAGAGGTTACAGTCGACTACACAGCTTCTCGCCCCGACCATCACCGCGCGGCGCGCGTAGGCTGGACCGGGGCCGCGCATGTAGTGGAGCTCGGGCCGGTAGCGAGGTGCTACGAATTCGCGAAGGGCTGACGCCGGCTGCGTGATGAGAGACCACAGTATCATGATGCGAACTCCTGTCCACAATCTGCTTATTCGGGTGCAGCAGACAGATAAGATCAATTTTGGATTTCAATCTATTGTACGATGGTGTTGACAATACTTTGGCATCAGTGTGCCAGACGAGTGCTCCGTATGGGATCGGCAGGTCCATGACCTGCAGTGACTTTTGTGCCCTTTGCCGATGCCCGATGCCGCTTCAGAGCAAACGAGCGATAAATTCCACTGCCGGCCCTACCGAAGCGCCGGGATCCAACCTTCTCTACGGAGCCGCGCCATGACGGCAACTGAAGCTTGGACATTCTCAGATTTCGAGGGAACATTAATGGACCGATGCCGGCCGGAGCCGCATTCCCGGGGGAGGGACGGGAGAGTTCTCGGCCGACATCGGTCGCCGCCAGTTCGACACGCTGCCTGGCGGGAACTTGGTCTATATCCGGGCCAAGCCGCGGCAGATCCGGTCCACAATCCATAAGAGCGAGATCGACCTCGCTTAATGGCACTACTCGGCTGCTGTTGAAGGATGATGGCGAGCGGTGCTCGCCATCATCTATGCACCTAGAGCCTAGAGGCAGGCTTTATTCCTGATTGGGGAGGTTCAGGGCCGGCTATTTCATTCCGGCCAGCGCATTCACGTTGGCACAGAACTCCGCATAAGGCTTGCTCTGAGCCGAATCCTGGCATTCTCTCATAATCATCATGCGCTGGGCCATCGGCGTGGCCATCAAGGCGACCTTGAGTTCCGGCAACGACTTCAACGTGGTCATGCTACTGTCGGTATAGTACGGCCGGAGGTTGTCCACGACATCGAGTGCGCCGGCGAATGCGGGGCCGCCTACAGCGGAAAAAGCAAATGCGCCGAGACAGATAGCTTTGATATTCATAACGAGCTCCTTTCCCTGGGTTGAGCAATCATCCGTTCGACGACGGGGAAGTGGTCACTTGATGACTTGGGTTGGCCGGAGTGACTCCGGAGTGATTGTTATCCGACCGAAGATGGCCACAAATCTATTACACGATGGTATCGTCGATACTTTAGCATCGGTCGCCAAGCAAAATGCTGAACGAGCCCCGGTACGCCCTCCTAGCTCACTGCTAATCTCAGGGTGGCGACGCGCGCACAATGTCACATCGCCGTTCTGGGTCTGTGCAGCGCTCCCGTAGAAGGCTAATTCGCAGCAAGGAAATCCTGACTTCTGACCGAGCGGTTGCCGATCGTTGCCGCTGGCGACAATCGCCGGCTCGCTCAAATCAGCCCAATCGCCAGCTTCTTTCCTAGCGGCCTCCTGGCCGACGGCTGGTCAGTGCGCGAGGCCGAGCCTCGCGGCCATGTTCACTAGGTCGGGAAGAGATTTCGCTTCCATCTTGCGCATTACCCTGCCCCTGTGGGCCTTCACTGTGATCTCGCTGATGCCCAGCTCAAATGCGACCTGCTTGTTCAGCAACCCGGAGACGACCAGCGCCATGACCTCCTGCTCGCGGCAACTCAGCGATTCGTGGCGATCTTGCAGAGCACGCACCTCCAAATCGAACTCGAGCGCGGTTCTGCTGCGCTTCAGCGCCTCCTCGACGGCGGCCAACAGCACTTCGGTGTGGAATGGTTTCATAAGGAACTCAACAGCGCCTGCTTTCATCGCCTTAACGGTCATAGCCACATCGCCAAATGCCGTGACGAAGACTATTGGCGTATCCATCCGCTCGACAGAGACTAGACTTTGCAAATCAAGCCCGCTGATATCCGGAAGATTGACGTCCAGGATCAAGCAGTTCGGAACACTAGGTCGCGGGAGAGAGAAGAATGCCAGAGCGCACTCGAAAACTTTCGGGCACCAGCCCGCAGAGTGGATGAGCGATTCCAGGGATTCGCGGACGGATCGGTCGTCGTCGACCACGAACACGACCGGTTTGTCTTGCGACATAGATGGCCTAGCGTCAGCAGTTTTCGCCAACTGCATGCCTTGCGAAAAGTTGTTGACAGCCTCCCCCCGGGGCGAGCGGGTCGCCGCCAGGCGCCGACGCAAATCTACAAGGGTCCCTTCTGAAAGGTTGATGCGTAAGGGAGGAATCGCGTTGTTTCCCGGAGTTGCGCCTGACCGGGCGTCGGAGGTGCGTTTGGCTGCCTTGGGAGCAAGGCCGAGAGCGCTGGCGGCGGGCCTATTCGCGAGGACGTTTCGCCACGTAGGTTCGGAAAGGTTATCCACTGCGAGGCTCCTTAGTTCGGCGTTCGGCAACCTGGCGGGTGGATCAAAGGTTGACGAAGTTGCAGCCCCTGGCCGCAGAGCTGCCGCAACGCCGAGTTGCAGTTCACTAGTGACTCATTAGCCCTCTTCAAGTGCTGGTATCCTAAGTTTCTGTGCCGGCTTGGCTATCCAACGCTCGGAAGGGCATGCTCATATCAAAGTATGAATTGGATAATACAGATCGCCGCTTTCTGTCGCGCCATGACGCAAACTCGCTGCGAGAGCATCAATGCAAACCTTGAGTGTTCTTGAGGTTTTTACGCGGGCGAACCTTGGCCTCAGGCAACTCAAGAATAAATCCCGCGCGGGTGGCGCAGATCGTTGCTGGCGCCGTCACGGCGGTCGGAAGCCCGGGGCCGGGAAGCGACGCTCCACCTAAAAGAATGAATCGACTCCGTCACACTTTCGTTTGATGCACGCTCAGAGTTCTGGCATGCTTAGCGATGCCGCTCCCCTCGGACGAGAAATCCATTGTTCACGTGGTCGACGATGACGCGTCGATGCGAGAAGCGTTGCAGGACCTGTTCCTTTCGATAGGGCTCGAAACGCGGACTTATGCAACCGCACAGGATTTCCTCGACACGCCCGTTCCGGATTCTCCGGGCTGTCTTATCATCGATATCCGTTTGCCTGACATGAATGGGCTCGATTTTCAGGCGCAGCTGTCACGGACGGGTGTTCATCTGCCGGTCGTGATGATGACCGGATATGGCGACATTCCCATGTCAGTTCGCGCCATGAAGCGCGGTGCAGTGGACTTTCTCCCAAAGCCATTCAAGGATCAGGACATGCTCGATGCCGTGTTCGCTGCCATAGAGCGCGGGCGGCAGCAGCGCGCCGTCGATGATGATGTTTCGAAAGTGCGGGAGCGATTTGAAACACTGTCGGCACGACAGAAGCAGGTAATGCTACTGGTCACAGACGGAAAGATGAACAAGCAGGTGGCCGGCGACCTCGGAATCAGCGAGATCACCGCCAAAATTCATCGTGGCGCGGCCATGCGGAAGATGGGCGCGAGGACCTTGGCGGACCTGGTCCGGATCGCGGACGTGATCAACCCCAGGCGCCGGCCGTAGGCGCGGAGTAACACTCCCGTATAGGTTGCTTATAGCGGCATCACATGCCAGAAATGGCGATCCTGCTATTCCCCTTAGCTCAAATCCGTGGACAGGACGATGTGTCAAGAGAGTTCCTAATCGCGGTAGTCGATGATGACGAATCATTCCGCATGGCTCTCGTAGATAGCCTTATTTCGCTCGAATATGGGGCATGCGGATTTGCATCCGCGGAGGACTTCATCGCCTGGGAAGCGGGCGCGTCCTATAGCTGCGTCATTGTTGACATTCACATGCCTGGCATGAGCGGACTTGATCTTGCCCGGCTGCTCACAGGGCGGCGGCGCGGTGTGCCGGTGGTTATGGTCACCGCACGTTCAAACCTAGGCATCGACGATCAGGCGGCAGCAAGCGGCGCAACATGCCTGCTCCGAAAGCCGTTCAAAACGGAGGCGTTGATCGACTGTATCGAAAAGGCTCTCAAAGTCTGAGGAGTCCTGAGCGGCCGGCAAGCTCGCAAAAGGCCCGATCCCTACGGGCTGGCTTGTCAACCTTCGATACCTCCCATTCTCAATATCCCTATTCGCCTCCGCCCAAAGACGGCCGCGATGGCTCTAGCGCGTCCTCTTCGCGCCTTCTGTCGTCAACGACAGTCATAAGGCAGTACCAACGGGCAATTCGTCCCTCGCGGTCCCGAGCCGGATTGCCTCGAAACTGGAACCAGCGATACACGCCGTCCAAGCGTCGAAGCCGCGTCTCAAAGGGGATTGGCTGACCAGTCTCGAGCGATCGCGTTAGCGCCTCGATGTGGCGATGGAGATCATCGGGATGGACCGTGCCATTCGTCGCCTAGCTATCACAGGAGACTACCACGCGCGGTCGCCCGGTCGCGTGGACGCCGACATGTCAACTCGTCGCATGAGCTTAGAGCCGCGTTGTGGCGTGCGGCGGTCGCGCATGGCGAACACGAGAAGCGAACCGGCGCACTGAGGGACGAGAACTGGCCCGACTGGTACGCCGAATACATGGTGGCGGAACAGTCCGCCAAGCCGCTGCCGTTCTGAATAGTAGCTATGGTGTTCCTTGCAATTGGAGCGCAGTGTGCAATTGCAAACGAGTGCGTTTGGGCAACAAAGACTCTGCCCTCGTGCGCCCCCTTGGACTGGGCGCGCGACCATGTGCGCGCGGCGGCAACGCCCCTAATGGGGTCATCCATGTCATTGTCTACGGCGATTGTCTGTGTCCGTCCCCCAACTCCCGGTCAGCGCCGCACGGCGCGCGCTTTCCTGCTGGCCCTGCTCGTCATCCTTCTCGGCACATTGCCGTTTGCGGCCATCAAGCTGCCGGAAATCAACGCGATTGTACCGACTCTTGCCGCCGCCCTATTTGTCAGCGACTGCGTCACCGCAGCTTTTCTGTTTGCTCAGTTCTCTATTTTGCGCCAGTGGGCACTTCTGGTGATTGCGAGCGGCTACCTGTTCAGTGCCCTGATCGTGGTTGCACATGCGCTGACTTTCCCGGGTGCGTTCACGCCCACCGGCGTCCTGGGCTCGGGAATGCAATCCGCCGTTTGGCTCTACTGGTTTTGGCATTCAGGGCTGCCCATTGCCATCATCGGCTATGCCCTGCTCAAAAACACGGATCGTGTGGCGGACGTTCGCTTCACGCGACATGCCATCAGCTTGAGCGTCGCGGGCGTTCTTGCCCTCGTCATTGGGTTGTTCTGGTTCGTTACGCAGCATAACGATCTGCTGCCACTAACCTATGTAGACGTTCATCCTGTCGGTCTGTTTCGTCGCATCATCGGCGGGATGGTGGTCCTGGCGCTGGGCGGCATTGCACTTTCGTTGCTATGGCTGCGCCAGCGGTCCTTGCTCGACCTGTGGCTCGCCGTCGCTTTGTGCGCGCTCCTGCTTGAAGTAAGCTTGGGCTCCGTCTTGAGCGCTCGCTACAATCTTACGTGGTATGCCGGCCATTTTTATCAGCTTGTGACAGCCACCATCGTAATGGTGGTATTGGTTGCAGAGATGGCACGACTGTATGACGGCCTCGCTCGTTCGAACACCATGCTGGATCAAGAGCGCATGAGGCTGCAGCGCGCTATTGATGCGCAAAGCCGCGAGCGCGATGCCCGACTGATGACCGGCGACGCCGTTGCCGCCACGATTGCACACGAGGTCAAGCAGCCCCTTGCTGCTATGATAACGAGATCCGACACCGGTTTACGCTGGCTCGATCGCGCGGTTCCCGATCTAGATAAGGCGAGAACGGAGTTTACGAAGATCGCAGCTGACGGGCATCGCGCGGCCGCGGTGATCGAGAGCATCCGGGCGACCTTCCGGAAGGATGACCGCGTCAGAGCTTCGTTCGACGTCGACAAACTCATTGATGAAGCCATCGCTTTGCTTCAGGACGATCTGAAAAGTCACCGGATATTGGTCAAGGTTGAGCGAAGCGCGCGGCCGCTGCGGGTGATGGGAGATCGAATTCAGGTGCAGCAGGTGCTCCTCAATCTGATCACGAATGCGATTGAGGCAATGACCACTGTGGATGGTCCACGCGATCTCGCCGTTAGTTCAAATCCTCACGACGATGGGGGTGTAGTGATTTCGGTGGCTGACACTGGCATGGGGATCGACCCGCAGGACCTCCAGAGGATATTCGATCCGCTCTTCACCACCAAATCTCGCGGGATGGGAATGGGCCTATCGATCTGTCGTTCAATCATCCAAGCGCACGACGGCATGCTCTGGGTATCGCCCAACGCACCACGGGGCTCAAAGTTTCAATTCGTTTTGGGTGCCAATATCGCATCCTCCGTCGGCGGGGTGTGAGCCCCTTGGAAGTGGAGACCACACACCGTTTGGTTCCGCCCTCCAATGTAGTCCGAGGCGCACGATCGGCTCGGCTCGGGGTTCGAACAGCTTAACACGGTCGGCCCACTCACGGATTCAACGGCGGACGGCGAAAGCCCGGAGCATGCTTTCGACCTGGTTCGGCCCTCAATGCAACGTTCAACCTGTCGGAGCGCCAAACCGAGCGTCGGCTCCATTTCCGGATTCGATCTCGGTGACTCCTGGATGATTGCAATGCCCTCGGCTTCGGCAAAGCGAGTCACGGCAGTACGCTGTGCATCGATGCCCAAGCCTGAACGTCCTTGCCGCTGGGTCGAGACCCCGATAGTAGGCGACTGCTCTCGTCATGCTGCTGTTTCCGGGGTGTACAGTTTGCTCACACGAGCGAACAGGCAAGTCGTCGCTTAGAATATCGAACAGAATCAGCAGTTTGAATTTGGTTCTTGGAGTCCGACTCTAGTATCCAGTCACTGCCGAGCGCGACTGATGGTGTACAAGGCGGCGATCGATCAGTGGGCCAAGGCGCGGGTTGGCGACAGCGAGTCCCGGCCCGGCAGTTCCGCGCCTGATGTCGGCCGTTGAGGTCAGTTTTGAGACGTCCGCGGTTGCGCATTCCAGACCTCTAAGTCGCGCCCCATGTCGTGGCGATTGTCCTCGTTGGCATTCGCCAACCATCGAAGTCAGGATCAAATCCGGACGAGAAAGACCAAGTCGGCTTTGGGGCGGGAAAACAGCGCGAGCGTTATCGCTTGGTCGAGCCCGCGGGGAAACTGGCCTATGACTTTCTAAAGAAGCCGGACAGAATATTCGGACCCACTTCGCCGGGCCGCAGTCTAATCCCGTCCTCGAAGCAGTTCAGCGTCACGCACTGGAAGCCGCTGTGTGCGAGGAGTGCCACCAGCGAGTCACGGTCGAAATGGTGCAGGTGCTCGTTGGGGAGACGCATACGCCACGTTCGGAACCACGCGTCGCCGGGGGTGCCGAGCTCGCGCCAGCGGCAATAAGGGACGGCGACGGCCAGGTAGCGGGCCTGAAGGCGGGCGAGGAAACCCAGGTCCGGGATGTGCTCAAGCACGTCGAACATGGCGACGAGATCCCACGAGCTGGCGAGAGCCTCATCCCAATCGACAAAGCGGACGCCCTTGGGTAGCGGAAACCTGGCGATGTCGCAGCCGGCGCAGTCGGCGACCCCGGTTATTTTCGCGGCTTCGACGAATGTGCCCGTGCCATATCCAATCTCCAGCACGGACCGAGGAATTTGGCCGGTGATTCCCAGCACCCAGCCAAGTCGCTGATATCCGAGCTTGATGGTCCGGTCACTCAGGTCCTCGTAATAGGAAATGTATTGCTTGTCGTACTTGATCGGTGTGAAGTCGATCTGGTGGATCACGCCAAACCCGTCGACCTCGTAGTTGTCCAACATTAGCGTGCGGCCTCCGGCTTCCGAATTCCTTACATGGCAGAGCTAAACGCAACGTAACCGGACAACCGAGCGGTTCCGATTCAAGCTAATATTGGCCGATTGGAAGGCCTTGGAAATGTTCTATCGTTTCGTCACGCTGCACTATCGAAACGGAGGCAGGACGAAACGCACAATGGCAGCCTTGGCGGTTGTCCAGGCAATGGCGCGGATATGTCGGCAGACGATCGATGATCTATCGGATTAACTGGGGACTAGTCGCCATGCTGCTCGCCGCGGCCTTCATTCTGGCGTTGTGCCTGCGTCGCTAGCTTGTGGCCTTAGTCGAATGAAGGGTTATTTCATCCACCCGCGCAGAGTGTCCAGCGTTCGCTTTAGCCACCCGTGTTCCCAGCCAAACATAGTGACGTAGTTGGTCACTTCGGTCACGTCCTGCTGGCCAGGTTCCGTGATCTTGAACCCCTGATAATTCATGCAGCTGTAGAGAGCCCCCGGCTGAGGATTGAGAACTCGGCATTTAAACATCGCGTCGACGGCGTTTTGCTCGCTGTTTGGCGCAAGGATCATCATCCAAACAACGATGAAGAAGGCTGCGCCGCTTATTGCGGAATTGTTGGTCATCCGACTGACCACAGTCCGCCGTCCGATGCGTAGCCCGGCGCGGTCCGGCAAATGTCGCTGCAGGAGTGGGAGGAGCGGTTCAAGCCGAAGGCGTCGGCACCGCATCAGGGTAGCGACAAGCCCGCCGCCGAACCAGACGGAGCCGGAGGACGAGATCGGGATCCTCGAAACCATCCGGCGGGCCAAGGCGGCCAGACGAGGCAGGGCCAGTTAGCGGGAACTCCCCGGTCCGGCGTGGACCAAGCGGGGACCCAAGTGGACGAAGGCGGTCGAAGCCTGCATGGCCTGCATTGAAGGTGAGGGCACACCCGAGGACGTAAGGAAGGCCTTCGAGATTGCTGCCAAGGAGGAGGGGTTGCTACGCTCCTCCTCTAATTAGGCTCACTTTGCGTGGGCGCTGTTGAACACCGGATGCCGCAGAGTCAGCTGCACTATTTGCGTGCGAGCACGACGTGAGCCTCTTGGGGGAACATCAGCTCCCCTCCAGTTGAATAGATTGCCAGCGAAGAACTTACATCACCCATGATCGCTGCGATGACTGCGTCGCGATGTCCGGCATCCATTCCGCTGACCAGCCCTGCCTGCGGAGTCGCTGCCAGCTGTAGTCGCACATATTCCTTTGACGAGGGGAATCGGATGTTCTGTGTCGTCGTGTCGATGGTCACCTGACGAAATCCCGCCCCGGCCACCAATCGGTAAAGCTCGTCTGCATCGGCGAGCGAATGCTCGGACCGTTTCGTTGCCGAAGCGCCTGGACCGAGGTGTCGATCCAAGGCATCCGCCAGCGCCTTTGCCGCAGGAGTGCGCTCAATAGCTCTGAAAACGCTTAAGGCCAGTCGGCCGTTAGGCACCAGAACCCGGAACATCTCACGTAGCGCACTCGATCGGTCCGGAAAAAACTGCAGTCCGAGTTGGCAAAGAACCAGATCGAAGGTGGCGTCAGGGAACGGCATTTCGAGCGCGCTTCCCTCGTGCCAGTCGATGAGCGGTCCAGCGCCTCTCGGGAGCGATCGAGCAACGGCAAGCATGCCCGTGTTGATGTCGAGGCCGACGACCTGCCCACTTCCCATACGCTCGGCCGCCAAGCGTGCCACCACGCCGGTGCCGCAAGCTACGTCCAGAACCCGCTCACCAGATAGAGGCGCGGCACGATCCACGAGGTCGGCAGCCCACAGGGCTGTGATTGCCGGGACCAGGTAGCGCTCGTAGAGTTCCGCGGCGCTGCCTTCCAGCTGCCACTGCTCCTGCTCGGCCATAGCGTTCCTTTCCGCACAACGAGCCGCTCGGCAAAAGGCTCGATCGTCGCTTTTAAGCAGCCATCATAAAGCGCGTGTCTGTCAAACAAGCAACCGCGCGCCAACCGGCGGTTGGTAGACGCGACGCAGCCGGCGCGCATAGGATTTCTGCGCACCGGGCACACCACCCCCGCCCACCCCTCGTGCCTGGTGAACCGACTTGTTGCCCGCCGTGCCGAAAGGTGCGGCGGGCTTTTTTGCTGTCCGGGTGGAACCCGATCTGGCCACAAGCGTTCGGTGCGGCAACAAAGCGCCGTGCGTCAAAGTGGGAGGAACAATGCGGGAAAGGCAAGGCTTCACCGATAAAGAAAGACACGACAGGCAGGAGCGCACGTCGGATGCTAAAAGGGCATTCACAGACTTCGAGCGTGTGGCACGAGAAGCAAAGACGGCTCGGCTGCGGCAGCAACGACTAAAGGCCGAAACCGCTCTTCCTGCTGAATTGGCAGCGAAACCGAAGAGGAACCGAAAAGACAAAAGGTCTAGTAGGCAAGCGGGTTAGGCTTCTGCAGCATGTTCTCGCAGACATTGCTGTGGAGATCGCATTGCCCGATCAGCCGCGCTCTCCGGGCGAGGACGCGGGTTCCCTTTTCGGCCTGGCGCTAAGTGCGACTAGCTCCAGGCACCTCGTCGAGGAGATTTGGACCTTTGCTCACAGGCATTTGGCCGTCGGGAGTAAGCTTGTCCACCGCGTCGGGCAGTTCTCTTGTGAGCCGGTCGAGAAGTTCCTCGCGGGACAATCCGGTTTGCTCCGCGAGATCGCTTAACGTTTGCGGGTCGATCGCTTTCTCAACCTGGTCGCGCTGAACGGGGCGATTTGATCCTGTACCAACCCAGGAATCAACTTGATCGCCCGCACCCGCATTCCTGAGACGATCCAGGATATCGCCGAGCCCGCCGGGGGAGCCAGCGCTTTTGGGATCTGTCGAGTTCCTACCGGCGATTAACTCGCCGATCTTGTCCCTATTCTTGTAGGCAAGCAGGCCAAGCAAGGCTATGGCGACTTTTCCTATGTCAAGGCTCATTTCGCATCTCCTTCCATGAAGAAGGGACAAGGCATGCGGCTTTGAAAGGTTCCACTGTGTTGCTACTGGGCTGGTTTACCGTTCGGTGAGCCGAGCGATTGCGGCTTCGCGGTCGGCTTCTGGCGGGACTTCAGCACGCGCCCCGCGGAGAATGATGGACGATCCGTGATGCCAATCGTCTCGATCGGTTCGGGCGCTTGAGCTTGCGCCAAATCCTCCCAACGAGGAACTCGACGGGTTCTCCGATCGTTGAATGCCTTTGATCGAGCCGCCGTCCTGCCGTCCACCTCGATACGCAAAACGGAATACGATCCGGAGCGTAGAACCCTCTCGGTGTGGTTCATGGCCAGCGGTTAAGGGCCGCTATTTCAACGACTACATCCGCAATCACTTCCGATACCGTGTGGTTACGACCGGCGATGATGCCGGATGACGTCCTATGGACCACGCCCGTCATTCAGGCTGGTGGCGACGCTATGAGTTGGTAGAAGACTCGTCCGACGACCCCGGCAAACGATCGCGAATGGCTTCCTCGGTTCGCTTTGCGGTCGATTCCACAACTTTGCCGACCTTGCCTGCTAGCGTGTCGGCATCTCCACCCGAGCCTTGCCGGTCGGCCTCTTCCTTGACCGTTTCGTAGGCCTCGGCGGCAACTTGCTTTGCTTGCTCCAGGCCCGTTTCGAGAACCTCCTCCGCACTGTCGCGAATTTTGTCGCGGTAGGCGCCAAGTTGCTCGTCCTCTGTGGCTGTGTGGGGCAGCATCACCCCGATAGCAGTGCCCAGCGCAAGGCCGACTGCGGCGATAGCCAGCGGTTCGCGCTCGAAGAGGTCCTGTGCCGATTGGCGCGTCCGAGCCGCTATCTCGCTGGCGCTTGAGCCGAGCTGTCCGGCGGTTTTTGTCATCCTCTCCTTGGCGCCCGTTGCAGCGTTTGCTGCAGCCTCGGCCGCGCCGCTTGCTGCTGATGTAACCGAACCGGCGGTATCGGAGAGCATCGCAGTGATTCCGGACCCTTCGTTGCCCTGGCTGAAATCATCGCCGCGCAAGTTAGAGAAAGCGTCGGGAGCCGTGCCTGTCCGATAGGCGGCGGCAGCTGAGTTGGTTGGCGACGTGCCGTTGCCGAGCATCAGCCAGGCCAGGCCGGCTCCAATCAACGTCAGCGGCAACGGGTTGTTGACTTGCGACTTGAGGTTGCCAAGCATGGCGGATCCTTCGCCGGCGAACATTCCGGTAAATTCGTCGATCAATTGACCCGGTGTCATCTTGCTGCGGATCGAATCGGCGGTGTCTGCTACTTTCGCCCGGGCGATGTCGGCATCGCGTTCAAGCTCGGCTGCGGATTTGTCGCTCATCTGATTTGATCCTTGATCACGCGCGCGTCGCGCTTGAGTTGGTCTTGTGTGCGATCGGGCGTCAGCTCGGAAGGAGCCATGCTTTTCGTGCCAGAGCGCAAGAGAATGATTCCCAGTATCGCGACGACGATCCCGACCAGCAGCGAGGACCATCCCGCTCCCAAGCCGGCACTCGCCAGGGCGATTACGAGTGCTTGCAAAAGCACTATCAAGGCCGCGAGAAGGCATATCGCGCCGCCCAGAACCTCGGCGGCGCCTGTGCCGGCCTTGCTAATTTTTTCCGAAATTTCGGCCCGCAACAGCCTACTTTCGGTTTGAAGCAGGGTTGTGACCTGCTGTGCCAGATCGCTGACGAGGGTTGCGAGGCCGCGACTTTCCTGATTGTTGGTCATGGGTTCTGCTCCAGGCTTGCGCCTGCCCAGTCGTCGCCGGCCAGATCATCGCCGGCCAAGTCATCGTCGCGCTGGCTGGAGCGGGCCGGCGTCGGGTCGGATGCCTCTGCCGATCGCGTAGCGGACTCATCCGAGTTCGAAACCGTTTCTGAATCCCTGTGTGTTTGCGATCGACTCTGTGTCTCGGCCCGGGCAGATGGCGGCGAGCTCTTGATAAACCGCCCCAGCGCCAAGCCTGCCAATACTGAACCGGCGATCAGCGCTCCTGAGTTTTCGCGGCCGAACGACCGCATCTCGCCAAGAACATCTTCGAATGGTTTGTCCTTCAACGAAGATGAAAAGCGTTCAAGTGCGCCGGCGGCATCAAGGGTGAACTTTGAAGCGGTCCGTTGATCATTATTGGCCAGATGCTCGCTTGCCGCTCGCAACGCTCCGCTAAAGGCCTTTAGGTTGGAGCTGATATCGCGCTGTGTTCCCTCGGCTTTGTTGAATATTTCCTGCTTCGCTTCCGAAGCGTAATCGCCCGCCTTCCTGGTGAGTTCATCGCGAGCGTCATGTAGCGCCTCTGTCGCGGTGTGCGTTTCCTGCTGGAACCGCTCGGACAGTTCGCTTTTGGCTGTTTCGAAATCGGCCGGCTTACGGCCCTGATCGTCTTCGCGCTGCATGGTATCTCCTAATGGAATCCGAGGAAGGAGAGGATCGCAAGCACTACGACGACGAGGCCGATGAGATAGATGACATTGTTCATGGTGGCAATCTCCTCCATTGCCTAACGAACTTGCCTGCGGCAAACAGGTTCCATCATTTGGAGCTAAATTAGCAATAGCGCATCAGGCCGGCGAGCCTGTGGACTCTCTTGGAATTCGCACACGCCGTATGGGCGGCCGTGCGGCGCCTCCGCGTTCGGATTTCAAGGGCTCATGGTCAGGAAGTATAATGAAGCACTACGCCTAGGTCACATTAAGATCAAAGCTCACCGGAAGACCGTGGTCTATTGCACGACTAGCGATCATGTTCGCTAGGTCGGAATCAGAGACCGAACATGCCGGAACAATCTGTTTGAGCGCTTTAACGGCGAGCCCCGTCGATATGAAACTATGCCGCCGCCTCCGAACATCTACATACTGTTCGATGAGGTTTTCGAGTTCACGCATGTGCAATCCTTTTTGGACGTCAACTGTGCCAGTTGAACCCAGCTTTAATCCATCCGGAGCAAGGGCTCATTCACATTGTTTAATGGACGAGAATCTTGATGCCGCATTGGCGCGCTGGCGCGTCTTGGCCGAGGCGGTCACCGCGGTTCGTGAAAGAGATTTAGGTAGGTCGCATCAAAGTCGGCCAGTAATGCCAATCGCTGGAAATCCAGGATAACAATCCTCCTGTCTTTCCAGCTAACCAGGTCCTTCGCTCGAAGTTCCTGCAGCGTCCGATTCACGTGAACTACCGATAGACCAAGCACGTCGCCCAATTCCGCTTGCGTCAGTGGAATCGCGAACGTCTGGTCAGAGGCCAATCCAACTATTTCTAAGCGGACATACAACTCGCAAATTACATGTGCGAGATGCTGTTTGGCGGAGCGACGCCCGAGACAGGTTATCCAAGTTCGTTGGATTGAGGCATCGATAGTGGTTGAAAGCCAGAGCATCCGGGTGAGATGTGGACTTCCACCCATTGCTGTGAGCAGGTCTTTGTGTCGAATGAAAACTACATCGCACGAGCCCAGGGCGCTCACGCTGTGATCCATCACTTTGAGCAGTAAACTATGCAGATCGACAAAGTCTCCCGGCACGTGAATTGCCGTTATTTGACGCTTACCTTCTCGAATAGCCTGGTTTCGAACTGCGAAACCATTCGCAATAAGACAGCTTTCGGCGGGGCGGGAACCCTCCCTGACAATCTCCTCATCGGGTCCGAAAGTTACCGGCCGGACCGGAAGAGCCTCAATAAGCGTGATTTCGTCTCGCGGCAGGGTGTCGCGGCGGTCGAGCATGCGAACTAAAAGGTCTTTGCCGAACATCGCAGTCCCTGACCAAATCAGGAATCGAATTCCAGCGGCTCGTGCCCCGGCTGATCGTGCCAGATGACGCGCCGCAGGTCCCGAGCATCTACAACTTGGTCGCCTGTCGGGCACAGATAGAAATGGTCGCTTTCATGCTCGACCTCTTCGCTATGCAGCTTGCCTGTAATGGGCGGCCCTAGTTGTGAAAGGTTGGTCATTGTTCGAGAATCGTTCTTTTTTGAGTCACGGCGTTCCGAGCCTCTGAGCCTCCCGACACAGGGTCTCGCGATCATTACCGTGCTTGCCAAAAAGGTCGCGGATCCTGCGGTATTGAGAGGCCGAACTTAATGGCGAAATAGCAGAACTCATATTTTTCGTCACCCGCGACGCGGTTTCCGCCCCAGAACCTCTATTGCACTTGTCGTCGGCCATTTTGATTTCCTCCCTGGCTGGCCTTCAGATCAAGCGCAACGCGGATCAGCAACATTTGTTGCCGCCTCCCATTAGAATCACGTTATGTTCCGTCTAGCTAATATATACCGCCGACCCAGACTCGATCAGGTGGGCAAACCTGTGAGTGCCGCGCCGGCCGGCTCGAGTTCATTCCGCCGATGCCTACCTGGTAGCCAAGCCGCCCCAAGGTGACGACTGGATTCACGAGGCCCAGTTCGACAGCCACCGCTCGCAGATCGTTATGAGCCGCAAGTTTTGAGTTGCGTCTGCACGAGTAATTGCCTGGGGTGAGTTCGGGTAATTGCCATGTGCAGGGTCCGCGATTTCGCCCAGCTTCAACTGTCAGGAGGCGATGGAGCCTGGCTTTCAAGCGATGGTCGATTGCATGCTAGAGGCCGGCTGGACGCGCCGAGAGAGGCGCAGCTCGCGATCGCCCATGCCATAATCCGCGCCGGCCGGTCGCGCTAAGTTAAAACGCAGTCAGCCGACTGCCGCGAATGGCCGACATGGTGGAAAGCTGGCGTATTCTCATTGGTCGCTCGAACAAGCCATTGAGGGGTCGTGGGCAGGGCAGTGTTGCTATTAAATCAACTCGTCGCATGGGATTGGCGCAGTGTTTCTGCAGTCGGCGGATGTTTATTTGTGAGCGCAGGTCTGCACCTGCATCCTTTGGCGCTATTACACGTTTGCCCCGCGAAGAAGATGCTCTGGGCCGGCAGCCATGTCGAAGAAAACAACCGACGACGCTTACGAAGTTCAAGTGCAACTTGAGCGGCGGGCCGGACGGGAGGGCCGCGGGCGCGATGCCGAATGGCCGTCAGAGATTCCCAGCCGCGGCTGGAAGGACGTGCTGTGGCGGCTCTTTGCTGAGGTAACCGAGGACCGTGTTATGCTGATTGCGGCCGGGGCCGCATTCTATCTGCTCCTTGCCCTCTTTCCAGCGCTTGCCGCGTTCGTGTCCATCTACGGTTTCGTCGCCGATCCTCAGACCATCGCTGAGCACATTGCGTTCCTTGGCGGCGTACTGCCTTCGGGCGGTCTGGATATTATCAGATCTCAGCTTGCGTCCTTGGCCGCTCAGAAGACTGGCGCGCTTAGCTTCGGCTTCATCTTCGGCCTTGCCGTCGCACTGTGGAGCGCCAGTAACGGCATCAAGACGCTATTCGAAGCCATGAACATCGCCTACGAGGAGAGTGAAAAGCGCGGCTTTATCTATCTGAATCTCCTGGCCTTGGGCTTCACACTTGGCGCCATCCTCATCGGTATTGGGTTTATCGTCTCGGTGGGGATCGTGCCGGCCATGCTTGCGCTGCTGAACCTCGGCAGCTGGACCGAAGCCCTTGTGCGGATCTTTCGGTGGCCGATGATGCTGATCATGGTCGGCCTCGGGATTATGCTGATCTATCGCTACGGCCCCAGCCGCGAAAGGGCAAAGTGGCAATGGGCGACATGGGGCGCCTTCCTCGCGGCTGTGGTCTGGATCGCAGTCTCGATAGGATTCTCCTATTATTTTGAAAACTTCGCCGACTACAACGCGACGTATGGAGCCCTGGGGGCAGTCATCGGCTTGATGATGTGGACCTGGATCTCCGTGATTGTCCTGATTGTGGGTGCGGAGCTGAATGCCGAGATGGAGCATCAGACTGCCAAGGACACCACCACAGGTGCGCAGCAGCCGATGGGTGCGCGAGGTGCCACGGTCGCCGACACGCTGGGCGGATCGGCCGATGCCGCCGACCAGCAGTCGCGTTCGGGCGAGCACAACACTTAGCGCGCAGATCACTTGGAATCTCCGCGCAACTTCGCTTGGCGCAATCACTGACATCAGCATTGGCGACGAGTTTGCAAGGACGGCTCATCATGGGCTATGGCAAGTCAGATCGCGAGCGTATGAATACCTTCAGGCGCAGTCCCCATCCTGCTCAGACCCCGCGGATGGCAAGCGCGACATCGGCGGAGAACGGCGGCACATCAAGCTTCAGCCAGCCGTCCGAATTCGCTTGCCATTCCGCTGTTTGCCTGCCGGCGTTGGTACCCCAGGCGATGACGCGATAGGTGCCGCGAGCCAACCCGGGCAGCTCCAAGGCAGCCGGAACCGGCACAGCGCCGGCACGAAGCATACCGTTTCGCCCGATCGTGTCGCGGCGAACCAGCCAGACCACTGCCTGGGAATCGTCGCCGCAGGCGACAGTAAGTTAGCGGGTCGCCCGCCCAACCAGAAATATTTCAGCCGAAGGGGAACCTCACGGTCGCAGGCAAGTTCGGTACGCAATGTGGGGGAGATTGCGCCATCTCATCGGATGTATCGTTGTCGTGCTTGCGATATTCTCCTCCCTCGGATTCCATTAGGAGAGACCATGCAGCGCGACGACGATCAACGAGGCTCGGCTTGAGAGCGCCAGTCTGTCATCCTGAGGTCGACCTCTGCTCACCGACAATACCTGGACTCGGCTCCGCTCACGCTCGCTTGGTCAACATTCGACGCTTGCACCCGTACCACTCAGGCGACGTGATGGCGGCCCGAATGAAATTGTGGTGGAGGTCGAAACTAGCAATGGCCGATCGCCTAGCGGGAGCGCTGGCGCGAGCCTTGGCCGACGGGTTGCACTTATGAGCAACGAGCCGGCGCGTCTGCCAGGCGAATATCCGTCCGAGTTTGCCAGTTTCTTCATGGCTGGCTTCGAATGTTCCTCGCATCGGCGCGGCGACGGAGTGCGCCTCGATTTGAATCGCGCAACCGCACACGACAAACATGCTCTCGGCGACTATCGCAGCTGTGCTGCCCTTGGGCTTCGCACGATCCGCGACGGCTTGCGCTGGCACCTGATTGAAACAGCGCCAGGAGTCTTCGACTGGTCGGGTTGGATCTCAATGATCGAAGCAGCCCACGCGGCGGGGGTGCAGGTCGTCTGGGATATCTTCCACTATGGCTCACCAGATCACGTAGACCAAGGCGCCCCAGACTTTACAGAAGCCTATGTCCGCTTCGCCGCTGAAGCTGTCCGGGTCCACCGCTCCGTCACGGGAGTAGCTCCCTTGGTGTGCCCGATCAATGAGATCTCATTTTTCGCATGGGCGATAGAGGTCGGCTATTTCCCACGCGTGGGGCCGAAGAAGCGGGGATGGTTCAAGCGACAGCTTGTGAGGGCAGCGGTTGCCGGCGTCAAGGCGATGCGCGATGCCGAACCTGATTGCCGGTTCATATGGGCTGAACCGCTAATTCATGTTGCGCCCCGTGACCATAGTCGTGCCGAGCAGCGGCGCGCGGAAAATGTTCGTCAGGGCCAGTTTGAAGCCTATGACATGCTGACGGGCCGTGCCGAGCCTGAGTTGGGCGGCAGCAAGGACTGTGTCGACGTCATCGGACTTAACTTTTATCCGCACAACCAATGGTACTTTCAGGGGCCAACGATACCGATGGGCCACCACGAATATCGGGCGCTTTCCGAAATGTTGGTCGAAGTCGCAGAGCGCTACAGAAAGCCCATGTTCATCGCCGAGACAGGCGCTGAAGGATCAGGCCGGCCGGCATGGCTCCATTATGTTTGCGATGAGGTCCGTGACGCAATGAGCCGTGGTGCCCCGGTTCAGGGTATATGTCTGTACCCGGTGACCGCGTATCCCGGCTGGGACAATTTGCGCCACGCGGAAGTCGGCTTGTTCTCTACGATTCATGCCGACGGTTCGCGCAGTCTTCGCCAGCCGGTTGCCGATGAATTGGATCGCCAGCGCAGATTGTTCGCGGCAGGTGTTTCGTAGCGGTCGAAGAAGGAGCGGGCCACTTAGGTGGGGAACTGCTCCGAATGTTGGCCGAGCATCGTCCGCTGCGTAAGCATCTGCACGGTGCCGGTTGCCGGCAGGCTCTGTTGAATGCGCGCGAACGTCGCCAAAGCTTGACCGACGACCTGATCCATATTGTAGTAGCGGTACGTGGCTAGGCGCCCGACGAACCACACGTCGGAGCACGCCGCTGCCAGTGCTTCATAGCGTTTGTACAGCGCCTCGTTTTCCGCCCGCGGCACCGGGTAATAGGGATCGCCGATATCGGTTGGAAATTCGTAAGTCAGGCTGGTCTTCGGGCTCTGCTGACCGGTCAGATGCTTGTACTCGGTAATGCGGGTATAGTTTTCCGTCTGCGGATAGTTGACAACGGCGACCGGCTGAAACTGCTCGCAATCAAGCGTCGCGTGTTCGAACCGCAGTGACCGATAAGGCAGACGACCAAGGCTCCAGTCGAAATATTCATCAATCGGCCCGGTGTAGATCATCCGCTGAAAGGGGATCTTGTCGCGAATTTCGCGATAATCGGTCTGCAGCATGATCTTGATCCTTGGGTTGTCCAGCATGCGCTGGAACATGCGTGTATACCCGCCAGCCGGCATATTCTGGAAAGTGTCGCCAAAGTAGCGATCATCGCGGTTGGTTCGGGTAGGGACCCGCGCAGTCACGGACTTGCTTAGTTGGGCCGGATCGACGCCCCACTGCTTCCTTGTATAGCCGCGAAAGAATTTTTCGTAGAGTTCTCTGCCAACGGTGCTCACAACCACGTCTTCGGCGGTTCGGACTTCCTCGACCGTTTCTCGCCGGGATGCGAAGAACTCCTCCAACTGCTCGGGCGTCAATTCAAGATCGTACAGGCGATTGATCGTGTCGAGGTTGATCGGTATCGGCAGCAGTTTTCCGTCGACCGAAGACAGTACGCGATGTTCGTAAGGCCTCCATTCGGTGAATTGCGAGAGATAGTCGATGATCGATCGGGCGTTGGTGTGGAATATATGCGGCCCATAGCGGTGGACCAGAATTCCCGCTTCGTCGTAACAGTCATAAGCGTTGCCGCCGATGTGATTTCGCCGGTCGATGAGCAGGACGCTTTCATGCCGTTGCGATGCGATGCGTTCGGCGAGCACGCTGCCAGCGAAGCCGGCGCCGACAATCAACCAATCGAACATGGTCAGGCTCCCCGGCGCAAAGGCACAATGCTTTTCATTGCATAGGCGCGCTGAATATGGGCAGCCATTGCTTCCCACGTTCGTTCCCAGGACATGTTAGCGAGGTAGGCATCGACTTCCTTCAGCAGGAAATTCCGGGGACGTGACAGAACGGACCGAAGCTTGGTTTCGATATCTTCGGCGTCGACGATGTCGACCAGGCCTTCAGCACCATAGGTGCGCACGACGTCCACAATCGCCGTGGAGACCACCGGCAGCCCGGCGGCCAGGAACTCAGGAGTTTTGGTCGGGCTGATATAGCGTGTCGCCTCATTGAGCGCGAAGGGCATCCAGCCGGCGCTCCAATGCCCGAGATAGCGAGGCAGGTCGGCGTAGGACTTGGCACCCAGCCAATGCAAGTTACTTGCGCGCGGCAGGCTTAGCGGGTCGATCTTGACCACCGGGCCGAGCATGACGAAATGCACTTCGGGCATTGCCGCAGCCGCCTGTGCGATCATTTCAACGTCGAGCCGTTCGTCGATCACGCCGAAGAAGCCCACTCTCGGTTGAGGTATGTCTGCCTGGTCTACAGGGTCATCGCCGGGCTCTCTTGCCTTGTGGAAATGCGCAACGTCGATGCTGCTGGGGAAGGGAAAAATCGACCTATGGAGGCTTCGTTTGGCCTCGTACAGACTCTGCCCGCCCGTGAACACGACATCAGCGCGCTGGAACAGCGCTTTTTCCATCTGCGTCAACTCTGCCGGTGCGTTCTTGAAGGCGGAGAGTTCATCCATGCAGTCGTAGACGCATACATCGCAGACTAGATGGTCACTGAAACGCAGCGCCATGGGCGTGTAGTACCATATGGTCAGCCGGTCATGCGGAGTTGAGTTGACGATCTGGTCGACGAACCTGCGCTGGATGGCGTCTGCCTTTGTTGCGGAAATGCCGACCGGAAGAACCGGGGTTACGATTGTGATCATTGCAGACGGATCGTTCACCCGCATCGAAGGATAGCGTGTTTCCTCGTAGACCGGCTCCTCAAAGTAAATTAGCTGCTGCTGTTTTGAGGCGTGCGTCAGAATATGCTGCGGGCGTTGGTGTACGAAATCCCACCTGAGGTGAGAAAAGCAAAGTAAAATAGACGATTTTAGGGGGATATTTGGTTGATTTTTTTTGCCGCCCGCTATTTTCATGTAAGAATCCCTTTAGTTATAGTTTACAATTCTCAGATTAACATATGTTAACCGAAGCTCGCTCCTGCTGAAGCCTTCATCCGTACATCTAACTTTCATTTGAGTAAGTTGTTCCACGGATTTTAATTGGCTGGAGCCGCCGAGCCGGCCACTAGCGCACTTGTTCGAAGAGAAGCGGCGCTGCTACCAACACCCGACGGACAGCGCCTCGGCCAAGGCGGGGGCCCTTGCAGCTTCAGATTGTTTGGACTGGGGACATCGCGAACAGGTGTGCGAGGACATCGCGCACCTGTTCGCGATGTCCCCAGTCCAAACACAGATCTCGCCAAATGTGGCGCATTGCCACAGAACGGCTGAAATCCGCTCAGTCGTTCAACAACCATTCATGAGCGCAGGTATAAAAGTTAATGAGCTGCGCATGATTCGTTTTGGTCGCCACAAATGGCCCAACGCATGGGCCGATGAAGGCAGCCACCGTGAGAGAGCCGCAAGGAATGAAGTTTAACTTTGAAACCAACGTCTTTCCGTTGTTTCACCCGCAGTCCGTGGATGATCTGAAGGATCCTTGTCCGGTGTTCGACGGCACGCTTTGGCACGTCTTCGGTTCCAGCGGCACTGTCACGACCGAGAGCTGGAAAATACTACATGCCACGGCTCCGGACCTTTATGGGCCGTGGACTGAGCATGAGGCGCTCGACTTGGCGGTAACCGGATCGGGCATAGCGGCGCCCGGCGTCATCCATGAATGCGGCGTTTTCCACATGTTCATCCAGACCGAATTCATGAAGTCCGGCGGACGTTGCGAGCATGCGGTGTCCAATGATGGCTTTCATTGGGTGGTGCTGAATCCGGCGATATTGTCCCTGCCGGACACCGATGAGGACGGGATCTACGATCCCCATCCGGCGATCATCGGCGGCAAGCGCTACATCGTCTATTCAGGCATGCCTAAATTCACCAGGGTGCCGCAGCCTGACGTCTATCTGGCGCGCAGCCAATCCGATTCCTGGTTCGGGCCGTGGAAACGTCTCGGTAAGATATTGGACCATCTCGACGTTCCCCATCACAACGCGCGCGAGCATCCGGACTACGAATGGGGGATCGAGGGCGCCCAACTGGTCGAATTACCTGACGGTCGCGTGCTTCTCAACGCCACCTGCTTCCTTCCCGACGGTCCGCGCGGAAGTCGTCAGCGCGTATTCTTCGCCATCGCCGACGAGGTCCAGGGTCCCTACGTGTCGGTCGGCCCCGTGCTTGATCCTGGTGAGCCTGGGGAGAACGGCCATTCGACAGTGATGATCGACGGCGGGAAACTGACCTTGTTTTACCAGAGCAGACGTGAGGCAACGAACCATCGCTGGCGTTTCGGACTGGCTAGGTGCGACCTGGATCAGCAAGTCCTTTCACGAGTCGCCTAACAGGGACGACCAGCCCACTTCAGATAATCATCTTTGTAATCGGGTTGCTGCCGCGTCCTCAATCAATCCCGATCGGTGAGGCCAGGCGGCGTCACGATTGGCGGGAGACATCGTTCTCGCAGAGAATTCTTTTAGGTGGAAGGGCTGGTCTCGCCGCCGGCGACTTTGGCGAGCAGCATCCCCAAGGTCAGGCGCGCTCGTTCATGGCTGCGCCGACAAAAATATTCTCAAGAATCTCGATAGATAGAGACGCCAAGTATCAGAGCATCACGCGATCCCTCGATAGCGAAATGGCTGGCGGAGCGGGAAGTGAATTGAACCAGGGGTTGACCCACGAAGTCAGAGTGACGTGCAGCGAGACGTCTCAAAGGAACCTTTCCGGCGTTGCGAGCTTGTTGAGCATGCGTTTCACAACCCCGTGAACGACAACAAAAAAACGCTGGAACCAAAAGGAAATCCGCCATGGCGAAAGAAAAGACATTGGATGATCTCTTCCTCGATACGCTCAAAGATATCTATTACGCGGAAAAGAAGATCCTGAAGGCGCTTCCCAAGATGGCGCGCGCCGCCTCATCGGCCGATCTGAAGGCAGCCTTCGAGAAGCACAAGGACGAAACCGACGGTCATGTCGAGCGCCTGCAGCAGGTTTTCGAGCTCCTTGGCAAGCGGGCACAGGGCAAGACGTGTCCCGCGATCGACGGCATCATCGAGGAGGGCGAGGAGATTATGGAGGAGTTCAAGGGAACTCCCGCACTGGACGCCGGTCTGATCTCCGCTGCCCAGGCTGTCGAGCACTACGAGATCACCCGCTATGGCACGCTGAAGCGCTGGGCCGAGGTTTTGGGCATGAGCGACGCCGCCAAGCTGATCGAACAGACGCTCGGCGAAGAGTCTATGACAGACGAGGCGCTCACCGGATTGGCGGACGCCTCGGCCAACGAAATGGCCAAGGCCGCCTGATCACACACCAGCCACCCCAACTGTGTTGGGGTGGCTGTTTTACTTCCAACATCCGTTCTTTCGATAGGAGACAATCATGGGTCGAGGCATTCTACTCTGGCTGCTCGGAGTTCCTATTCCGATCATCATCCTTCTCGCGCTGTTCATGCGGTAGGAGGAATTCATGGCATCAACCATCCTGGGGACGGACGTCGCCGCGCCGGTCGAGTCCTCGTCATCCGCAGTCAACTGGGGACCGATCATCGCCGGCGCCTTCGCTGCCTCGAGCCTGACGTTCATCCTGATGCTTCTCGGGTCCGGCCTCGGGCTCACGATGGTGTCTGCATGGTCCAACGAGAGCGCCAGCGTGACGACCTTTGCCGTGTCCACCGCGATCTGGCTGGTCATCGTTCAATGGCTGTCATCGGGTCTGGGCGGCTATCTGACCGGGCGCCTTCGCACCAAATGGGTCGGCATTCACAGCGATGAGACCTTCTTCCGGGATACCGCACACGGCTTTATGGCTTGGGCACTCGCCACGCTGCTGGTTGTGTTCGTGCTCGGCTCGACCCTGTCCGCGGCAATCGGCACCGGCGCTCAGGCGGCCTCGACAGTGGCCTCGGGAGTAGCAATGGGTGCCTCGGCAGGCGCGACCGCAAACGCCGCGAGCGACGGAGGCAGCGACGCGACGTCGTATTTCGTCGATGCGCTGTTCCGCCCGACCGATCCTTCCAGGCTGGCGGCGCCGGGCGCGGAGGGCGATGCGACAGCAGCCGCACAAGCTTCCCGCATCCTCATTACGAGTGCGGCGGCCGGCGAAGTCTCGGCCGACGACAAGACTTATCTAGGCCAACTCGTGGCCGCTCGCACTGGCCTGTCGCAAGCGGATGCTACTGCCCGGGTTGATGCGGTGCTTGCTCAGGTCGAGGCGGCCAAAGTCCAAGCACAGGAAGCAGCCGACACAGCTAGAAAAGCCGGCGCCACCTTCGCGCTGGTTGGCGCGCTTTCTCTCATCATCGGTGCGTTCATCGCCAGCGCAGCGGCTGCGTTAGGCGGCAAGCAGCGTGACGACGAAGAAGACGCGCTCTATCTCACAGCTAGTCGAGGCTGAAGACCTCTACTCCCGGCCGACCCAGAGGGTCGGCCGGGACTCCATCTCCCGCCGCTCTCCCTTGCTATTGTGCAGTGCAGCAACGATATTGCTGCACGCGCGTTGCACAGATTGCCGTCCATTCCGGGCGTCAGAACAGGGACGGCTCCATTGCGAAAAATCTCCGAGACCATCGCCCGCCTCGCCGCGCTGCAGGCGCGACATGCCACGCATACCGCCGAACTCGGTGCGTCAGACCATCTCCAGACGCTGGCCGACTTCGGTACCAATCCTGGCGGGTTGGGAGCGAAGTTCTACATTCCCAATGACCTATCCAAGGCCACCCCGCTCGTAGTCGTGCTGCATGGCTGCACACAGAACGCGGCCGGCTATAACCATCATTCCGGCTGGTCCCCACTCGCCGACGAGGCTGGCTTCGCGCTGCTCTTTCCCGAACAGCAACGCGGCAACAATCCGAACCTCTGTTTCAACTGGTTCCAGCCTGGCGACACCAAGCGTGGTTCGGGCGAGGCGCTTTCGATTCGCCAGATGATCGAGACGATGGTCGTCACCCACGGTCTCGACCGAAGGCGAATCTTCGTCACCGGCCTCTCGGCCGGAGGCGCAATGGCAGCGGCCATGCTGGCGACCTATCCGGAAGTGTTTGCCGGCGGTGCGTTAATTGCCGGCCTGCCCTACGGCAGCGCAACGACAATCCCGGAGGCCTTCGATCGCATGCGCGGCCACGGCGGTCCTTCGGAACAGGATCTGCAACGGGCCCTCCGCGGCGCAACGGATCATCGGGGACCGTGGCCGAGGATTTCGATTTGGCACGGTGCCGCTGACCACACGGTTTCGCCTTCCAACGCGGAAGCGATCGCAGGCCAATGGCGGGGAGTCCACCGGCTTGAGAAAGCGCCGACGCATCGGGAAGCTGCCGGACCGCACGAAAAGCAGGTCTGGCTTAACGCCGCGGGAGAAGCCTTGATCGAAATCAACATGATCGCCGGGATGGGCCACGGCACGCCGCTCGGCAACGGCCTCGGCGCTCCGGGGCCTTATATGATTGATGTCGGCATCGCCTCCACACGCGAGATCGCGCAGTTTTGGGGGATCGCGGCAACGGAGGAAAGCGACTCCCGGAAATCGAGGCCGCAAGTGCCCCAGTCACCGGCGCCAGGTATAGAAAATGCGAAGACGAAGCCCCCACAGTCGACTGCCATCCATCAGTTCCCGCGTCACCCGGAATCGGGCCAACCCGGCGTGAAGAAGATCATCGAGGATGCCCTGCGGGCAGCGGGCCTGATGCGCTAGGCGGGCGGCGCAAATCGCTCGCCGACTGTCTCGCCGGCCCGCGAAGGTCGAGCGGCTCCGACCAGGCAAGGGAACGCGTCGTTCTTTGGAATCTGTCCGCTTTTCAGCGAGCAGTCGCCATGCACCTCGTCCAGATCCTGCTTCCCCGCGCGGAGACGGCGATCGGTGATCCAGTGTTGGTAGTAACCGACTTGGCTGATAGCGCCATGAAGGCCGCGGGTGCACAAGGCATCGCCAGTGGCGACATCAACGAAGAGATCGGAAGCGTTTACGAAGTGATTATCCATGCCTTGCAACGTCGACGTGGCGGACGAGCGGATTGAGGGCACGCACAGGGACAGCGCGGTTACCTTCTGGAAATCTGACAAACACCCGAGCGAAGTATTCACCGCGGCTCCCGCACCATGCTGAGATAGGTTGGATCGAATTCGGCAATTTCCTGCAGTCGGTGCCAGTTCAAAATGGTCACAGTGTAGTTCGCCCAGCTTATCACCCCAACTTTACGCAACGCGCCGATCACCCGGTTCATATGAACAACAGACAGGCCAAGCACGTCGGCCAGCTCGGCCTGTGACAGTGGCAGGTGGAAACTCATGCCGCTGGTGCGCTTCACGACCTGCAGGCGCACGAAAAGCTCGCAGACAAGGTGAGCAAGATGCGCTGTCTTCGACCGCCGCCCCATGGCCACGATCCACTCGCGGTGGATCGCGCCGTCTACAAGAGTATCAAGCCACAATAGCCGGGTCAGATGTGGAGCTTCCTCTGTGATGACCCGCAGCCGGCTATGCTCTGCGATAATCACTCGACAGGGCGACAACGCCACTATGCCGTGGTCCATCGTTTTCAGAAGGAATGCGTGAAGGTCGACAAAATCGCCCGGCACCTGCAATGAGGTGAATTGCCGCCCGCCGTCTTCGAGCACTTTATAGCGGGCGGCCAGGCCCTCAAGAATCAACGTGCTGTTGGTTGGCCTGGATCCCTCCGAAACCAGGTCCTGTCCGGTCGAAAAATCCTTCTCGAACGACATGGCGCCGGCCAACAAAGCCTTTTCCGCATCGGAGAGGGCATCGTGCTGGCCGAGGTTGAGATATAGGGACTCAAGCATCCTAGCCTCCAGCAATCGCGCCTGAACGCCGATCGCCGAGAGGTTATTTGGAAGCGCACTGCACGGCTTCGGACTCTAGGCCTTCGGAAGATGGCGCACACTAACAATTGTTACAATGCACCCCATCATACTGAAATGCCATCGCCGCGGAACAATGGCGATCAACCCGAATTAGAACACGATGATAGCGTCGGGTTTTCCGAAGATGCAGCGCTTCTATTTTGACGTCTACGACTCGGATGGTCCAGAGACGGACACCGAGGGGCAATTGTTAGAGACGCCCGAACGAGCAAGAAGAGAGGCGCTTCGGATATTGCACGACATCGCACACGACGAGATGCCGGATGTCAATCTTGTGACGATCACAGTCAAAATCCGAACCGACGGTGATCGGCAAATTTTCGAGGCGTCACTCACCCTGACATCAGATTGGAGTCGTTAGACATACTAACGGTAGTCGGGAGCACGCGCAGCTAAACTCGCGCCTGCCGCGCCGCCTTCTCAAACGCAATGAAGGCGATATCCGGCGTACAGGTTCCTTCCCTTGCTGCGACGAGAAGGCGAGCGGCCTCCCTGTAGACGTCTGCCTCTTTGTTCGGCCATTGCCCAGCCAATGCTAGCTCAGCCTCGGTGATCAAGCGTCCATCCACAAAGCGGATCAAGAGCGGTAGAAACTTACCCATCGTGCGCGAACCCCGTTTTGCGAGATCGGCATATGGAGCGAGACAATGGCTGACCATAACAATGCTCGGGAAACCGGCGCTACCAAGTATCCAGCGAAGAGGGTGCTGATCCCTCTGACCGATTTTCTCAGGATGCCGCTGGAAACAGAGGCCGCGCAACGGAATTGGGTTGACGAGGCGCCGAGGCCAAGTGAACGACAAGACGCACCAGTCCGATGGCCAAAACATGACGATTCCCCCTGATGCTCCTAAGCCTCGCGAGTAGCGCGGGTCGCATCCATGCTTTGCAATATTGTTGTGCGCTTCTACTTTGGCGCGAATGGCGGTGTCCGGTGAAACGCGCGGCCGTTTTAGGCCGCGCTAAGAAATCAGCGCGAAGCTTTGTAGAGCTTGGCTGCAATTTCCATCATTTCTTCGGGTGCATAGTCTGGAGTGAAGGCAGAAGGCACGCCGCTTAATTGGTGTATCTTACCTCCATCAGGCATACCTTCGATGACTTCAAGCTCGCCGGGCGGGTCACCGGGAAGCGCCGTTTCGCCCTGTCCCCATATTCCGGCAATGTCCTTGTAGTCCTCCGGACTGAATGTATAGAGCCGTCGGTGCGAACCCTCATCAAGGTATTTCTGGCACTCCGGAATGTTTCCGAGATAGATGTTTGGAGTCGGCAGCATCTTCTCGATTTCAATGCCTGTCAGGTTCTTGATTGCCAGCGCATAGGCGTGCGCGTGAACCGAACCCCGCACGAGGAGATAGCCGCAAACCTCACGGCCGGTCGGATCAGTTAGGGACTCGTAGACCCGCAGCTTGTGCAGTCTGGCCCCGCATTCCAGGTGGAAATTATGGAGCAGATCAACGATGACATTTCCCGTCGTCGTGACAAAATCCATGTTCCAGGACGAACCGTTACTGTTCATCGGCATGGCCCCGCCGGCATTGGAGAAGAATGCCCCAGCCAGGCGAATGTCCTTCATTGCCTCATAAGGTGCGCCTGAGATGTCCCCGCCGTCCTTCTCATCCGCGCCTTCGAGGTCAGGGCCGTTGTTCAGCATGGTAACGCCGTTACTGACGAGTTCGACGTGACCAAGCTCCTCTGCGGTTATTGCTGCCACCAGGCCGTAAAAGGGCTTGAGCTTCGACTTGCTACGAAAATTGAAGCTTTGGAAAAGGTAGTTTCCCAGGGTCGACATTTCACCGTATTTGCCCCCGAGCAATTCTTGCAGGGCGGCACCCGCGTTGGGATCCACCTGGGTAGGAGCGGGTAGTTCAATCTGTAACTTGTCCACGCGCAAAAACATTTGGAGCTTCCTTTGATTAGAGTTCAGTGAAGCCCAACTTCCCCGCATAAGAGTTGTTCCGCAGCCGTCGCGGCGAAAGGTCGATTACAAATTGACGAATTCTGACTAGCAGTTCTGCAAAGATTCGACGCTAAATTCGGCATCGGCCAGGCCGGCTAGGAGCGTGAAGAAGGGGCCGCACCAAGCTTCTTCGCAAATACGTGTGACGCCGGGATACCTACATCAAATGCAAATGACCGACGGGCATTCAAGGCCCACGGTGGATGAGTCGCTGGCACATCGAACGGGCGCCGGTGCTTGAGAGTGAACATCGTACTCCCGCCCTTAAAAGGAGTTCCGCGATGGACAAACGCGAGGAATGCGCCGCCGTTTCTGCTCATGACTATTCGGTCATCAAGGGTGCCTTCAAGGCTATGGTGGCTGAAGGGCTGCCTGAACATGTGTGGGCCGAAGTTGCCGAGAGAATGGTTGGCGATTTGACCAGGTCGATCGACATTGATCCCGAGCTAGTCATGAGGATAATTCGCAGATGACTCAACGGCGCGTCGACAAGGAGAAGTTTGAGCGGGCCGACCGCGAGGCGAAGCTCGCGCTCGAGACAGAGCGGCGTCATCGTGAAGCGAAAACCGCGCGTCTTCGTGAGCAGCGGCTCGCTGCCGAGGCGAATGCCAACCCAGAGCGAAGCTACTCGCCGAAGCTCTCATCGTAGGCAAATCAAATCCGAAACAGCAATCGCGATTGGCACCTGGTCGAGGAATTTTTTGAACTGATCGCTTTCCAGCGCGGTGGCAAGGTCGGGTGTATCGAGCAACTGATCAACGGCCTTCTCTGAATCCGATGTCATCTCGGGGCCTGTTCTTTTCCCTGAAGAGCACAGTACCAGTCATGGGCTCAACCGGCCATCGCCAAATTTGAAGCCGCGGTGAGGTTCACGAGTAGGAAGGCACGAGCCTTGTCTCGCGCAGCGGTAGGACCAAGGTGAATCGCAGGCCATCTTGTTGATAGTCGAGTTCAACCTTGGCATCACATTGCACGGGGACCACCTTTTCTAGAAGCGCGGTGCCAAAACCCCGCCGCTTCGGCGTCTGAACCGGGGGTCCGTTGCGCTCCTGCCAGGCGAGGCTGAGCGTCTGCCCAGCACCAGAACTGCCGACTGACCAACAGACGGCAAGCTGACCTTCAGGCCGAGACAACGCCCCGAATTTCGCCGAATTGGAGGCAAGCTCATGGAGGGCCATGCCGACCGGTACGGCAATGTCGGCAATGAGCGCGACGTTCGGTCCTTCAAGCCGTATACGTGGGCTGTCGTCTGTCTCGTAATGTCGGAGTTCCCCCTCAAGAAGTTTGTTCAAAGAGGCGGTCTGCCAGTAGTCGTCCGTCAAAATCGAATGCGTTTCGGCCAGTGAGACGATCCTGGCCGAGAAATTACGCACGAACTCCTCAACGCTATCGGTTGACATGGCCGTTGCGCCCATCATGGCCCTAACATTGGCCAGCGTGTTCTTAACGCGATGATGCAGTTCCCGGATCAGCAGGTTCTGCCGCTTGGTCACTTCCTGCTTCTGTTCGATATAGGACTTGACCTCGATCTGGCGGGCGCGGGCGCGCAGAGCAGATCGCACAGAGTTGGCGAAACTCGAGGCCAGAAACGGCCGTTCAAGCACGATCAGATGACGATCGAGAAACGCAAGACGCTTGTCGAACTCGGTGCCACGCATTGTCAGAAGCACGATTGGAAAATCTGACCACGCCGGCTGATTCTCGAGCCAAGCTGCAAACAGACTGCGATCGGCGCTGATCAGTGCCTCCTCGGCAACGACAAGGCAATGTGCGCGGTCCAGAAGCGGCATTGCTTCGTCGAGACTCGAGCAGATGCATGAACTGATCCGACTGGCAGCGAGGATCGAACTTGCAATCTTGCCATCACGCCCTATCGGCGCAAGCACAAGAACTTCCGGGTCCAGTGTCATCAGGACGGCTCATCTTCGAGAAGGTCGGCCTTCTTGCCCTCGAATGAAGGCACGCCCGTAAGGATGCCTCGGAAATCCTCCAGTGGCTCACCCACAGCCAATCCAGCGGCGGTGATTTTGAACTCACGAATGGTGTCTTCGTGCGGGCCTACGCGCCTTTTTACGACCGAAATAGCGCGCCTCAAGCGACCGCCACTCTCAAAGAAGCGCAAAAGCATGACGGAATCGCAGAGATACGTCATTTCCACAGGAGCTGCCACTTGGCCAATCAATCCATGATTGGCCAAAACCAGAATTGTAACCACTCCCTTGTGATTGAGATAGGTAAGGATCTCGTGCATTTGAAGCACGAGATGCTGCTCTCCAGACATGGTGTTAAGGTAGCCGGTGAGGCTGTCGACGACAACGATCCTTGCATTGGACCGTTCGACGGCGGACTGAATGCGCGCCGACAGCTCACCAGGCGAAAGCTCCGCCGGGTCGATCTGTTCCAGCAACAATCTGCCCTCTTCGGCAAACGCCTCCAGATTCATGCCGAGGCCTGAAGCGCGCGCCATGAAGATTCGTTTTGTCTCGTCGAACAAGAGCACCAGGACGCTCTCGCCTCGGAGGAGCGCAGCATGACAATAAGCGCTGGCAATGGTTGATTTTCCCACCCCGGAGGGACCCATAAGCAGGGTGCTGGTGCCGCGCTCCAAGCCTCCGCCAGCCAAGTTGTCAATTGAAGTTTCGCTTGAGGCAGGCGGGCCATACTCGACCATCTCATGCTCGGAAGCGACAAGCCTGGGAAACACGGTCAGGCCGCCCGGCCGAATGACGAAATCGTGGTAGCCACCGCGGATTTGTACCCCACGCATCTTGATGACGCGCAGCCGCCGTCGCTCTCCGCCGTACACCGGCGACAGCTGTTCCAACCTAATGACGCCGTGACTGATCGAGTGCAAATTTAGATCGTCATGTTCTGCGGTCAGGTCATCGAGCAATAGGACAGT
Source organism: Mesorhizobium onobrychidis (assembly GCF_024707545.1). Lineage (NCBI taxonomy): Bacteria > Pseudomonadati > Pseudomonadota > Alphaproteobacteria > Hyphomicrobiales > Phyllobacteriaceae > Mesorhizobium > Mesorhizobium onobrychidis. The sequence goes on from NZ_CP062229.1 coordinate 2,280,948, forward strand.
TGCGTTGCTGAGCAGGAAAAAGCTCTTAAGTGCCAGTACTTGCCGCCGATAGCGCAACGAGCCTTGTGACAAGAGACGGATTTCGGATAGCGAATCGAACACGACTCGGTCTGGCTTGAGGCGCTCGATTTCAGCCAGCGCTGATTGCACGGTCTCACCAAGCTCGAGATCGGAAGAATGGACCAATGTCTGGAGCTGGGATGGATCGAGGCTAAGCTCTGGAGGGACAAGCTCTAGGATCTCTATGCCGTCGAGGCTCAAGCCATGTCGGCTCGCGACCGAAAGCAGCTCGCGCTTACTTTCGGATAGTGTGATGTAGAGGCATCTCTCCTTGTTCTGCGCGCCATTGAGCAGAAACTGCAGCCCGAGTGTGGTCTTTCCCGAGCCGGGTCTGCCTTCGACGAGATGAGATCGGAACTTGGCGTACCCACCTCGAAGGACATGATCGAGGCCTTCAACTCCTGTGACTATCGGTGAAGCGTCGTCAGTTTCCACGTTGGCCCCTTCGCATTGGTGAACACCCTAACGGCCAGCATTTTCAATAGTTCCGTACGCCCGATATGCCGTTCTCACGCCCGTATATGGTCGGACGGACTATTGCGGCGGACGAAGTCGCAGTTCGCCTCCACGCGGCCCAGCCGCTCGTAGCGGCACCAAAGATGTTCAACACGTGACGCGGCAGCCGTACGGAGCCGCATTGCGATCCTGGCTACCGGAATCCGGCCGCCGACAGAGTGTACGATTCGCTGAGCGGCCCGCTCGCCTTGAACGGCTACTTTTCATACTTCAAAATCAAGAGCGGACTGTCCGTTGGCGGCCCCGCTTCTGCCTTGATCTCTCGTTTCTCGAGTGGCCAATCAAGGCCGAGGAGAAACACGATGGGTTACTCTCGATTTGATCCCGCCACACACGGTCGCGCACCATGGAATACCGGAAAGACGGTAGGGACGAAGCGGCCACTCACCCAGAAACAGATATGGGCGATTCGCTTCTTTCTTGATCGCGAAGGACGGCTTCGCGACCGAGCGCTGTTCGACTTGGCGATCGACAGCAAACTGCGCGGATGCGATCTGGTGAAGATCAAGATTGGTGATCTGGTCGCTGGCCCGGAAATCCGCACGCGTGCGATCGTCGTGCAGCAAAAAGACAGGCCGACCGGTGCAGTTCGAACCTACAAGTGACGTACGCGCAAGCTTGCTCGCTTGGCTCGAACGCCGGGGCGGCACGATCAACGACCATGCGTTCCCGAGCCGGGTTGATCAGGCACACCACATGAGCACAAGACAGTATGCTCGCCTTGTCGATGAATGGGTCAGCGCGATTGGACTGCGGCGCCAGGAATATGGAACGCATTCGCTGCGACGCACGAAGGCCTCGATGATTTACAAAGCCACCGGCAACCTGCGCGCTGTGCAGATCCTGCTTGGACACACTAAGATCGAGAACACTGTCCGTTATCTTGGCGTCGATATCGAGGACGCGCTTGTGCTTGCCGAGCGGACTGAGATCTGACGTTGGGGGCGGTCGTTCGGCAGTGCTGAATGACCGCTTCCAGCCGGAGCAGTTCTACCCTCGATCCGACTTTGGTGGAAAGCGGAATGGCAGCTATTGATCAACACTGAAAACGATCCGGACATTCAGACCGCGCGACACCCCGAACGGGCCAGCCCATCATCCATCCTGTCGCCGGACGTAGCTCTGCCCCCGAAGATTCTTCTTCCCTCGCCGGTGAACTCCCATGGCTTGGGTCCGATATGGTGCGTCGTTGCCACCCGACTGCGTGACACGGGCGAGAGGCCGAGCTCGCTCATGAACTTGTGCAGCTCGACATTCTTGTTGGAGATGGCAAGCCAGGGTGAGGGCTGCACGTAGCCGGCCGGCGTCCTGAGCAGGGCAGGGGTATCCTTCAGCTTCTTCTCGGCCTCCACCCAGCGGCCATAGGCTTGAATGCTTTAGCCGGAGGGGGTGGTATGCCGATCGATCGAAAAGCTAAAGAATTTGGCGTCTTCAGTGCATCTTAAGTAGCTACGCTGGGCCGTGTGTTCGACCGGCTCAAGAGGGAGGGCGACTCCGAACATCTACGTGAGGCTCTCGCGTCCCGAATCCTGGCAAATTATACGTCCGGTATCACTGACGAGGACGAGCTTGTCTCAGCGTCGAAACTGCCGTTGGGTCGGTGAGCTAGGGCGTAACTCATAAATCGATGATTCCGACCCGTTGCGGACGTTGCCAACCCTCGTTCAAATAGTCCGCTCTATAATCGATCAAATCCGTTGGTGACTAGTTGTCCAGTCTCCGTTTGGCCAATTCTACTTGATAGACACTTCGTGGGTGTCTTCTGCGTCGCCAGATATTAAGAGATATAATCGCCGTGATATACCCAAATATTGCAAGCAAGCCCCACAGACCACCAAGATTGCTCATAAAGGCAGCTACAAGAAGCACAGATGCAACCACGGCCACGGTGTAATATAGGACCGATGCCCAGACATATTTTTCCATTTGAGAGCTACTCATTGATCACTCCTGGCTCGAAAGTGCGATTCATAACTCACCGAGCCTGAGCGATTCGTTTCGAGAATGTGCTCATAGAGCGAGGTCCGCTTTCCACCCATTGCGGACACTTAGTTCAACCTGTCTAACAGCCAATGAATTGATCGCGGCCGGCTGGCCCGAGCGTATCAAGCCGGCGGCTCAAGAGGCGCTCAGTCTCATGCTTAAGCGAGCCCGTTCACCGAAGATCAAGAGGAATCGACAACCTTGGTCAAAATTTTACATTAGAAACTTGGAACATAAGTGAGGCAGAGAACATTGTTGGCGCCATGGGCAAGAACGATGGCGACAAACTTCCTGAGTGGTTTCCGGGCAATCTGCCCGACGATCCAGTGATCCGAGCCGATATCGCGAAAAGGATTTCGAGAGAGACCGACGGTAAAATTGGGCCGGACGATTTGGTGGTCACGAAGGCGAGGCGGGATCGCAATCTGGTTGAGGAACTGGAAAAAGCTGACGCCGCCCTCGACAGCCAGCCGTCCGTGGTTCCGTTGTTCCTGGTTATCTTTGTGCTCTCAATTTTGGGCTTCGCAGCGTGCGCCATCGCTGGTTGGTATCTTCCATAGCGCGCTTTGAGTTTCCGTTACGCCCAGCCTCTGGCAATAAAGCTGCGCGAAGCGGTTCCTGTCGGATTTGTCTTTCGCGCTGGTGGCGCGTGCTTCTCTCATTAACTCACAGGCTCGAGCGGTTGGTGCTCCGGCTCCGCATGGTGAAGCACCTGGCCGAGATCGCGCATGTCGAAGTCCTGACCGCACACGGGGCAATGCTCGAAATGCTCTGCCTCGGGCTTGATCGGCCGGTCGTGGTCCCTGCCCTTGTAGCCCGTGCCTTCGTTGTTGGTCCGATATCTCACCTACCCTCCCGCAGCGCCCTCGCGGCTTTTGTCAGGGCTGACCGATCATTGCCGTTCTTTTTGATCAGCTTGCTGACCTGGCTCGGCGAGATTCCATTCTCTCGCGCGAAATGTTCTATCTCGTAGTACTCGTCGACCGACAAACGATTCTGGTTGTCTTCCATTTCCGTATTCCTACCAGGGTTCAAGCGAACGGCACGTTGAAAGGACCATAGCAACGACTGCGTGCAGCCGCGGTTCCGAGTGGGCGAGCAGATAAGACTTTTTCTTTTCTGCGGACCACCCGCCAAATCGAGGAATGGCGGGTGGTCGCTTATCAGCGCAGGAAGGGACTTAGCTGCGCAGATCTCAAATCGGGCGGCCCCTAGCTAACGATGATCCCTATCGCCAGGAGCGTGATCGATATGGCGAACACCGGAGCGAGTAACCAGCGAGCTTGGTGGACACTATTCTCCATGATCTCCCTCCCGGAACACCTGGCGAGCAACGAGTGGACGGCAGTCGCGGTTCCGGGCTGTACCCCGTCCTCGTCCTTTGCGACAGCAAGGTCAGACTTAGGTCCTACCTTTGAGAAGACCGAAGGCCAATCAAGGAACATTTGCGGCCGCCCGAGGTTGGGTGGGGCTGGGCGCGAAGACGATGCCGTTCAGCGCAACAGAACTCACATGGAGGAGGCACTTATGAGAACGCGTCTTTCAACTTTCGCCGCGGGATTTCTGCTGCTGGCAGGTATCGGCGCCGCTGCCGCTCAGGACGTGATCATCGCGCCTGAAAAGGAGACGGTCATCAGGGAATATGTGAAGAAGCAGCCGCTCGCATCGGTGAAAATCCCTGGGATAGAGCTCAATATCGGCTCAACCCTGCCCGATACGGTCGAGCTTCATGAAGTTCCCGACACCGAATACCGCTACGTGGTCGTCGACAACCGGACCGTTGTCGTTGATCCGGGCACACGTAAGATCATCAAAATTATCGACTGACCAAAGCGACTGGGAGGACAGCCCGCCGTGCCGAAAGGTGCGGCGGGAAGCCATCAAGGGAGGAATGTGATCACCATGTCGAACCGTGAGATTGGAGCGTCCCAGGCGCTGCGAATGCGCGTCTCCGACCTCAATGAGAGGATGCGCGGCGCCCGGATTACCGAGAGTGAACTGAAGACCTTTCGAAAGGTCGCAGCCGTCATGGAGGACGGCAAGGGCAGAATCGATGCCGACGATTTGATTGCCGCATCCTTCGTCGTCGAGACGCTGGACTAGCCAACCGCCTACAAGCTCTTCAGAATGCGAGCCGCTGCAATGTCCCTCTCCCCCAGTCTATTCTCTGTTGGCCTGACCTTCCAATGCCCGCAATGCAATTTCGCCGTCATCAAGAACGGCAGCTGGTTTCAGGTCGTTTCCCACTACAAGTGCGAGGGATGCGGACGCGAGATCCGGATTACCTATCCCGACAAGATTGCGATCTTCCAGAAGCACGCGCACTTGGTCACGACCCCGGGAGTTGCGGAACCACGTTCCGTTCACTCTGGCTAATGTAAGCCGGCCGCTAGAATCGAATTAGTTCGTGAAATTGGAAGCGCTAATCGGGACATCTCAGATCCCATACATCAGTGCAATGAAGATCACCGGTGCAAGGATCAGGAAGATCGCCATTACTATAATCACGGCAAGGGCCAGGCGCTCTGTTCGCCTGACGAGTGCAGCGACCTCATCGTCGCTCGACGAAACGAGATCAACCCCCGACAAATCTGTTGGGTCAGGAGTTTGATTGTCATTTGCGGGTCGGCTTGCGACCTCATCGACATTCTGTCTGCTCTGGATAAGGGTCACAGTTCTTCCCGCTGTTAGGGGTGTCATATCGGGTGCCCGCCGATGGGGGGACAAACAGCGAGCACCCGGGCACCCGGTGAACCACCGATGAAGGGACTTTGCTCGGCGGCCCAATCCCAATGCGTTGGTAAGGTCTTGGTTGCCGGCCCTCAGCCCTATGTCCATGACGCAGGGACTTCAGTCTTACCGCTTGTCGACCATAGCCCAGCGGCGGAACCGAGTGCTGCCCGTCCCGTTTGCCGGCCAATGATAATTCAGAGGTAGCCATGGCTGGCGATCCAACCGTTCTTAACTCAGGCGAAAATGGCGGCGGCACCCTCATGGGTATCCATTGGTTTCACCCTCCGGTCTACATCGGAACCGACCGACCTGGGTTCACCTACGTATGTACCAATGTCGAGGGTGCCGCGGCGGAACTCATGAAGTGGACCAAGCGGGGACCTAAGTGGAAGGAGGCCATCGAGGCCTGCGTCGCTCTCATTAAAGGCGAGCGCACGCCCGACGATGTAAGGAAGGCGTTCGAGGCCGCTGCCGAGGAGGAGGGGTTGCTACGCTCCACTAATTAAGTTCGAGCGGCCCGACAGCCCCTCAAGGATCACGAGAAGCCGCCGGGCCCAACCGGCGGGGGTTTGGGGCGGTCGCCGGCTAGTTCTACCATAAGCTCTACATTCATCCTTGCTAATTTAGTAAAATGGTCACGTTCCGTTCCTCTGGCTGTCAAAACGGATGAGCCTAGAATCAATTTGGTGCCTAAAAGAGTGAGTGCCGGCGGCCGGCTAGAATTTATTCCTCCGATGATGCCTACCTTGGTCGCCAAGCCGCCCCAGGGCGACGTGTGGTCCCACGAGGTCAAGTTCGACGGCTACCGCTCCCAGATCGTCATCAATGGCCCTGACGTCCGAATCTACACCAAGAGCGGCATCGACTGGTCAGCCAAGTATCGCGACTTGGTAGACGCCGCGAAGGAACTGGATATCGGCAGCGCTATCATCGACGGCGAAGCGATCGTCACCAATGAAGCTGGCCTTTCGGATTTTGCCGCGCTGCGCAAGGCCATCACCAGGCGCCAGCATGACCTCTATTTCGTCGCCTTCGATCTCCTGCACCTAAATGGCCACGACTTGCGCGACATGCCGCTGGAGGACCGGCGGGAAATCCTGCATGGCTTGATACCGGCCGGCAGCCGCATTCAGTTCAGCGAGGAGATGCCAGGCGATGGCGATGCCGTGTTCTATCTGGTCGACAAGGCCGGTATCGAAGGAATCGTTTCAAAGCGCCGCGGCAGCAAATATCGCAGCGGCCCGACGACGAACTGGCTGAAGACAAAAAGCTTCACGGTCGACGAATTCGAGCTGCTCGGCGTCGAGCGCGAGCGGGGCAAGGCAGCATTCGCCCTGCTGGCCGAACCAGGCACCGGGAAATATGTCGGTTCCGCCTTCATCACCTTGGGCCACGACATGCGGCAACGATTGTGGGATCGCGTCCAGAAACACGCCGGACCGCCTCCGAAAGCCATGAATAAGCGACCGGCGACGCAGTGGGTCGGGCCTGGGATGAAGCTGCGCGTCAAGCATCTCCGTGGCGAGCACGGCCACATACGCCATGCAACGCTGCTCGGTTTCAGTGACGAGAGCTAAGCCGTGTACTCATAAATCAGCCTAGATCAATTTAACGGGGCATGTCCGCCCGCTCCACCTCGTCGGCGCGGGCGAGCAGAGTCGGTAATGCGCGGCGTTCCTCAATCACGCGGCAACTTCGTAGCCACTATCCTGACGCCGCCCATCTTGCGCTCTTGAATGAGGTCAACAAATCGGATGTAGGACTTGTGGAATGCATCGTGCCCCATTGGGGTGCCAGCCTGTCGGGCTTCTTCACGCAGCAGTTGATACATTGCCAGTCTTTCCTTCAGAATTGGTAAGCGTCCGTCGAACGATTCGGGCCCGGTCGCGACGACAACAGCAACATAGCAAATTTGCCGGCATAAGGCAGCTTGCGAGTGTCTTCGACCAATTCAAGAATTCGTACACCCTGTTAGACAGGAGGACATGCACGGCTGTTATCCAATCTTCCAGACGGACACTTGCATTAAGCCTACCGGCAATGTCCTCGCGCGTTTTGAAAAGGTACGCTCCTGGCGCGTCGTTGCTGAGAGCGAGACTGTCAGACGGCCGCTTTCCCACCCGAGTCGGTCGTCCAACTCGCTTGTCGGTGCGATGAGCGGCTGACGCGAACTTCGCCTCGACAGCGCCATGAGCTGTCATCGCCGCGCCAATCTCCGAACGTCGCGTTAGGGGGCCGTCTGCTGTCCTTCCGGTTTCGGGCGCGATTGGCTAGAAAGCTGACGTTCCTCTTGCGACCCGAGTCGGTCATCTGATGGAGGCGCCAGAGTCCCCAAAGGCGGACGATCGACAGCTTTTGAGGTGAGCGTAACGAGATTCGTCAACGGGCGGATCCCGAAAGACGGCACCGACCCGAGAACAGTAGCTTTATCATTTTTTGAATCCTGCGCGGTAAGGTTCCGCGCATGTGGTTGAAGACTTACTTGATCATCACCGGCATCGGCGCGTTCGTGGCGCTGACAATGCCATGGCTGGTCATCATCGGCAGTTTCCTGATTATCCCGGGGCTCGTCCTCGCGTCGATGCCAACGGCCCTCATGTATGGCGTCGCCTTCGCGCTGTTCCGCTTGCTGCTTGGAAGTTTCCTTTCAGGGGTTCCTCTGAACGTCATGTCGGGCGCCGCGACGCTGGCACTGTTCTGGACCATCCCCAGCCAGGCCTCACCTGGGCGAGGGGCACGCTGGCCAGCCTGAAGGAGCCGGACATTCAGTCGAGCGCACCGATTGCGCTCAAGGGCGACATTCTCCTCGCCCGCCCGTTCGAGGGCCGTTGCGATGCATTGTGCGCGGCCTTGCTCAAGACCCCGGGCGTCACTTCGGTCCGCGTCCAGACTCTTCGCGGTCATTCCAATACCTATCGCTTCATGCCGGACTCGACGCCCGGCAAACGAAGCACCGTCATCGGGCATGGCCTGCTGCAAAGCGACGACGCCCCCGAACCCGACTTCACCATCGCGATCGAGGACGGCGCTGCCGTGCCCGATGCCAAGCCCCGATCGGGACGGGTGATGGGCTGGCCCGTTCGGGCTGTCGCGCGGTCTGAATGTCCGGATCGTTTTCAGTGTTGATCAATAGCTGCCATTCCGCTTTCCACCAAAGTCGGATCGAGGGTAGAACTGCTCCGGCTGGAAGCGGTCATTCAGCACTGCCGAACGACCGCCCCCAACGTCAGATCTCAGTCCGCTCGGCAAGCACAAGCGGGTCCTCGATATCGACGCCAAGATAACGGACAGTGTTCTCGATCTTAGTGTGTCCAAGCAGGATCTGCACAGCGCGCAGGTTGCCGGTGGCTTTGTAAATCATCGAGGCCTTCGTGCGTCGCAGCGAATGCGTTCCATATTCCTGGCGCCGCAGTCCAATCGCGCTGACCCATTCATCGACAAGGCGAGCATACTGTCTTGTGCTCATGTGGTGTGCCTGATCAACCCGGCTCGGGAACGCATGGTCGTTGATCGTGCCGCCGCGGCGTTCGAGCCAAGCGAGCAAGCTTGCGCGTACGTCACTTGTAGGTTCGAACTGCACCGGTCGGCCTGTCTTTTGCTGCACGACGATCGCACGCGTGCGGATTTCCGGGCCAGCGACCAGATCACCAATCTTGATCTTCACCAGATCGCATCCGCGCAGTTTGCTGTCGATCGCCAAGTCGAACAGCGCTCGGTCGCGAAGCCGCCCTTCGCGATCAAGAAAGAAGCGAATCGCCCATATCTGTTTCTGGGTGAGTGGCCGCTTCGTCCCTACCGTCTTTCCGATATTCCATGGTGCGCGACCGTGTGTGGCGGGATCAAATCGCGAGTAACCCATCGTGTTTCTCCTCGGCCTTGATTGGCCACTCGAGAAACGAGAGATCAAGGCAGAAGCGGGCCGGTAGCGGACCGGCAGCTTCCGGCCGCAGGATCCTTATGGCGGACCTTCGGGTCGGTGAAAGTATCGTGGTGAACTGACCAAACCGGCCCATCGTGGCGGATTAGGCGGCTCGTAAGCGGACGTTCGCTGGAACTAGTAGCTTTGACCCAAGACAGCCATTGCCATTTCCTCGACGTGATCGCCGGTACACTTAAGAGGCCTATTGAGCTTCCTAAGGCGGTCCTATCATTCGAACCTACCTGCGCCGATGCCCGAGAGGAGTAACTTTCGATGCTGGAGCGGCGGCAATCCGAACCGCTTTCTGTAAGCGCGGCAGAACCACTCCGGTGAGGCAAAGCCGGAGGCCACCCCGACCGCCGATGCGCTCATGGTCGTCGAACTCAGCAGATCGCGCGCACGGTCAAGGCGGAGGTCCAAATAGTAGGCAGAAGGGGTTTTTCCGCCATGACGCAGAAATAGCGCTTGAATACGCCGTTTGCCCAGTCCGCTTCTGCGCGCGATCTCATCCATCGCGAGAGGCTCTTCGAGGTGGTCCTTCATCAGAGCGACAAGCAGTCGGAAGTGCGGATTGCCCTGGACGCGCTTGCTTTGTCTTTGGGGAGCACCCGAGGGCCGGATCGACCCGTGGATTAGAGCTTCCGCCGTTCTGACCGCCAGATCGGGCGAGGTGACCTTGGCGATCCACGCAAGCATCGCGTCCCCGGTAGCCGTTCCGCCCGCAGCAGTCAAACGCTCTCGGTCAAGCGCATAGATTGCCGTCTCGAGCGAAATTTCGGGATAGGTCTCTCGAAAGCCGGTCTCAGCTTCAAAGTGAACCACGGCTCGATATCCAGCGAGCAGACCAAGCTCGGCGAGAATGACGGTGCCAGTGTCGAGGCCACCCAACATCCCACCCAAGCGAGCCCGTTTTCGGAGCAACGCCTTAGTGGATTCCGATACCTCTGCCAAAGGATCGTAGCCTGCGCACAGCAGAAGAAGCGACAGGTCCCCCGCGTTGGCGACGAGACCAGACGGCACAACCGGCACGCCGTTTGAGGCGGCCACTGGCGCGCCGTTTTGGCTTAGCGTTTCCCATCGAAACACCGAGTGCCCAGCGACCTTGTTTGCGAGCCTCAGTGTTTCGGTCGCCATGACATAGGCGAGAAGCTGGAACCGCGGGAAAAGCAACAGCCCGACAGTATGCTGTGTGGGGGAGGTCATGGGGTACATAATAAGTCAATTTTGGAGCACTTCAATGCAATGAACGGCAGGTAAAATGTGGCAACAGGAGAAACGGAACCAAGAACTCGACACAAGGAGAACACCATGACCAAAGCTAGCGCGATCGCTCGATCGACTCCGATCGTGTGCCACGCGCCAGAATGGGAGACGCGGCGCGAATTGTCCGCGGTCTACCACCTGCTCAAGAAGTATCGATTGACGGACCTGACCAACCAATGGCACGCGGCGCGCGTTCCGGGTGAGAAGGCGCTACTGACCCATCACTACGGCCTTTTCAACGAGGAAATCACAGCGTCGAATCTGATCAAAGTCGGCTTCAACGGGACCAACATGAACCCGGAGAACGGCGAGCCGAACCCTTCAGCGACCGAGATCGCGAAGGTATTCTTCGAAGCGCGTCCCGAAATTAACTGCGTGATGCACATACATACCAAGGCGATAATGGGCGTTTCGGCGCAGTCGGCGGGTTTGCGGCCCTATAGCCAAGCCTTCCTTATGATTGGTGGCGCCGAGCAGATTGGCTACACCCGCTACGAGTTCGAATGCACCGACGACTTCCTGTCCGGGCTCCTTAAAGCCGCCCACAACAAGTCGATGATCGTAGAGGCTTTCCACGGCGCCTTTGTTCTTGGCAGGACTGTGGGAGAAGCATTCTTCCGCTCATTCTATCTCGACCAGGCATGCGCTGTGCAACTGGAGGTTCAGTCTGCCGGCGCCGCAGGTGCAACTCTGATGACGCTTGGCCAACCCGAGATCGATCGCCATCTGGCGGATATGGCAAAAAGCGACTGGTACGGCTACGACGGTGAACTCGAATGGAAAGCGTGCCTGCGCTGCGTCGATCGCGAGTCGCCTGACTACAAGAGGTGATGCTAGCGGTGCCGGAGGTGGTCCCTTCATCTTGTGGTCGGCAAGTAGGCGGGCCGTTGGCCACCCCTGGGGGCGGTCGAGCCAGAAGGTTGACGACAACGTCGATTCCGCCCAGATGGCTCGGCACTCAATGTCGTTGCGGCCGAAATGCGGCGCGAAGTGGAGGTCGTCGAGCTACGTCTCCGGCACGGTGTGAAGCAGTAGCTGAGAGTCGACGGGTCGTGACGTATGCCACTCAAGTGGAGGGCTAGGGCGCGGGGCCGGTGAGGAAGGGCATGATGTCCACGCCGTCTCCTGGAAAGACAGAGAAATGCGGATGGTTCTCGAAGAGGCGGGCCGCGGCGTCGGCCTGAATCGTGCTCAATCACCAGTGATTGTCCCTTCACGGGTTTGCCTGGAAAGATTGGCCAGAATCACTTCCCCGTTGTGTTCCACGCGCCGTTGGCGAGCAGGGATCTCTTTGACGTCGCGCGCCGTGCCTTCGCGTCTTTCTCCTGCTGCCGGGCAAAAATGGGATCATCGCGTCCGGCGGTAAACGCGAGCTCGATCGACAGCCGTGCCTTCGCATCGAGCTTGAAGCCTGCCATGGCGGTGACCTCCTTGATCCGGGTCTCGCTTAAAAACCGAAGTCGCTCAAGCCTGGGTGATCGTCCGGTCGGCGGCCGAGCGGCCAGCGGAACTTGCGGTCCGCTTCCGTGATCGGATGCTCGTTGATGCTGGCATGGCGCGCGCGCATTAGCCCGTCTTCCGCGAACTCCCAGTTCTCGTTGCCATAGGCACGAAACCACTGACCGCTGTCGTCGTGGTATTCATAGGCATAGCGAACGGCAATGCGGTTACCCTGAAAGGCCCAAAGCTCCTTGATCAGGCGATAATCGAGCTCGCGGTTCCATTTGCGCGTCAGGAAGGCCTCAGCCTCGGCACGGTTGGTTGCGAATTCGGCGCGATTGCGCCAGCGCGTGTCGACTGTATAGGCAAGCGCCACTTTGGCGGCATCGCGGCTGTTCCAGCCATCTTCGGCAAGGCGGACCTTCTCGATGGCGGACTGTTCATTGAAAGGGGGAAGCGGCGGACGGGACATTGCTAAGTTCCTTGTTTGTGTAGCGCTGAAAGGATGGGAGGGTGGTCGCAGGAAACGACCACCCTTCGTTGGTCATGCGGCAAGGCGATCGATACGTGGAAAATCGATTTCTCGATGACTGCCTCTACAGAGGCCGCATCGGCGGTAGCGTCGGACAAAAACCTGACCAGTGTGAAGGCAGTAACGGAGGCAATTATGATTTCCCGGTTCATCCTGTTCCCTCCCTAGGCGGCCTAAAATGGCCTGCCGCTCAACCTTAAGAGAACCTAGCGCGACTGTCGCGGGCTGTTTCGCTCCGAGCTGCGACCAACCCGCTTGCCAGCGACATCAAATTTTAGGAATATAATCTCCATTGCGGCGAACCCCTTTCACGGAGATCGCCATGCCCCAAAAGACCCTCGCCGACACTCTGGCCGCCCGCGAAACCATCTATGTCAATTGCGGGCATCCGGTGTGCTGCAAATCGACGAAGCTCGATATCCAGGCGCTGATTGACAGGCTTGGCCGTGACCACGGCTCGATGCATGACGACCTGGTCGGGCTCTTTGTCTGCTCAAATTGCAAGGCTGCCAGCCGTGACCGCCGGCAGGTGTTCTTCACATGCATTCCTGACTACGAAGGCCAGCAGCGGGCGCGCAATCGCGACTGGAAGCCAACTTTCGAACGAAGGGGCTGAAAGTGGCCGGCGCCCGTTTGGGCGGGAGCGTTGGGGATTTAGGCGCCGGCCAGGCGGAAAAGGTCCGCCGCAAGGACAAGCTAATTTATGGGGGCTGCTGCCGCCTATGGTGTGATCGCGGAAGACCTACGCGATGCCGTCCGTCTCGCTTTCCTCATCGATCTTTCGGACCGGCAGATAGGCGTTGGTTTCCAGCCATTCGCGCAGCACGATCTGGATGAGGTCCGACCGGCCAATTTTCATTTCGGCCGCGATGGAGTTGAGAGCGTCCTCCGTTGCGGGCTCCAGCGGCACGCCGGTGACGTTTCTAAGAATCAAAGCGGCCCGTCGCAGGATGATCTGCAGATCCGCGCGTGATATGTCCGCGATGCGATTGGCGGCGCTTTCGAGCTCTTCCGCAACAGATCGGCGTGTCATTCTACTAGTGCCGTTCAAGGTCACTGAGCCTATCCTCCAACGATGCAATCTGCCCCGCCAACTCGCGGAGTAAATCCTGTTGGGCATTGTGGTTTTCAACTTCTCGATCGTTAATGAAATTGACGCAGGCCACAAGGCGCTGGCTCACCGCGTTTACATGATCAGCGAGATCGAAGCCGTACATCGTCGCACCTCGCTTACACGTGCCTTCATCCATGAATCCGCTTGCAGATGGGCCAGTGGTCAGCATCAAAATTATACCCGACAGTAGCATCAGACGGCGCATGAACCCCTCCATGTATTAATTGATCTAACTAGAGTTTGCCTTCGGCAGGGAAAACGCAAGCTTCGCCCGGCTTGATTATTGGGTCAGCCGGTCAACTGCCTGAAACGCTACCGACACCGCTGCCATTACCGCTGCCCAGCCGGCCCACCGACCTTGGCGCTGAAGATCAGCTATAAAATGGTCCTGGCTATCGCGAACCGAAATCGTCGCTGCACGGCAACATCTTGGGGCGGGTGGTCAGTGATCCACGCGAATTTCCTAAAGAGATGCCGATTTCTTACACCAGCTTGCCGGCGCGGGCGGCCTAAGATTAGTTGAGCGACTTGGGCCCGCTGCCTCACGGTGGCGGGCCTTTTTTGTTGCTGAGGAACCTTACGCCGCGGCGGCCGTTGAGCCCCACCCAAGGGGAGATCACAATGGCTGACGACCCGAACGAAGCCGCAACGCCGAGCAAGACGCAACGAGAAGCTCAGGAAGACTTGGAGAAGCAGGTTGCGCAACTGAAGCGCGAGATCAACAAGATCAATCGGACGCTCGCGGAGCGCGCTGAAGAGGTGGTCGAGGAAGCTACTGGTTGGTATGAGGGCGCGGCCGATAGCGTGTCTCGGACAACGCAAGCACTTCGCAATAGGGCGTCTACTGCTTCCGGTGTCGTTCAAGAAAATCCTGGCACGGTGTCGTCCGCCTTCATGCTGGGCGCGGCTGTAGGCTTGCTGTTGGGCCTTGTTCTTGTGGCCGGCGACCAGCGCCGGGACCGCTGGATCTAACACGCCCTGCATTCCGTCGCAGGAACTCGACGATCTCTACCGCCAGATCGGCCTCCCGCGACCTGGCCCTCGCGCCAACGCCGATAGAGGAGCACGCAGCCTATGACGTTTCCAATGCCATTTATCGGTGGGTTTACGCAGCCGAGCGCGCCGCCATGGCTGCGCGAAGTCGAGTTCAAGATCGCCTAGCTCGCGGACATTTGGGATTGCGGCGCTCATGGACGAAAGCCGCTGGCTTGTCGAGGCGATCCTGAGGTCTGACAGGCCTGCCACAGTGCAGGCAGCGGAAGCTGACGCTTCGCAGCCTCCGGGTTCCATATCGAGCTACGTCGCTAGCCTTGCAGGGCACCCATTCTCCGAACGTAAGTCTCTCGGCAGTTTCCACACGCAAATCTCCTCTAGGGGCCGCAACGCCCATAGCGGGCGGCGAGCCGGGTTGTTGTGCAGGGGAGTTATGTGGGGCAGCGCGGCCAGCAATCTGGTGCTGCTTCTTTCCTTATCTTCGACGTAAGGGATCCACCCATCGTCGGTTATTACGCGGCTTAACTCAAAAGTGCCCAAGGGCCGCTTCTCTCAAGGCACACAACAAAAGTATCTGACCTGCCCCGCCAGTCAAGCGTTGACCGCGGCTGGTGCCAGAGCCGATCTTGCGTATAAGTCGAGACTTATGCAACTATCCGCGCACTCTCCACAGCGAGGCGTGGGCATGCTGGCACGGACTCCTCTCACCGAGGTCGAGATCGAGGGCGTCGGCACCTATCGGCTGCCCAATCAATGGCAGGCACATCGCCTCCGGCGCCTTCGTGGCGAAAAGCGGCACACCGCGGTTCTGGCCTTGGGCGCCGGCATGACCGTCCGGCAATTCATGAAGCTGCCTGACAGGCTCCAGGCTGAGGTTCACAAGGCCTATCTGGCGCTGATGTCGTCGGCCAATGTCGCACCGCTGGCTGATTCGGCGCCGGCCGATACTCGCGTGATCCCGCGCGGGCATCTGTCGATCGATCAGAAGCTCGCTATCGGCCGCTGGTTGATCCAGACCAAGGCGTCCCTGCCGCGTGGTCATTTTGGACCATGGCTCGACAAGCAGCGAAAGCTTTCCCGCAGTATGGCCCAGCAATGCATGGCACTGGTCACAGGCGGGCGCCAGGACGCGCGAGGCGCTTGTTTCGCTGTAGGACAGCGGCCGACCGAAACGCGCGCTGGTGACAATCAGGCGCCGTGAAGTTAATTTCACAAGCTCGTGGCCGGAACGTCACGGAACTTTAACTTAAACGGCGCATTGACTATTGCGATGCACCTATCATATTGATAGGCACATGGCCGAGATAATACCGCTGACGCTTACCGCGCCGCTGGCTTTGAAGATGATAAAGCTATTAGCGGCCGACACGAACAACATCGTCATCGTGACACACGCACGCAAGCGCGGGCGGCAGCGGCGTATTTCTCGGAGGCAGGTCGAACTGTGCGTACAGCGTGGATCGATCTGTGAAGGTCCAGTCATGAACGCGAAGGGGCATTGGCAGGTCAATATGTACCGGCACGCGGCCGGAGAAGAAATGGAATGCGTCGTGGCAATTGATTGGGGAAAATCCCTGGTCGTGATCACGGTGTTTTAGGGATGGGTAAAGAGATGGCTTACCACTATATCGAAAGCGGTCTCGACAACGTGTGGCTCGAGAACGGATATACAAAGCACGACACGGCATATGGGGAAGGTGTGTCGATCCAAGACACCGAAGGCCTCCACAAGGCGATCGGTCAATGGCTCGTATCGCTCCCCAAGCCTCTCAATGGTGCAGAACTTCGTTTCCTGCGCCTTGAAATGGACACTACACAGAAGAACCTAGCCGGGATCCTCGGAGCAGACGAGCAAGCCGTACGGCGATGGGAGAAGGGCCGGACGAAGCCGATGAATGGCTCCGCCGACTTGCTCCTACGCGCCCTCTATTCGGAGTACATCAACAAGGGCAGCCGCATTCGCCGGATGATTGACCGGCTTGCAGATCTCGACAAGATCGAGGCGCCCACAGGTCGCTTCTGCGAAACCGACCACGGATGGCAACCGCAGGGTTGTGCAGCCGCCTGAGTGTTAGCCCCGGCCTAGCGCCGGGGTTTTTGTGTTGGCTCCTTCATCGCATTGCAAAGGGCTGGACGTTCCAATCTCTGATCGACGAGCAGATGGCGGTGACGGCGCATTGCCAGACGGCGCCATGCCACCATCGGCAGGTGCTCGACCTGGTGAAGCTTCGCGATCGGTTCGGACCGGACGCGCCGGCGATGGAATGGGATTTCAAGTCCAAGCTAAAATGCTCGAGATGCGGCGGCAACAAGGTCGGGCTGATCTACACGCCCGACACCAGCCCGACCGGCTACGGCAAGGCAAAGGGCGGGTGATGATGACCGACAAGCCGGTGACGACCTACGTGGTGAGCGTTTTCGAAAAGCCCTTCTGGCGCACGGTCCTAACAACCAAGGACAAGGCGAAGGCCGAGGCAATGGCGGAAGAGATCGGCGGGGGCGCCAAAATCGAGGAGATCACGCCGAAGCCGAAGCGCTAGAGCACAACTACTGGCACGGATGCTTCAAACGGTATTCGAGCAGAAGGCTCATGACCTCGTCGGTTTTGTCCTGGCGGTGTTTTGCTGCCAGTTCAGCCTTATCGACGGTCTTCATATTTGGCAGCGAACGCATAAGAGCGACGAGTTGCGGATTGCACCCTACGGCGACAGCCTTTGCGAGTTGATCGGCGGGTTCGCACAGATCCTTGAATTTCACCATGCCCGCAATGAGGCAGTTATCGTAGGCTTCTCTGCTTGATTTGAAGTCGGCGCCGGCGCCGCCAACGGATATCATTACCAGTGCGATCGCCGCCGCGACATTTCGCATCTACATCTCGCTGTTTTCGATGATGCCGGCTTCGCCGTCGGGCAGGTGGTGCGCGGGCCCTAACACCTTCTTGAGCCTTTCACGGTGGCGGGCTTCTCACCGGCAGAAAGGACCACGGCCAGCCGTGGGAAGCCATACGGCTCATTGCCATCAAGAAGACTTCCAAACTTGGGAGTAGAAACAGAAAAGCCCCGAACACGAGCGTGAGCAAGCACAACCCCGACACAAATGGGTCTTTGCGGTCCAGCAATTCATAGTAGGCGGTCAGCGGCGCTATCGACGCCCCCGCCATTACCGCCGCGGGTTCCCGTTCAGTTATTCCGAGTTCTTCGTTGGACACGAGTATTCCATAGATCGGTCGCTTGCTTAGTCCGTCCATCGGCATCGAATCATAGATTGGACGCAGAGCTTTTCCGGCCCGAGCACACTCCGTGGCATCCCGATCGCCTCGAACAGCTTCCACGTATTCGCGGCGGCTACGGTACATCCTCAATGGGCGCGGACAGGCCAGCCAATACATAAACAGGCCGACTAAGATGTACACGCCTCCAAGGTAAAGGAGGTAGATCCTTGTCAGGGGCGAAAACCACAAAGACGGGCCGAGAGTGGAAAACTTCATCACTAGCGCCTTAAACGAGTCGCCCCAAAGCACGGCATACCCGAGAACCGGCACCAGGCTGGCGAATTGTGGCAATCGAGTTCGCGTCAACGCCGATGCATGCGACCATTTCGGACGCAGATCAGACCGTTTCAAACTAGCACCGGATTTAGCGTAGCCATGTCGCATTCCATGTCGCACGGACCTGCCGATAGTCGCAGGAAACCCTTGGAAATCAACGGTAGTGGTTTGCAACATGGCGCGACATGAAAATAACCTAGGGTGGCTGGATGCCCTAGGTTAACACTTTGATTTATTGAGAGAATTTTGGTAGCGGGAGAGGGACTTGAACCCCCGACCCCAGGATTATGATTCCCGTGCTCTAACCAACTGAGCTACCCCGCCAGGGCGGCGAAAGGTCCGAAATCCGCCTTAAGAAGGCATGTCGAAGCGTTCGCCAAGGTCGGGCGGATATAAGGTTGGGACGCCAAGCCTGTCAAGCATCGATGCAGCCGGCATGCCGGCACATTCTATCGCATTGTGCTTTCCGAAATCGGAATCGATCTTCCGGAACGATGCGAAGCTTCGCGGTCTTGAGACGCGTGCCTTGTGCGTGCAAGCGGACGCACGTCGCGCCAATGGCCGGAAAGCTTTGCCGGGCAGATAATTGGGCACAGAAATGCCGGGGTTGAGTTCGGCGGGGCGCGCCGCTATGTCTCGGCCACGAAATTCTAGAGTTGGAATTGATGAAACCGCGCATTGCAGTCCTCGGTTGCGGATACTGGGGCAGCAACCACATCCGCACCCTCAAGGCGCTCGGCGCGCTGCACGCGGTCTCGGACGTCAACCCTGCCCGCGCCGAAGGCTTCGCCAGTGAGCAGGATTGCCTGGCGATCGAGCCGGAGGCGCTCTTTATCCGCAGCGACGTCGATGCCATCGTCATGGCGCTGCCGCCGCAGTTCCATGCCGACATGGCGGTGCGCGCCGTCCAGGGCGGCAAGGACGTGCTGGTGGAGAAGCCGATCGCGCTGACGGTGGCGGATGCCGAGCGCTCGGTGACGGCGGCGGCCGACAATGGCCGTGTCTTCATGGTCGGCCATGTACTGCGCTTTCATCCAGCCTTCGAGACGTTGAAGGCGCTGATCGACAATGGCGAGCTCGGCGAGGTCCGCTATATCCATTCGCACCGGCTCGGGCTCGGCAAGTTTCACACCGAGAACGATGCGCTGTGGGACCTTGCGCCGCACGATCTGTCGATGATCCTCGCCATCACCGGCACAGAACCGATCGAGGTGCGTGGCGAGGGGGCAGCGCTCCTCGACAATCTCAGCGATTTCGCGCATCTGCACATGCGCTTTCCCAACGGTCTGCGCAGCCATCTCTTCGCGTCGCGGCTCAATCCCTACCGCGAACGGCGGCTGACCGTGGTCGGCACCAGGGCGATGGCGGTGTTCGACGATGTCGAGCCGTGGGAGCGCAAGCTCGCCGTCTACCGTCACGCGGTATGGCAAGACAGCGGCCAATGGGCCTTCACCACCAACGAGCCGTCCTATGTGGCGGTAGGCGAGGGCATGCCGCTGACGCGAGAGCTCGAGCATTTCATCCAGTGCATCGAGACGCGGGCAGAACCGCGCACCAGCGGCGAGGAAGCCATCAGGGTGCTGCGTATCCTGACCGCTGGCACGGTTACCCACACCGGATCGTCTTCCTGAGAGAAAGTGCCGCTGTGTTAGAGCCTGATCATCCCGATAGGATCGGGATCATTCGGCGGGAATCTGCGCCGGGCGGGCTGCCAGCCGCGTCAGCATCGCCTCGGCCTCGGCGCCACGCTCGGAACGCTCGATGAAGCCGCCGCCGAACACGCGGGCCTGGTTGCCGTCGTCGGAATAGAGCACGCAGGCCTGGCCGGGCGCGATGCCGGACTCGCCGTCGACCAGTTCCACCGAAGTGATCCCGGCGTTGTGATGCAGCACGGCCGGGCGCGGCGGGCGTGTCGAGCGGACCTTCGCGAAAAGCTCCAGCCCGGCCGCCGGGATGTCGGACAGCGCGGCGTCGCCCAGCCAGTTCATGTCGCGCAAATAGATCTTGTGCGTCTCCAGCGCCTCGCGCGGGCCAACGACGACGCGGGCTCGATCGGCGTCGAGATGGACGACGTAGAGCGGCTCGCCCGAGGCGATGCCGATGCCGCGGCGCTGACCGATCGTGTAGCGCAAAATGCCTTCATGGCGGCCGAGCACGCGGCCGTCGATATGGACGATGTCGCCCGGATTGGCAGCAGTCGGCTTCAGCTTGGCGATGATGTCGGAATATTTGCCCTGTGGCACGAAGCAGATGTCCTGGCTGTCCTGCTTGGCGGCGACCGTCAGCCCCATTTCCTCGGCGATGGCGCGAACCTGCGGCTTCGACAGGCCGCCAAGCGGAAAGCGCAGATAATCGATCTGCGCCTGCGTGGTGGCGAACAGGAAATAGCTCTGGTCGCGGTCCGCGTCGACCGGCCGGTACAGTGCGCGATGGGCGCCGTTGGCGCCGGAGCGGATGTAATGGCCGGTGGCCAGCGCGTCGGCGCCGAGCTCCTTGGCGGTCGCGAGAAGGTCGGCGAATTTCACCGTCTGGTTGCAGGAAACACAAGGGATCGGCGTTTCACCGGCCACATAGCTCTCGGCGAAGGGGTCGATCACCGCCTTGCGGAAGCGCTCCTCGTAATTGAGCACATAGTGCGGAATGCCGAGCGTCTCGGAGACGCGGCGGGCATCGTCGATGTCCTGGCCGGCGCAGCATGAGCCGGCCCGGTGCGTTGCCGCGCCATGGTCGTAGAGTTGCAGCGTGACGCCGACGACATCATAGCCTTCGCGCTTCAAAAGACCGGCAACGACCGACGAGTCGACGCCGCCCGACATGGCGACAACGACGCGGGTGTTTTCGGAACGTCCGGGAAGGTCGAGGCTGTTCATGGTTCTTTCGTTCTGCACGGCGCCCTGGATGAGGGGGCTTGAATGCCAATGGCCGGAATATAGGTCAAGCTTTCCGGGTACGCCAGCTTCGCGAACCGGCCGATTTTTTTGAACGGATTCGGCGCTCGCGGGCAGATATCTCAAATGCCGACGAAAAGACTAACGCGGCGTTCATGATCCTTACCTAGCTATTAGGGTTCGCTTAGGCAATTTTTAAAGCTGTGGCGGTAATGTGGTGGGGATTGGGTCTTTGAGTTTTTAGTAGAGAGTACGATGACCGATCTTGTTAGACCGCGCGTCAAATATGTTATCGGGCCTGACGGCAGCCCCCTTACGATTGCCGATCTGCCGCCGACGAACACGCGTCGCTGGGTTATCCGGCGCAAGGCGGAAGTGGTGGCGGCTGTACGGGGTGGGCTTTTGAGCCTCGAAGAGGCGTGCCAGCGCTACAAGCTGACCACCGAGGAATTCCTGTCCTGGCAGGCGTCGATCGACGAATATGGCCTTGCCGGCCTGCGCACGACGCGCATCCAGCAATATCGGCATTAAGGCTCGTTCGAGGAACTCAAAAGGCGCGACAATCCGCGCCTTTTTGCATTGCCGCAACGGTTCTCTCTGCTTCAGACGGTCAGCACCACCTGCCGATCGGTCGAGAAAGGCATGAGCGGCACCTGCTTCTTCGAGCGGGTCTTTGCGACAGGGACGGCAAGCTTTTTCGCGTCGACCTTGCCACGTTCCACGGGGCCTGCGCGGTCGGGCACGACGCGCCGAACTCGGCCAGAACCTGGTGGGCTGCTCAATCAGATAAGGTCCGGGCCGGAATCGCCTGCGCCGGACATCAGGGATGCCCGGATGCGGGCGGTCGCGGAACATGAAGGGAATTTGGTAGCGTGGGCCTGAAACTGGCAGCTGCTCGACCAATGAGCGGCGACGTTCCAGATGAGCAACGCCCTGATCGCTGGGTGTTGACTGGCCTTAAAGCCTTGTTTTCAGCCGATCATGGCGCTGCGGCCGCCGGTCTCGGCGTCGCGGATCTTGGTGTCGCGCGATTCGAGCATTTCCGCTTTGGAAAGCTCCGCTTCGGCTTCGCCGAGCAGTGATTCGGCAACGCTTCGCTGCTGGGCGAGGTCGCTTTGCGAGTTTCTGAGATTGTCGCGGCGCAGGCGCGCTGCCTTGGCGAAGGTCGGATAGGCAAAATGGTTGATGTCGGTGATGCCGGCTTTCTTTTCTTCGGCAGTGATCTGGAGCTCCAGTTCGACAGCCATGCGCTCGAATTCAGCGATCATCATGTCGAGTTGCAGCAATTGCCGCCGCTTCTCATTCACCTGGAACTGCTTCAGCCGAACGAGGTTTTCACGTGACTTCATGATTCGGTACTCCTGGAAACGCACACCTGCACATATCGTCCAATCCACCTGGCAAACCTCAGGCTTCACCCGTTTCCACCGACTTTACAGGAACTATGGAAAACAAATTCCTAAAGTTTTTTGCCGGCGGTAACCATTCGTTTACGGGCATTGTTAATCATACGGCTCAGGACTTAAGGCCGGGTAAAAATTCCGGCTCTCGATGCGGAAGCACGGCCAGCGAGTCCCTGGAGTCACTTAGTCTGGCTTATTAATGTTTTGCATTAGCGGTTTGGTTCTGTGATTCACTATTAGATTCAACAAGGTGTAGAAAGGGGTTAAAAAATCTGGTACCGTCAGCGGCACGGAATTAGGTTTTGTTAACCATTAGATGGCAGCCTCTGCTCAGGCAATCACTGCTCCGGTCCTGGACGGGTCGTGAAATGGTCCGGCAGCAGAAAAGGGGAATGAAATGCGTGTTCTGCTGATAGAAGATGACAGTGCAACCGCACAAAGCATCGAGCTGATGCTGAAATCGGAAAGTTTCAACGTCTATACCACCGATCTTGGCGAAGAAGGTGTCGATCTAGGCAAGCTCTACGACTACGATATCATCCTTCTCGACCTCAATCTCCCCGACATGTCGGGATACGAGGTCTTGAGAACACTTCGCCTTTCCAAAGTAAAGACGCCGATCCTTATCCTCTCCGGCATGGCCGGCATCGAGGACAAGGTACGCGGCCTCGGCTTCGGCGCAGACGACTATATGACCAAGCCGTTCCACAAGGACGAACTGGTCGCCCGCATCCACGCTATCGTGCGGCGTTCCAAGGGCCATGCCCAGTCGGTCATCACCACCGGCGACCTGGTGGTCAATCTCGATGCCAAGACCGTTGAGGTCGGTGGCCAGCGCGTGCATCTGACCGGCAAGGAATACCAGATGCTGGAGCTGCTCTCGCTGCGCAAGGGCACTACGCTCACCAAGGAAATGTTCCTCAACCACCTTTACGGCGGCATGGACGAACCGGAACTGAAGATTATCGACGTCTTCATCTGCAAGCTGCGCAAGAAGCTCGACGCCGCTTCCGGCGGCCAGAATTACATCGAGACGGTTTGGGGTCGCGGCTATGTGCTGCGCGAGCCGGAAGATATCCGCGTCAGCGCCTGAGCTGACGACGCCGATCCGATCGATTTTCCTACAAAATCCGGCTTCGGCCGGACTTTTGCGTTTGTATCGCAGACATTAGAGCGCCAATTTCCGGGGCCACGCGCCAGGGATCGGCGAATCAGGCTGCAATTCTCAAGGTGCGGAAGCATTCGAGAAGTTGCGGCCGATTGAACGGCTTCAGCAGATAGCCCTGAGCGCCGGCGCGCTTTGCCCGCATGATCGAAGCGACGTCGACCTCAACCAGCGAAATCAGGATCTGGGGCTGTATCGGACTTTCCATGGCGCGTATGCGGCGGATGACGTCCTCCGCCTGCATGTCCGGCAAGGCGCCGTCTACGACGATGATATCCGGCATGTCGGCAGTGCACATCTCGATCGCGTCAAACCCGCTGGCAGCTTCGATGACCAGCATGTCGGAACCACCCAGGATGCGCTTTGCAACCTTCCTGATGACGCTCGAATCGTCGATGAACATGCAGCGTTTCATTTCCGGGCCCTCTTTGCCATGCGGCAATCCGGCAGCGTCGCGGTACTGAAAGGGCACGGTACGATCAATCCGGTAAAGAAGCTGAAAAGCCGATAGGTAAAATTTTTGCAAGAACAGCTTTTACGGAAACTTCTTGACCGATGCTTCGGCCGAACTTGCCTGGAAGGCTCATTTCATTCTACCGTGATGGCGTGGTAAATATTGTCTAAAAACACTTGTCTATTCTTTTCAATCATTTCTTAGTAACTTCAAGCAGCCGATAGTACGATTTCTTCTGCGGTTGCGTGGATCGATATCGTCATGTTCGCCTCGCGCGCCAGAAGCAAAGTGTAGTAGGGCTGCACCGAATGCGCGTCGATCGGTTCTTCAGGCCTGTTGCCGGAATGGAGTTCCAGGAATTTGGGCGGCACGCGCAGCATCGGACCGCTCGCGGCGAGCGCAAAGCGGGGTTCTGTGTCGAGGTTTTCAAGCGTAACCGTAAGCTTACCGCCACGGGGAATGGCGGCGTTGGCGACGAGAATGAGATTGAGCAGCAGCTTTACCTTGTTCTTGGGCAGCAGCGCACGGGTTCCGTTCCAGACCAGTTCCGGCTTCTCGTTCTTCAAAAAGGCGATCGCAACGGCCTCGGCGTCCCCCGTGTCGATCATCATGCCGGCAGAACCGGCTGCGCCGAAGGCGATGCGGGCGAATTGCAGGCGGGCCGAAGCGTTTCTGGCGCTCTGCCGAATTAATTTCATGGCATCTTCGTCGGCGCCGCCTTCGTCGAGCAGCTCAAGCCCGTTGTTTATAGCGCCGACCGGCGAAATGATGTCGTGGCAGACCCGGCTGCACAAAAGCGCTGCGAGATCGGGTGCGGAAAGGGTGAAAAGCTCGGCCATCGGCGAAAGTCCCTGCAAAATTTCACTAGAAATGGCCGCGCGATAAATGATCACGCCTGCCCACACGAATCACGCTCTCTCCCAAGGCCTTGAATACACAGCGCCTGAGCGTGCAGCAACAAATCCGGAATTGTCGTTATCGAAAATGGTGTGTTCACGCAGGGTGCGGATACTGCGGGGCGATGCGAAACCAGCTCGAAAACAGCCTTCTAACCGCCATCTTCATGTGAAAGCTTAATGGTTGAAAAAGGATTACGGCATAGTTTGCCCATAACAGTCATCCTTAGCGGCCGCCAAAGAGCCGCACGGATGTGAGGCGTCGGCGAAAGTGCTCCCTGACGGAGATTGGAAGCATGTTTTCCCGATACTACGACCGGAGTTTTTTCCGTGTCACCTCAATGGCGATCGCTCTCATGGGCCTTGTCATCGTCTTTTCGACCTCGCCTTCGCGGGCCCAGGAATACACCGCTCAGGAGATCGTCGATTCCGGTCATAAATTCTTCGGCGCGACGTCGGGCGGGCTCGCCACCGTCGTCGAGAAAATTTTCGCCTCCTACGGCCTGCCCAATGGCTATTTGCTTGGCGAGGAGGGCTCGGGCGCGCTGATCGGTGGCCTGACCTATGGCGAAGGCACGCTCTATACCAAGAATGCCGGCGATCACAAAGTGTTCTGGCAGGGCCCGTCGCTCGGCTGGGATTTTGGCGGCGAGGGCTCGCGGGTGATGATGCTGGTCTATAATCTCGACGACGTGAACAGCCTCTACAATCGTTTCGGCGGCGTTGCCGGCTCTGCCTATCTCGTGGCTGGCGTCGGCTTCAACGTGATGAAGAACAACAATGTGCTGCTGGTGCCGATCCGCACCGGCGTCGGCGCCCGGCTTGGCGTCAATCTCGGTTATCTCAAGCTTACCCAGCGCGCCACCTGGAATCCATTCTGAGCAAGCGGCTGCCTCGCCGTCTCGACTGGTTCCAAGGTCGACGATCTGAACATTGCTGCGGCAGACCCTTGCCGCAGCGCTGGAATTCCGTCATGCGAACGTGGCACAGTCGCTTACGGTTGTTTGCCGTCCATAACGGATAGTCACCTTGGTTCAGTCGGTCCTGTTCTTTGTCCTCGGCTTTCTCTGCGCCGGCTTTGTGGCGCTGATGATTGCCCCGGCCATCTGGCGGCGGGCCGTGATGCTGACGCGCAAACGCGTCGAGGGCTCGATGCCGCTGACGCTGGCCGAGATCCAGGCGGAGAAGGATCGCATCCGCGCCGAGTTCGCCATGTCGACGCGCCGGCTCGAGATGAGCGTCAAGTCGCTGCGCGAGAAATCGGCCGAACAGCTTGTCGAGATCAGCCGCGGCCGCGAGGCACTGAAGGAGATGGCGCTCGAGCGGAAGGACAAGAAACAGGCCCTTTCCGAACTCGAGGCCAAGGGCGAAGACCTTCGGCAGCGCGAAGACCAGTTGCAGCTTTTGTCAGATCGGCTTGCTCAAACCGAGCATGCCCTGGAAAAGCGTGTGCGCGAGCTGAAAAAACTGGAGCACATGTATGACGACGCCAGCTTTTCTTCCAGCAGCCGTCAGATCGAACTTGTGGCGCGCGAGTCCGAACTGCAAAAGCTGGCCGACGACATTTCGGTGCTGCGTGGCCAGCGCAAGGAGGCGGACAGGCGTCAACAGGAGATCGCGGCCGAGAGCAAGGCCGCGCGAGACGCGTTGAAGGCCGAGAAGAAAAGGACCGGCGAACTAGACAAGAAGGTCGAGCGCCTGCTCGCCACGCTTGCCGATCGCGAGGACAAGCTTGACCGCCGCGACAAGGAAATCGCGCGGCTTCGCGAAAAGTGGAAAAGCGAAAGGGTGGAAAACGCCTCCGCGGTGCGTCTCGTCGGAGTGCAAGGCAGTCAGGCCGATGCGGCCGTCAAGGACGACGACGACACCCAAAAAGCCATCGCCAAGCTCGACAGCGACCGCGAGCGGTTGGAGGCGAGGCTGACGGAACTGGCCCGCGAGAACAAGAAACTGAAAACGGATCTTGCCGCCTTCGAGGCATCCAAATCCGAAGACGGCGACGATGCGCGGGCCAGCGCTGCATTGCGTGAGCAGATGAGCGACCTGGCGGCGCAAGTCGTCGCCCTGACGGCGAAGCTCGACGGGCCGGAGTCGCCGATCGCAAAGGTTCTTGCTGCACCCGACCAACCGGGAAGCGGCGAACGCAGCCTTGCCGATCGCGTGCGGGCGCTGCAGAAGGCCGAATCGGCGCATTGAGCCCAGGCAGTGATGCTGTCTTTTGCGACTCAGGTCCTGCCTGTCGAAAAATAATGTAAGGCGATGGCTGACGCGGCGGCGACATTCAGGCTGTCGAAGCCTTCTGCCATATCGATCCGCACCGTCCGCAAGCGGGCGAGCAGGCTTTCGGGCAGGCCTTCGCCTTCGGTGCCGAGATAGAGCGCCAGCCGTTCAGTCCTTTTCGCATCGCGGATGCCGGTTTGCCCGCGCGGCGACAAAGCGAACTGGCCGAAGCCCAGCCGGTCGAGCGCCGCGGTGAAGCCGATGGTCTCAGTGAAGGAGGCGAAGGGAACTTTCAGCGCGGCGCCGACCGAGACGCGGATCGCCTTGCGGTACAGCGGATCGCAGCAGGTCGCGTCCAGAAACACCGCATCGGCGCCGAAGGCGGCGGCGTTGCGAAAGATCGAGCCCATATTGTCATGGTTGGCGATGCCGAGCAGCACGACGATCAACGCGCGGGCGGGCAGGGTATCCAGCAAGGCCTCTGCAGGCTGCGCCGCGCCCTTGCGGCCGATCGCCAATATGCCGCGATGCATGTGAAAGCCGGCAATCCTGTCCATGACCTCGCTGGCCGTGACGTAGACCGGAAGGTCCGCGGGTGCCTTGCGCAGGGTTCCGTCGAGGCCTGCCAGCCGGTTTTCGAGTACCAGCACCGATTCGGCCGAAAAGCGTTTGGCCGCGAGCAGCATTTCGAGCACCACCTTGCCTTCGGCAACGAAGCGGCCCTGCCGGCCGGCAAGATCGCGCTCGCGGATGTCGAGATAGGCGGCGACGCGCGGGTCTTGCGGGTCTTCGATACGAATGGGGCGCATGCTTGCCTCGGCGGACACGCATCGCCCCGAAAAATCGTAGTGGGTTTTCGGACAACTCGATGCGTGGATCCAAAGTACTTTCTGCGTCGAAGTGGATGCAAGTCGCTCTAAGAACCGTCCGCGAGGTAGGGGTGCTTGGGCCAGTTCTTGCTTTTATGCATGTCGTTATCCCAAAACCGCTTCGCACCCTCGGGTCAAGCCCAAGGCAGGCTTTGGGCGACATGCATTCGCCCGGTCAAGTCCCGGAGCGACGCAGGCGGTACGCCATCTGCGACAACTCACCTTCGCCGAAAATCCGGTCCAACGTGTTGAGAAGTTCGCGCACGGCATCGGATTTGCAGGAATAGTAGATCATCTGCCGGTCGCGCCGGGTCTCGACGAGATCGAGCGCCCGCAGTTTGGCCAGATGCTGTGACAGGGCGGATTGGCTGAGCAGAACCTTCTCGGCGATAGCACCGACCGACATTTCACCGTCGGCCAGATAGTTCATGATCAACAGTCGTTTCTCGTTGCCCATCAGCGTCAGAAACGCAGCCGCTGATTCGGCATTGGCGATTAGCTTTTTCGAGACCATCGATCCCCCACACCTTCCTGCTCATCCGGCGCTATGGGGGCAATAGCGTCTGATTCCATAGACTCACTCGCGAATGTGCGCTGGCGATTCAACGCTACCGGGAAAGGGTAGAACATTTCACTCAAACCTCAAGACTTGCTTTCGACCCGACACGATTAACTGTCGGACTGTGTTTCGTCTGCAACTCGGCCGGTCTTTGCCATGTCGACCAGAACACGCCTGAGCTCACGCGCTGTCCTCAGTGGCTCGGGGAAGAAGACCCGGCAGACATCGTCGCCCAATGCCAGGTCCATGCCGTCGGCGTCGAAGCCGGTGATGGCCCAGCCGTCGCCTGCGGCCTCGGCGAAATGGCGCGCGTAGACGGCAATTGCGTCGCTATGGTCGGCATTCATATGGTCGAGGGCGGATTGTTCACCAGCGGCAAGCTCTTCGACGATCGGAGCGGTCGTGACCAGATCGGTGCGCTCGAGCAAGTAGGCCTTGCCGAAGCCGCCGTTGAGACTGGCCCGCTCCGGCTCGAGGCGGAAGATCGAGAAATCGCCAAGTCCGGCATAGAGCTTCGCCTTGGGGTTGCGGTTGAGATAGCGCCGTTCGGCGCGGGCGTGCTCGCCGGATCCACGCTCAAGCCGTGCTGCCCGACAGACGAGCGTCAACCGCGGGTGTGCCAGCGGGTCGCCTCTGCCGGGCTCGCCGACAAGCAGCGAACAACGCGGGTCGGTAAGGATCGCGCCGGTATGGGCGGACAGCATCGAGACAAGGATCAGCGGCGCGCCGTCGATATCGGTGGCGACACCAACCCTGCTGGCTAGCGGCGAACCGGTCCCGGGCTCGATCACCGCCAGCGCGCCGAAACGGGCGCTGCGGATCAGCGTCTTCGCCAGCCTGATCGCTTCGGCGTCGGTCTCGCGGATCACGTCCTTTTTTCGGTCGTCCAAAATCCACACCGTCTTAAGCTGATTTGTATTCTCCGGTTATCAACCCATCACACCGGATTTGACAAGGGCCTCAGTTTCGCTTTCCGAAAGGCCGAAGCGTGCCAGCACGGTCGCCGCCTGACAATCGTGATCGGCCGGCATGGTGGCAAGCGTCGGCCGGGAGCGCGAAAAGCGCGGCGCCGGGGCGGGGCGCTCAAGCGCACCCGACGTCACAAAGGCCTTGCGAGCGCGATTGTGCGGATGATCCCTGGCTTCCCGCAACGACAGAACCGGTGCAACGCAAGCATCGGTCGCAGCAAAGAGACGGTCCCAGTCGTCCCGTGTCTTCTGCCCGACCCGATCGACAATGGCAGCGCGCATCTGCGGCCACAACGTCCTGTCGTATTGGCCGTGCACAAAACGCTCGTCGAGCGGCAGCAGTCTTGCGAATTCAGCGAAGAACCGGGGTTCAAGGCAGCCGACGGCGACGTGGCGTGCGTCCGCCGTCTCATAGGTGTCATAGAAGGGCGCGCCGGAATCGAGCAGGTTCGCGGCGCGCGTGTCACTCCACAGGCCCGCTGCCATCAAGGCGTGCACAGGTGCCGCCAGCATCGAAGCGCCCTCAGTCATCGCGGCATCGATCACCTGGCCCCTGCCGGAGCGCGAACGCTCAAACAGGGCGGCCAGTGCGCCGGCAACCAGCATCACGGCGCCGCCGCCATAGTCGGCAACGAGGTTGAGCGGTGGGACTGGCCGGCTTCCTTCCTGGCCGATGGTGTGCAGCACACCCGAATAGGCGAGGTAGGTGATGTCGTGGCCGGCACGACCCGATAGCGGTCCGTCCTGGCCGAACCCCGTCATGCGGCCGTAGATCAGCGCCGGGTTGCGCGCCAATGCCGCATCCGGCCCGAGACCAAACCGCTCCATGACATCGGGACGAAACCCTTCGACCAGAATGTCGGCCTTTTCGGCAAGGCGCAGCACCAATTCGGCGCCTTCCCAGCGCCTTAGGTCAATCCGCAGGATGGAGCGGCCGTGACGGTCGATGTCGTATTCATCCGGTAGCGACAGGAACGGCTGGGTCGACCCAATCCGCTCGATGCGCAGCACCTCGGCTCCCATCTCCGACAGCATCAGGCCGGCCAGCGGCACCGGTCCAATCCCGGCCATCTCGATCACCGTCAGGCCGGCGAGCGGGCCGGTCTTCGCCTGCGGCGAGACTTCGGCACTCATGATCGACTACTTCGGCGCCATGCGGATGGCGCCGTCGAGGCGGATGATCTCGCCGTTGAGCATCTGGTTTTCGACGATGTGCAGCACAAGGGCCGCATATTCGGAAGGCTCGCCGAGACGGGACGGGAAGGGCACCGCGGCGCCCAGCGAATCCTGCACCTCTTGCGGCATGCCGGCCATCATCGGCGTCTTGAAGATTCCGGGCGCGATGGTGCAGACGCGAATGCCCGACCGGGCAAGGTCGCGCGCCACCGGCAGCGTCATGCCGACGACGCCGCCCTTGGAGGCTGAATAGGCGGCCTGGCCGATTTGACCGTCATAGGCGGCGACCGATGCCGTGTTGACTATGACGCCGCGCTCGCCGCCCTCCAGCGGCTCAAGCTTCGCGGCCCGGTCGGCAACGAGGCGGATCATGTTGAAGGTGCCAATCAGATTGACCTCGATCACCTTGCGGTACTGATCGAGCGGGTGCGGACCGTCCTTGCCGATCGTCTTCATGCCGATGGCGATGCCGGCGCAATTGACCAGGATACGGGGTTCGCCGAACTTTTTTACCACTTCCGCCACGCAAGCAGCTCCGCCGTCGGCGCTGCTTACGTCGCATTGGATGGCGATGCCGCCGATATCGGCCGCAATCTTCGCCGCACGCTCGATGCCGAGGTCGAGGATTGCAACGCCGGCGCCCTTCGCGGCCAGTGCACGCGCCGTCGCTTCGCCGAGGCCGGAGCCGCCGCCGGTGACGATCGCAATCTGGCCGTTCGGGTTCATGCCAGCGTCCTCCCTCTAAAGCGCGTCGAATTGAAACGGACTCAATCGACGCGCTTTAGGCTTTTGTTTTTAAGCATGTCGTTATCCCAAAACCGCTGCGCACTTTTGGGCGATATGCACTACAGCGCCGCGCGTCCTTTCGGACGCGCAAAGGACGCTGTAGCACTTTATTTGCGCATGATCCTTTCCGAAAATCGATTCCAATTTTCGGGATTATGCGCTGACCGGCCACATGCTACGAAGCCCGACAGGACGGCGCAACAGCGTCGGGATGGTCACGCCATCGCGGCGACGTTCGCGGCAATCCTTGCCTGATCGGCGTGGCAAACCTCCCCCACCAGCCTTGCCACCGCGCCCGGCACGATCTCATGCGACAAAAGCCGGTCGAGATCGACCGGGCGCGGCATGGAGATTTGCCCACGCGGGATTCTCTTGAAGCCGAGCGGGCCGTAATAGGGCTCGTCGCCGACAAGCATCACGGCCGGCATGCCGGCCTTGGCGGCGGCTTCCAGCGCGATCGTCACCAGCCGGCGGCCGATGCCGAGATTCTTGAAGGCCGGCCGCACGGCAAGCGGTCCGAGCATCAGCGCACGACCCGCGCCGGCCGCGATGCGCGTCATGCGCACCGAGGCGACAACGATTTTGCCATCGACGGCCACGAAGGACAAAGCGCGTTCATGCGGGCCGCCCTCACGGATCTTGTAGGCGCCCAGCACGAAACGGCCCGGCCCGAAGGCTTCGTCGTTGATGGATTCGATTTCGGGGTCATGCGCCGGAGTTTCCGGCAGGTATTTCACGTCGGCAAGGCTCATGGTCTTTGCGTTCCGGTATACGGGAAAGGTTTGCTGCAAACGGCAGCGTTCGCCAGTCAGCGCTTCATCAAGCGCGGGCGCCCTTTCGTCGTCGGTCGAACCGGATCAAAGCAAAGTCGAACATGCGGATTTTCCGCTAGCACCAATCTTCAGCCACTGCAATCGGCCGTTTCCACTGGCGCCCTTCGTTTGCTGCCCTGGCGATTGACGAACTGTTCAACGCCTGGCGATTTCCGCATCGTCGGTATGTGCCTACATCCCTATGAAGACGAAAGGACATCGCATGGGATTGCTGGTCGACGGCAAATGGCAGGACCGCGGGTACGACACCAAGGGCAGCGACGGCGAGTTCGTGCGGGCACAGTCGCAATGGCGCGACTGGGTCACCGTTGACGGTACGCCGGCCGAAGGCCGCAAGCGCGGCTTCAAGGCCGAGCCGGGCCGCTACCATCTCTATGTCTCGCTTGCCTGTCCCTGGGCGCACCGGACGCTGATCTTTCGAGCACTGAAGAAACTCGAGGACGTGATTTCCGTCTCGGTCGTCCATCATTTCATGGGCGCCAACGGCTGGACCTTCCTGGCCGAGGACGGCGCCACCGGAGACACGCTCTACGGTTTCGATTTCCTGCATCAGATCTACACCAAGGCCGATCCCGCCTATTCCGGCCGCGTGACGGTGCCGGTCCTGTGGGACAGGCGAGAACAAACAATCGTCTCCAATGAGTCCTCCGAGATCATCCGGATGCAAAATTCAGCCTTCGACAAATGGGGCGACGCCAGCCTCGATTTCTATCCGAAAGCACTGCGCGGCGAAATCGACGCAGTCAATGCGCTGGTCTATCCCTCAGTCAACAACGGCGTCTACCGCGCCGGCTTCGCCACGACGCAAGCGGCCTATGAGAAAGCGTTTGGCGAACTGTTCTCGGCGCTCGATAAACTCGAGGATCGCCTATCTCGCCAGCGTTATCTCGTCGGTGACCGCATCACCGAGGCCGATTGGCGGCTGTTCACCACGCTGGTCCGCTTCGACCCGGTCTATGTCGGCCATTTCAAGTGCAACCTGCGCCGCATCGCCGACTATCCGAACCTGTCGAACTATCTGCGCGATCTCTATCAGGTCCCGGGCGTCGCTGGCACGGTGAGCCTGCACCACATCAAGGCGCACTATTACGGCAGCCACGAAACGATCAACCCGACGCACATCGTGCCGGTCGGACCGGAACTGGACTACGCCGCGCCGCATGACCGCAATCGGTTCAGGAAGGCGGCGTGACCTACCAGTGGGGCGACGCCGCCTCGCCGCCAAAAATCTCGCCAATCCGTCGCAACGTGGCCGGCGTCGTTCCTTCCGGCAGGCGGTCGAGCGGAAAGAATCCGGCTGCGGCGATCTCGCGGTCCGGCAGCTTCGGCGCCGTCTGATTGAACTGCTCGACCAAATAGAGGCCGACATGGTCGCGGCGGCTGGCCCGATGGTTGAAATGCATCGATTTCAGCACCGGCGGCGCGGTCAATGCAATATTGCCCTCCTCGGAGAGCTCGCGCGCCAGCGCCTCGATCATCGTCTCGCCCAGCTCGACGCCACCGCCGGGAAGCTGCCAGCCCGGTACATAGGTGTGGCGAATGAGGAAGACGGAATTGGACGTGCGGTCGTGGATCAGACCGCGCACCCCGAGCGTCATCGGCCGCCGCAGCACGAAATACAGATGAAACAGCCTTGCTCTGAGACCCGGCCAGCCGGCCTGGCGGAAAGCTTGCTCCGGATCGGGCCGCGTCATCACCCACGAAACCGTGGGTGGAAAGCAGCGCGCGCGTCGCTTATGAAGAGAGGATGTTCAGGCTCGCGCATATTTCCGATATCCATCTGGGACCGCTTCCCGGTGTAACCTATCGCGATCTCGCCTCCAAGCGCGTGGTCGGTTACGTCAACTGGCAGCGCAACCGCCGCCGCCATATGCGCGATGCCGTCATCGACACGATCGTCGCCGATATCAAGGCGAGCGCACCGGATCACCTTGCTGTCACCGGCGATCTGGTCAATCTGGCGCTCGATGGCGAGATCGAGATGGGCAAGCACTGGCTGGAGACGCTGGGTTCTCCCGATGATGTGTCGGTCGTTCCAGGAAACCACGACGCCTATGTGCCTGGCGCCTTCGACAAGGCCTGCCGGTCGTGGACGGCATGGATGACCGGCGACGGCGTCAATACGCCGATCGACCGCGACGCCTTTCCGTATCTGCGCGTGCGTGGCAACGTCGCGCTGATCGGTGTGACGACGGCGCGGGCCACGGCTCCGTTCATGGCCAACGGCTTCTTTCTGGAAGACCAGGCGGAAAGGCTGCGCGAAGTGCTCGATGCAACGGCCAAGCGCGGACTGTTCCGGGTGATCATGATCCACCATCCGCCAGTGCGCGGCGCCGTTTCGCAGCCCAAGCGGCTGTTCGGCATTGCCCGCTTCCACAAGGTCGTTCAGCGGCACGGGGCCGAGCTTGTGCTGCACGGCCATTCGCACGAGCCGACGCTGTTTTCCATCAATGGGCGCGGCGCCAAAATTCCAGTGGTCGGCGTCGCCGCCGCAGGGCAGGCGCCAGGCGGCAGGCGGCCGGCGGCGCAATATAATCTGTTGGAGATCGATGGCGAAAAGGACAATTGGCGGATCAGGCTGACGCGACGTGGCCTGACCGGGCCGGCCATCCCGCCTTCCGATCTGGAGATTCTGGAGCTTGGCGCGGACGCTATGGCCTAGAGCCTGTTCCATCCCGATAGAATCGGGATGGGGCTCTATCTTTTTGTTTGACTATGATCTTTTCCGAGAACCGGTTTCCACTTTTCGCTACGCGGACCTTCGGTTCAGGATCATGGTCCAAAGCTCAGTCCCATCGCAACAAGGCGGTCCCAGAACAACACGATCGATACAGCCAGCCCGACCAGGGCGCCTGCGGCGATCAGGCCGAGACCGGAGAGAAACGCCGACCAACGCTTGCCGCGCGGGACGGATCGCAGTGGCGGCTCGGCTTCCGGGACCAAGGCACGCTTCAGGCCGGCGACAGCCTGCTCGACCCCGCCTTCCATCATTCTCTGGCGTTCGACGACGCGCTCCGCGACGTAGCGCGTCACTTGATCGGCAACCGGTTTCATCTCGGTTGATTCGGCGAGCACCACCCGGCCGATGCGCGTATCCCTGAGGAAGCGATAGGTGCGGCGGTCGCGCCCCATGGCGACATGGCTGACGGCGTCGATCCAGAGGCGCGGCTGCAGCCCGGACGAGACGGCGAAGTCGAAATTGTCCATGTCGGCGGGCACGTCGGCGAAGATGGGCGCGAGTTCGGCGGCAAGCAATTCCAGCCGCATGCGATGCGCCTCGCGCATGTCGACCACGACGTCGTCGCGGTCGGCGAAGGCGTTTTTCACGTCGCGAATGGCGTCGGACAGTTTTCGCGACTGATCGATCTGGGTTATGTTCTCGCCTGCATCCTTCATCGGCGTTTGCCTCGCGGGTTTGGTTAACACCGAATTAACACAGCCGTCGGCAAAATGCACTTGCGAGATCGACAGCCCTTTAAGCGGCTTACCAGACAAAACCCGGCCCGAAGCCGTGCCCTCAGTCTTTGGCAGGGAGGGATCGATTCGCCGCGGCGGATTTTGGACGAAGCGGCCTGGCGCGACGTTTCATGTTGCGGCGGACGATCTCGGCGATCAGGCCGGGCGCTTCCTCGACCAGCATATGGCCGGCCTCCAACACGTGGTGCAGGTGGAAATGCGCCGGCAGACCATCGGCCTGTGTGAAGGGCAGCACCGCGTCGTCTGTCCCCCAAACCACCATCACCGGCATGGTGAGCGTTTCGAGCCGTTCGCGCGGGATGACGCCCTGCCGATCACCCTTGGTCATGACAGCCGCGATCTCGACAAGTTTCTGCAACTGGCCGGGACGCGCACGCATTTCGCCAAGCACATCCACGATGCGCTCCGAGGGCAGGCTTTGCGGTCCGGACATGGCGACGAGGCAGGCGCGAAGTTCGCTCTTGCCGGCAGCGGCGGCGTAACGGCGCAACAGCGGGCCATTGATCTCAGTCCCAAAACCGCCCGGCGCCAGAAGCGTCAGCGACGCTAACCTTTCGGGCTCGGCCAATGCCATCAGCACTGCCGCCGCTCCGCCCATCGAGTGGCCGACGAGATGCACCCTCCTAATTCTGCGTGCGGCGAGATCTGCAAGAACGGCCCGGGCGGCCGCCTTGGCCGGACCGCCACCCGGAAAATCGAGGGATAGCCCATGGCCCGGAAGATCATAGGCCAGCGTCCGTGAACCAAGTGCCAGTATCGAAATCACCTCATGCCAGTCGTCGTGGCAACCGCCGAAGCCATGCAGGAAGACAACCGTCTTCGGACCGGCGCCCCGTTCGGCAGCGTAAAGGGATGAAATCATGCAATTTTATGGTTTTATTGCAAAATCAACAGGATGCGAAATTCCAGATTGTGGCTGGATTGCGCCTTGCCCCAGCCGATGGCCAGTAAAATTTTCGCGATCAGCTGTGCTAATTTAGAAAGCTAGCTGGCATTGCCGAGCCCGGCGGCACGCAACGCCTCGACCAGCCGGTCGGTCAGATCGGCGGGGTATGTCCGCTCGACAAAGGTCGCGCGCGGATCGGCAGCGAATTTCGGGAATTTGACAGTCATCTCGTCCACAAGTTCATGCGCCAGTTGATTGCGGCCGGTCGCCTTCGCGCCGATCAGCCGCGCAGCCAGATAGTGCGATTTCGTCGGCGTCGCTTGCAGCGCATCGCTGGCAAGCGCGGCCTTATTCATATCGCCCGCCATGAACTGCCCGACGAAAAGCCCGTAGTCCCACCAGGTCGGATGCGCGCTGGAGGTTTCGGCGGCGTGAGCAAGGATCGGTGTTCCCTCCCTGTACCTGCCGGCGAAAATCAACCCATAGGCGTAAGCTGCTGCCATGCTGAGGTCGTAAGAGTTG
The DNA here is from genome assembly GCF_024707545.1 of Mesorhizobium onobrychidis. NCBI lineage: Bacteria > Pseudomonadati > Pseudomonadota > Alphaproteobacteria > Hyphomicrobiales > Phyllobacteriaceae > Mesorhizobium > Mesorhizobium onobrychidis. Next base: position 2,318,150 of record NZ_CP062229.1, read on the forward strand.
AGTTCGTAAGCCTTGTGCATCCAGCGGATCGATTCCTCCGAATTGCCGAGGCGGGAGTTGAGATAGCCATAGGCACGGTGCGCATAGGGGCTGGTCGGCCCCATCTGCACGGCGCGACGGGCAAGCGACATCGCCTGTTCGATCGTTGCGCCGGCTGGATAGGCGTAGTGATCTGTGGCCGCCTCGAGATGCAGTGTCGCCAGCTCCGAATAGACGAGCGACGATTTCGCATCCCGATTGATCAGGTTTTCGAGACAGCGATAGGCAGCCTCATGGGTTTTCGCGCCCTGGTCGAGATAGTACTTGTCGTTGAGCAGCAGACATTCCGTCAGGCCGGTCTGAAGATCGCTCTGTTCGATATAGTTGTAGATCGTGCCAGAGGCGGGAACGGCCGAACTCAAAATGCCGGCGACACTGTCCTCGACGGCGGAGGGTGTGCTGTCGGCGGCAGTCAAGTTGCGTGACAGCAGGACCCGTCCAGTCGCCACGCTTTGAAGCTCCAGAGTGACATCGCCTGCCGTTGGTCCCGGCAAGACATCGAATACGAAGCTGATTGCATCGGTGACCGGATCGGGCGGGCCGTCGGCGTCCCGACCGATGAAGTTGACCGTGTCGAAGCCGCTGAGCCCGGCGCGCAGCGATGCCGCGACGCGGGCAGCCTCGGCACTGTTGGTTTTCACCGCAATGTAGACGAGCGGCAGGCTTTCAATCGGAGCCCATGGCGCAATGCTGCCGGTTGCCACCGCATTTTCGATCGTCGACGCGGTTTCGCTTCCCGCCAGCAATGCGCCGCTTCCCTGACGAAGGATCAGCACGCCCAGCATGGCGATGACCAGAGCGATCGCCAGCCAGAAGAACTGGAGATGGCGCAGCAGCGACGGTGCCGGCTCGCGAACGACAGGGGACATCAACGATGCGGCACCTGCGGCCATGCCGGGTTCCTCGAGCGATCCCGACAAGGTGGCAGCCGCCTCGGTGTGTTCCTCCGGCTCGACCGGCAGGCGGATCGCGTTGAGTTCGTAGGATGGAACATAGCCGCCACGCGGAATGGCGATGCGGATCGGCTCGGCAACACCCTCATTGGCGAAGTAATGCTGCAGAAGCTCGCGCAGCCTGCCCGCCTGCACCCGCACCACGGCGTCGGTCGACGGATCGAAATCGCCGTCCTTGCCGAAAACATCCATCGCGATGGAAAAGCCCTTGAGCTTGTCGGCTTCGCCTGCCTGCTCGCGCTCGACCAGGTAGCGAAGCAGCTTACGCGCTCGTTCGGATCTCCCGAACGTTTCGCTGGCTAGCAATCGCTCCAACGTCTCGCGCACTGCGGGGGCGGCAGGCGTGGCATGCTGCAAGTGTCGATCCTTTCGAAGTCGGCACAGGTTAAGACGCAATCATATAGAGCCTGCCCTGCCATACAAGCATGCACCCATTACGCGATCGCGTACCCCACCGGATAATTTTCCGGTGGTTAACGGCGCGAAAGGCCAGAGCAAGATGATACCGTCCGGGTTCATCTTGCTCCAGCGCTGTTAGCTTTCGACAGCTTGTCTAGAGCGGTTCAGCTTTTTGATAGAACCGCCGAACCGCTCTAAGTATTCGTTTTGCGCAATTCCAGACGGAAAACCGCTACGCACTTTTCCTGGAATTGCTCTAGTCGACCTTTCGGCCGACGATGCGGTTGGCGGCGGAAACGACGGCTTCCAGCGAAGCGGCCACGATGTTGGTGTTGATGCCGGCGCCGAACAGCTTGCCGCCGGGATGCTCCATCTCGACATAGGAGATGGCCGACGCATTCGAGCCGCGCTGCATGGAGTGCTCCGAATAGTCGAGCACCGACATCGGCACGCCGACATGGCGCGACAGCGCGTCGACAAAGCCGTCGATCGGGCCGGTTCCGGAGCCTGAAATCGTCACCTCCTTGCCCCTGTCCAGGATGACCGCCTCCACCGCACGCCGGCCCTTGGTCTCGAGGTCCGGATAGGTGTGGTGGTCAAGGAACTTCAGCCGCGCGCCGGGCTGATCGACATAGGTTTCGAGAAAGCGCTCGTAGATGCGCTTGGCCGGCACCTCCTTGCCTTCGGCGTCGGTGATCGCCTGGATCGCCTGACTGAACTCGATCTGCAGGTTGCGCGGCAGGTTAAGGCCGTAGTCCGCCTGCAGCACATAGGCGATGCCGCCCTTGCCGGACTGCGAGTTGATGCGGATGATCGCCTCGTAGTTGCGTCCGACATCGGCTGGGTCGATCGGCAGATAGGGCACTTCCCAGTATGGCGTGTTGGCCTTGCGCAACGCCTTCATGCCCTTGTTGATGGCATCCTGGTGCGAGCCGGAAAAGGCGGTGTAGACGAGCTCGCCGACATAGGGATGGCGCTCGGCGATCTTCAACTGGTTCGAATATTCATAGACGTCCTTCATCCGGTTGATGTCGGAGCAGTCGAGCTCGGGATCGACGCCTTGCGTGTACATGTTGAGCGCCAGCGTGACGATGTCGACATTGCCGGTGCGCTCGCCATTGCCGAACAGCGTGCCTTCGACGCGGTCCGCGCCCGCCATCAGGCCGAGCTCGGTGGTGGCGACGCCGGTGCCGCGGTCGTTGTGCGGATGCAGCGAAATGAGCAGGTTCTCGCGGTTGTCGAGGTTGCGGCACATCCATTCGATGCGATCGGCATAGACGTTGGGTGTCGACATCTCGACCGTGGACGGCAGGTTGATGATCAGCTTGTTTTCCGCCGTCGGCTTCACGATTTCGGTGACGGCGTTGCAGATTTCCAGCGCCACTTCGAGCTCGGTGCCGGTAAAGCTCTCCGGCGAATATTCGAAACGATAACCGCCGCCGGCCTTCGCCGCCATGTCGGTGATCATCTTGGCAGCATCGGTGGCGATCCGCCTGATGCCGGCAACGTCCTTCTCGAAGACGACGCGGCGCTGCAATTCGCTGGTCGAATTATAGAAATGCACGATCGGGTTGGTGGCGCCCTGCAGCGCCTCGAAGGTGCGGGTGATCAGTTCCGGCCGGCACTGCACCAGCACCTGCAGCGAGACATCGGCTGAGACATTGCCTTCTTCGATGCACCGGCGGGCGAAATCGAAATCGGTCTGCGAGGCAGACGGGAAGCCGATCTCGATCTCTTTGAAGCCCATGTCGAGGAGCAGGGCGAACATGCGCGCCTTGCGCTCGTGGCCCATTGGGTCGATCAGCGCCTGGTTGCCGTCGCGCAGGTCGACCGAGCACCAGATCGGCGCCTTGTCGATGACCTTCGAAGGCCAAATGCGGTCGGTGAGACCGACCGTCGGGTAGGGTTGGTATTTCCGGGCTGCCTCCGGCATGCCCCGGGCTGCATCCTTGCCCATCTCCCCGCTGTCTGCGCGGATCTCTTCTCGTGCGTTCATTGTCGTCTCTCCCGGCGGCTCGCGGGGTCCGCCTTCAGGCGGATTTGGTGCCGAGCGGCGCCTTTACCAGATGTTCATTCGCTTGATGTGACTTGCCAATTTTGAGACTGGCCAAGGAGCATGCGCGTGAGCGGCGGTTCGACCGCCGGGCGCTCCTTCAGCGAACCCGGCGATCGCCGATAAGGCCGAGAAGCAGCAGAGCGGAAGCAAGCGCGCGCACGGTCTCGCCAGCAAAGCCGGTCTGACGGGAAGCGACGGAGGTGGCGCGGTTGATCATGGCGGTTTTCATACAGGAGCGGCTAAGGAGAGGCAAGTGGGCTGCATGGCGGCGCTGTGCGCGCCCTTCCCCACACGCGGCAAATGCGCCAGACTGGGCTGTCGACTTGGTGACAATGCCGGGGGAGGCCGTCCATGAATTTCGTGTTCTTCTCGCCGCATTTTCCCGCTAACGGCGCCGACTTCTGCGATCGGCTGAGGAAGGCCGGTGCCACCGTGCTCGGCATCGGCGACGCGCCCTATGAAGCGCTGAACGGAAAACTGAAGACGGCGCTGTCGGAGTATTATCGCGTCGCCGACATGGAGGACTACGAGCCGGTGTTCCGGGCGATGGGCCATTTCATCCACAAATGGGGCCGCATCGACCGCTTCGAGTCGCTCAACGAGCATTGGCTGGAACTGGAAGCCAACATCCGTACCGACTTCAACATCTTTGGCACCAAACTCGATTTCGTGAAGAATTTGAAGCGCAAGAGCCGCATGCGCGCCTTCTTCCGCAAGAGCGGCGTCGAGACCATACCGCAGCGCAAATGCTCCGACCGGGCCGGCGCCATGACCTTCATCCGCCGCGTCGGCTATCCCGTGGTGGTGAAGCCGGACTCCGGCTCCGGCGCCTCGAACACCTTCAAGATTTCCAATACGAGGGAACTCGACCAATTTTTCAAGGACAAGCCGGAAGATGTCAGCTTCGTCATGGAGCAGTTCATCGAGGGGCTGGTGGTGACCTTCGACGGGCTGGTCAACCGCGACGGCGAAGTGGTGCTGGCGGCCAGCCACCGCTACGACCAGAGCGTCATGGAGGTGGTCAACCGTGATCGCCACATGAGCTACACCTGCTTTCCTGAGATCAGCCCGGCAGTCGAGGAGGCCGGCAGAAAGATCCTCAGGGCCTTCGACGTGCGCGAGCGCTTCTTCCATATCGAGCTGTTCGAGACCAAGGACGACCGCATCATCGCGCTTGAGGTCAACATGCGGCCACCCGGCGCCTGGATGACCGACGCCATCAACTATACGTTCGACATCGACGTCTATGCGGCGTGGGCCGAGATGGTGGTCAGGGATGCCGCTGGCGGGCCTTACAAGGGCAAGTACTTCACCGCTTATGCCAGCCGCAAACGGCACCTCCACTATTTGCATAGCCATGCCGACGTGCTAGCCGCCCACGGCGACAAGATCGTCCACCATCAGGCCATCGAAGAGGTTTTCAGCCGCGCCATGGGACACTACGCCTATCAGATGCGTTCCAAAGACGCCCAAGCGCTGCGCCAGGCGGTCAATTACATCCACGCGGAAAAGGCGTGAGGCCGATGGATATTTCTTATCACAAGGGTTTTGCCCGCAACCTTGGCCGCGACATGGAATACAAGCGCTACGGCCATGCCGGGCGGCCGGTGGTGGTATTCCCGACCTCGCAAGGACGGTTCTACCAGTTCGAGGATTCCGGCGGGGTCGCAGTGCTTTCGGAGTTTATCGACACTGGCCGCATCCAACTCTTCACCCTCGACGGCATCGATTCGGAATCCTTCTTCGCCAAGCATACCGACCCGGCCGACCGCATCGCTCGCCACGAGGCCTATTTCCGCTATGTGCGCGAAGAGGCGATGCCGGAAGTTCTCTCTACAGCGACCGAGGCCAATGGCGGGCGCACGCTGAAGCCGTTGTTTTCAGGCTGTTCGATGGGCGGCTATCATGCGTCGAACTTCGTCTTCCGATTTCCGGAACTGGGCAGCGGCGTGATTGCGCTGTCGGGGGTCTATTCGACCCGCGACTTCTTCGGAGAGGCGCTCGACGGCAACATCTTCTTCAACTCACCGCTCGACTATCTGCCTGGCATCGTCGACCAGAAACTGCTCGGCCGGCTGAAGGCGCTGAGGCTGATCTTCTGTTGCGGGCAGGGGGCATGGGAAGAACGGATGCTGGTCGAGACACGGGCGCTGGAACAGGTGCTGCGCGAAAAGTCCATTCCCGCCTGGGTCGACTATTGGGGAGGCGATGTCAGCCATGACTGGCCATGGTGGCACAAGCAACTGGTCTATTTCTTCGCCCGCTGGCTGGATGATGACCTGATGCACAGGCTGGATTGATGACCCCGCCCGATCCCATCCGACGCTTCGTCGAGGCCACCAATGAAGGTGACACTGCGACGTTTCTCGACACGTTCACGGCGGATGCATTGCTGAGCGACTGGGGCCGCACCTTCAAGGGGCGCGCAGAGATCGCGCGCTGGAACCAGTCGGACAATATCGGCATGCAGTCCCATCTCAGCATTGTCTGCGTCGCAGCTGTGGACGGCACCTATCAGGTTCGCATTGCCGTGAAGGGCAATGGCTTCAACGGTGAGGGCGACATGACCTTCACGCTGGACGGCGATCTCATCTCCAGCCTGGTGATTGCGTGACTGTCCGCACCGTAACGGTGCGGCGGAACACATCTGCGCGAGCGGGTCATTCCTTCAGGCTTCTTGCCACCAGCCGCGCCACGCTTGGCCCGATCAGCAGCACGACGAGGAAGCGTGCCGATTGCAACGCCATGACGAAGGAGATGTCGACGTGCTGTGCGGCGGCGGCGATGATGGCGACGCTATCCATGCCGCCGGGGCTGGTCGCCAGATAGGCGGTCAGCGGATCGATGCCGAGCACATGGCTGATCATGAAGCCGAGACCGCCGCAGAAGGCGATGAGGATGATGATCGAACCGACGATCTGCGGCAGCGCCCGCGTCGCGTGCCGCAGAATTGCCCTGGTGAAATTCAGGCCGATGGTCCAGCCGATCGTCGTATAGCCGAGGGCAAGCAGCCAGGGCGGCAACTGCATCGGCACGCCTAGTCCGAGATGCACCGCAGTGCCGAAAACGAAGGTGCCGAGGAAGAAGGGTGACGGCAGCCTGAACAGCTTTCCGATGAGGCTGCCGACGAGCGCCACGCCAAGTGTCGCGGCAAAGACTGTTGGATCGATCGGCGGGAACCAGATGATGGCCGGGACCTCGATGCCTGATGTGTCGACCCACATCTTTGCGACAAGCGCCGCAGTCATCGAGACGAAGATGACGCGCAGATATTGCATGAAGGCGACGAGGCGCTGGTCGGCGCCGAAGGCGCCTGCCATCAACACCATGGCGGTGGCCGCGCCCGGCGATGAGCCCCAGACTGCGGTGGTGCCGGGCAGGATACGCCAGCGGCTGATCAGCCAGCCGAGCAGGCTTGACGCAGCAACGGTCGCCACCACGGTGCCGAGGAACAGCGGCCATTCCCTGTAGAAGACCGGAAAGATGTCCGCGGAGATCGAAGCGGCGACAAGGCAGCCGACGATCGCCTGGGCGGCGCCGAACAAAGGGCGCGGCACGCGCACCGTGGCGCCGTTGGTGCCGGCCAGGATCGCCGCCAGCATCGGCCCGATCAGCAGCGCCGCCGGCAAGGCGGCGAATTCCAGCGCGCCGGCAAACAGGATCGAGAAGATCAGGAGGGCCAGCCACTGCCAGACTTTGGGTATCCGCGCCATGCGTTCGACGGTCGGCTGGTCTGGCAGGGAATCCATTTTTCGGTCTTAGACCCGAAGAGGGGAGATGCGAACCCCGCGGCGGCGAAAAATGCGTCCGCTCAGGCGTCAGTCGGTTTTAACGGCGGGCAGGCCGAAGCCGCCTACGGGCTGGGTCTCGACCTGGAATTCGAAGCCGGCGATGATCGGCCGCGCCTTGGCGATCGCCGCCTGGACTTCCGGCAGTTGCAGCGAAGCCTTGTGGCTTGCCTGGTCGGTCCACACCTCGGTCACCCAGATCGCGTCGGCATCGGCCGGATCGGTTGCGATAATGTAGCTCAGGCAGCCCGGCATCGCGCCGGTGCTGGCCAGCAGGACATCCATCATTGCGTCGCGCTGGCCGCGCGTCGCCCGCATCTTGCCGATCAGACCGTACATTGCCGATTTCTCCGTTGGCTTGCGCGACAAGTATGCAGGTCGCCGCTCACGGCATCAACTGGCCACCATTCACCTCGATCACCTGGCCGGTGATGTAACCGCTCAGCAGAGCGGACGAGAGGAACAGATAGGCGCCGACGCAGTCCTCGGGCGTGCCGGCGCGGCCCTGCGGAATGGTGGCCACCATGCCCTTCATCTGCTCCTCGGTGGAATAGCGCTCGTGGAAGGGTGTCCCGATGGTGCCCGGCGCCACCGCGTTGACGCGGATGTTGAAGCCGATCAGTTCCTTGGCCATGCCGCGCGTCACATTGGAGACGAAGGCCTTGGCCGAGCCATAAAGTCCGGCGCCGCCGCCGGCGCCATTGCGCGCCGCGATCGACGAGGTGTTGACGATGAAGCCGCCCTGGCGCTTAAGCCATGGCATCGCCTTGCGCGAGGCAGTCAGCACGGAGCGGGCGTTGAGGTCCATCACCGCGTCGTAATGCGCCTCGGTCTGCTCGGCATAGGGCACGCGCCCAAGCATGCCGCCTGCATTGTTGACCAGGCCGTCGAGCCGGCCGAAGTGTTGCGCACCGTCCTCGACCACGCGCTCGACATCGTCGGGGATCGAAAAATCGCCCTGGACTGGGAATACCTCGCCGCCGCCGTTGCGGATGGTCCCGGCCAGGTTTTCGGCAGCCGCCCGACTTGAATTGTAATGCAGCACGACGCGGCATTTCTGCGCGGCGTAGGCAAGTGCAAGTGCCGCCCCGATGCCGGTTGAAGCGCCGGTGATCAGCACCGCCTTGCCGGCGAGGTCGGGGATGACCAGGGTGGGGGTGACAAGGGCGGTTGTGGTGGCTGGCACGTCTATTCCTCCGGGACTCACCTACTCTTCGTAGGGCCTCGTCGTCCTCATGTTCAAGTCCGCAAAGGCTTACGGCCGCAAATAGGCGTAGCCCTGGCGCTGCAATTCGGCGAGTTTGACGACGCCGCCGGTCTCGGCGGCATGGAAGCCGTCGAGCAGATCGGTGAGCGCAACGTCCATGCCGTGCATGGTGTTGGCGCAAGCATGCGGGGACAGCCCGTCGCGAACCAGGCCGGAAAAACGGCTGGAAATGGCAGCTGACGCGCTCTTCGACTTGAAAGCAGCGAGTGCCGGTCCATGCACGACCAGCACGATGTCGACATTGCCGCCGGTGCCCTCATAGTGGTTCTTGATGTTGCCGAGCACGAAGCCGACCCTGTCGAGATCGCTGAGGTGATAGGCGACCTTTTGTCTTTCCTGTTCTACGGCCGCCTTGACTTGGCGCAGCCCGAAAAAGCCGGCGGCTCCGGCAAGGCCCACGCGGAAAATATCGCGGCGTCGCATCATGTTGTTCTCCAGTATGCAGTCCTCGCAAATTGCGTGGCCTCGGCCTCGATCCTAGCATAAATTGAAACCACGTCCTGTCGGGCGAGGAGGGGCACATGACATCGAAGACCATTGTGGGCGCCGGATTTGGTGTCACCTTGCTAGCCGCTGTTGCCGGCACGGCCCTTGCCGACGACAAGCTCACAGAACTCAGCCCGGACGGCAAGGATGCCTGTTTCGGGCGTGTCTATGATGCCGCACATCTCAAGGCGCATCCGCACCAGAAGGTGGCACGGATTTTCTTCTACTATGGCAACGATCCGGTCAGTCATCCGAACGAGGAGCCGAGCAGCGCTCCGTCCGGCTATAACGGCTTCATGACCACGACGGTGCGCGGCGCCAAGAAGCCCGAGTGGGTCGGCGGTTGGTGCGGCAAGGATGATCCGCGGTCGAGCGAGATCGGTTGCGGCATGGAATGCGACCGCACCATGGCCTTACTGAACGTCGATGAAAAAGGCCGGCTGATCGTCTCCGGCGTGCATCGCAACCTTTATCTCGACGCCGGCGCTGAGGATGAGCTGGGCGAAAAGGAATACGCCAAGCAGGCACTCGGCACGGAAGACGACGGCTTTCGGCTCGACCGCATGCCGGCGCAGACCTGCAAGGCCGAATTCGCGCGCATCGATCCGGTCGATCCTGCGCTGGGAGCACCGCTGCGTGAGCGGCTGGAACCGGACCAGCCCTTCTGCTACGGGCGCGACTACGATGCCGCGCATCTCGGCTCGCATCCCGATCAGCTTACCCAGACCATCCGGGTTTTCCGGGGCCCGATCGAGCTGGCCTCCTTCGCCAAGGACGGCGATCCCACAAACTGGCCGAGCGGTGCCGAGATTGCCGTTTCCGTCACCACGCGCCAGAAATCCGCCGAGGTCACGCAGAGCTACAGTTGTGAAGGCGAAGCGGACCAGTGGCGCTGTGTGGCGAGCGGAAGGACGAGTGACTTTTCCTGCGACATCGCGGCCAGGGAGATTTATCTGCGTCGCGGCGCCAACGGCACGATGATGCTGGCCAACCCCAACAGCAGCCTGCCGATCATCGACCTGTGCTCGGCCGACAGCGAGACCAGATCCGACGACAGGGTCTATCGGTTGGAGCCGATTCCGCAATCCGCCTGCAGGCCCTGAGCGGGGTTCTATCCACGGTTCGAAATGGCGGCTGCAGCGATCCGTCCCACCCCCCTCTGTCCTGCCGGACAGAGGGGGGTGCTGTCCCGCGACCTAGAGGTTCTGCATCTGCTCGACGCTTTGATGTCATGGCAGGGCTACCGGCGTCTCCGCTAGGCCTCACGCGAACGGCACGGCCGTCGTGCCCTTGGGCAGCTTTGCCTCGTCGTCGGGCTCGACATGGATGGTGACGCGAACCGAGGGGATTTCTGTCTTCAACGCATCTTCGATGCGGTCGCAGATGACGTGGCTGGCGCCCACCGACATATCGGCGTCGACGACCAGATGAAACTCGATAAAGGTGGCGCGGCCGGCGATGCGTGTCTTCAGATCGTGGACCTCCAGTGCTCCCTTGCAATTGGCCGAGATGATGTCGCGGATGTGCATGTGCTCCTGCGTGTCGACGGCGCGGTCCATCAGTCCGTTCATCGACGAGCCGATCACGTGCCAGCCCTGCCACAGGATGTTCAGCGCGACGATGACGGCAAGAGCAGGATCGAGCACTTGCCAGCCGGTCAGCACGGCGCCGACCAGACCAATGAACACGCCGACGGAGGTCGCCACGTCGGTCATGATGTGCCTGCCGTCGGCGACCAGTGCCGGCGACTTCTCGGCACGGCCGGCACGGATCAGCGTTAAGGCCCAGAAGGCGTTGATCACTGTCGCGACACCGTTGATGGCGAGGCCGGTCCAGGGCTGTTCGAGCGGGGCGGGATGCCGCAAGGACCACCACACTTCGTTGAGGATCAGCAGGGCTGCCAGCACGATCAGCACGCCCTCCAGCACAGCCGAGAAATACTCGGCCTTGTGATGACCGAAAGGATGATCCTGGTCGGCCGGCTTGTAGCTGACCTGGATCGCCCAGTAGGCGGCGGCCGAGGCAATGACATTGACGATCGATTCCAGCGCGTCGGAATACAGCGCTACGGAACCGGTGACGTACCAGGCCGCCAGCTTCAGGCCGAGCACGACGAAAGCCACGACTATCGACCAGAAGGCGAGGCTGGCGACCTTGCGCTTGGCGGCGATTTTCGGATCAATTACGGTCATTGATTGCTTCCGGCCGCCGAAACCGGAGCTAAGCCGCCTTTTCCTTGGCCTTGCGCGGCAGATGCGCAACGATGTTCTCGATGATGCGCATGCCGGCATTGTGGCCGAGAGTCATGATCGATTCCGGGTGGAATTGCACCGCAGCGATCGGCTCCTTGCTGTGCTCGAAGGCCATGATAACGCCTTCTTCCGTCTCGGCCGTGACGACGAAGCCATCGGGCAGGCGGACCGGATCGGCGAAGATCGAGTGATAGCGGCCGACCGTCACCTCCTTGGGCAGGCCGGAAAAGATGATGCCCGGCTTCGACACGCGGATACGCGACGGTTTGCCATGCATCGGCACGTGCAGTTGCCGCAGCTCTCCGCCATAGGCCTCGGCCAGCGCCTGCAGGCCGAGGCAGACGCCGAAGATCGGCAGGTCGCGCGCGCGGGCTCGTTTGATGGTGGCGGCGCAGTCGAAGTCCTTCGGCGTGCCGGGACCGGGCGACAGCACGACCAGGTTGGGTTTCAGCCGGTCGAAGACCTCGTCCGGCACAGGCGTGCGCACGGTCGAGACATTGGCGCCGGTCTGGCGGAAATAATTGGCCAGCGTGTGGACGAAGGAGTCCTCGTGGTCGACCAGCAGGATGTTGACGCCGTCGCCGACGCGCGCGGTGGCGCGTTCGGTGTCGGCGGCATTGCCGGTCTTGGCGTCGCGGATGGCGGAGATCATGGCGGATGCCTTCAGTTCGGTTTCGGCTTCTTCTTCCTCGGGAATGCTGTCGAAGAGCAGCGTGGCGCCGGCGCGCACCTCGGCGATGCCGTCCTTGATGCGGATGGTGCGAAGCGTCATGCCGGTGTTCATGTCACCGTTGAAATTGACCATGCCGATCGCCCCGCCATACCAGGCGCGCGGGCTCTTCTCGTTCTGCTCGATGAAGCGCATCGCCCATAATTTCGGCGCGCCGGTGACGGTGACCGCCCAGGCATGCGACAAGAACGCGTCGAAGGCGTCCATGCCTTCGCGCAGCCGTCCCTCGATGTGGTCTACGGTGTGGATCAGCCGCGAATACATCTCGATCTGGCGGCGGCCGATGACGCGCACCGAGCCTGGGTCGCAGACCCTCGACTTGTCGTTGCGGTCGACGTCCGAGCACATGGTCAGCTCGGATTCGTCCTTCTTCGAATTGAGCAGCTTCAGGATCTGCTCCGAGTCGGAAATGGCGTCGTCGCCGCGCTTGATCGTGCCGGAGATCGGGCAGGTTTCGACACGGCGGCCATTGACGCGCACGAACATTTCGGGCGAGGCGCCGATCAGGTATTCGCCCTCGCCGAGATTGATGAAGAAGGAATAGGGCGAGGGGTTGATGATCTTCAGCCTGCGGGAAATGTCGGAGGGCGGTGTCTCGCAGCGCTCGTAGAACATCTGGCCGGGCACCACCTCGAACAGGTCGCCGCGCTTGAAACTCTCCATCGCCTTGCGAACCAGATTGGCATATTCGCCGGGCTCATGGTCGCCGCGCGGCGGGATGCGGTCGGCGGTCTTGAACGGCTCGACGATTTCGTCGCGCGGCAATCCCTCCGTCGAAAACCCGTCGCCGGAATAATCGTAGCGGTCGGTCCAGGCCTTGGTCGAATAGTGGTCGACGACCAGGATCTCGTCGGGCAGGAACAGCACGAGGTCGCGCTGGCTTTGCTGGCGCGCCAGCTTGTGGTCGACCGGATCGAACTGGAAGGCGAGATCGTAGCCGAAGGCGCCGTAGAGGCCAAGATTGGCGTCTTCCTCCGTCTTGAACAGAGCGGTGATGGCGCGCAGCACGGTGAAGACGGAGGGAACGCGGCTGCGTTCTTCTTCGGTGAAGACACGGCCGGGCTTAGCCACATCGAGGCGGATCAGTCTCTTCGACGTCTCGGCGATCGTCACGTCGTCAAGGCCGCCGAGCGCCTTGCCGACCACCGGCAGAAGCATCTCGCCACGGCTGTTCAGCGCCTCGATGCGCATTGCGCGGCCACGCGCCGAGATCACCAGCGGCGGGTCGATCATGGCGGTGTCCCAGCGCGTATAGCGGCCGGGATATTCGTAATTCGAGGAAAACACGGCGCCACGGCGTGAATTCAGCCCGTCGATATAGGCGTCGATCGCGCCCTCATAAGGCCGATCATGGCGCTCGCGGGTAATCGTCACGCCACCCGCCGTGACGAAGCGCTCCGCCCCGTTCTCCAGAATTTTCGTCGTCATTGCCGTCTCCATCAGCGTCTTGGCTATATCAGCGTCTTGGGGCAACGGACCCGGGGCATGGCTTGAAAAAACAAATGGCCGCCCGGACATTCCGTTGCGGCCACCTTCTATTTTCACGCGCACGCGTTCGAACAGGCCGCTGTCAGCGAGCCCACCACCAAACGGTCTTGATCGAGCGCATGTTCATGGCGATTCCAATAGCGGCGATTGCACGGCCGCGCAACTGGATTCAATGGAGGGCATGGAGAAGGGCATGAGCCCTCAATCCTCCAGCGTTCCCGACCTTGCATCGGCGCTTTTCCTGTCGCCGACCAGCTTCAGCAGATCTTCGCCGGCGCGGATGATGCGCCGGGAACGCCGTGTCAGGATGATGCCCGCCTGCGGCGCCAACACCTGCGTGCGGCCGCCGGCTTCACCCGGCGCATGGACGATGGTGGCGAGCAGCGCGCCTTTTGCCACACGGTCGCCGGGCTTCACGTCGTAGAGGACCGCGCCCGCCCGAGGCGCCGGCATCATGTCGATGTTTTCGAGCGGTGCAACGACACCGTTGAAGCTGCCGGGCGTGGACAGGGCCTGATCCAGGATCACGCCGCGCCCCACCAGCAGCCGATAAAGCCCTTCGGCATCGGCGCCGGCCAGAGCGCCGTCGACATCGAGTATGCCGCGATACTCGACCGTGGTGGCGACGCGCCGGTCGAACCGCGCCACATCGGCAGGGACGTTCAGATACGGCGTGATCGAGGCGCCTTCGAAGGTGCCGTCGGTGTCCTCACCCCACAGGATCACCGCATCGACGCCCATGGCCGCCGCACAATCCGCCATGCCCGGCCATAGGCTGGCATGGACATAGAGGTAGGCGAGGCCCTCGTCGTCGCAGTGCAGGTCGAGCACGATGTCGTGGCCGATCGACAGCAGCAGCAGCCGCGTCTTCAGCCGCTGGTCGGCCGTGCCAGACGTGGCGTCCGGCAAGAGCGTCGGGTCAGGCGCGGCCAGCAGCGGAAAGCCGCGGTTGAAGTTGGTGCGGGTGCCCAGGTGAAAACGGCCCTGATGCTCGCCGAAATGATACTGGGCGCGGCCGATCGGATTGGCCTGGGGTACGACCGTGATATCGCCCTTGATGCGGCCTTCCGCTTCGGCCTTTTCGAGCATCGGCATCAGCGCGTCGATGGCGACGACCCCCGGCAGTTCGCCAGCATGCAGTGCCGCCTGCAGATAGGCCGAAGGTGCGGCCATGTCGCTGCCGTCAAATCGGAGCACTGGGAATTCGTAGGAAACGCCCTCGCTGTCGCCGGCAATGCGCTCGATCGATTTCTGCATGATACTCCTCCAGGAAAGAGGCCGAACACATGCCCTTTCGCCGATACGCTGTCGATTGGTCCAGTCTGCTGCGCTATGGGCGCAACTATTGCGCTGCGTGCGTCACCAGCAGCTGGCGGTCCAATGTCTGCGACATCACTGCCACGGCAACCGCCAGCAGGGCGAGCGCCGCGCCGACCAGCGGCAGATTGGCATAGGACACGCCCAGCGAAAGTGCCACGCCGCCCGCCCAGGCACCGGCGGCATTGCCGATGTTGAAGGCGCCCTGGTTCAGCGTGGCGGCGAGGTTCGGCGCTTCGGAGGCCGCTTCGACGACACGGATCTGCAAAGGCGGCACGATGACGAAGACGAGCAGACCCCACAGGAAAACGATGAAGACGGCCACGGCTGCGACGGCGCCGAATTCGGCAAAGCCGACGAGCAGCAGCGCCAGCATCAAAAGCGTACCGATCACCGTCGGCATCAACTTCCAGTCGGCAAGCCTGCCGCCGATGATGTTGCCGATGGTCATGCCGCCGCCGAACAGCAGCAGCACCCACGTTACGGTCGCGGTCGACAGGCCGGATACGTCGGTGAGGTAGGGCTTTATGTAGGTGAAGACGGCAAACAGGCTGGCCGATGCCAGCGCCGAAATCAGCATGGCCAGCCAGACTTGCAGCTTGCCGAGCACGCGCACTTCGCCGAGCAGGCCGCCGCCGCTCGGTTGGCTGATGCCGGCAGGCACCAGCCAGGCGATGGCTGCGACCGAGACGAGGCCGATCCCGACCACGGCCAGGAAGGTGGCGCGCCAGCCATAGGCTTCGCCGAGCGCGGTGCCGCCGGGAACGCCGAGGATATTGGACAGCGTCAGACCGGCGAACATCAGGGCGATGGCGCTGGCCCGCTTGTTACGCGGCACCAGGCTGGCGGCGACGACTGAACCGATGCCGAAGAAGGCGCCGTGACCGAAAGCGGTGAAGACGCGCGCTGCCATCAGCATCCAATAATTGGGTGCGATCGCGCACAACAGATTGCCGACGACGAACAGCATTGCCAGGCCGACCAGCACCGGCTTGCGCGGCATGTGTGCCGTCGCCACCGCGATCACCGGCGCGCCGAAGACGACGCCGAGCGCATAGCCGGTGACCAGCAGGCCCGCCGACGGGATCGAAACGCCGAGGTCGGTGGCGACTTCGGGCAGCAGGCCCATGATGACGAATTCGGTGGTGCCGATACAGAAGGACGCGATGGCGAGCGCTAGGATCGGCAGGGGCATGGTGCGACCACACTGAATCGGTTCAAACGCAGACGGTCCGCAGATTCACGTGGCGCACAAGCGCGATTGCTGCAATGCAGCATTGCAGGAAACGGACACCAGATCGAGGTTGCCTTGCGCCTTGCCGCCTGCGGTGGATGCAGAGCGGAGGCCGAAGCCTATGCCAGCGGCTTCAATTCCTGGGCAATGGTGGGCAGGAGTTCCGAGACGTTGGGGTGGATGTGCATGGCGCGCGCGAGCGTGCTGACCGGCGCCTTGGCGTACATCAGGTCGAGCACGCAGTGGATCGCCTCGTCGCCGCCGGGGCCGAGCACCGAACAGCCGAGGATCTCCCTGGTGTCGGCGTCGACCAGGATCTTCATGAAACCTTGCGTTTCGCCTTTCTCGATGGCGCGGCCGACGCGGGTCATCGGCCGCTGGCCGACCAGCGCGCGACGGCCGGACTTTTTTACCGCTGTCTCCGTCATGCCGCAGCGGCCGAGCGGCGGGTCGATATAGAGCGCATAGGCCTCGATGCGGTCGCTTACCTTGCGCGGATCGTTGTCGAGCAGATTGGCGGCGACGATCTCGTAGTCGTTGTAGGAGGTGTGGGTGAAGGCGCCCTTGCCGTTGCAGTCGCCCATCGCCCAGATGCCGGGCACGCTGGTGCGCAACTGGTCATCGACGACGATGAAGCCGCGTTTGTCGACCTCGACGCCGGCCTTGTCGAGGCCGAGATCGTCGGTGTTGGGCGTCCGGCCCACTGCCAGCAGCACATGCGAGCCGACCGCCGGCGCCTTGCCGGCGGAGAAGGACACGGCAATGTCGCTGCCCTGTCTGGCAAAGCCGAAATCGTCGGCGCCGAGATGGACGGCGATGGCTTCGTTTTCGAGGATCGACAGGATGGAGTCCGAGACATCCTCGTCCTCGCGGCCGATAAGCCGCGGGCTCTTTTCGATCACCGTGACCTGCGAACCGAAACGGCGGAACATCTGCGCGAACTCGAGCGAGATGTAACTGCCGCCGACGACGACCAGATGGCGCGGCAGCACGTCGAGATCCATCATCGACGAGTTGGTCAGGTACGAAATGTCGTTGACGCCGGGCAGGTCGGGCACCGAGGCTCGGCCGCCGGTGTTTAGGAATATTTTTTCGGCGCTCAGCAGGCCGTCGCCGACGCGCACCGTGTTGGCGGTTTCGAAGCGCGCATGGCCGCGATAGAGCGTGCATTTGTCCATGCCGGCAATCCAGCTTTCGAGGTTGCCGCGGGCGTCGTTCGACACTTTGTCCTTGCGTGCCTTGATCGCCTTGTAGTCGACGCCGACCGGACCGGAGAGCGTTATGCCGTAATCGGCGGCGCGGCGGGCCAGATGCGCGGCATAGGCGCTGGCCACCATGGCCTTGGTCGGCATGCAGCCGGTGTTGACGCAGGTACCGCCGACCAGCTTTCGCTCGATCAGCGCCACGCTCATGCCGGCCGCCGTCAGCCGGCCGGCGAGCGGCGGCCCGGCCTGTCCAGCGCCGATGATGATTGCGTCGAATGTCTTTGCCGTCATGCCACCGCCGCCACGATCAGCAGGCCGCCGATGATCGCCACCGCGTCCTCGATGAGGGCGGCGGGCCGGTCCCTGCCGAGAGCGATGGCCAGGCGTTTGCGCAACTCGGCGCCGCCCAGCGTGCCGATCACCGCGCCAATGGCACCGGCGATCAGGCCGCCGATGGTGGCGCCGCCGGTCGCGCCGATCACCGCACCGGTGAAGGCGCCCACGACGATGCGTGCGCCGAACTGCTGCGGGACCTTGCGGCTCGGCGTCGACGGCAACTGGTCGGTGACCAGCTCGGCGATGGCCAGCATGGTGAAAATGCCGACGGTGATCCAGTGGCCCATGAAACCAGCCCAGGTTCCGGCGACCGGCAGCCAGCCGAGATAAGCGCCCCAGGCGACGGCGGCAGGCGCGGTCATGGCGCGAAGGCCGGCAACGACGCCGATCAGAAGTGCAAGGATGTACAGCATGATTGATCCCCCTCGATCACACGGCCTGGGATAGCCCAGCCGGGGTAGGCTAGCATAGGATCGGCATTTGACCAGAGGCCTGCGATGTCTGGCATTACCCGATTTTTATGGACTGTGCTTTGACACCACGTTGAAACAGCAGGGTAAGACAGGAGGGCATCGCCTTGAACAGAAGCGAGCGCGTAAAAATGGCCGCGGGCGAGTGGTACGCTTGCCTCGACGCAGAGCTGGAGGCGCTGCGCATCGTCGCTCGCGACGCGGTGTTCGAACACAATTCCTTGCCGCCCCGGCAACGTGGCGACGTCGGACCGGCGCTGAAGTCGCTGCTCGGCGCTGTGGGCGAGGGCGCCCGGATCGAAGCGCCGTTCCACTGCGCCTACGGCTTCAACATCTTTCTCGGCGACGGCGTCTTCCTCAATGCCGGATGTATCATTCTCGATACGGCGCCAGTTCGCATCGGCAAGGGAACGCTGCTCGGTCCCAATGTGCAGATCTACTGCGCCGAGCATCACAAGGAGGCTGCCGGTCGACAGGCCGGGGTGGAGATCGCGAAGCCGGTCGAGATCGGCGACAATGCCTGGATCGGCGGCAGTGCCATCATCCTCGGCGGCGTCAGCATCGGCGACGGCGCCATTGTCGGAGCGGGTGCTGTGGTGACGCGCGACGTCGCGGCAAACACCACGGTCGTCGGCAACCCGGCGCGGCCGGTCAGGCGCGGCTGAGCATCCGTTGCCCAAGTTGGATCAGCGAAGCGGCGGCCCGATGAGCATGAACGGTATTGGTGAGATAAGCGCGATCATTTGGCAGGAGGTGGATGCAACCGCGTATCGAGCGCAAAGGCCTCCTGGGTCTTCACGGCATAGGCGCCCTTCGCGACGCTCGCGTCGAAGATCAGATTCCAGCTATTCTGGGACACCGCGCTCGGAATCACCACGAACCGATGTCGTTTGAGAAGATCGTCCCCGAATGCCTGTTGCCCAGAGCTCGGGATGCCCGGACGCAGCCAGTTAGGGTTCGGAACTGCGGCAGGGTCGACGATATGCACATCCGTGACATCGCTGATTGTCGCCGCCGTCATCACATGCGCGATTGTGTCGAGCGCCCTAAAACCTTTATGGACTGCAATTTCGAGAATCGCAGTCGAAGGATCGATTGAGCAATAGACTGCGCGCACGCCCCTGCTGTTCCATCGTCCGCCGACCCTGTATGCGCCCTCGCCACTGTCCCATGTCGGCGCAAACGCAGCCTGATCGAGACGCCAGCCAACGAGGTCGGAGCCGCCAAGCGCCGCCGGCAGCGGCGTCATGCATAGACACCGTATTCAAGCCGTTCGAGATAGTCTTCCACAAGCTCGACACCCGCCGGGGTTGCCAGAAGATCGATGGGACGCCGCTGGTCGAGCCCGATCGCCGGGCGCTCCAGCCATTGCTCCGCTTCCGCCTGTGAACCGAACACGTCAGTCGCTTTCGACAGAATCTCCGCGAATTTCCAGGTTCGTCCGCTCTGATCCTGGCTGAGAGGCTTGGAAGGGGCATCCTTCCGGCGCTGGTAGGTGCGCAAGCTCATGCCGACGGCCTTCTCAAGCGAATCAGTCTTCTGGATGAAGACGAGCTGTCCAAGGAGATGGTCCAGCGCCGAACCCGGCAGTCCGTGCACGAGCAGTTCATGGGCGTCCAATGCGCTCCGCAGGTGCCGCGATAGAATGCGGGTGCCGCCCAGCAATCTGGCCACCTTCTGCAGTTCGTTGTTTTTTGCTGCTGGTGCAGCCTTTTCCAATTCCACCGCCACGGGCCTGCTTCCTAACGTCATCTGTCGCTTCAATATATGACAGATGACGCGGAGCCTTTCAAGAACGGGCAGGATCGAGCGCAGAGAAAGGATAGCCTACAACTCAGGCTAGATGGCAATTCGACGTCGGCGCTGCCCCTCATCTGCCTGCCGGCATCTTCTCCCCGTATAGGGACGGGGAGAAGGGGCTGGCCGCAACCTCCGCACCCTTTCTGCAACGCCGGTGATTGGCGAAATCCTTTGCGAAGGCGGCTTTCTCCCCGTCCCTATACGGGGAGAAATGCCCGGCAGGGCAATGAGGGGCAGCGCATACCTGAAGCGATTGGCCTCACCTCGGCGCGTGCGCCACGCGGTCCTGTGCGTTCTTCGAGAATTCGCGCCGGTACTGCGCGGGCGTGGTTCTGAGCCGCGCCGCGAAGTGCTGGCGCAGCGATGTGGCGCTGCCGAAACCGGCCTCGAAGGCGATCGTATCCATCGATTTTTCCGTCGCTTCCAGCAGCCGCTGCGCCAGCGCGACGCGCTGATCGGTCAGCCAGTCGCCGAAGCTGGTGCCGATCGATTTTTGAAAGCGGCGCGTGAATGTCCGGCGGGTGAGGCCGGCGGCATCGGCGACACTGTCCAGGCTGTGCGTCTCGCCCAGCGTCTTGCGCACCGCATCGAGAGCCTGTGTGAAGCGGTCGGCATTGTCGGTCCTGGCGATGGGGCGTTCTATGAACTGCGCCTGCCCGCCCTGCCGATGGGGAGAAAGGACGATCTGCCGGGCGAGGCGCAGCGCCGCTTCGGCCCCGCAGCGGGCCCGCACGATGTGCAGGCAGCAGTCGAGCCCGGCGGCGACACCGGCCGAAGTCACGACATCGCCATTGTCGATGTAGAGCACCTCCGGCTCGACGAGAATGTCTGGATAGAGTGCCTGCAGCTGATCCGTGTAGGCCCAGTGCGTCGCGGCTCGCCGGCCCGAAAGCAGTCCGGTCGCCGCAACAGCGAACGTTCCCAAGCACAGTCCGACAATCAGCGCGCCGCGCCGGTGCGCGCGACGCAGCGCCTCGATCAGTGCCGCTGGCGGTGGGACTTCGAGGTTCTTCCAGCTCGGCACGATGACGATGTCGGCGCCATCAAGCGCGGAAAGCCCGTGGGGGACGCTGATGGTCAGCCCCGCATCGGTGCGGATCGGCCCGTTCTCAATCGCGCAGACCCGGAAGTCGAAGCGCGGCAGGCCGAGTGCGGCGCGATCCTCGCCGAACACAAGGCACGGCACGGAAAGGTGGAACGGACTGATGCCATCGAAGGCGATGGCGGCAACGATTGGATCGGCCATGATGAGCACCAATGAGGGTTAGGTCCGGATTGTCCCAATTCTTTCGAACAATGTCAATTGGGACACTGTTTGCAATCCGGTGGCAGGCCTAACCTCGACCCATCAAAGCCAAACGGGAAGGAAAACTCCATGTCTGAACCAGCCAAAGGCAAAGCGCCACGCCGCGCTCTCATCGTCGTCGACATCCAGAACGACTATGACGGCGGCAACCTTGCCATCCAGTATCCGCCGTTTCGCGACAGCGTCGTCAACGCAGCACGAGCGATGGACGCGGCCGCCGAGGCAGGCGTCAAGGTCGTGGTCATCAAGCAGTTGGCGCCGGAAACGTCACCGGTTTTCGCCAAGGGCAGCCATGGCGCAGAATTGCATCCCGAGATCGCCAGGCGAAGCCGTGACCACTACATCGAAAAGACCTTGCCGAGCGCCTTTACCGGCACCGACCTCGAGGACTGGTTGCGCGCCAATGCCATCGATACGATCACGGTCGTCGGCTATATGACGCATAATTGCGATCTCTCGACCGTCATCCACGCCGTTCATATGGGTTTTGCGGTGGAGTTCCTGTCCGATGCCACCGGCTCGTTGCCCTATGCCAACAGCGCCGGCTACGCCTCGGCCGAGGACATCCATCGCGTGGTGACTGTTGTCCTGCAGTCGCGCTTTGCGGCCGTTCTCAAGACCGCCGAATGGATTGATTGCCTGAGGACCGGCGTGCTGCCCGAGCGCGATACGCCCTACGCCTCCAACCAGCGCGCACTGGCACGGAACGCCGCTTAGAAATTTGTCGCGGGCAAGCAAAAAGGGCGCCGCAGCGATGCGGCGCCCTCCGTCATTTCCGGCCTCAGAACAGACCTTCGATCTGGCCCATCTCGTTCAGGAATATCTTTTCCGAAGACGGCGCCTTGGGCAGGCCAGGCATGGTCATGACCTCGCCGCAGATGACGACGATGAAGCCGGCGCCGGCAGACAGCCTGACCTCGCGCACCGGCACGGTGTGGCCGGTCGGCGCGCCGCGCAGGTTCGGGTCGGTCGAGAACGAATATTGCGTCTTGGCCATGCAGACCGGCAGGTGGCCGTAGCCGGCGTGCTCCCAGGCGTGGAGCTGGTCGCGCACCGACTTGTCGGCGATCGCTTCGGAACCGCGATAGATGCGCTGGACGATGGTGTTGATCTTCTCGAACAGCGGCATGGCGTCGGGATAGAGCGGCGCAAACTGCGACGCGCCGGATTCGGCAAGCGCCACCACCCTGCCGGCGAGCTCCTCGATGCCGGCCGATCCCTTGGCCCAGTGCTTGCACAGGATCGCCTCTTCGCCCATCGAGGCGACGTAGTCCTTCATCGCCTGGATTTCAGCATCGGTATCGGAATAGAAATGGTTGATGGCGACCACCGCCGGCACGCCGAACTGCCTGATATTCTCGACGTGACGGCCGAGATTGGCGCAGCCCTTCTTCACCGCCTCGACATTCTCCTTACCGAGGTCTTCCTTCTTGACGCCGCCATTCATCTTCATGGCGCGCACGGTGGCGACGATGACGGCTGCCGCCGGCTTCAGCCCGGCCTTGCGGCACTTGATGTCGAAGAATTTTTCGGCACCGAGATCGGCGCCAAAACCGGCTTCGGTGACGACATAGTCGGCAAGTTTTAGCGCCGTCGTGGTGGCGACGACCGAGTTGCAGCCATGCGCGATGTTGGCGAAGGGGCCGCCATGGACGAAGGCCGGGTTGTTCTCCAGCGTCTGCACCAGGTTGGGCTGCATGGCGTCCTTCAGCAGCACCGCCATGGCGCCGTCGGCCTTGAGGTCGCGGGCGTAGACGGCCGACTTGTCGCGGCGGTAGGCGACGATGATGTCGCCGAGGCGCTTTTCCAGGTCCTTCAGGTCGGTGGCAAGGCACAGGATCGCCATGACTTCCGAGGCGACGGTGATGTCGAAGCCACCCTCGCGCGGAAAGCCGTTGGCGACGCCGCCGAGCGAGCAGATGATCTCGCGCAGGGCCCGGTCGTTCATGTCCATGACGCGGCGCCAGACGACGCGGCGGATGTCGATGCCGAGGTCGTTGCCCCAGTAGATGTGGTTGTCGATCAGCGCCGAAAGCAGATTATGCGCCGTGGTGATGGCATGGAAATCGCCGGTGAAGTGGAGGTTCATGTCCTCCATCGGCACGACCTGCGCATAGCCGCCGCCGGCTGCACCGCCCTTGACGCCGAAATTCGGGCCTAGCGAGGCCTCGCGGATGCAGACGATGGCCTTCTTGCCAATGCGGTTGAGACCGTCGCCGAGGCCCACCGTCGTCGTCGTCTTACCTTCGCCGGCCGGCGTCGGGTTGATGGCGGTGACGAGGATCAGCTTGCCGTCCTTGTTTGCCTTCACCGACTTGATGAACTCGGCCGAGATCTTCGCCTTGTCGTGGCCGTAAGGCAAAAGATGCTCGCTCGGAATGCCGATCTTCTGGCCGATCGCCTGGATCTGCTTCTTGTCGGCGGCGCGCGCGATCTCGATGTCGGACTTCACTTCGGCCATGGCGGCTTTCCTCTGGATTGGACGGTGGAGGGGACGGGTTTGATCAGTGTGGTCGCAAGCCTGTTCGAAACAGCCCGGTACTGCAGGCGAGGGCACGTTCTACCCCTGTCGCTGCCATGGCGTCAACTTGCATGCAACTATGTTTCCTCTAGAGAAAGATGGCTCTGTTTCCCGGTCGACCTGTCCCGGGTCTTCGCGCCCGGTTGTCGCGCCGTATAGAAGCCAGAGCACGCGCCGCTCTGCCGTCTCAAAACAGCCGCGGAATGCACGGAATGCGACAGGGTTCGAGCGCTGGTCGGCGCTTCGAACGGTGGCGCTAGAATGCGCCGATCTGGTGCATCAGCCCCAAGCCGTCAAGTTGACCGAAATGCTCGACCACGATGCCGTTCTCAAGCCGATCAATGTGAATCACCCCAACCGACACGCAATTTCCGCTCGGTTCGACGCCATGGAAGATGCCGGTGTGCGTACCCTGAAAGCGGCCGCGCGTCACCACCTTGTCGGCATCGCTGACAAAGTCGTCGATGACGTGATGTCCGTCCGGGAATCCAACAAAGAACTCGGTCAGCGATTTGCGCCAGTCGTCGAAGCCAATCGGGTTGGCGCTGGCGAGATGAACGGCGAGATCTGGAGAGACCAGGCTGGACAGTTTGTCCCAGTCTTGCGTGTCGATCGTGGCATAGAAGTTTCGAGCAACTTCCCGGATATCCATCTCGTGTCCTCGCTGGCTGCCGCCCAGCGGTTGAACGACGACGAGGCAGTCAGGTTCCGCTCTCCGCGACATGCGGCCGAACTATTGCCTCGACACGTTGCCGATTTCGACCAGGGACAGCGGTGATTTCAAGCCAAGACCTCTTTCACCATTCGCTCCCTTCACCGATCCAGAACGGACCTGACCTCGACGAGGTTCGATCGCACCCTAAGCACATAAAAACCCATCGTGGTGAGGTGGGTGGGCATGATCCAGCCATCCTCGCGGCCGTTGGAGATGATCAAAGGCTGGATGGCGAGCGCCCCCTTGAGCTGGCCTTCCACGCTGTTCCACAGTGGTGTGAGGCCGCGATTGTCGAGGATCTGCTGGAAGTCGTGATGCGCCGCCGTCAGGATGCCGTAATAGCCGTAGAGCTGGCCGTAGGCGAACCAGAAGCGGTCGTCAGCGCGCGTGTCGAACCAGCCGCTGTTGAAGTTCTGCGAACGGTCGCGGATCATGTCCGACGTCGAGCCTATGTCACTCGCGATCCGGTCGACGAACTGCAGCAGATTGTCGGCGCGCGCGTTGAAGACAACCTCGCACTTCATGAGCCGGTCGTTGAAGGCGCGAAGGCTGCTCGCCGCCGTGCGATAGAAACTCGGCGTCGGGGTTTTCGGACCAAAGGGCCTGAAGCCGAAATACCAGGTTTCCTCGTCGAAGGTGATCGCGCCGCGCGCATCCTGCAGGTTCTGGTCGATCTGGCTGGTGCCGCGGACGCGGCCCAGCGTGTCGACAAGCTCGACCGCGGTGCGCCGGATGGCCTGATTGACGCCGCGCTGGAAGGAGGCCTTGTTGTCGAGAAACGGCGTGCGGTCCCAGTCCATGCCGAAGAACCCGAGCTTGTAGAGTATCATCGACGAGATCCAGGCGTTCTCGTTGACGTTGAAATCGATGAGGTCGGCTGCGACCTGGACAATGGCCGAGTTGGTGCAGGTCTTGACCTCTCCCTCGACGCCAGCGGTTTCCCCGGTGGCAGAAGGAGCGGGCTGCGCCGGGGCGGTTCCGGCCGGCTGCGTGAAATTATACGCCTCCGCATAAGCGGGATTGAAATTGCTCCAGACCTGCGTGTTCCAGATGAAGTAGCCGTAGAGGCCGATCAGCATGAGCAGAGCGAGGCCGAGCACCGCCTTCAGGATCCAGCCGCGCTGCGTGTACCAGCGCCCAGCCCACATGAACGGCCACAGGATCACGCCGATGGCGAAGCCGATACCGCGGCCGATCCACTGGAAAATCCGTGTGAAGAAATTCACGATCGGATCAAGCATGGCGATGTCACCCCCTCGTCAGACAGCCGGTCATTCAATCGGTAAGGCCGTAGAGGCGTGTGCGAAACGCCACTTTGTCTTTCAGATATGTGGTTTTCAGAACGTCCACAACATGCGATCGCCAGGCGTCGCTGAAGCCGTCATAGTCCCGGTAGAAGCCCGGTTTGTTGAAGACGTAGCGCGATACGAAGTCCTGCGGCACGAAATCCGAGATCAGCTGGTTGGTCAGCCAGGCGTCGGGATGGCCAGGCTTGGCCCGGATCGCCAGGAAACGCTGCTGCGGGAACACGTCCTCGATCTTGAGATAGCCGAGGTGAGCGATCTCGCGCTTTGCTGCGTTGAGAAACGGAAAATTGCCGTCCCTGGTGATCAGGTCGGCATGGCCGTGGATCCAGGTCTGCAGCCAGACCTTGTCGACATCCGTCAGATTGCGGTCGGGCTCGGCGTCGCGGATCAGCGCGCGCACCACCATCTCGGCGCGATGTTCGAGATAGCCTGATGTTTCGATCCATGACGCACGCGGCAGTTCGATGCGGCCGGTTGCGGCGAGGAATTTGAACACCCTGTCGGCATCATTGATCGAGAGGTAGCTTACCTGCCACGGTCGCGAGCGGCGGAAGCCGGGTGCTGCCGGGTCGCTGATCACCGTCGTCATATCAGGGTCGATGAACACATAGAGCCCGCCGAAATGGCTGGTCCAATAGGCGCTGTGGCGAAAGATCACCTGATCCGGCACCAGCGCGTTCTCGCGGATGTCGCCGCAGACCTTGGCAAGCTCCACCATGCGGGTGAGCATGGCGCTGTCGCGCCAGGCGTCCGGCTCCTGCTTCAGCTGGTCGACGAGCTTGCCGAGTTCGGCGGCCTTGCCGAGCACGTCCTCCGCCGACAGCACCTTGAACTCGACCTGGTTGATCGACAGCAGATCCTCGATATCGTCGACCTTGGGGACCGAATCCTCGATCTCGCCGTAGATGACATCCTTGATGGTCAGCGCGTCGATGGCGCGCTGGTTCGTCGACATGAACTCGAACATCAGTTGCGAGGTGTTGGAAAAGGCGGTGTGCACCACCGGCAGGTCGATCTGCGACGGGGTCAGGATGATGAAACGGCGGTTGATCTCGTTGGGATCGAGGTAGTTATAGTCGCCGCATTCCTCGGCCACCTGCGGCGAGAAGCCGGTGCGGTCGATCTCGAAGCTTTTCAGCTTCGTCGGCTTCAGGCCGAAGGCGACCAAAGCCTTGTTGTAGCGCTGGATGAGATGCGGCTCGTCGATGGTCAGCAGCCGGCCGTAGATCAGCTCGTTCTCGCGCAGCAGATCGGATGATTTGGCCATTATTCCTTCTCCCCGTTCACGGGGAGAAGGTGCCCGAAGGGCGGATGAGGGGCGGCGCAGACGCTCATCATTCTTTTCCTGCAGCTGTCGAAGGCAGAAATTTCGCGTCGACAGCGATCATCCTTTCATGCAGTCGACCGTCCAGGACCGCCACGATCGTATCCAGGACGCTTGTGCGACTTGCCAGGACATCGGCGTGCCACACTCTCAATACCGACCAGCCGTTCCGGTTCATCGTTTCGTCCCTGTACCGATCCTGAGATCGATTTGCATGCTGGCTTCCATCAACTTCCACAACCAGATTGGCTTCACGGCAGGCGAAGTCTGCAAAATACGGACCGATTGGCAGTTGACGAACAAATTTATGGCCATTCAATCTCCGTGCGCGCAGTTCGCTCCACAGTTTTTCCTCGGCGTCGTTTTTAACTTTCCGAAGTTGCCGGGCCTTCGCAACTTTCGGCTCGTTTCCACCACGCATTGCGCTGCCCCTCATCCGCCCTTCGGGCACCTTCTCCCCGTGAACGGGGAGAAGGAAAAGGGATCAAGCATTCCACAGGCCCTTCTTCTTCAATTCCTCGATCTCGCGTACCGCGCGGTCGCGCAGGCGGGTGTCGCGGATCATCTTGGTCACCGCCGCGTCGTCGGACTTGTCGGAATAGCGGAACTCCGAGTCGGCGTAGCGGTTGACCTCCTGCATGACCATGTCCATCGAGAACGGGCCGCGCAGTTCCTCGATCATTGCCTTCTTGTCGTCGTAGCTCTTGTGCATGAAGACTTCCGGCTTTTCGAACCATTCGTCCGGCAGCTCGATGTCCATGGCACGCATCTTGATCGCATCGGTGACGTTCTTGATGGCGCGGCCGGTGAAGCGCGGTTCGGCCTCCTTGATCATGTGCAGATAGGTGCCGATGTCGGCCATCGATTTCGGTGCGCCGTTCTCCTTCATGTAGCGCTCATAGACCTTCATCAGCCCGTCCTCCCTGGGCTTCTCATGCTCTTCATAGGCTTCCATCACTGCGCGCTGGATTTCCTGGGCGGCGTAGAGCTTGTGGTCGCCGAGCGGGATCTTGTGGTTTTTCCCCGCGAGCAGCACGAAGATGTCGATGTAGTCGTCGCGCGTTTGTGGCCCATCGACCAGCCAGCGGGCGCCAGCGCGCTGGCGCAGCGCATCATCGACATTTTCGGGATAGTTGGAGAACATGCCGAAGGAGCAGTTGCCGCGCACCACCGTGCCGGCGCCCCCGAACGCATCCATCAGGACGCCGGTGATTTCCTGCTGGCCGGCCGAGGCGCGATCGTCCGAGCGGCGTGCCGCCACCTGGTCGATGTCGTCGACGGTGCCGAAGCCGATGACGCGCGGGTTCAGCACATTGTTGATGAACTGGCGGCAGTTCTGGCCCGACTTGCCCTGATAGGAGGAGATCTGGTCGACGCCGAAATTCTCGTAGGCGAAGGGATAGCCGGCGACCTGGCAGTAACCGTTTACGAGACCGGCGATCATCTGGATGAGCGTCGTCTTGCCGGTACCGGGCGCGCCGTCGCCGATGAAAGTGAACAGGAAACCGCCGAGTTCGACGAACGGGTTCAGCTCGCGCTCGAAATCGTAAGCCATCAGCATCTTGGCGAGCTTGACCGACTGGTACTTGGCGATGTGGTTGCCGACAACCTCTTCCGGCTTCTTGAAGGTCATCACCAGCGGCTTCGACCGCTTGCCCGGTGCGACGTCGAAGCCGTCGAGGGTGAAGTCGTCGACGTCAATGCGGATATGCGCGTTCTCGAACGGACCGATGCCGTCGAAGCGGCCCTTTCGCGCCAAAAGCCCGTCGATGGCGACACGGGCGAAGGCGCGCGCCCGGGTCATCAGGTCGGCGTCGTCCTTCGCCCCTGATATCGCCCTGTCGAGGCCGGCCACGATCGACTTCACCGCATCCTGCGGCGTGTCGAACAGGAAGTCCGGCTCGGGCGTATCGTTCGGCGCCTCGCCGTCGCTGTCGATCAGCTGGAACAAATACGAGGCGAGGCTGAAGGCCGAAATATAGGCCGAAGCCGACAGCAGCTTCTTGAAGGTGGCGGCCTCGTCGCCTTCGAGCGGGGCGCGGGCGTTTTTCGCCTTCAGGCTCTCGAGATCTGAGCCTTCGGCGAAGACATCAGCGATGGCCAGCGCGATCGCCAGCCCGCGCCGGGTGCGAAACAGCAGCATGTGCTGTGCAATGCTCAGCAACTGGTCGTCGGGATGGACGGCGGCTACCGTCTTGGAAAGGTCGACTTCGCGGGTGCGGCGCACCGAGCCGACCGAGACGGTCGAGACGAAGCGGCGGTTGGTGCCGGCCAGTGCGGTACCGGATTCCCGCGACGGATCCTCCAGCACGACGATGCGGGTGATGAAGCTCTGCGCCGTGGCGCGATGCTTTTCGATTGCCGCTTCCGAAATCGTGGTCAGGCCGGTGTCCATGAAGGATGCTCCGCGGTTTGACGGTCAGACGTCACTGATGACCTGTCCTTTGGACAGGATGTGGACCTTGTAGCCCGAAAAGATCTTCTGCGCCTCGCCGGCGGCGTAGAGGGCCTGATAGGCCTCATGCGGGATCAGCGCGTGCTTCTCGTAACTCGACACGCCCTGGCGCGCTGCCTCCAGATCGTCGGTATCGATGAAGAATTCCTGCGTCGTCTTCTCGCTCGAAAACAGTCCTTTGCGGCCGGGTTTTTCGGCCTTGGAATAGACCTCCTGGATGGTCCAGGTCAGCAGCCAGGCGTTTTCCGGCTTGCGCACCTTGGCCAGCACTTCGCTCACCGTCGAATTGTTCTCGGTGATGCCTGCCGAATAGAAGGGACCGAGCACGACGCGGCGCAGCTGCTTGGGGTGGAGCGGCTCGAAATCCTTGTCGAGGTTGACGGCGATCGTCGCCGGCGACAGCGTATAGGCGGAATTCTTCTCGGTGAAGTCGTCGAAGCGATGGGCAAGCTCGGGATTGAGGAGCCCTTCAACGGGAAGCGGAATGTCGACCTTGTCGTTGAGCTTGCCATTGCGGTCGACAAGCTGCCGGATCATCTCTTCGGAGGAATCCTCGACCGTCACCATGTAGACCAGCGGCAGGTTGGCGCTGCCGTCGAAGGCGGCCCAATGGACGAGATAGTAGGGCCGCCCGGTCTTCGGATTGACCGAGACTTTTGCCGTCTGCGCCAAGGTGAACGGCCCGAAGGTCGTCTCGCTCCTGACGCCCTCCAGATAGAGCCGCTCGGCCATCGACTTCTGCAGCGCCTCGGGGAATTCCTTGTGGCGCAGGATGAAGTCGGCCATTTCCTCGCGCAACTCGTCGGCCAGCGGTATGTTGGCGAGACGCGTATCGGCCTGGCGGCGGTCGTTTTCCAGTTCGAGCACGTTCTGGAAGACTGGAAAGCCGCTTTCGGCGCGCGAAATGCGGAACGTCTCCATGAATCCCAGCCGATTGCGCCAGCAGGAAAAGGAATTGTCGAGCCGCGCAATGTATTCGGCGACGATCTTGGCGACGATGCCGTGCCGGTAGAGCGGCGAGCGATCGTCGCGCATGAACACTTCGAGGCCGCTGAGTGCCGCCGTGATCGCCGAGAAATAACGCGTTGCCGCTTCGTTTTCGGGGGTCATGCAGCCAGCCCTTGGGAGCGATGCGAGTGCAGCAATTACGACTGCACGTAGTTTGCCGCATTGTGCTTCTTCAGCACGTCGTCGAAGCGGCGGGCAAAGGCATCGTCGGCCAGCTTCTTGCGGCGCTGGATGTCGGCGGTCGCCACCATGTTCTTCTCGTGCATTTCGAGGAGATCGCCGATGTGCTTCTGCGAGGCCGCGCCGATGCCGGCCATGGTCTCCTCGGCGGTGTTGTCGACCTGGCTGCCCAGCGTGTTGATCTTGTGGGCGACGTCCTGCTGGGCGGCGGTCTTCAGCGAGTCTTCCAGCGCCTTGTAGAGGACGATGCGCTGCTCGGTATCGATGGTTAGCTTGTTGATCAGCGTCGACTGCGCCGCGATCTGGTTGTTGAGCGAATCGACGAAGGTCTGGAACATCGAGGTGTAGCGCTCCAGCGTCTGGCTTTCGGCCAGCAGTTCCTGCTCCTTGGCCTGCTTCTCGTTGTACTCCGTGGCGAGTTTCGAACGTTCGCCTTCGAGCTCGGTGCGCTCCTTCTGGCTGGTCGAAGCGGCGATCTTGTTCTCGATGTCGAGCAGCATCGGATTGAGCTCCTCGATGCGCTTCTGCACGGTCTCCAGATTGGACATGGTCGACTTGCGGCGCTCGATCACCTGCGACAGGCTGGCCTCGGAGGTCTTGTAACGCTGGTCGAGGATCTGCTTCTGCGCCTTGAGGATGCCGACGATGGTGTCGGATTTCGCCAGAAGCTCCTGCAGATTGCCGGCCAGCGACATGTTACGGACGCGGTCGGTGCGCATGCGTTGCTTGCTCTGGTCGGAAAATATGCCGACGAAGCTTTCCCAGCCGGTGTAGTTCTTCATGCTCTCGAATTCGGCGCCGAAGACGTTGGTGGCGTCCTCCAGCCCGATGATCAGGTCGGCGATGTTGCCTTCCATCACCTTCTGCTGCTTCAGCACATCCTCGATGCGGGCGTTCTCGAGGTCGAAATTGGCGTCGCCGATCTTCTTGTCGGTCTTGGCGAGCGTGTCGAGCACCGTGCCGGACTGCTCGATTTTGGTGCGCATGTCCTGCACGACCTGCTTGGTCTTGGCAATTTCGGCATCGAAATTCTGCAATGTCGCCATAGGGGCCTCCCGCTTCGGCATCTGTTCGTGTCGCGAACCGCCGCGAATATATGTATGGCAAGGGGGGAAGGAAAGGCGGAAGATTAGGAGTTTGCGAAGGATAGCGCCGAAACCCGACAAAAAAACCCGCCTCGGCGGCGGGTCGTCGGCGCAATCAGCACCATGGCCAAACTACTAGCATAACTGCCGTCACAAAGCAACGAATAGCTCACCGATCGCGGTTCTTCTTGCCGCGGTTCTTTCCGCTGCTCCTCGCACCGTTCGATCCATGCGCACGCAACGCGGAATAGCGCTGGTCAGGCTTTGGTGAAGCCGATGAAATCGTCGGGCGCGGCGCGGCCCATTTCTTCTTCCCAATGGCTGCGGCAGAGCGAGACATAGACATCCTTGCCGATCGCCACCTGTTCGCCCTGTCTCGCCACCTTGCCGTCCGCGCCGAGGCGCACAACCATCGTCGCCTTGCGGCCACAGCGGCAGATGGTGCGCACCTCACGCAGATCGTCTGCTATCGCCAGAAGCGCGCGCGAGCCGGAAAACAGCTTGCCCTGGAAATCCGTGCGCAGGCCGTAGCACATCACCGGGATGTTCAGCCGGTCGGCAATGCGGGCGAGCTGCCACGCCTGCTCCTCCTCGAGGAACTGCGCTTCGTCGACGAAGACGCAATGCACGGTCGTGTGGTCGTGATGCTCGGCGACCCGGGCGAACAGATCGTCGCCGTCGCGGAACATCTCGGCCTCCGTCTCCAGGCCGATGCGCGACGAGATCAGTCCGGTATCGCCCTTGCGGTAGTGGCCGGCGACGAACAGCATCGTCGTCATGCCACGCTCGCGGTAATTGTACGAGGCCTGCAGCAGCATCGTCGTCTTGCCGGCATTCATCGTCGCGTAGTGGAAGTACAGCTTGGCCATGCCGCCCTTTTAAGCCGAGTTGTCCCGGCGCGGGGAGGGGGCGTCCTCACATTCCACCAGAAAAGCGGCGAACGTGTCGCTGATCGGCCAGCCCGCGCCGTTGGTCGCGATTGTCTTATCGCTTGAAACCGCACCAGAATGGTGTTTGGCTGACGAAACAGGGCGGAGACAAAACCGCAACTTCGCTTCGCCGATAGATCACAATGGGAGAATACATGATGTCGCGTATGAAACTATTCGCCGCCGGCTTCGGTCTGGCGGCATTTCTTTCCGCGGGCGGCGCACTCGCGGCCGAGCCGGAAAGCTGCAAGCCGGTGCGTTTTGCCGATGTCGGCTGGACCGACATCACCGCCACCACCGCTACCGCCAGCGTCATCCTCGAAGCGCTCGGCTACGAGCCCGACGTGCAGGTCCTGTCGGTTCCGGTCACCTACACCTCGCTGAAGAACAAGGACGTCGACGTCTTCCTCGGCAATTGGATGCCGACCATGGAAGCCGACATAAAGCCCTATCTCGAAGACAAGTCGGTCGAGACGGTTGTGACCAACCTCGAAGGCGCGAAGTATACGCTCGCCGTGCCGCAGCACAGCTATGACGCCGGTCTCAAGGATTTCGCTGATATCGCCAAGTTCAAGGACAAGCTCGACAACAAGATTTACGGCATCGAAGCCGGCAATGACGGCAACCGCCTGATCCTCGACATGATCGCCGCCGACAAGTTCGGTCTGAAGGATTTCGAGCTCGTAGAAAGCTCGGAGGCCGGCATGCTGTCGGCGGTGCAGAAGGCGGCCGCATCGGGCGAAGACGTGGTCTTCCTCGGCTGGGAGCCGCATCCGATGAACGCCAACATCAAGATGGCCTATTTGTCGGGCGGCGACGAGGTGTTCGGCCCGAATTTCGGCGGCGCGACCGTCGCCACCAATGTCCGGGCCGGCTACACCACCGAATGCCCGAACGTCGGCGCGCTGCTCAAGAACATGGTGTTCTCGCTCAAGATGGAAAACGAGATCATGGGTGCGATTCTCAATGACGGCGCCGACCCGAAGGCCGCCGCTACCGAATGGCTCAAGGCCAATCCGGACGCGATGACGCCATGGCTCGCCGGTGTGACGACGTTCGACGGCGGCGACGCCGCGGCCGCCGTGAAAACCGCGCTGGGTTCGTAGCAGACTTACACCTCCCCCTTTGCGGGGAGGGTCGGCGCGGCACGCGCCGCGGTGGGGGTGGTGCAGAACGGAGCATAACCGTGACCACCCCACTCCGCTGCGCGGTTCGAGCCACCCGTCAGCGGGAGGGTGAAGAAGAATGAGGGGACTTTTGCCATGGATCCGGTTTCGCAACTGATTTCGAGCTTCAAGATCCCGATCGGGCGGTGGGGCAAGACCTTCTTCGACTTTCTGACCACCAATTTCGAGTGGTTTTTCGACAGTATCGCCGACGGGCTCACCGTCGTTCTCGACGGGCTGGTCGACCTTTTGCTGCTCGTCCCGCCGGTTCTCCTGGTTGCCGGCATAGCCGGGCTTGCCTGGTACCTGCAGAAATCTTGGAAGCTGGCGCTTGCCGTCGCGCTCGGCCTCCTGTTCATTGTCAACCAGGATCTCTGGCAGGAAACCGTCGAGACGCTGGTGCTGGTCGTGGGCGCTGCTGCGGCCTCCATGGCCATCGGCGTGCCGATCGGCATCTGGGCGGC
The DNA here is from genome assembly GCF_024707545.1 of Mesorhizobium onobrychidis. NCBI lineage: Bacteria > Pseudomonadati > Pseudomonadota > Alphaproteobacteria > Hyphomicrobiales > Phyllobacteriaceae > Mesorhizobium > Mesorhizobium onobrychidis. Next base: position 2,352,430 of record NZ_CP062229.1, read on the forward strand.
GCATAACGAGCGTGGCTACCGCTATCTCCAGCCAATCCTCGACCTGATGCAGACCATGCCGACCTTCGTCTACCTGATCCCGGTGCTCATTCTCTTCGGCCTCGGCATCGCTCCCGGCCTCATCGTCACCGTTATCTTCGCCGCTCCCGCGCCGATCCGCCTGACGCATCTCGGCATCACCTCGGTGCCGAAACCAATGATCGAGGCCGGCGAGGCCTTCGGCGCGACAAAACGCCAGCTCCTGTGGAAAGTAGAGCTGCCGGCGGCGCTGCCGACCATTATGGCGGGGCTGACGCAGTGCATCATGCTCTGCCTCTCCATGGTCGTGATCGCTGCGCTCATCGGCGCCAACGGCCTCGGCAAGCCGGTGGTGCGCGCGCTGAACTCGGTCAACATCCCGCTCGGGCTCGAAGCCGGCCTCGCCATCGTCGTGCTCGCCATCATCCTCGACCGCATCAGCCGCATCGGCACGGGAGCCGCCAAATGAGCGCTGCGGTCGATTTCAAGAATGTCGATATCGTCTTCGGCGCGGCGCGCAAGGAAGCGCTGGCGCTCGTAGACAGGGGCGCGACGCGTCAGGAAATCCTGGAAAAGACCGGCGCCGTGCTCGGCTGCGCCGGCGCCAATTTGACCGTCAACGAGGGCGAGATTTCCGTCCTGATGGGCCTCTCCGGCTCCGGCAAATCGACGCTGCTCCGCGCCGTCAACTTGCTCAACGTGCCGGCGCGCGGCAACGTCATGGTCAAGGACGGCGACCGCATGATCGATGTCGCGGCCTGCGACGCCGCCACGCTGCGCCACATCCGACAGACGCGGGTCGCCATGGTGTTCCAGCAGTTCGGCCTTCTGCCCTGGCGCACCGTCGCGGAAAATGTCGGCTTCGGCCTAGAGCTTTCCGGCGTGCCCGAAGCCGAGCGCAAGGCGCGCGTCGAGCGCCAGTTGAAGCTCGTCGGCCTCGACCAGTGGGCGTCGAAATACGCCCACGAGCTTTCCGGCGGCATGCAGCAGCGCGTCGGGCTGGCGCGTGCGTTTGCCACCGAAGCGCCGATCCTGCTGATGGACGAGCCGTTCTCGGCGCTCGACCCGCTGATCCGGACCAAGCTGCAGGACGAATTGCTGCAGCTTCAGGCTGAGCTGAAGAAGACCATCATCTTCGTCAGCCACGATCTCGAGGAGGCGCTGAAGATCGGCAGCCACATCACCATCATGGAAGGCGGGCGCATCGTGCAGACCGGCGCGCCGGAAGACATCGTGCTGCGCCCCGCCAACGACTATGTCCGCGACTTCATCGCCAATGTGAATCCGCTCTCGGTGCTGACCGCCTGGAACGTGATGCGCGACCGCCGCGACCTCGACCACGGCGAGGACGGCTGGGTGTGGCTCGACCGCCGCAAGACGACGCGTTTCAAGATCGACGAGCACGGGCTGGTGGCGGCGGCCGAGCGCGACGGCAAGCCGGCGTTCTGGGTGTCGTGCGCCGATGTCGAGGCGCAGCCGGAGGAGACGACGCAGGTATTCTGGGCCAATCCCGGCACCTCGCTGAAGACGGTGATGCTGGCCATGCACCGCTCGCAGACCGCACCGGTGGCGCTGTTCGACGACCAGTCGCGCTTCGTCGGCGCCATCGGCGTCAGGGACGTGCTGAGTGCGGTGTTGCGGCGATAGCTGTTTTCTAAACGAAACGGCCCGTATCGTTCCTTCGCGCGCGCGTCTCTGTACTGCCGCACATCTCCCCCGCGGGGGAGATTGGCTGCCGTCACGGATTTCGTCAATCGCATGGGCACGGACTTGTGAACGACCGCGCCCGCCGGGAAGGCGGTTTGTGCGCGGCTCAAATGGACGATCGCTTTTGCCTATGTCAGAATAAAAGCGAAATTCTTGCGCGCAGTTGCCGGTTCCGATGCCTGAGATCGTCACCAAACCCCGCACCAAGACGAAGCCGCAAATCGAACGGCCGAAGCTCTACAAGGTCATCCTGCTGAATGACGATTTCACGCCGCGCGAGTTCGTGGTGACGGTGCTCAAGGGCGAATTCAAGCTGAGCGAAGACCAGGCGCGGCGGGTGATGATCACCGCGCACCAGCGCGGCGTCTGCGTCGTCGCCGTCTTCACCAGGGACGTCGCCGAGACTAAGGCGACGCGGGCGACCGATGCCGGCAAGGCCAAGGGCTATCCGCTGATGTTTACGACGGAGCCTGAGGAGTAGTGCGGTTCGCGTTCTCCCTTCTCCCCCTGTGGGAGAAGGTGGCCGAGCGCAGCTCGGTCGGATAGGGGTGTTCCAGCTTGGCGTCGACGGCACTCCGTCCAGCACCCCTCTTCCGTCTTGGCGCTACGCGCCAATCCACCTCCTCCCACAAGGGGAGAAGGAAAGACGGCGCGCTACCGCCCCTCGCGGTACCACATCGAGCCCAATGCCAGAAGCAGCAGGCCGAGGCCGAGGAACCCGCCGAACAGCGGCACGCGCGAGACGGCCTTCAGCACGCTGTCGTCGGTGGTGCGCAGGCCGATCCAGTCGTTGCCGGCCGCCGCGCCCGAGGAGCGGACCGGAACGACCGACGGCAGCGTCACGCCGCCGGTGAGATTGCCAAGGGTCGACGATTGCGCCAGCCGGCGCACGCCGCCGCCGGTGGCCTCGGCCGGCGCTTTCAGCCGGTTCTCGGTGGAGACGACGTCGGTGAATTCCGGCGCATTGACCGGGCCGACATGGGCAAGCGCCTTCAGGTCGCCATTGCCGACCTGGTAGAGGCCGATCTCGCTGGTTTCGATGCTGCCCAGGAAGACGCCGGGTTCGGCTCTCTCTAGCTTGACGGTCATCGCCTTGCCGGACGGGGTGATGATCTGCGCCGGGCCGGGATCGTCGCTCATCGTCTGGCGGCGGATTTCCAGCATCATGCCGCGGCCGTCGGCGGTCAGCCGCTCCTCCTCGAGTTCGGGCTCCTTCATCAGCCAGTGGGCGATGCGGCGATAGAGCTGGACATGCGGGCCGCCACCCTCGAAGCCGCGCGCCCACAACCAGCCCTGGTCGGACAAGAACATGCCGACGCGGCCTTCGCCTTTGCGGTCGAGCAGGAGCAGCGGTCGGTTGTCCGCCCCCTTCATCACCGCCTCGCCCTCAGGGTTCTCGACGCCGATGGTGCGGAACCAGCGGCTCCAGTGCGGCGGCTCGGTGGCGGAGCCGTCGAGCCCGCGCGTCACCGGATGGCGCTGGCCGAGCTCGGTGAGGCGCGGATAGAAGGCCTTGTCGACGACTTCGCCGGTCGGCATCGCCGGCAGCGCCGACATCAAAGGCGTGCGGGCGATAGAGCTTTCGCCGGCATATTCGGGCCCTGCCGCGATCAGCAGCGCGCCGCCCTTTTCGACATATTCGGCGATGTAGTCGTAGTAGAGGATCGGCAGCACGTCGCGGTGCTGATAGCGGTCGAAGATGATCAGGTCGAAATCCTTGATCTTCTCGACGAACAGCTCGCGCGTCGGGAAGGCGATCAGCGACAATTCGTTGATCGGCGTGCCGTCCTGCTTTTCCGGCGGCCGCAGAATGGTGAAGTGGACCAGATCGACCGAGGCGTCGGATTTCAGAAGGTTGCGCCAGGTGCGTTCGCCGGCATGCGGCTCACCCGAAACCAGCAGCACGCGCAAATTCTCGCGGATGCCGTCGATCAGCGCGATGGCGCGGTTGTTGGTGTCGGTGAGTTCGTCGGGCTCTGGGTCGATGGCGAGTTCGACGATGTTGCGGCCGGCGCCGGGAATGGTCACTTGCAGCGGCATGGCTTGGCCGATGGTGGCCTGCTCGACCGAAACCTGCTCGCCATTGACCGAGACGCGCACATCGACCGAGCCGGCCTCATTGTTGGTGCCGATGACGCGATAGGTCATTTCGAGAGGCTTGCCGACTAGACCGAAGCGCGGCGCATTCTCGAAGCGGATGCGGCGATCCTTTTCCTGGTCGTTGCCGGTGATCAGCGCGTGCAGCGGGGCGTTGAAGTCGGGCGTGCCGCCTGGGGCGTCATGCACCTCGCCATCGGTGATCATGATGGCGCCGCCGATGCGCGAAGGCGGCACGTCGCGGAACGCGCTCTCAAGCGCACCGAAAAGCCGCGTTTCGGTGCGCTCCTCAGCGGCTTCCGACTTGCCGGCCTCGACGACGCGGACGTCGAACTGCTTGAAGCGGCCGAGGCGCTGCTGAAGCCCGGCCAGCGCCTCGTCGGTCTGCTTGGTGCGCTCGCCAATGTCCTGGCTCTGGCTGCGGTCGACGACGACGGCGACGACGCTTTTCAGCGCCTCGCGCTCTTCGTCGAGCAACACCGGGTTGAGCAGGGCCGCACCCAGCGCCAGCAGGGCGGCAAAACGGAAGACCGCGCCGCGCTGGCGAAACCAAAAACCGACCAATGCCAGCAGCAACAGCGGCGCCAGCACGAGGCCAAGCAGCGGCCAGGAGATGAGCGGTTCGAAGGCGAGCGACAAGTTCATGGCTTACTGCCCCAGCCGCTCGAGCAGCACCGGCACATGCACCTGATCGGATTTGTAGTTGCCGGTCAACATGTACATCATGATGTTGACGCCGGCGCGCAGCGCATAAATGCGCTGCATCGGGTCCGACGGCACGGTCGGCAAAAGCGGGTCGCCATTCTCGTCGACCGCCCAGGCGCCGGCGAAATCATTGGCGGTGATCATGATCGGCGAGACGCCGTCGCCGGTTCGCACCGGGCGGTTCTCGGTGTTGCTGGCTTCGAGCGACGCCGCGACCCAGAGCGGGCCGCCGGCGAAACGTCCGGGAAACTCAGGCAGGATGTAGAAGGATTTGGTCAGCACGTGGTCCGACGGCACTGGTTCCAGCGCCGGCACGTTGAGATTGCCGAGAATGTCGCGCAGCCGCTCCGTCGCCGGGCTGGCCGAATCCGCGCCGATGCCGGTGGCGAACTGGTCGCGCGTGTCGAACAGCACCGTGCCGCCCTGCTGCATATAAGCATCGACGCGGGCGATCGCGGCCTGGCTCGGCATCGGTGCAGCAGGGTCGATCGGCCAATAGATCAGGGGATAGAATGACAGCTGGTCCTTCGAGATATCGACGCTGGCCGGCGCCCCCGGCTCGAGCGCGGTTTTTTCGATCAGGAAGCGGGTCAGGCCCTCCAGCCCGGCTTGGCTGATCGAATCGACGCTCCGTTCGCCGGTCTGCACATAGGCGATCCGGGTCTTGGAAATGTCCTCGATCGCCCGCTCATCGCCGGGTTTGGCATCGTCGGCGCGGGCGAAGTCGGTGTGGCCGACCAGGGCGCCGAGCGCAATCAGCAGGGCGGCGGTGGTCGCAGCAGCCGTGCCGGCGCGGCGCGGCCGGCGCGACAACAAGCCGCCCATCCAGAACACGGCCAGTGTGTCGAGCACCATCAGCAAGAGAGATGCCGCCACCAGCGGCCCCTTCAAATTGTGCGATTCGTCGAAGGCGTACTGGATGGTGGTGACCGGCACGGTGATCTGAGGACGGACCAGCGGTGCGAAGCTGCTTTCGGCATTGAGCAGATTGTGGGCGAGGACGCCGGTTTCGGAGCCGTACAGGCCAGGCGGGTTCTCGAACGTCACCGGCAGCGGGCCGGTGCCCGGCACCAGCGGCCGTGCATCCGGCGTCGGCGGCACCAGCGTGCCGTCGGCTGATATCATGCGGTAGGGCGCCAGCGAGGTGGCGGCGGCCTCGGCATTGGCAACCGCGGCGCCCTGGTTGCGCGACAGTTGCACGATGCGGCGCAGCATCTCGACGAAGCTGCCGGAGATCGGCAGGTTCGACCAGGTCGCCTCCGGCGTGACATGGAACAGGACGAGCGTGCCCTTGCCCTTCTTCATCCCGGTCACCAGCGGCGTGCCGTCGGCAAGCGTGGCCCAGGTGCGCTCGACGATATCGGGCGTCGGCTCGGCCAGCACCTGCCTGGTGACGGTGACCTCGGCGGGCGGAGCGAGATCGGCGAAGGGACCGGTCTTCGTGAAATCGGTGACCGGCTGCGGCGTCGTCCACGACAGCGCGCCGCCGAGCGAACGCTCGCCGGTGCGCAGCCTGACCGGCAGCAGGTCGTCGTCATTGCCGGCGGCGACCAGCCGCGAGCCGGCGAACCGCACCAGCGTACCGCCATTGTCGACCCAGTCGACCAGCCTTTGCCGCACCTGCTCCGGAATGGTGCCGACATCGGCCATGACGACCATCGCCGGCTTTTGGTCGAGGAGCTGCGGGATGGCATCGGCAAGGTCGGCGCTCGACGGCTCAGTCAGATCGGCGAAGGGCTGCAGCGCACGGCGGATATAGTACAGCGGCGACAGAAGCGGCTGCGCCTGGTCGGCCTCGGCCTGCGACAGCAGCCCGACGCGGCGGCGCTTGGAATTCTCGTCGAGCACGCGGACGGCGCCGGCCTGCCGCTGGCCGTCGAGCGCGATCGAGGCGAAGTCGTTGCGCAGTTCGAACGGCACCGCCATCGTGCCGGTGGCGGTGGATTCGCCCGGTGAGAAGGTCAGCGTGGCGTCGGCGATGCGGCGGCCCTTGTCGTCGAAGGCGCCGGCGGTCACCTGAGCCGGCGCCGGATCGCCCGGCGCGCGGATGGCGGTCAGCTCGAAGCCGTCCACCTGGTTGTCGGCGCCGGTCAGGCCGATCAAGCCAGGCCGGTCGGAGGCGGCCCAGACGACACGGGCGGCGTTCTTCGACAAAAGCGTGTTGAAGGCGGCCTCGTCGCCTTCCGCCGCCAGACCGTCGGCGAGCACGGCGACGCTGGCGCCCGGCAAGGTCTCCAGGGTTGCCGCGACGCGGGCGTAGACGGCAGGGCGGTCGGTCGGGATCGGCCGCGGCTTTGCCGCGCGCAGCCGGTCGAGCGCGGTGGCGGCATCAAAGGGGCCGATCTCGGCATTCGGCTTCTCGGCGGTGAAGGCGATGATGACAGGAACATCGTTGGAGCTGGCATCGGCGATCAGCCGTTCGGCAGTGGCGACGCGCTGGCCCCAGTCGGCGGCACTTGCCCAGTCATTATCGATGACCAGCGCAAGGGCAGACCCCTCGGCCGGCAGTCTTTCACGCGGGTTGAAGACAGGTTCGGCAAGCGCCGCAACGATAAGGGCCGCCATCAGCAGCCTGAGCAGCGTCAGCCACCACGGGCTCTGTTGCGGCGTCTCCTCGCGCTTCAGCACCCGGGCCAGGATCTTCAGCGGCGGAAAGACCTCGGTCTGCGGTTTGGGCGGGGTGAACCGCAAAAGCCACCAGATCACCGGCAGTGCCAGAAGGCCCCACAGCACCATCGGCGCCCCGAAAGAGAGCGGCAGCCAGCTCATGCGCGGATCCTCCCGGCTGAGCTGCCATCGACGGTCATCGCCATGTGGACACGCACCAGTGCATCGGACGCGAGGCGGTCAGTGTGGTTGACGGTGAAGCTCCAGCCGAGCCGCTTGCACCAGTCGGTCAGTTCCTGGCGGCGGGCGATGTAGAGCAGTCGGTATTCATCGCCCAGCGTTTCGGCGCGGCCGGCGGTCAGCTTGTCGCCGGTCTCGGGATCGGTGAATTCGGTGCGGCCGGCATAGGGGAATCTCTCCTCGGCCGGGTCGGCGACCTCGATCAGGTGGGCTCGCACGCCGTGGCGGGCGAGCACGTCGAGCCAGGCAATGGTGTCCTCGACCGGATCGAGGAAGTCGCTGACGATGACGATGTCGCAGAAGCGGCGGATGGCGGACAGGTCGGGCTTTGCCGGCAATTCGCCGGCATGGGTGAGTTGTGCCGCGATGCGCTCGGCGCCGTTGCGGGCGGTGAACGGATCGGTCAGTCCGGGCCAGGCGATGCGTTCGCCGCTGCGCGACAGAAGCTCGGCCATGGCCAGCGCCAGCACCAGCGCGCGGGATTCCTTCGAGACGGTGGCTCCGGTCGATTTGTAGAGCATGGAAGGCGAGGGGTCGGCCCACAGCCACACCGTATGAGCGGCCTCCCATTCGCGGTCGCGCACATAGATGTGGTCGTCGCGGGCCGAGCGCCGCCAGTCGATACGCGAGGAATCGCCTTCGACATAGGGCCGGAACTGCCAGAAATTCTCGCCGATGCCGCGCTTGCGGCGGCCGTGCCAGCCGGCGATCACCGTGTTGACGATGCGGCGCGCCTCGACCAGCAGGTCCGGCACCAGCGACGCCCGCAACCGGCCGCGGGCGAGCGCGTCACGCGTCGCCGCCGGTGCCTGGGCCTCGCCTATACGCGCCATCAGATGCCTTTTGCCAGTTTCGCCACCACGTCGCGCACGGTCGTGCCCTCGGCACGGGCGGCAAAGGTCAGCGCCATGCGGTGCTGCAGCACCGGCTCGGCCAGAGCTCTGATATCGTCGATCGACGGCGCCAGCCGTCCGTCATAGAGGGCGCGGGCGCGGGCGCACAGTGTCAGCGCCTGGCTGGCGCGCGGGCCCGGGCCCCAGGCGACGTGCTTGTCGGTCTCGGCATTGCCCTGGCCGGGGCGCGCCGAGCGCACCAGCTGGAGGATCGCCTCGACGACGCTTTCCGGCACCGGCATGCGGCGGATGAGGGTCTGGATCTCCTTCAGCCGCACCGGCTGCAGCACGTTCTGCGCCTTGGCGTCCTCGATGCCGGTGGTTTCCAGAAGGATGCGACGCTCGGCCTCGATTTCCGGATAGTGGATGTCGACCTGCATCAGGAAGCGGTCGAGCTGCGCCTCGGGCAGTGGATAGGTGCCTTCCTGCTCCAGCGGGTTCTGCGTCGCCAGCACGTGGAAGGGCGCCGGCAGGTCGTGGCGAACACCGGCAATGGTGACGTGGTATTCCTGCATCGATTGCAGCAGCGCCGACTGGGTGCGCGGCGAGGCGCGGTTGATCTCGTCGGCCATCAGCAGTTGCGCGAAGATCGGCCCGGAGATGAAGCGGAAGGAACGCTTGCCGAATTCGTCCTGCTCCATCACCTCGGAGCCGAGAATGTCGGACGGCATCAGGTCGGGCGTGAACTGGATGCGGCGGGAATCGAGGCCGAGCACGATGCCCAACGTCTCGACCAGCTTGGTCTTGGCGAGGCCGGGCACGCCGACCAGCAGCGCATGGCCGCCGGCCAGCAGCGCCACCAGCGTGCGTTCGACGACGCTTTCCTGGCCGAAGATGACGCGGCCGACGCCCTCGCGAACCCTGGAAATGTCGGCCAGCGCCGTCTCGGCCTGTCCGATCATATCCTTTTCGCTGATCGGGCTTTCCTTGATCATCACACTCATGCAGCATCGATCCTTCTCGTTGGAAATACCGGCTTGCACCTTCGACACCGCAAAGTGCCGCGATTCGGCCTCGCATGGCGCCTGTCTTTGATCTTAAATCACAGACTTAGGCTGACAAGCGGAACAACAGTGACTATTTCGTGACCATGACAGAACGCGCCGACGATCGTGAAGAGAGTTTGACGGCCGACACCGAGGCGCGCGGACTGGAGGCGCTGATCTCGCGTGCCGCCCGCGCGGGCAAGGGGCCGGCGCCGGTGGAGCGCTGGAATCCGACCTTTTGCGGCGATCTCGACATGGAGATCAGAGAGGACGGCACCTGGTTCTACCAGGGCACGCCGATCGGCCGCATGCCGCTGGTGCAGCTGTTTTCCTCCGTGCTGCGCAAGGACGAAGACGGCAGGACCTATCTGGTGACGCCAGTGGAAAGGGTCGGCATCCGCGTCGTCGATGCGCCCTTCATCGCCGTCGAGATGGATGTTTGCGGCACCGGCGATGGCCGGGTCATCACTTTCCGCACTAATGTCGGCGATGTGGTCGAAGCCGGGCCGGACCATCCGCTGCGCTTCGTCGACGAGGAGGCGACCGGTGGCCTGAAACCCTATGTGCTGGTGCGCGGACGGCTGGAAGCGCTGGTGGCGCGGCCGGTCATGTACGAACTGGTCGATCATGGCGAAGAGATCGAGGTCGGCGGCAGAAGGATGTTTGCCGTCCGTTCGAGGGGCGCGGTCTATCCGATCATGCCGGCCGAAAAACTGCAGCGGCTGAGCGCATGATGGACAGCGTATGATGGACCAGGTAACACGATGGACCAGGTGACACGGGCGCCGTTTTCCGCCGCGGATTTTCGCGCCCGCGTCGCGGCACAGCCGCTGGCGCATGCCGCCGACGATTATGGCGACCATCGCTTCAACCCCGGCCATCCGCGTTTGAAGCTTGCGAAGGCACTGCGCGATGCCGCGGTGCTGATCCCGGTGGTCGATCACGGAGGCGACGCCACGGTTCTGCTGACCAAGCGGGCGGAAAAGCTGCGCAACCATTCGGGGCAGGTGGCCTTTCCCGGCGGCACGATCGACCCTACCGACCCGAGCCCGGAGGCGGCGGCCCTTCGCGAGACATTCGAGGAGATCGGTCTTGGCCAGGACCGGGTCGAGATCATCGGCCGCATGCCCGATTATGCCTCCGGCAGCGGCTACCGGATCGCCCCGGTGCTGGGAATAGTGCGGCCGGGTTTTTCACTGACGCTGAATTCCGAGGAGGTCGACGCCGTCTTCGAAGTGCCGCTGCGCTTCCTGATGGATCCGGCCAACCACGGCCGCGACAGCCGGATGTGGAACGACCTCGAATGGGTCTTCTACGAGATGCCCTACGACGGACAACGCATCTGGGGCGTCACCGCCGGCATCATCCGCACGCTCTATGAAAGGCTCTATACGTGAGCGGCCGGATGTCGCTCGCGGGCAAAGCCGAGTGGCTCGGCGAACGGCACCTGCAGCGCCTGCTGGCGGCGCTGGCGGATGGCGGCGAGGAGGCGCGTGTCGCCGGCGGTGCGGTGCGCAATGCGCTCATCGGCCAGCCGGTCGCCGACGTCGATATCGCCACCACGACCGTGCCCGATGAGACCATCCGCCGCGCCGAGGCGGCGGGCTTCAAGGCCGTGCCGACCGGCATCGAGCACGGCACCATCACGATTGTCGCCGGCGGAAAGCCGTTCGAGGTGACAACGCTGCGCGCCGACATCGAGACCGACGGCCGGCGGGCAAAAGTGTCGTTTGGGCGCGACTGGAAGGCGGACGCGGAACGGCGCGATTTCACCATCAACGCGCTTTATGCAGAGGCCGACGGCACGATCATCGACCTGGTCGGCGGCGTAGCCGATATCGAGGCGCGCCGGCTGCGCTTCATCGGCGATCCGGAGGCGCGCATCCGCGAGGATTATCTGCGCATCCTGCGCTTTTTCCGCTTCTTCGCCTGGTATGGCGACGGCCGGCCGGATGCCGAAGGGCTGAAGGCTTGCGCCCGGCTCAAGGAGGGGCTCAGCCAACTCTCGGTCGAGCGCGTCTGGTCCGAGCTGAAAAAGCTGCTGTCGGCCCCCGATCCATCGCGCGCTTTGCTGTGGATGCGCCAGGCCAGCGTGCTCACCAGCGTTCTGCCGGAGAGCGAGAAATGGGGCATCGATGCGATCCATGCGCTGACCAGGGCCGAGAAGGATCTAAGCTGGACGCCGGACCCGCTGCTCAGGCTGGAAGCGATCGTGCCGCCGGACGCCGCGCGGCTGAAGACGCTCGCAGAGCGGCTGAGATTCTCCGTCAGCGACGCCGGCCGTCTGAGGCAGTGGGCGCTGACAGCGCCCATCGAGCCGAAGACGACCGAAGCGGAACTCGCAAAACGGCTCTATCGTGGCGATCATCAGGGCGTTGTCGATCGCTTGCGGCTGTCGCTCGCTTCCGCTCGAGCCCGCGCCGTCGAGGACAATGACGCGCTGCTCGAAGCCGGCGGCTTCTCGCGGCTGTTGGCCTCCGCCGGAAAATGGAAAAGGCCCGGCTTTCCGCTCAAGGGCGCCGATCTGACGACGCTTGGCGTGTCGCCCGGACCGAAACTCGGCGCAACCTTGAAGAACCTCGAAAACGAGTGGATCGAGTCCGGCTTTGCGCTGGATCGCGGCGCGCTCCTCAAGCGCGCCGCAGAAGCACTTGAAAGTTAGGCAAAATCAGGCCGCGTCGCGGGGCTTTTCGATGCGCGAACGGATGGCTTCGATCATCGTCTCGCGGATGATCGTCTCGCCATGCGTCTCACGCATGTGCTCGACCGCACGACGCATGATCTCGGCTTCCTCTTCGGCGCGCGTATGCCAGTCACAACCCGGAACGAGCGAGCCGCAGTGGAATTCTTTCATCGGATTTCTCCCTTTTCCTCCCCGGAGCGCCGCCCATTTGCTTGAACGCGGAAGCTCCAGCACCTTTGATCGACGCATGATCCCTGTCTGAAACCGGGTGTCGGTATTCGGGTCATACGCTGGCCGAGCAAGCATAACACGGTCGAATGGTTTTGGTTGCCGCAAAGACCGAAAAGGCGGAGCAGCGCTGCTCCGCCCTCTTACGCTACCCCGGAGGCAAGACCTCGTCTTGCCCCAGCGAGCAGGCGATCACTTCACGATCCTGACTGCCTCGGCAATTTTGTGCTTGCCGCTCATGTCCCACGAAACGCGGACCTTTTCGCCGGCCTTCAGGCCAGGATTCTTGAAGGCCTTGGGCAGCGTAAAGGTAGATCCGTTATCCAGAACAAGGCTCATGGCCGTTCCATCATAGGTCTTGACCGTGCCCGTGGTGTGCTTGACCGCTGCGAAGGCAGCGCCACCAGAGGCAAGAACGGCAGCAGCCGCAACCGACATAATAAGCTTGCGCATGGCATGCTCTCCTGGAAAATGAGGGCACCATTTTGGGAAGGTGCCCCACTCAATGATGGGCCGTCCGGTCGCGTCGGGTCGCGGTTCTAGGGAGGATGAACCGCCGGCGTTTCCCGGCCCGGAACGAAAAATAGTCCTGTTTTTTCAAGTGGATATTAGACGAAAAAGATATTCTGCGCGCCACATTCGACGCCAAAATCAAACGATTTGGACCTCATTGCGGCTCACGTCCGACTCACCGAGATTTTACGGCCATTTCACTTCCGGCGGCAGGCTGGACAGGATCGAGGCGACGTTGCCGCCGGTCTTTAGTCCGAAGATGGTGCCGCGATCGTGAAGCAAGTTGAATTCGACATAGCGGCCGCGGCGAATGAGCTGTTCTTCACGGTCGCCGTCGGTCCAGTTGTCGTTGAAATTGGCCCGCACCAGATGTCCGTAGACGACGAGAAAAGATCGCCCGACATCCTGGACGAAGTTGAAATCGGCGTTCCAGCCGCCTTTGTCCTCACCCGAATGCAGCCAATCGAAGAAGATGCCGCCGGTGCCGCGCGGTTCGTCGCGGTGCGGCAGATAGAAATACTCGTCGCACCAGGCCTTGAATTTCGCGTGGTCGGCGACGCGAGCGTGCTTCTCGCAGGCGAATTGCATGGCCCGGTGGAAGGCAACCGTGTCCGGGTCGTCCTGGGTGCGGCGACGGTCGAGCACCGGCGTCAGGTCGGCGCCGCCGCCGAACCACTGGCTCGAGGTGACGACCATGCGCGTGTTCATGTGCACGGCCGGCACGTTGGGGTTCCACGGATGGGCGATCAGCGAAATGCCGCTCGCCCAGAAGCGCGGGTCTTCCTCGGCGCCCGGCATCTGCTTCCTGAACTCCGGCGAAAACTCGCCATAGACGGTGGAGGTGTGGACGCCGACCTTCTCGAAGACGCGGCCACGCATCATTGACATGATGCCGCCGCCGCCCTTGCCGGCGTCGCGCTCCCACGGCGTCTTTTCGAAGCGGCCGGGCGACCATGAAGCCTGCGGCCCCTGCAGGTCCTGCTCGATTTGCTCGAAGGCGGCGCAGATGCGCTCGCGCAACGTCTCGAACCACAGCCGCGCCTTCAGCTTTTTCTGTTCGATGTCGGCCGGCAGCCCCGCCGGTATTTCGGGTCGTTGCAAATGCTATCTCCGGTTGTGGGGCGCGTACCCCGACAAATGACTCGTCTTTTCCGGCCGCGATCCCTAATCTCTTAGGTGCAAGGGTCAAGTGTGAATGGAGTTCCTTCGTGCGCACCCCGGCAAGACCGCCGCTGGATGGCCTGAAGAAGAGGCTCGACCGTTCGCGCGCCGAGCGCGAGCGTATGCCGCGCGACGGATTCCTGCGCGAGACCTTCGTCCTGCCGCGTTCCGATGCGCGGCTCAAGGCGAAGGAGTGGTTCGAGCGCTTTCCCAAGCAGGCCTACTGGACCGAAATCGAAAGCTGGTTCGAGCGGCCGGGCGACGTCATCGAATTCACCATCAGGCGGCTGCCGGCTGCGGATTAGCGAGCGACCAACAACCGCCTTGCGCCCGGGCCTTGGGCGCTCAATCGGTCTTCCTTGTTCCGCAGCGGGCATTTGTCGATCGACATGCAGCCGCAGCCGATGCAGTCGGTCAGCCCGTCGCGCAGCTTCTTCAGCTGGGCAATCTTGCGATCGAGCTGGTCGCGCCAGGCCGTTGAAAGCAGGTTCCAGTCCTCGCGCGTCGGCGTGCGGCCTTCAGGCAGCGATTCAAGCGCAGCACCGATCTCGGCCAGCGAGATGCCGACCTCCTGCGCGATCCTGATGATCGCCACACGCCGCAGCACGTCGCGGCCGTAGCGTCGCTGATTGCCTGATGTGCGGTGGCTGCGGATCAGTCCGCGCGCCTCGTAGAAATGCAGCGCCGACACCGCCACTCCGCTGCGCATTGCCACTTGTCCGACTGTCAATTCCGTTGCCGCAGCCATTCGAATTTTCCGCTTGACCTCAAGTTAAGTTGAGCTTGTAACGAAGAAACCCTGGACATGCAAACCGCAGGAGAAGGCGATGTGCGCCTGGGTGAGAATGACAAGAGACGGTGCAGTCGTCGGCCAGAAAGCGGCTATAATGGCTGCGCCCACTGAGGGTCTGCAAATCCTATCCGAGTTGCCGGATCGCCTCGCCGGCCACCATGGCGACGGAAAGCGCGACGTTGATGCTGCGCGCGCCGGGCTGCATCGGGATGATCAGTCGCGCATCCGCCGCCTCGTGGACAGGATCCGGCACGCCTGCGGATTCACGGCCGAACAAAAGAATGTCGGCGTCGGCGAAGGCGAAATCGGTGTAGGCGGTCGCGGCTCTGGTCGACAGCAGCACCAGCCGCCGCGCTTCGCCTCTGCGCCAGTTCTCGAAGGCGTGCCAGTCGACATGCCGGGTCAGCGCCGCCATTTCGAGATAGTCCATGCCGGCCCGTTTCAGCGCCCGGTCGGAGAGCGGGAAGCCGGCCGGTTCGATGATGTCGACGCCGAGACCGAGGCAAGCCGCGAAGCGCAGGATTGTCCCGGTGTTGCCGGCGATATCCGGCTGGTAGAGCGCGATGCGGAGACGGTCATTCATTTCCACGCCATTTTGATCCGTGGCAGATCGGCCACAGGGGTCGCGCGGTTTTGGAAATTGCTGGACTGGCGGGTGGTCATTTTCTGCGAAGTCGGTTATACGCCGGGCATTGTCAACCCGAACCGATGGAGGGGTAATTCATGATGATCATGTACATCCAGCGCCCCTCTTGTGGGCTTACCAGCCTGCCGGCGGTTTCGGTACGACGATTCTCCTGACGCTTTAGACTTCGATCGCACCGATTCTTAGCCGAAACCTTTTTCGGCCTTCGAAGGAATCCTGCGATGTTTTTCAAGCTGTCGAAGGGGCTGAACGCCCCACCTGAACTCGCCTCTGTTCAATCCCCGCCTTTCGCCGGCCATTCGCCCGCGAACAGGCCTGACTTTTTTCCGTATTTTCACATGGAGGACGGACCGATGTTCGATCCCTGCAAGATTCCCGGCTCGAGAAACCTGCACGAGCGCAGGATGGCGACCTGGGCGCTTTTGATCGGCGAAACCTATTCGTCTGCGGCTCACGCCGAGACTCGCCGGCGCCCGCATCGCGGCATGCTGCCGGACGTCGATTTCTCGCGCGCGGTTCCCGACCGCAGCCGGCCGTCGCTGGTGCGCCGGATCATCAGGCTGATCCGGCCTGGCGCAGAGACCGTCGCGAAACTCCGGGTCGTCGACACAGCGCTGTCAGGATCGTCAAACGAGCCTGTCGGCGAAAAGCCCGCGACATCCTATATTGCGCGAAGCAGGACCGGCGGCCCGGGTGATTCCGGCACGCCGGTCTTTGACGCTACGCGCTCCTCCCAGGACGCTACGCGTTCCCGTGCGCGTGAGCGAAAACAAGCACATGAGTACCAAGACAATGTTCCGCTGGTTTGAAACAAGGCTCGATCCGTTCCCTGCCGAGGAGCCGGTCGAGCCGCCGAAGACGCTGATCGCCTTCTGCGTCCACTATACGCGCGGCGCCTGGCCCTACATCGCGATCGATGCGATGCTGGTGACGGCTATCGCCCTTGCCGAGGTGTGGATGTTCGGCTTCATGGGCCGGATCGTCGACTGGCTGTCGGCGCAGAACCGCGAGACGTTCCTGCAGACCGAGGGCTGGAAGCTCGCCGGCATGGCTTTCATCGTGGTTTTCGCGCTGCCGGCGACGGTCTGGTTCCATTCGCTCCTCAACCAGCAGACGCTGATGGGCAATTACCCGATGCGTATCCGCTGGCAGGTGCATCGCTACCTGCTCAAGCAGTCGATGAGCTTCTATCAGGACGAGTTCGCCGGGCGCATCGCGACCAAGCTGATGCAGACCGCGCTCGCGGTGCGCGAATGCGTCATCAAGCTCATCGACGTGCTCAATTATATCGTCGTCTATTTCCTCGGCATGCTGTTCATTGTCGGCGCGGCCGACTGGCGGCTGGCGGCGCCGCTTGCCGTCTGGCTTGCCGGCTATGTCTTGCTCCTGCGCTATTTCATCCCGCGATTGGGCAAGGTCGGCGAGGAGCAGGCCAACGCGCGCTCGACCATGACCGGCCGCGTCGTCGACAGCTACTCCAATATCCAGACGGTCAAGCTGTTCTCGCATGCGCGGCGCGAGGCGTCCTTCGCCCGGGAAGGCATGGCCGGCTTTCTCGATACGGTCTACCGGTCGATGCGGCTGGTGACGCAGCTCTACGGCCTGCTCTACATGCTGAATTCGCTGCTGTTGTTTTCGGTCACCGCGATCTCGCTGTGGCTGTGGCTCGGCCAGGCGGTGACGATCGGCGCCGTCGCCCTGGTCATCGGGCTCGTTCTTCGGCTGTGGGGCATGTCGCAGTGGATCATGTGGGAGATGTCCACCCTGTTCGAGAATATCGGCACGGTGCAGGACGGCATCAGCTCGATCTCGCTGCCGCGCCTCGTCGAAGACAGGCCCGGGGCCAAGGATATTGCCGTCACCAAGGGCGAGATCCGTTTCGAGGACATACGCTTCCACTACGGCAAGCAGAAGGGCGTTATCGAAAGCCTGTCGCTGACGGTGAAGCCGGGCGAAAAGGTCGGCATCGTCGGCCGTTCGGGCGCCGGCAAGTCGACGCTGGTCAATCTTCTCTTGCGCTTCTACGACCTTGAAGCTGGCCGGATCCTGATCGATGGCCAGGAAATCGCGGCGGTGACGCAGGATTCGCTGCGCGCCCAGATCGCCATGGTCACGCAGGACACCTCGCTGCTGCATCGTTCGGTGCGCGAGAACATCCTTTATGGCCGGCCGGACGCCAGCAACGAGATGCTGGTCGAGGCGGCACGCCGCGCCGAGGCGCTTGATTTCATATCCAGGCTTTCGGACGCCAGTGGCCGCACGGGTTTCGATGCGCATGTCGGCGACCGCGGCGTCAAATTGTCCGGCGGCCAGCGGCAACGCATTGCCATTGCCCGCGTTATGCTGAAGGACGCGCCGATCCTCATTCTCGACGAAGCGACGTCTGCGCTTGATTCCGAGGCCGAGGCCGCCATCCAGGAGAACCTCTACAAGCTCATGCAAGGCAAGACCGTCATCGCCATCGCGCACCGGCTCTCGACCATCGCGGCGATGGACCGGCTCGTCGTCATGGACAAGGGCCGCATCATCGAGGAAGGTTCGCATGAGCAACTCGTCGCCAGCGGCGGGCTCTATGCGCAGCTTTGGCAGCGCCAATCGGGCGGCTTCCTGCTCGACGACGGTGCCGCCGCCAACGATGCCATCGTCAAGGGTCAAGCAGCAGAATGATGGGCAGCAGAATGATGGCAGCAGAATGATGGCCGCCGAATGATGATTGCCGTCTATCGCTGGTTCGAGAACTGGGTCTATCCGTTCAGGGAGCCCGCGGGGCTTCGGCCACCGGTCAGCGTCAGGGGTTTCCTCTGGCACTATGTCGGCCAGGCGAAGGTCGCCTTCTTCGCCATGCTGGTCATCGGCGGCATTGCGCCGCTGGTCGAGGCTGGACTGTTCTACTTCGTCGGGAGGCTGGTCGACATTCTCGACCAGCTCCCCGGCGAGCGCAGCTGGGATGCGCTGTGGACTGCCGCCGGTCCCGAACTTGTCTTCATGGCCGCCGTGGTGCTGGTCGTCCGCACCATCGTCGTCGGCCTGGCGGCGCTGGTCGACGAGCAGACGATCACCCCCGGCTTCTACAATCTGGTGCGCTGGCAGGCGCACCGTCATGTCTCGCGCCAGTCCTACGCCTTTTTCCAGAACGATTTCGCCGGCCGCATCGCGACCAAGGTCTGGCAGGCGGGGCAGGCGACCGGCGATTTGATGGAAAGCTTCATCGAGGTCGTCTGGTTCATGGTCGTCTATACGGTGACGACGCTGGTGCTGGTCGCCGGCCTCGACTTGCGGCTGGCGATGCTGGTGGTGATCTGGATCACCGCCTTCGGCTGGCTGGCCAAGCGCCATCTGCCGGCGATCCGCAAGCATGCCGAGGAAACCGCCGAGGCCGGTTCGATGATCACCGGCCGCTTCGTCGATTCCTATTCGAACGTGCAGACGCTGAAGCTGTTCTCGGCCGATGGCGACGACCGTTACATCAGGAGCGGCTTCGATATCTATCTCGACGCGCTGCGCCCGTTCACCCGCAGGCTGACCGGCGTGCGCATGGCGCTGACGACGCTGTCGGGGATCATGATCACCGCGATCGCCTGTTTTGCCGTCTATCTCTGGGTCGAAGGCTCGATCACAGTCGGCGCCGTCGCCTTCACGCTGTCCCTGGTGTTGCGGCTCAACATGCTGCTCGGCCGGCTGATGATGCAGCTCAACGGCATCCTGCGGAATCTCGGCGTGCTGGAAAACTCCAAGGCGCTGATCACGCAGCCGCTCGGCCTGACCGACGCGCCCGACGCCAGGGAGCTTGTCGTGGCCGGCGGTCGGATCGACGTGAAGAACGTCGAGTTCCACTACGGCAAGGGGTTCGGCGTGCTCAACGGCATCGACCTTGTCGTGCGGCCGGGCGAGAAGGTCGGATTGGTCGGGCCGTCCGGCGCCGGCAAGACGACGCTGGCCAATCTGATCCTGCGCCTTTACGACCTCGAGGCCGGCAAGATCACCATCGACGGCCAGGATGTTTCAAAGGTGACGCAGAATTCGCTGCGCGCCAATATCGGCGTCGTCAGCCAGGATACCGCGCTTTTCCACCGTTCGTTGCGCGACAACATCAAGCTCGGCATGCCGGACGCGACCGACGCCGAGGTGGTCGCGGCCGCGAAGAAGGCCGAGGCGCACGACTTCATCCTCGACTTGCGCGACAATCGTGATCGCCAGGGCTACGAGGCCTTTGTCGGCGAGCGCGGCGTGAAATTGTCTGGCGGCCAGCGCCAGCGCGTGGCGATCGCCCGCGTCTTCCTCAAGGACGCGCCGATCCTGATACTCGACGAGGCGACGTCGGCGCTCGATTCCGACATCGAGGCGGCCATCCAGGAAAATCTGGCAAGGCTGATGGAGAACAAGACGGTCATCGCCATCGCGCACCGGCTGTCGACCATCGCGGCACTCGATCGCCTGGTGGTGCTCGACGGCGGCCGCATCGTCGAACAAGGCACGCATGACGAACTGGTGGCGCTCGACGGGCTCTATGCGCGGCTGTGGAAGCGGCAGTCCGGCGGCTTCCTGTTCAACGAGGAGAGCGTGCTGGAGGAGACGCGGCCGGCGGAGTAGGGCCAGATTTCAGCAAAAACCGGAGTGAAGCATGTCGGTGCGAATGCCATCGAATTTCGGACGGTCGGGAGCGCGGGAGAGCGCGCTCGACCTGCTCGGCCATGAAATCCTCGGCGAAAAGGCGGCGGCGCTCGGCCGCGCCGGCCGGCGCGTGGATGAAACGCTGGCGAAGTTGCGTGAACATGGCGACGATGGCGAACATCGTGCTCGGCTGCTCAGGGACGCGGCGGAGGCGGTCCACGGCTATTTCATCCAGCGCGAATTGTGCGGCTTGCGCAAGCACGACGCAGTGATCCGGGAATACAACATTCCCAAGGCCGTGCTGGCCAGGCTCGGCGCCAAATAGATACCGGTGTTGAATCGGACGCTTGGTGCCGAAGACGAAAGACCGATTCGACCCGTTGCGGAAGTTCGTTCGCCCGTGCCGAATTCACGCCCTTGACCCTGAGCTGCCCTTCATGAGGATGTTTCGCTGCCCGATAGCTGACATTCACAGCAAGCAGCACTATTGACTCAACGAAGATCCTTCACGTCCTAATTGAAGACTGGCAGTTTTGCGTGCAAAGGGCGACGTCGGACTCGTCCAAGAACCTAGCTGTGGCTTTCGCAAAAAATTTAGCCAGCTACCGACAATACGGGCTAAGGTCTTAGCGAAATGGATGGCCGGGCCGCCTCGGCGCCGGCGACCAGGATGCGGGAATGCCGCTCGAACAGGTCGAAGAACTTGTCCTCGCGGGGCAGAAGCGCACGAAACCAATTGAGCATGTTTTATCCTGTAGCGTTCAGAAATGAGCCAGTTCAGGCGCTATAGATTCCAATAGGGCAGCCAACTCAGGTTCATCGACCAGGAGTGCTGCTTGATCCGGCTTAAGCCAGGCCCGTCTTCGATACTTCTGCTCCTTCCATTCATCCAGCTCCTGCTGCACGTGAAGCGGGTATACTTCAACGGTTACCGGGACAAACGTGTCCTTCAATCGTTTCCAATAATGGAAGCTGCCAACGGATTGCTCATGCAAAGTGCCTACTACTCCGGCTTCCTCACCCGCCTCTTGAGCTGCAGCCTCGCAGTCTCGTCGACCCTTCATCGGCCACCCCTTGGGCAAGATGAAGCGGCCCGTTTGCCGAGACGTTAGCAGCAAGATTTCAGCGTCTCCGTCTGCAGTGCGGCGATAAGGCAATGCGGCAACCTGTGCGATGGGCTTACCACGGCGCGCTCGCTTCCCCAGTTTCTTTTTCTTCAAACGTCGCAATCGTCTGGTCGGGGCTGCTGAAGACGGTCGCGGCCATCGTGCTGTCGCCGCTCACCGGCTTCGTGCTGGCTCTGGTGCTGATACTCACCGTCTCCTGGATTTTCGTGCGACAGACGCCGTTCGCGGTCGACAATACCTTCCGCACCCTGCAATTCGTGTCGGCGTCGCTCTATTCGCTCGGCCATGGCGGCAATGATGCGCAGAAGACGATGGGCATCATCGCGGTGCTGCTCTACTCGCAGGGCATGCTCGGGGGCGAGTTCTACGTGCCCTTCTGGGTGGTGATCACCTGCCAGGCAATGCTGGCGCTAGGCACGCTGTTTGGCGGCTGGCGGATCGTCCACACGATGGGCTCGAAGATCACACGGCTCAATCCGATGCAGGGTTTCTGCGCAGAGACCGGCGGCGCGATCACGCTGTTCGGCGCGACCTGGCTCGGCATCCCGGTCTCCACCACGCACACCATTACCGGCGCGATCGTCGGCGTCGGCGCGGCACGGCGCATCTCTGCCGTCCGCTGGGGCATAGCCGGCTCGATCGTGATCGCCTGGGTCATCACCATGCCCTCTACGGCGCTGATTTCTGATTGCTGTTATGGAATCGTGGCACTCTTCAGTTAATGCGGAGCCCGGAAGTTTGACTGACGATCGCGAAGGTCGACTGCTGCCGTTGCGCCAAGATCAGTTTCGGAGAAGCGGCCAGAATGTCGCGAAATGGCGCGACCTGCTCGTTCTGGCAGATGAGCCGAACAGCAGCGTCGCCGCGTGACGTTCGCGACATTCGCATCGCGGCCGCTTCAAACGGCTTGATGTCGCCTTATTTGGTGTTGGAGCAAGCTATCGTGTTAAGATCGCTGGTCGGCACCGTGCTACCTTTAGGGCAACGCGGCTGCAAGTGCCGGTTCGTACGCATGAGTATACTGCCAAGCTGACCGCAGAAGACAATGCAAAGATTTTCTTGCCGCCGATTTTCGCAAAAAGCAAGGAGACGTTCATGAGCGCAAGTGGCCGATATCTCCGGAGCCTGATGGCATGCATGCTTGCCTGTGTCTTCTGGGTGGATACCGCTTCAGCGCAGTCGAATAACGCCGGCTGTACGTTCGGACTGGTAGCAGGTACGTCCCGACAAATTCTGAGATGCCGGGAAGGCCTTACCATCATTGCGGAAGATGGCGCTCGTTTTGCACTGGTGGACCGTGATCGAAATGGTAGTGCCGATGCGGTCAGATTACGGCGCAAGGCGCTGTTGCTCGATGCTCCAGCCGGCAGGGTCCGGGGTGGCTTCGCTGTCGTCACCCCGCAGGCGATCGCCGCGGTGCGAGGTACAAAATGGGCAGTCGACGTTGCCCGAGGCAAGACGTCTGTTTTCGTCGTCAAAGGTCGCGTCGCCGTGCAAAGGCCGGCGTCCAATGCTGGCGTAGTCCTCGGGCCGGGCGAAGGCGTCGATGTGGAAGCCGGAACAGGCACACTGACGGTCAAGCGCTGGCCCGCCGCACGTGTTTCGGCTTTGATGGCCCGTTTCGGTCAATAAGCTAAATGAGCGGGCGAGCGCTTCAGACGCTGATCGCGCTCGTTCTGGCGGGTCTTTGGGGGGCCGGCCTTGGCTTTGCGCACTGGCGCGGCAACATGTGGTCCCTCGATCGCGTCGAAGCAACGATGACGGATCTTCGAACGCTTGTTCGGGGAACGGCAAAGCCGCCGGAGCTGATTACCATTGTCGCAATAGACGACGAAGCGGTCCGAAACGACGGCCGCTATCCCCTCAGCCGCGCCACGCTTGCCCGGATTGTCGATACGATAGCTCGCTTTGGGCCGAAAGCCATTGCGGTCGACCTGCTGCTGGTCGATCCCGGGAAAAAAGGTGATGATGAGGCGCTCGCGCGTTCGCTGCGTGGGACTTCAAGCGTAATCGCTGCTGCAGCGGTCTACTCGGGAGGTAAACAATCGATTGCAGCCGAGGGCGATGGCCCTCTCGCCCGAGTGCCGAATGCCAAGCGGTTTCTGTGGCCCCTGAAAGCGTTCTCGGATATCGCCGCTGTCGGCGTCGTGAACGTGGTTACCGACTGGACGGGAACGCCTCGGTTCGTCCCGTTGCTGTTTCGGGCCGGAGATCGGACGGAAGCGTCTTTCTCCCTGCGCGTTGCCGCCATGGCGGTGGGAGAGGATCCGGGAATTGCGCCCGACTATCTATCTCTGGGCGGACAGCGGATTCGGACGGACATTGGTCACATACTCCCTCTGACATTCTATGGCCCCCGCGGCACGATCCGCACGATCAGCGCCACGACGGTGCTGGGGGGCCAAGTCGATGGCGGCATTATTCGGGATCGAATTGTTGTGATCGGTGCAACTGCAACCGGCACCGGCGATGTTTTCCCGACACCGTTTGATCCCGTGCTCCCAGGCGTCGAGGTCATGTCGACGGCCATTGCCCATCTGATGACCGGCGACGGCATAGTGCGAGATCAGTACGTTCGCCTTGCAGATGCCGGCTTTGCAGTGGTGCTGCCAGTGGTTCTTGTGGGGCTGTTGGCATGGCGTCGCAACGCCATCGGCCTTGCAGCGATCGTCGGCGTGGTTGTGATCTGGTTCGTGGTCAATATGACCGCATTCTCACACCATATCTGGCTGAGCGCGGCGTTGCCGATGGCCGCCGCCGTTCCGCCAGCTATTTTGTTCGGGGCCGCGCAGCTTTGGTTGGGCAGGAACCAGGCCCAGTATTTCGCCACGCAGAGCGAATTGCTTCAACGAGTTCAGGCCCCGGGCTTTGCGAGGTGGCTCGCGAAGCATGGCGACTTTCTCCTGGAACCTGTCCGGAGGGACGCCACCATCATATTCATTGACCTGTCCGGTTTCACCGGACTGAGCGAAACATTGGGGCCGAACGCCACACGCGAACTTTTGAACACGTTCCATGCGTTGGTGGACGAAGAGGTGACAAGCTGCGGTGGCGTTGTCACGAATTTCATGGGTGACGGAGCCATGATCCTGTTCGGTCTACCGGAAGCAGCGACAGATGATGCCTTCAATGCTGCCCGCTGCTGCGCAGCGCTCTCCAGCCGTACCAACAACTGGCTCGTCTCGTTGCCCGCATCAACTGCATCTAGGCTCGGCTTCAAGATCGGAGCGCATTACGGAACAATCGTTGCGTCGAGACTCGGTGGCAAAGGCCGTCAGCACATCGCGACTACGGGTGATACGGTTAACGTCGCCAGTCGCTTGATGGAGATCGCGGCCGACCAAAATGCCGAAGTCGCAGTGAGCGACAAAATGCTGCAAGTCGCCGGCCGCGACTGCGAGTTGTTCAAATCTGGTGCTCTAAGAGGACCTGTGGAAGCACAGGTCCGCGGGCGTTCAGGCTCGCTCGCAATCTGGCTGTGGCAGAGTTCGCAGACGCTGTAGGATACCAGGCCCCGTGAACAATGATGGTACCGGAATGTCTGAATGGCGCCCGTTTGGCCGCGACACTTCAAATCCTGCCTGAGGCCTCGGCCAACCCGAACGGGAGATTCTGAAAAAATCCGCATTGATGGAAGGCAGCTTCGGGTCATGGGCGTGAATTCGGCCGGGGGCGAACGAGCTTCCGCTTAGGGTCGTATCAGGCTGTAGCGCGAACGGCAGGTTTGGAGAAATTCAATGAAGGTCGGCAAATGGCGCGACCAAGCTGTTCCGGCATACGGCTCAAACGGCAACGTTCCACCCAAAGCGGTTGTCTAACCTCGGGTACCAAGCGTCAGATTTTTACCACTAGTTCGACCATGATCTTTTCCGAAAACCGGTTTCCGGTTTTCGCTGACGCGGACCTTCGGCCTACTCCAGCCATTCGGTGATGAAGCTGCCGTTTTCGTGGATGTCGGTGGTTTCCAGCGGACCTGGGCCGAGATTGGTGAATTTGTGCGGCGTGTTCGGCGGCACGATCAGGATCTGGCCAGCCGACGCCTCGATCTGCCGGTCGCCGACGGTGAACAGCCCGGTGCCGGTGCGGATGATGAAAATCTCGCAATAGGGATGCATGTGCAGCCGCGGGCCGCCGCCGATCTCCGGCAGATAATTGAAGATCAGGTAGCTATTGGAGCCGTAGGCGCCGCACTGCAGTTCGCCCTGCCAATGGTCGGGGCAGCGGTCAGGCGTCGCGGCCCATTTGTCGCGGTCGATGACATGCGCCATGGGCCAAGGATAGACCGAGCCCGGCTCTCCTGTCGAGGCAAACGCAGGCGCCGGTTTTGCCGTTGTTTTCCTGTGTCTTCGCCGTCTTCGTCGCCACGTCGCCCGACGTCGAATTGCGTCCCCGCGACAATCTGCCCTTGTGCCTTCACCCGTCTGGACAAAAACGGGCTTCACGCATAAACCGAACTCCAAATGCCGGAGGAATTCGCTAGCCTGTTCGCCATGCGCTGTCGGGTTGGCGTGAATGAGCGGGGAACAAGCCTCGGCCACCGGCACGGAAGAGGCGAAAGGATCAGGCACCCGTGAGCGCAACCGACATCCAGGATCCCAACCGTCGTGATTTTCTCTACGTCGCCACCGGCATGGCCGCGGTGGTCGGCGCGGGTGCCGTCGCCTGGCCGTTCATCGACCAGATGCGCCCGGACGCCTCGACGCTGGCGCTGGCCTCGGTCGAGGTCGACGTCTCCTCGCTGACGCCGGGAATGTCGCTTGTCGTGAAATGGCGCGGTAAGCCGGTGGTCGTGCGCAACCGCACCGAACAAGAGATGAAGGACGGCGAGGCGGTCAATCTGGCCGAGCTCAAGGATCCGCTCGCCCGTAACGCCAATCTACCGGCCGATGCTCCGGCGACCGACGCCAACCGCACCATGCCGGGCAAGGAGGCCTGGATGGTGATGGTCCAGGTCTGCACCCATCTCGGCTGCATTCCGCTCGGCCAGGAAGGCGAGTTCGGCGGCTGGTTCTGCCCGTGCCACGGTTCGGTATACGACACCGCCGGCCGCGTCCGCGGCGGGCCGGCGCCGGAGAACATGTCGGTGCCGGTGTTCCAGTTCATTTCCGACACCAAGATCCGTATCGGCTGAGGCTAAGGGATATTTTCGATGAGCGAGGGACACTCGACCTATACGCCCAAGACCGGTATCGGACGCTGGTTCGACGCCCGCATGCCGATGCCGCGGCTGGTTTATGACAGCTTCGTCGCCTATCCGGTGCCGCGCAACCTCAACTATGCGTGGACCTTCGGCGGCATCCTGGCGACCATGCTGGCGGCGCAGATGCTGACAGGCATCGTGCTGGCCATGCACTACGCGGCGGACAGCACTCTCGCCTTCGATTCGGTCGAGAAGATCATGCGCGACGTGAATTCGGGCTGGCTGCTGCGCTACCTGCATTCGAACGGCGCATCGTTCTTCTTCGTCGCCGTCTACATCCACATCTTCCGCGGCCTCTACTACGGCTCCTACAAGGCGCCGCGCGAGCTTCTGTGGATCCTTGGCTGCATCATCTACCTCCTGATGATGGCGACGGGCTTCATGGGCTATGTGCTGCCCTGGGGGCAGATGAGCTTCTGGGGCGCAACCGTCATCACCGGCTTCTTCAGCGCCATCCCGCTGGTCGGCGAATGGATCCAGCAGCTTTTGCTCGGCGGCTTCGCTGTCGACAACCCGACGCTGAACCGCTTCTTTTCACTGCACTATCTTCTGCCGTTCATGATCGCCGGCGTCGTCGTGCTGCATATATGGGCGCTGCATGTGGTCGGCCAGTCGAACCCGACCGGCATCGAGGTCAAGTCGAAGACCGACACCGTCGCCTTCACCCCTTACGCGACTATCAAGGACGCGTTCGGGATGCTCGTGTTCCTGTTCATCTTCGCCTATTTCGTCTTCTACCTGCCGAACTTTCTCGGCCACCCGGACAACTACATAGTCGCCGACCCGCTGAAGACGCCTGCCCATATCGTGCCGGAATGGTACTTCCTGCCGTTCTACGCGATCCTGCGCGCCATCACCTTCAATATCGGGCCGATCAACTCCAAGCTTGGCGGCGTGCTCGCGATGTTCGGCTCCATCGCCATGCTGTTCCTGGTGCCGTGGCTCGACACTTCGAAAGTGCGCTCGGCGGTCTACCGGCCCTGGTACAAGCTGTTCTTCTGGCTGTTCGTGATCGATGCCGTCCTGCTTGGCTGGCTGGGTTCGCAGCCGGCCGAAGGCAGCTATGTCTTCATGGCGCAGATGGCGACATTGTTCTACTTCGCCTTCTTCCTGGTCGTGCTGCCGGTGCTTGGCCTGATCGAGACCCCGCGGCGGTTGCCGAATTCGATCACCGAGGCGGTTCTCGAGAAGAACAAGGCTGGCGGGCATCCGGCTCGCGCGACAGCCGCAGCGGAAACCAAGGGCTGAGCATGTTGCCGAAAAGTGGAGACCGGTTTTCGGAAAAGATCATGCTCGAGACGACGACGGCGCGGCAGAGAATCTCAAGGGGATTTGGCATGAAGAAGATTCTCACCTCGCTGGCGCTGCTCGGCCTTGTGTTGGCAGGCACTGGGGCCGCGACCACTGGGGCCACCGCCCAGGAGGAGGCGCACAACGAAGCCGCGCCGACGCATTTCCCGATACACGAGCCGAAGGAGATGGACTGGAGCTTCGCCGGGCCGTTCGGCACCTACGACAAGGCGCAGTTGCAGCGCGGGCTGAAGGTCTACAAGGAAGTCTGCGCGGCCTGCCATTCGATGAAATTGGTGGCGTTCCGCACACTGGAAGACCTTGGCTATTCAGAAGCGCAGGTCAAGGCGCTGGCGGCCGAGTACACGATCAATGACGGTCCCAACGATGCCGGCGACATGTTCGATCGTCCCGCTATACCGTCCGACCATTTCCCGGCGCCGTTCCCCAACGATCAGGCAGCAGCGGCCGCCAATGGCGGCGCTGCCCCGCCCGACATGTCGCTGCTGGCCAAGGCGCGCGGCGTCGAGCGCGGTTTTCCGCGTTTCGTCTTCGACATCTTCACGCAATACGCCCAGGGCGGTCCCGACTATATCCACTCGCTGCTGACCGGCTATGACGAGCAGCCGCCGGCGGGCATGGAGATACCGGAAGGCACCCACTACAACCCGTACTTCATAGCCGGCGTGTCGCTGACGATGCCCAACCCGCTCTCCGACGATCAAGTGACCTATGACGACGGCGCGCCGCAGACGGTCGACCAGTACTCCCGCGACGTGTCGGCGTTCCTGATGTGGGCAGCCGAGCCGCATCTGGAAGCCCGCAAGAAGACCGGCTTTCGCGTGCTGGTCTTCCTGTTGCTGTTCGGCGCGCTGGTCTATCTGACCAAGCGCAAGGTGTGGGCCGGCGTGGCGCACTGAACCACGAAAAGCCACGAGATCGAAAGGGCGTCGAAAGGCGCCCTTTTGCACTTCTGAACACCGCCTCCAAAGACGCCGGCTCCAGTCCTTTGCCGGACAATTTTCTTCCAGGCGCCACATCGCGGTAGCCGTCATCGGTCGCGCCGGGTTACGATCGGCCAAAATTCCATTTCGCGTCTTCAAGTCGAACGAACGCCCGGAGAGCAGCCCCATGAAACCTTCGCTCGAAGACACGCTGCTTGCCGCGATCCGCACCATTCCGGACTATCCCAAGCCGGGCATCCTGTTTCGCGACATCACCACGCTGCTCGGCAACGCGCGCGCCTTCCGCCGCGCCATCGACGAGCTGGTGCATCCCTATGCCGGCCAGAAGATCGACAAGATCGCCGGCATCGAGGCGCGCGGCTTCATTCTTGGCGGCGCCGTCGCCCACCAGCTCTCGGCCGGCTTCGTGCCGATCCGCAAGAAGGGCAAGCTGCCTTACGAAACGGTGCGCGTCGCCTACAGCCTCGAATACGGGCTGGACGAGATGGAGATGCACAGGGATGGCGTGTCTCCGGGCGAAAAGGTGATCCTGGTCGACGACCTGATCGCCACCGGCGGCACCGCCGCGGCGGCGGTCGAGCTGTTGCGGCAGATCGGCGCCGACATCCTCGCCGCCTGCTTCGTCATCGACCTGCCGGACCTCGGCGGCCGCGACAAGCTCGAAGCACTCGGCGTGCCGGTCAGGACGCTGATCGGATTTGAAGGGCATTGAGGCGCGCACTGCCTTCTCCCCTTGTGGGAGAAGGTGGATCGGCGCGCAGCGCCGAGACGGATGAGGGGTGTTGCACGGAGTGCCGCAGTGCCAAGCTGGAACACCCCTCATCCGACCGAGCTTCGCTCGGCCACCTTCTCCCACAGGGGGAGAAGGAAGAAACTACCCCATCTTCACCAGCACGGCACTTTCGAACTCGATGACCTTGTCGCCGGTCGAATCGAAAGCCTCCGAGCGCAGCGTCAGCAGCCGCCAGCCAGGCCGTGACATGATGGGGCGGTGGGCAAGCGCGGTGCGGGTGAAGGTCACCGTTTCTCCGGCATAGACGGGCTTCAGCCATTTGAGGTTCTTGAAGCCGGGCGAGGGGCCGAATTCGGGCGCCGGTCCAGCGCCGGCCCAGCGGGTGCCCCCGGCCTCCACGCCGGTCTCGAGGTTCAATTTCATCCAGGTTGCAGCTGTGTGCCAGCCCGACGCGCACAGGCCGCCGAACACGCTCTTCTTCGCCGCCTCTTCGTCGAGATGGAATATCTGCGGATCGTATTTCCTGGCGAACGCCTTGATCGCCTCGGGTTCGAATGTATGCGAACCGAGCGTGACGGTGACGCCGATGCAGAAGAACTCGTCCAATGTCATGAGGGGCCTTGTGCGGCATCACGGGCGAGGAACATGACGGTGTTCTCGAGTTCGAAGACGCCTTCGCCACGCTGGTTGAAAAGCTCGCTGCGCATGGTGACGAGGCCGAGCTGGGGCTTGGACCTGGACAGGCGCTTGGCAAGGACGGTGGTGTTGCCGCTCAAGATGTCGCCGGCCAGCACCGGCTTCTTCCACCGGACCTGGTCAACGCCGGGGGCGCCTTGCGAGGTCGAGTCCAGCAGGAAGGCATCGCACAGCATGCGCATGAACATCGCGCAGGTGTGCCAGCCGGAGGCCGCCAGCCCGCCAAGGATGCTGGCCTTGCCCGCCGCCTCGTCGAGATGCATCGGCTGCGCATCGAACTCTTGCGCGAATTCGATGATCTCGGCCGCACTCACCAGCTTCGTGCCGAGGTCGAGCGAGGCGCCCTCGACGAAATCCTCATAGGCCCAAGTCTTTCCGCTCATGGTCTGGAATTCTTTCCGGTCATGGTCTGGAATCCGGTTCAAGATTGTACGATCGCCACGGATCGGGTTCCCGGATGCAG
The DNA here is from genome assembly GCF_024707545.1 of Mesorhizobium onobrychidis. Lineage (NCBI taxonomy): Bacteria > Pseudomonadati > Pseudomonadota > Alphaproteobacteria > Hyphomicrobiales > Phyllobacteriaceae > Mesorhizobium > Mesorhizobium onobrychidis. The sequence goes on from NZ_CP062229.1 coordinate 2,382,792, forward strand.
GCGGGGCGTGATTTGGTCAAGTCATTTCTGGTGCGCCAGGCCATCGCGCCCAACGCAACAGCCAACGCGAAAAAAGCTCCGAAGCCTCTACAACCAGCCGCGGCGGCGGAAATACCAGAAGGGCAGGATCGCCGAGAGGATCATCAAGCCGATGGCGAAAGGATAGCCGAAGTTCCAGGTCAGTTCGGGCATGACATTGAAATTCATGCCGTAGATCGAGGCGACCAGCGTCGGCGGCAGGAAGATGACGGCAGCGACGGAGAAGATCTTGATGATGGCGTTCTGCTCGATCGAGATCATGCCAAGCGTCGCGTCGAGCAGGAAGTTGATCTTCTGCGACAGGAAGGTGGCGTGGTCGGCGAGCGACAGCACATCGCGCGACAAGGTCTTGATGCGGGCGCGGATGTCCTTGCTCATCTTGGTCTGGGTCGAGGCGTGGGTGAGGAAGCCGGCGAGCCGCTGCAGCGAGATCAGGCTGTCGCGGATCGACGAGGCGATGTCCTCCTTGCGGCCGATGGCCTTCAGCAATTCCTGAAAATCGCGGTTGCGTTTGGACGCCTTGGTCGAGCTTGGCTGGAAGATGTCGCGCGAGATCGTCTCGATGTCGCGGCCGGCGCGCTCCAGAATGTCGGCGAGGCGGTCGACGATCGCCTCCAGCAGGCCGATCAGGATGGTGTCGCCGCTGGTGCAGCCGGTCGCCACCTTCTCGGCGCGTAGCGGAAAGGTCTTGAAGGCCTTCGGTTCGTGGTAGCGCACGGTGATCAGCCTGTTGCCGGCCAGCACGAAGGTGACCGGCGACATCAAGGGATCGTCGGCCTCGGTCTGGGCGGGCAGAATGGCGGTCATGAAATAGGCGCCGTCCTCGACATAGAGGCGGCTCGAAATCTCGATCTCCTCCATCTCCTCGCGCGTCGGAATGGCAACACCAAGCCAGGCCTCGATGGCCGCTTCCTCTTCCTTTGTCGGGCTCACAAGATCGGCCCAGACGACCTGGTCGCTGTTTGCCAAGAGATCGTCGGCAAGGCGCAGGCGATCATTGTCCACGACGAATGCCTTGATCATCGCCGGGTCTCCCTTGCTGAGGCCAAAAGGATGGGTTCGAGCGGGCGCGTCGTTTCGGATTGCACGGGACAGGCGCTTTCGACGAAAGCGCGGGCCGGTGCAGACGCCCCTTAGACCGGGCATTGCAGGCAGTCAAGCCGCGCGGAAAGGGCCCGTGCGGCGTGCACGAGGCTGTGATCGCGCCGGCGGCCATGATGGCTTCCGGCGCGCCGTCGGTCAGCTCAGGTGTTGAACTTGAACAGCATGATGTCGCCGTCCTGGACGACATACTCCTTGCCTTCGTCGCGCGCCTTGCCGGCCTCCTTGGCCGCCACTTCGCCGCCCAGCGTGACGAAGTCGTTGTAGGCGATGGTCTGGGCGCGGATGAAGCCGCGCTCGAAATCGGTGTGGATGACGCCTGCAGCCTGCGGCGCCTTGGCGCCCTTGTGCACGGTCCAGGCGCGCGTCTCCTTCGGCCCGACGGTGAAATAGGTGATGAGCTGCAGCAGCTCGTAACCGGCGCGGATCACCTTGTTCAGGCCGGGTTCCTCGAGGCCAAGCGTCGCCAGGAATTCCATTTCCTCGTCGTCGCTGAGCTGTGCCACCTCTGCTTCGATCGCCGCGGAAATCACCACGGTGCGGGCGCCTTGTGCGGCAGCCATCTGTTCGACCGCTTTGGTGTGCGCGTTGCCGGTAGCGGCGTCGGCCTCGGCGACATTGCAGACATAGAGCACGGGGTGCGACGTCAGCAGGTTCAACCCCTGCAGGATGCGCAGATCCTCCGCGGAGATACCTTTGAGCAGGATGCGAGCGGGCTTGCCGGCCTGCAGGAGTTCAAGAGCTGCTTCCATCATCGGAAGCACGGTCAGCGCCTCCTTGTCCTTGCCGGAAGCGCGCTTGCGGAACTGCACGATGCGGCGCTCGAGGCTGTCGAGGTCGGCGAGCATCAGCTCGGTTTCGACGGTCTCGGCGTCGGCGACAGGATCGATGCGGCCCTCGACATGGGTGATGTCGTCATCCTCGAAGCAGCGCAGCACATGGACGATGGCGTCGACCTCGCGGATGTTGGCCAGGAACTGGTTGCCCAGACCTTCGCCTTTCGAGGCGCCGCGCACCAGGCCGGCGATGTCGACGAAGGAGATGCGGGTCGGGATGATCTCCTTCGATTTGCCGATCGCCGCGATCTTTTGCAGGCGCGGGTCCGGCACCGCCACCTCGCCGGTGTTCGGTTCGATGGTGCAGAACGGATAGTTGGCGGCCTGCGCCGCCGCCGTCCTGGTCAGCGCGTTGAAAAGCGTCGACTTGCCGACGTTGGGCAAGCCAACGATGCCGCATTTGAAACCCATTTTTATCCGGTCCTATCGGGAAATCGAAATTTGATGAGGGCTATGGGCGAAAGCGCCGACGATCGTCAAGGCGCAATTCAGTTCAGGGGTTGCGCAATGTCGTCGGTGCCTATGGCCAGCGAGCGAACGCCGGACCTGCTCAATATCTGTAGGAGATGCCAGAACGCGTCGACGTCGGCGGTTCCGAAATCAACCGTCAACTGCCCATCGAGCAATTGCGTGCTGTGAATGATGTTTCCGACGATCTCCATCGTCTCGCGCTCGCCATCGATATCGAACCAGGTGCGAAACCATTCGTCGAAGAGATCGTCGTCAAGGTCCTTTGTGTCGAACTTGAAATGGACCTCGTCCCACTTGAACGGCGATATTAAGGCGTCCATTCCGCCGATCTCGGCGCGAATATCCGGAGAGAATTTCAGATAGGTATCGCTATTGATGAATTGCGGATTGGGCTGTCCGTCGTTAGCAACGAAGTCGACTGCGATGAAATTTCGATAGAAGGAATCGACGTTCGAGAACTTGACCTCGGTCGTATGCGATCCTTGGCTGTTGGCAGCAAGTTCGCCGACAGCTGAGACGAACTGATCGACATATTTCTGCCTGACGCGGCGGACCAATTCCTGAACGTCGTCCATGTCCATGGCCTAATCCTTGCCGCCGAAGAGCTTCTTCAGCATGGCGGCCATCGGGCCGGTTTGAGGCAGCTTGACCGCCGGCTGCTGCGGTCGCGCCTGACGGACATGGCTCTGCTGTTTTGCGCCCTGTTGTTTTTGCCCGGGCTTTTCCGGCTCGGGCGCAGCACCGGTCCTTCGCTGGACGGCAACACTGACCTTGTTCATGAAGCCGGGCTCATCACCCCTCAGGATCAAGTCGGCATGATCACCGATGGCTTCGAGCAGCGGCTCCAGCCATTCGCGATCGGCCTTGGCGAAATCGCCAAGCACATGATGCTGGACGAATTCCTTGACGCCGGGGTGGCCGACGCCGATGCGCACGCGGCGGTAAGCGTTGCCGATATGGCCGTCGATCGAGCGGATGCCGTTGTGACCGCCGGCGCCGCCGCCGGTCTTGACGCGGACCTTACCGTCGGCGAGGTCGATCTCGTCATAGAAGACGGTGAGCGCCGAGGGGGTGAGCTTATAGAAGCGCAGCGCTTCGCCGACCGACTGGCCGGAATTGTTCATGAAGGTCTGCGGCTTGATCAGGACGACCTTTTCGCCGCCAAGCGTGCCTTCGGCGATCAGGCCCTGGAATTTCTTCGACCAGGGCGAAAAGGAATGGCGGCGGGCGATTGCGTCCGCCGCCATGAAGCCGACATTGTGCCGGTTGTTGGCGTATTTCGCGCCCGGATTGCCGAGGCCTGCAAACAGCAGCATCGTCACCTCCGGGCGGAAAGGGATTACTTCTCTTCGGCGGCAGGAGCCGCTTCGGGCTCAGCCGTTTCGACCGCCTCTTCCTCCGCCTCCGGCTTCATCGCCGCGGAGCCGGCGATGGTTGCGACGGTGAAGTCGCGGTCGGAGATCACCGGCTTGACGCCGGCCGGCAGTTTGACCGCCGAGATGTGGATCGAATCGCCGATATCGGTCCCGGTGAGATCGACGGTGATGAATTCCGGGATCGCATTGGCCGGGCAGTGGAACTCGACTTCGTGACGCACGATGTTGAGCACGCCGCCGCGCTTGATGCCGGGCGACTTGTCCTCGTTGATGAAGTGGACCGGCACGTCGACATTGACTTCTGTGTCCTTGCCGATGCGCAGGAAATCGACATGGACCGGAAAATCCTTGACCGGGTCGAGCTGGTAGTCCTTGGGCAGGACCTGGATCTTCTTGCCGTCGACATCGATCGTGGCGATCGTGGTCAGGAACCCGCCGCCATGGATCTTGTAGTAGATGTCCTTGTAGGTCAGCGCAATCGCCAGGGGAGGCTGCTTGTCACCGTAGATTACTGCAGGCACTTTACCGTTGCGGCGAACTGCACGGGCGGACCCCTTACCGACCTGTTCGCGCGCTTCGGCCTTGAGCTCGTAAGTATCGCTCATGGCATTTCCTTTCGCGTTGTTCTGGAGCGTTCGCGGCCGGCGAGGTGCCTGGGCCGTAAACGTCGAAAGCCGTCATGGCCTTACATGATCTGGTCCAAAATCTTTTTTGGGATCACGCAGGCCGGACAGCCTTCCGCCGCGTTGCCTCCAAGGGTGTCTACGCGGGTGGCGGCTCTATAGCGGAAGGTGGGACGGGGTGCAAGCCAAAGGCGGGCATTGCAATGAATGTCTGGCTTGAGCCCAGGAGCCGACATTGTCACTCCGAAAGCCCTGAAGCAACCGACTGGCGGACAGCCGGTGCATTCGATTGGCGAACATCGCCGGGATGGGACCTTTTGGGAGAGCCAGAAGATGATCTATCCTGGAGGCGGATGCGGCTGGCCAGGCTTCGGCATCGTGACGGCGGAGAACCAAGATTCCGAAGCCCACTTTCCTTGAGATAGCCCTTCGCGCCGGGGTCGGCACGGCGACGGTCGAGCGCGTGCTGAACGGCAGGGGTGGGGTCCGGCCCGCCACCGTCGAGAAGGTCGTCGCCGCCGCGCGCTCGCTCGACTATCCGCGCCGCCTGCCGGAAGCCCATCGGGGGGTGATCAGGATCGAGGTCATTCTGGTCCGTCCGGACGCCACCTTCTTTGCCCGCCTGTCCCGTGCCTTCGAGCGCATCGCCGCCACGTTGGATCGGACGATCGCCGTCCACCGGACATTTCTCGATGAGGCAAATCCCGCGGCCATCGCGCAGCGGATCCTCGATCCCGACATGCGCCGCGCCGCCCTGATCCTGGCGGTTCCCGACCATCCGCTGGTCGGCGCGGCGCTGAGGCGGCTGGAGGCGGAGAAGATCCCGACGGTGCAGATCGTCACGCAGATTTCGGGCACCAGCGGCGCCTATGTCGGCATCGACAATTACGCGGCTGGGCGTATGGCCGGGCTGCTGATGTCGCGCATGCAAAGGCGGCCGGGCAAGGTGGTGGCGATCTGCCATAGCCAGATCTACCGCGTGCACCGTGACCGCGTGCGCGGCTTCTTCGACTATCTGATGGAAGCCGGCGGCGATTTCGAACCGGTCGCTGCCCTGTTCGGCCATGACGAGGGCGACCGAAACGCCGGGCAACTGGTCGAGGCGCTAACGCGGTGGCCGGACCTTGCCGGCCTCTACAATGCCGGCGGCGCCAACGCCGCGCTGAACGACGTACTAAGACGCCCGCGTGGCCGCGAAGTGTTCTTCGTCGGCCACGAACTCACCGAGCGCAGCGCCGCTGCCCTTCGCCAGGGCACCATGGATGTCGTGCTCGACCAGGCGCCGGAGGCGCAGGCAAGACGCGCCATGGACCTCGTGCTGGCGAAATTGAACCTGCACGATCTGCCGGTCGACAATCCGCCGATCCGCTTCGTCACTTTCACCGCCGAGAACGTTTGATCTGATTTGATCAAGGAACAAGCGGCCTTCCGCCGGCTGCGGTGTTATCCCCTCAGCAAACGGGAGGATGACAGGTGACCAGACGGCTGACGGCCTACGATCTGCAGAGCGCCAAGGGCACTCGCAAATGGCTGCAACTCCATGTCGATACGCCGGCCGAAGCGGCCGCGGCGGTTGCCTGCGACATCTCCATCCTGTCCTGCGAGCCCGACCACAATCTCGAAGCCATCCGCGCCGCCGCACCTCACGCGTTCCTGTCGGTCGGCATGCCGCATGGCGCGGTTGCCTCGCCCGACGAAGCGGTACGTCTCGGCTTTGCGATGATACGACGCGGTGCCGACGCGATCTACTGCTCGCATTCGCCGAGCTTCATCGAGGCGATGGCGGCGGAGGGCATTCCCGTCACCGGCCATGTCGGCCTGGTGCCGAACCGCGCCACCTGGACGAACTTTCGCGCTGTGGGCAGGACAGCCGAGGAGGCCCTCAAGGTCTTGCGCGCCACCAAGGATTTGGAGAATGCGGGCGCTGCCTGTGTCGAGGTCGAGGTTGTGCCGGTGCGGTTGGCCGAGCACATAAGCCGGTCGACGCCGATGATCACAATGGGCATGGGCTGTGGCTCGGCCTGCGACACGCAATACCTGTTTTCCAGCGACGTGCTGGGCACCCACACCGGCCACTACCCCCGCCATTCCAAGCGCTACGCCGACTTCGTCACGCTGGAGGCCGAGCTGCAGGAAAAGCGCATCGCCGCCTTCCGCACTTTCGGCCGCGAGGTGGCCGAGGGCCGCTATCCCGAACCCAGGCACCAGGTCGACATGGACGATGCCGTCTTCGACCGCTTCCTGACCCTCTCCCAATCCTTGTGAGATCGACATGGACGACCTGAAATACGGCAAGCGCAACAAGCGCGGCGACTGGGTCCCCGACGAACCGGCCGGCACCGCGCCGCTTTTCGTCCTCCCGCCGCGGCCGCTCGCGCTGCTGAAGTGGCTGCCGCACTACTTCGTGCCCTACAATCTGCTGTTCGCCGTTTCGGCGGTGGCCTGGTGGCACTTCGTGCTGCCCGATGTCGAGGTGATGAAGACGCTGTCCTGGGGCTGGATCGTCAGGCTGTTCCTCGTCAACTGCGCAGCCCTTCTGTTGTTCTTCGGCGCCTTCGAGCTCAGGCTCTACATCCTGCGGGCCCAGGGCAACAGGTTCAAATACAACGGCAAATGGCCGTCCGAGCAGAAGAGCAAGGCCTTTTTCTTCGGAAGCCAGAACATCGACAACATGCTGCGTACCTTCGGCACCGGGCTGCCGATCTGGACGGCGGTCGAGGTCGCCATTCTCTATGCTTACGCCAACGGCTACGTGCCGTGGCTCACCTTTGCCGAGCACCCCGTCTACCTGTTCTGCCTGGCGCTGGCGGCGCCGATCATCCACGAGACCCACTTCTTCCTGCTGCACAGGGCCATCCATTGGGGGCCGCTCTACAGATGGGTGCACTCGGTCCACCACAATTCGGTGAACCCCTCGCCATGGTCGTCGCTGTCGATGCATCCGGTCGAGCAGTTCGGCTATCTCGGGGTCGCGCTGTGGCATCTGGTCATCCCGTCCAATCCGATCCTGGCGCTCTACCAACTGCATTTCGCCGGCTTTGGCGCCATCCCTGGCCATGTCGGCTTCGACAAAGTCGAACTCGGCGAGGACAAGGCCGTCGATAGCCACGCCTACATCCACTACCTCCACCACAAATATTTCGAGGTGAACTACGGCGACGGCCTCATTCCGTTCGACAGGTGGTTCGGCACTTTCCACGACGGCAGCAAGGAGGGCGAGGCCCGCATGCAGGCCCGCTACGAGAAGAAGAAAGCGCGCGCCAACGCGGCCGCTGCCACGTGAATGGGGCCTGCTTCAGCAATCCAGAAGCCGAAGCCGGCGGCGCGCCTCATCGGTTGCTCCATTCAAGATCCCGAAAGGGCCGGTATTCCAAAAAGGAGTGAGCCGGCACTCCACGTCCAGAGGGAGGAAATCCATGAAGAAACTTCTGTGTTCGGCAGCGTTGGCGACAATGATGTCGACCGCTGCGATGGCAGAAAAGATCGGCGTCAGCATCGTCAATTTTGACAACAATTTCCAGACACTGCTGATGCACGGAATGCAGGACCGCGCCAAGGAAAAGGGCGTCGGCATCCAGGTTGAAGACGCACAAAACGACGTCGCCAAGCAGCTCGACCAGGTGAAGAATTTCATCGCCAACGGCGTCGACGCCATCGTCGTCACGCTGGTCGACACCAATGCATCCAAGACCCTCAGCGACGAGGCCGCGAGCGCTGGTATTCCACTCGTCTTCGTCAACCTTGAGCCCAACGATATGGCAAACCTGCCGGACAAGCAGGTCTATGTCGGCTCGAACGAGGCCGAGTCCGGCACCCTCGAGGCCTTTGAAGTGTGCAAGCTCTTGCGTGCGAACGGCAAGTCGGCCGGCGCCAGAGCCTACATCGTCATGGGCAGCCTGGTTCACCAGGCAGCGTTGCAGCGGACGAAGGATGTCGAGCAGATCTTCGGCACCGATATGTGCAATTTCATCAAGATCATCGACAAGCAATCGTCCGAGTGGTCGCGCGACAATGCGCAGAACCTGATGACCAACTGGCTGACGGCCGGACCGGTGCCGGACGCGGTCATCGCCAACAACGACGAATCCGCCATCGGCGTGATCCTGGCCCTCAAGGCAAACGGGGTGGACATGAAGAACGTCGTCGTCGGCGGCATCGATGCCACCCAGGATGGCCTGCAGTCGATGAAGGCGGGCGACCTCTCTGTGACGGTATTCCAGAACGCCAAGGCACAAGGCGGCGGCGGCGTCGACGCCGCAATTGCCCTTGCCAAGGGCGAGAAGGTCGATCGCGTCGTCTACGTCCCGTTCGAACTGGTCACGCCCGCGAATATGAACGACTACCTCAACAAGAATTAGGCCGAAGCGAGCCCTCCAGGACGGCTGCACGGGCCGTCCTGGACGGTGCCCTGCGCAGTTCATTATCGAAGGAAAACAAATGTCCAGCTGGATCAGGGCTTGCAGCCTCGACGACATCGAACAGGAAGGCGCCCGCCGCTTCGACCATGGCGGCAAGACCTACGCCGTCTTCCGCTCGCCGGATGACGAGGTCTTCTGCACCGATGGCCTGTGCACGCATGAGGCCGTCCATCTCGCCGATGGGCTTGTCATGGACTACGAGGTCGAATGCCCCAAGCACGCCGGCGCCTTCGACTATCGCACCGGCGCGGCGAAGCGGCTGCCGCCCTGCGTCAATCTCAGGACCTATCCGGCCAAGGTGGAAGCGGGCTCCGTGCTGGTGGCGATCAGCCAGTGACAGGAAGTATGGCCAGGCAGTCGACCAGGTCGAAAGCCGACCGCAATCGATCAGTGTCAGACCGGAAACAGGAGTGCCGAAAGCAACGCAGCGACATACAGCCCGACCCCGAACGACAAATGAGTCATGAGGCCGCGCAGACGCGCGGTGCGCGGATTGGGAGTTTTCGAGGCTGCAATTCCCGCTCCAAAAGCTGGCTGCATTAGGAAGAACGGGGCGACAATAGTGGACATGCCGACAAGAAGGGCAGGAAGCAATGTCGGGTGTCGTGCCCAGTCGAGACCCCATACTCCCATCAGCAATGCAGCAAAGACGATGCCGATCGCGTAATGCGCGCCCCATCCAATGGCAGCTTCGCCCCGAATTCGGGGAGCCTGCGCGATATTCGCATTTGCGAAACGTCCTCGCGGAAAGTGCCCGATCCAGCGGCCGACCCAGGCATAATCAATCGATGGAAACGCGAACGTTCGTTTCAAAAACAATCCCCAAAGATCCATCACCGCCGTCGCCCCCGTTCCGATCGCGGTTGCGCGGACAACGAACTCCAACTGCTCGTTCATTTCTATGCTCCCGTCTTGTCCATGCTCCTGTCTTGGGCGTCAGACACTAGCCGATTTAAACCATTCATTCAATGTATTGATTGATTGTTTGATTGATGGTAGCCATGCGAGATGAAAAACGCAGACGTTCATCATCCGATCTTTGACGAAATAGCGGATCTCGCCCGAACGCTGGGACATGCACACCGGCTGGTTCTCCTCCGCCATATTGCCGACGGCGAAGTCGCGGTAGAGCAGCTGACGCAGCTTTCCGGGATCGCATTGGCCAACACCTCGCAGCATCTTCAACACCTGAAACGGGCCGGCTTGGTGCAGACCCGGCGAGACGGGAAACGCGTGCTCTATCGTTTGGCAGATGGGCCGATCGAAGACGTGCTGGCGGCCTTGCGAAGCCTCGCGAACCATAGGCGCGAGCAAATCCGTGAGCTCATCAACGACACTATGAGCCGGCCGGACAGACTGGAGAACATCTCGCGCGAGGAACTCGTGCGCCGCATGCGGGACAACGAAGTCGTGCTGCTCGACGTTCGGCCGCAGGAGGAATACGCAGCCGGGCATTTGCCGGGTGCGATCAACATTCCCGTGGGTGAGTTGGAGGATCGACTTGCGGAGCTTCCACGAGAGAAGATCATCGTCGCCTATTGCCGTGGTGTCCAGTGCGTTCTTTCTGCCGACGCGCTGGCAATCCTGAGGACGCGAGGCCGGGCCTCACGCCGGTTCGAAGGCGGTTTTCCCGAGTGGCTGACCTCAGACCCTGATGTCGACGACATGAACTACGAGAGCGGCTGACAGAAGCCAAAGTCGGCGTCGCTGGCCCAAGCCCGAATATGAATGGAAACTGGAGCCGCTACGGGGCAATGCCCGCGGCAGGCTGGACGGTGCGCACCGGAAGCATGGAAGGGAAGCCAATGCTTCTGCCATTTAATCCAACCGGGACGAAGCTTGGTATCAAAAAGCCGAAATCGAACTCAAGCTTCACCCGATCGTGGCGTCTTTGTCGAGCTTCCTAGCTTCCTTCATGTTCGGCAAAAAAACCGTCAGCAGCCCGAGCAGCGGCAGGTAGGAGCAGACCTGAAAGACGAAGTCGATGCCTTTCATGTCGGCGACGACGCCGAGCACGGCGGCGGCGATGCCGCCCATGCCGAAGGCGAAGCCGAAGAAGATGCCGGCGATCATGCCGACGCGGCCCGGCACCAGCTCCTGGGCGAAGACGACGATGTTCGAGAAGGCCGAGGACAGGATCAGGCCGATCAGCACCGTCAGGACCATCGTCCATTCGAAATTGGCGTAGGGCAGGGCCAGCGTAAAGGGCAGCACGCCGACGATCGAGAACCAGATCATCGCCTTCTGTCCGTAGCGGTCGCCGAACGGGCCGCCGAGCAGGATGCCCAGCGCCGAGGCGCCGAGGAACAGGAACAGCATGACCTGCGACACCTGCACCGAAACGCCGAATTTATCGATGGCGTAGAAGGTGTAGTAGCTGGCGAGGCTGGCCATGTAGGCGTTCTTGGTCAGCACCAGCAAGGTCAGCACCGCCAGCGCGGCCATCACCTTGCGGCGCGGGAAGGGCGAGACGAAGCCGGCGGCCTTGCGGTTGGCGAGCGAGGCGCGCAGGCGGCTGTACCAGCCGCCAACCCGCCACAGCACGATGATGCCGATCAGCGAGCCGGCGGCAAACCACGCTATGCTGGTCTGGCCGAAGGGCACGACGATGAAGGCAGCCAGCAGCGGCCCGATGGCCTGGCCGAAATTGCCGCCGACCTGGAACAACGATTGCGCCAGGCCGAACCTGCCGCCCGAGGCGAAGCGGGCGATGCGCGAGGATTCCGGGTGGAAGATCGCCGAGCCGATGCCGATCAGCGACGCGCCGATCAGCAGCAGCCAATAGTGTCCGGCATAGGCCAGCACGATCAGGCCGATCAGCGAGGACGCCATGCCGTAGGGCAGCGAATAGGGCATCGGCCGCTTGTCGGTGACCATGCCGATCAGCGGCTGCAGCAATGAGGCCGTCACCTGGAAGGTGAAGGTCAAAAGGCCGATCTGCCAGAAATCGAGACCGTAATTGTCCTTCAGCAGCGGATAGATGGCCGACAGCAGCGACTGCATGATGTCGTTGACACAATGGCAGAAGCTCACCGCAAGAATGACGGTGAAGGCCGTCGCTTGCGCCGAAGTGTGGCTGGCCGCCGCAGGCGTGGCGACGGTGGTGGCTGTCGTGTCGGTCAAGGCATGCTCCGTGGTCTTTTTGGCGGCCGCTGCAGCAGGCGGCCTCATGGCCCGATTGCTTTATATAAGTCACTTGTCTGGCGACTTCTTTCGTGGTTTGGTCCAATAGTTTCGCGAGTGGGCCATTAGCCAATGCCGCATGGCACCGAAATCTTCAAACCGGGCGACACCGATCTCGGCCAGTTCACCGATCTCGGGCTGTTGCGCCGCTGGCAATGGCTGGAGCAGGCCGTCGGGCCGGCGGTGGCGCTGCCGACCGAATATTCCGACGGCTACCATGTGCCGCAGCACCGTCACAGTCGCAGTCAGTTGCTGCATGCGCTTGTCGGCGTCGTGCTGGTGACGACGCGGCATGGGCGCTGGATGGTGCCTCCCGATCATGCGATGTGGATTCCCGCCGGCACCGAGCATTCCGTCGAGATGCTTGGCGACGTCAGCATGCGCTCGGTCTATGTAATGCCGGACGCCATCGCGGGGTTGCCGCATGGGCTGCGCGTCGTCGGCATCACCGATCTGATGCACAGCCTGATCGTGGAATCGGAAAAGCTGCCGCAGGGCGCCGAGCTGGAGGGGCGCGGCGGGCTAATCATGAGCCTCCTGCTGCATGAAATCCCGAACCTGCCGGAACGGCCGCTCGGCTTGCCTTTTCCTTCGGATCCAAGGTTTGCGGCACTCTGCCGGCGCTTCGTCGCAGCACCCTCGCCGCATGCGACGATCGACGAATGGGCCGATATCGTCGGCATGAGCCGCCGTTCCTTCACCCGCGCCTTTCATCGCCAGACCGGATTGTCGTTGTCGACATGGCGCCAGCAGGCCTGTCTGTTCGCGGCCTTGCCGAGGCTGGCCGATGGCGAGCCGATCACAAGGGTGGCGCTCGATCTCGGCTATGACAGCGTGCCGGCCTTCATCACCATGTTCAAGCGCATGCTGGGGGCATCGCCGCGCGGCTATATGCGCGGGTCAAGGGACAACATCAGGGTGTCGAACGGGTAGCGCATGACCCCGAACCTCCGGTTCGGAAAGGATCATGCGCAAAATCAAAGTGTAGCGCGGGCAGATTTCAGTCGAACAGGCTCGATACCGATTCTTCGGTCGCCGTGCGCGAGATCGCCTCGCCCATGAGGTCGGCGATGGAGATGACGCGGATGTTGCTGGCGTCGAGCACCGCCTGGGTCGGCTGGATGGAATCAGTGATGACCAGTTCCTGCAGTTTCGAGGCGCCGATGCGGGCGATGGCGCCGCCCGACAAAACGCCATGGGTGGTGTAGGCGGTGACGCTGGTGGCGCCGGCGGCAAGCAGCGCATCGGCCGCATTGCACAAGGTACCGCCCGAATCGATGATGTCGTCGATCAGCAGGCAATCCTTGCCGCGCACGTCGCCGATGACGTTCATGACTTCCGATTCACCGGGGCGCTCGCGACGCTTGTCGACGATGGCAAGCTGGGCATCGATGCGCTTGGCGAGCGCGCGGGCGCGGACCACGCCCCCGACATCCGGCGACACGACCATGACATTGGCAAGCTTCTTGTATTTCGCCTTCACGTCGCGGGCCATGACCGGCACCGAGAACAGATTGTCGGTCGGGATGTCGAAAAAGCCCTGGATCTGGCCGGCATGGAGATCCAGCGTCAAGACACGATCGACGCCCGCGCGCGTGATCATGTTGGCGACCAGCTTGGCCGAGATCGGCGTGCGGCCCGAGGCGCGGCGGTCCTGCCTGGCATAGCCGAAATAGGGAATGACCGCGGTGATGCGCTTGGCCGACGAGCGCATGAAGGCATCGATCATGATGAGCAGCTCCATCAGGTGATCGTTGGTCGGGAACGAGGTGGACTGCAGGACGAAGACATCCTCGCCGCGCACATTCTCCTGGATCTCGACGAAGATTTCCTGATCGGCGAAGCGCCTGACGCTGGCTTTGCCCAGCGGGATGTTGAGATAGCGGGCGACCGCTTCGGCCAGCACCCTGTTGGAATTGCCCGCGAAAAGCTTCATGCACCGTTCCTGGTGAAGGATGGAGACTCTGGCAGACTCTCTTGAGCCCCTTAGTCGGGGCTTTTAGCGGCCCGTGCCGGTATTGCAAGCGTCGTGATCGGGAATCCGCCGGCTAATCTCAATAAACGTCGACGACGAGGGAAGCCGGCAACATGTCAGCCCGCCGGTCAGCCCGCTTGGCCGCCAAGCCATGTGGCGAACTGGTCGATCGTCTGGTCGGCGATCGCCTGCATGGTCTCCGGCGCGACAGCAGCCCAGCCTTCGCCATCATTGACCGAGGGCGCCTTCTGCTGACCGTTGATGCGATGCAGCCGGTTGCCTGCCGGGTCATAGACGTCCCAGACATAGATGACGGTGGTATCCTTGCCTTCCGACATCGTTGAGAAATAGCCTTTCAGCACGTGCGTGGGGGTCTGGCCGGCGCTGCCTGCCAAGGTGATGCCGCGCTGCTTGGCTCGCGTTTGAAGCGCCGCGGTCAGCGGTGTCGCGGCTTCCACCGAGGCGCCGACGATCGGCGCTACCTGCAGGCGGGTTCGTGCGATGACGGCGGCGCTCTTTGCGGGCGGCGCGGTCGTGGTTGCAGGCTGCGCAGGGGCGGAAGGCTCTGTTGCTGCGGAAGACTGCGCGGTCGTTGCCGGTGTGGTGGGCGTTGCAGGTGTGGTGGGCGTTGCAGCCGTGCCGGTTCCGGCCGTTGGCACGGCCTGTGTCGACTGCGGGGCGATGGCCGAGGGTTCGAGAACGTCCTTCGCGTTGGTGCAGGCGGCTAGCGTCAGCGCCGCGAGCAATGACACGGTCGTCACGTGCGATCGCCTCATTCCCTCAAAACTCCCTGGCGATGAACGCCCTTTGCATCCGTACCATTATGGATTCATTGCACAATCAAGTCGAGATCATGGCGGGACAGCGGTTTCGGCTGCGATTCAGTCGTCAGATAGGTGCGGCCGAGCGTCATTGCCGTCTCGGTTTCGGAGTCCATGATGATCATGTGGGCGAACAGCGTCATGTTTGGCGCGATGGGTTCGGGATTGCCCTGATAGAACATCGGCATGTCCATCCATGATGGGGTGAAGCGGGCGCCGAGCGAATAGCCGCAGGCGTTGAGCCGGTGCTTGGTCAAGTTGTGTGCTTCGAGCGTGCGGGCATGCGCGTCGAACACATCACCGAAGGTATTTCCGGGCGTCATCGCCTTTTCGACCGCCAGAAGTGCGGCGCGCGCGGCATCGAACAGTTCCTGGTGACGTTTCGATACTTTGCCGGTGAGCACCGTGCGCATCATCGCCGCATGGTAGTGGTGGAAGACGCCGGCCCATTCGAGCGTCAGCTGGTCGTTCTTGCTCAGCTTGCGACGGCCGGCCTTGTAACGGCAAAGCAGCGCGTCCACGCCAGAGCCGATGATGAACTCGTTGGCCGGATAATCGCCGCCGCCGGCAAAGATGGCGCCCTGCATGGCGGCAAGGACCAAGGCTTCGTCGCCACCCTGCTTGATCAGCGGCAGTGCCGCGTCCAGCGCGTCGTCGGCGAGATTTGCGGCCTTTTCCACCTTGGCGATTTCGGCCGGGCTCTTGAAAAGGCGCAGCCGGCTGACGATGCCGGACGCGTCGGCGATCTGGCCAAAGGTCTGCAATTGCTCGTCCAGGCGCCGGCCATTGTAGGCGGTCAGGCCGTGGGTGTCGTATTCGACGCCGATGCGGGCGCCGAGCAGGTCGAGATCGTTGAGCAAATTGCGCAGGTCGATCGCCGGATTGGCGCCGTCGCGATCGGTCCACAGCACGATGTTGTCGATGATCGAGGTGTGGCGCGCCTGGCGCAGATCGGCCGAGCGGGTGAGCAGGATCATCGAACCGTCTGCCTTCACCACGAGGCACTGGAAGAAGCAGAAGCCGAACGTATCGTAGCCGGTCAGCCAATACATGCTCTCCTGCGCAAACAGCAGGACGGCATCGAGCTTCTTCTCGGCGATCTCGATCATCAGCCGATCGCGCCGCGCGTCAAATTCCGACCGTTCGAAATGCAGCGCCATTATTCTGTCTCCAAAACGATTGCCGAAATCTGCCGCCCGTAATCCGGCTCCTTGCGATGCGTGCTGCGCCGGTAGGAATAGAACAGATCCTCCTCGGCGTAGGTGCAGCGGCCGAGCCCGCCGGCGATCACGCCGGCCCGGGTCAGCCGATCGATCGTGTAGAGGTTGAGGTCGAACTTTGCATGCCCTGATTTCGCGGAAGGCGCGAAATAGCTGATATTGTTGGCGTCGGCCTCGACGAAGCGGGCGACGAATTCCGGGCCGACTTCATAGTTTTCTGGGCCGATGGAAGGACCGAGAATCGCAACGATGCGCTCGCGCCGGGCGCCGAGGCCTTCCATCGCCGCAATGGTGTTTTCCAGCACGCCTGACAAGGCGCCCTTCCAGCCGGCATGGGCTGCGCCGATGATACGCGCCTCGGCATCGGCGAACAGCACCGGTCCGCAATCGGCGGTCGAGGCGCCGACGGCGATGCCCGGCCGATCCGTGACGACGGCGTCGGCCTTCGGCCGCTCGCCGGGAAAAGGCTCCCTGGCGATGACGACGTCGGGCGAATGGATTTGATGGGCGGTCAAGAGATGGCTTGATGGCACGCCTATCCAGTCGGCGACGCGGCGGCGGTTCTCGGCTACTTGCGTCTGGTCGTCGCTTGAGCCGGTGCCGATGTTGAGGCCCCGATAGATGCCGCTGGAGACGCCGCCGACGCGAGTGAAATAGCCGTGGCGAATGCCTTGCGCCCGCGCCTTTTCCAGCAAGGGCGACCGAACGGGATCCGGTTTGGTCTGATTCAGCATGGCGGCGTTGTTGTCCGTGTGGGCGATTTCGTCAAGCGACAGTCCAAAGATCGGCGACGGTCCAAAGATGGGCAACAGTCGGAAACTGGGAGAGTGAGAGAGGCGGCGGCGAAAAGTCAATCCGCCGTTGCAAAGGGCGGAACGGCGATGCCGGCAGGCAGGACGGCAAGCACCTTGAACAGGTCGCCCATGGCTTGCGGGCCGGCGAGGCGTTCGACCTCGCCTGCAATCTTTTCGCGAGCCGCCTCATTGGCATTGGCGCCGAGCTGGCCGGCGCGTTCGAGAAGACCCATTTCCACCAGGAATTCGCCTTGCGTGGAGAGATGGGCATCGAGGCCATGCGCCCGCACAATCGCGGCAAGGGCGGCAAAATCGACATGGGCGGTGAGATCGGCTTCGCCCGGATTGGCCAGCACACCTTCGTGATCGTGCCTGCGCACAGCCTGTAACGTGTCGCCGATCCCTGGCCGGAGATAGCCATAATCGAGGAACAGGCCGGCACCGCCCAACCCGGCCAATCGCTCAGCGATGCTCGCCATCAGCGCGGCTCGGGCCGGCGCGACCTCGACGATCGCGCCCTGTGGCGCGTTTTCGGCATCGTCCGGCAACAGCGTCGGATCGACCGAGCCGGCGCCGGCGAAGAAGTGCAATTCGTCTGCGCCGTCGAGGCCGATCATCCGTTCGCGCCAGCCTGTTCCGGCGCGGACGAACTGGCGGATGGGCACTGCGTCGAACAATTCGTTGCCGACGATGAAAAGCGGGGTCTGCGGCAAGGTGTCGATGCTTTCGTGCCAGCCGATCGCGGTAGGCGTGGCGGCAAGCGTTTGCTTCTGGACATCGGCCAGCCGCGGGCTGGTCTCGATCATGGCGAACGATGCGCCGGCGGTCAGCGCCGGATCGAGCCGCGAAAGCGTGCGCAGCATATCCTTCATCAGCGTGCCGCGGCCGGGGCCGATCTCGGCGATGGTGACCGGCATCGGCCGGCCGGTCGCTAGCCAGGCTTCGTAGAGCCAGACGGCGATCAGCTCGCCGAACATCTGGCTGATCTCCGGCGCGGTGACGAAGTCGCCGGCAGCCCCGAACGGCTCGCGCGTCGTATAGTAGCCGTCCCGCGGATCGAACAGGCAAAGCGCCATGTATTGGTTGATGGGGATCGGCCCCGCCGCACCGATCAGCTCGACGATGCGGGTTTTCAGTCGGGTCATACCGGCTGTGGCTGTGTAACCGGCTTTGCCGTCGCCATCGCCCAGATGCCGGCAAGCAGCATCGGCAGCGACAGCACCATGCCCATGGTCAGCCAGCCGGTGCCGAGGAGGTAGCCGAGCTGCTGGTCGGGCTCGCGGAAGAATTCGACGAAGATGCGCGAGAGACCGTAACCGGCGATGAAGGCGCCGCCGACGAAGCGCGGCGTCTTCAGCTTGTGCCTGGAATGGGTGAGGAAGCGCAGGACCAGGAACAGCACCAGGCCTTCAAGCAGCGCCTCGTAGATCTGGCTCGGATGGCGCGCAAATGGGCCGCCATTAGGGAATTCGACCGCCCATGGCACGTCGGTCGGTCTGCCCCAGAGTTCGGAGTTGATGAAATTCGCCATGCGGACAAGGCCAAGGCCGACCGGCACGCCGGCCGCCACCACGTCGAACAGCGACCAGGTGCGAATGCCGCGCGACCAGGAAAACAGCGTCATGGCGAGAATGACGCCGAGCATCCCGCCATGGAACGACATGCCGCCCTGCCAGACGGCAAGAATATCGAGCGGGTGGGCAATGTAGCGCGGCAGGTCGTAAAACAGCACGTAGCCGGTGCGCCCGCCAAGCACCACGCCGATGGCCGCCCAGACGATGAAGTCGTCGAGGTCCTCGGGCTTCATTGGCACGGTGCCGTCGGGCCAGAGCCTCGCATTGGTGACGAGCCGCTTGGCATACCACCAGGCAAAGAGAATGCCGACGATGTAGCCGACGCCATACCAATGCACCGCCAGCGGCCCGATCTGGACGATGACCGGATCGATGTTGGGGAAGGGCAGGGCGGCCAACTGCAGCATAAAATATTCGCTCAACAGGATCTCCTGGTTGCGATCGCGTTCGGGCGCGGACCATGCGGCAGGGTTTTGGCGGGGTCAAGGCGACGCTGGCGCGGCAAATACGGCTTCGGGAAGCAGGCTAATCGTGCCTGTACTGCCGCCTCAGAGCTTGGTCTCGGCCCTTGTATTTCGCCTCCAGGCGATCAAGCACATTGTCGGCCGGCTTGACCCGCCCTGCGTCGGCGTCGCTGATGCCTCTGGCAAGCGCTGCGGCGAGTGCGGCAAGACGCTGGTCCAAATCGGCACTGATAGCCATTGCAGACTCCCGTCAAAATGCTCTTCCTTGTGATGGTACCAGCTATGGCTTGCTAAGTAGATCAAATTGCATCCGACTTGATGATGCAGCAGCCTCAACGTTCTTGCATTCCGCGTCGCGCGCCACTACGTCAAATCGAGCAAGCGAGGATTTGCCATGTCGACCGGACCGAACCGCATTCTCGATGAATTCGCCAAGCTGATGACCGACGCTGCGGGTGCCGCGCAAGGCGTGCGCCGCGAAGTGGAAACCGCCTTCAAGGGGCAGGCCGAGCGCGTTCTCAACTCAATGGACCTGGTGCAGCGCGAAGAATTCGAGGCTGCCCGCGACATGGCGGCGAAGGCCAGGGAAGAAAACACCCGTCTCGCTGCGCGCATTGAAGTGCTTGAGGCGAAGCTCGCCGAATTGACCGGGCAGGCCGCACCTGCGGCTGCGGCAAAGCCCAGATCAAAAAAATAATCGTTAAACTTTTCCACAAAGCACAATCGCAAAAAGCGCTTTGTCGTGAATCGCTTACCGGCATTGCGTGAATCTTTGTGACAGCGGCTTTCCACATGCGAATGACGCAGTGCGAAAAATTGGGCTGGTCACGCGACTCCCGATCAATAGACTGAATTTGTTGCATGATTCGGAGCAGGGTCATGCGCCGGGCGGTGGGGTCCGGTCTGGGGTCTTTGCGTTGACGAAGTCCTGGCCGTCCGAGTTCTAGACAAGATTGTTCGTTGTGTGTGCCTCTCCCGCGGAGCGTGTGGTGGCGCTCACTAGAGCGACGTGCGTCCACTTGGACGCACAAGTACGCTCTAGCACTTTGAACGTTCGCATCGTGCTTTCCGAAAATCGAACCCGATTTTCGGGCCGATGCGAAGGAACGACAGGAAGCATTCATGGAACTTCTCGAACTCGAATTCTCGCGCGAAATCCATCCCGTGGATGTTATCGAGCAGGTGGCGCACAACAACGACTGGTCCTTCGAACGGGCCGGCGACGACGAGATTTCGATTTCGGTTGCCGGAAGCTGGACCGACTACCACGTCTCATTCTCCTGGATGGAGGATTTCGAGGCGCTGCATCTGGCCTGCGCTTTCGACATCAAGGTGCCGGAGGCGCGCGCGCTCGAGGTGATGCGGCTGCTTTCGCTGATCAATGAGCAGATGCTGTTCGGCCATTTCGACCTCTGGGAACAGGAAGGCGCGATCATGTTCCGCCAGTCGCTGCTGCTCGCCGGCGGGGTCGAGCCGTCGAGCCAGCAGGTCGAGGTGCTGTTGTCGTCGGCACTGGAAGCCTGCGATTGCTATTTCCAGGCGTTCCAGTTCGTCGTCTGGTCGGGAACCTCGGCCAAGGATGCGCTGGCCGGCGTCCTGTTCGAGACCTACGGAAATGCCTGAGCCAGGTTCCTCAATGAGTTCGAGCAGCCAGCGCAAGCCCGAGATCAGCTTCGCCGATTTCGACCGGGTCGATATACGTGCCGGCACCATCGTCGAGGCCGAGCCGTTTCCGGAGGCGCGAAAGCCGGCGATCAAGCTGAAGATCGATTTCGGCCCTGACATCGGGGTGAAGAAATCGTCGGCGCAGCTCACCAAATATTATGCGCCCGAGACGCTGATCGGCCGGCAGGTGTTCGCGGTGGTCAATTTTCCGCCGCGGCAGATCGGACCCTTCATATCGGAAGTGCTGACGCTTGGCTTTCCCGACGAGAAGGGTGCTGTCGTCCTCGGCGCAATCGAACGCAGGGTGCCTGACGGGGGCCGATTATTTTAGCAAGGCCGTTTCAGGCGGCTAGTTTTCGCGCCGTGCCCAGCGCTTCTTCGACCGTCTCCAGGAACATCTCCGCGCAGGCCTTCCAGCTATAGCGCATTGCTCGTTCGCGCGCCTCGGCGCGGTCGACGTGGAGCGCGGCTAGCGCGGCTTCACGCAAATCGTTCGACACCGCTCCGCCAACGCCGTCGCCGACAATGTCGATCGGTCCGGTCACCGGATAGGCTGCGACCGGCGTGCCGCTGGCCAGCGCCTCGATGATGACATTGCCGAACGTGTCGGTGCGGCTGGGAAATACGAAGACATCGGCCGAGGCGTAGATTTCGGCCAGTTCGTCGTTCGGGCGATGGCCAAGGAAGTGGGCATCGGGGTATCTGGCCTTGAGGCTGGCCAACTCCGGTCCCTCGCCGACGATAACCTTGCTGCCGGGCAAATCCAGATCGAGGAAGGCGGCCAGGTTCTTTTCGATCGCGACGCGGCCGACGCAGAGGAAGATCGGTCGCTTGAGCCCCAGATCCTTCTTCTTGTCCGGCCGGAAATGGTCGGTGTCGACGCCGCGCGTCCATGGCCTGAGCTTGGTGAAGCCGCGCGCCGACAGATCGTCCGCCAGCGACTGGGTGGCAACCAGCGTGCCTTGTCCGGAATTGTGGAAATTGCGAAGCCAGCGATAGGCCCAGGCTTCCGGTATAGGCAGCCGCGCACTCAGATATTCCGGAAAGCGCGTGTGATAGCTTGTCGTGAACGGTCGGCCGGCCTTGCGGCAATAGCGCCGCGCCATGATGCCGAGCGGACCTTCGGTGACAATATGGATATGATCGGCATTGCGCACTTCGATCAGGCGCGCGACGTTGCCTGGCCTCGTCAGCGCCAGCCGGATGTCCGGGTAGGTCGGCAGGGGCAAGGTGCGAAATATGTTCGGGGTCAGGAAGTCCGTCTCGACGTCGAAGGATTTCAGGGTTTCCGAAAGCCGTTCCAGCGTGTGGACGACGCCGTTGACTTGCGGGCGCCAGGCGTCAGTGACCATCAGGATGCGCATAGCAGCCCTTTACTTGAAAGGTCGTCGGTTTCCTTGATGCGAGGCCGCAAGGCCGAATCAATCAGGATCACGCGCTTCATGCGCGCTCTTCAGCATGGTTTCATGACGGGCCGATGAAGGCATAGCCGATGGCCGTCTACAACCATCGGAAGCAGCGCATCGGCCCGAAAATCGAATTCGATTTTCGGAAAGCACGATGCGTAGGTTCAAAGTGTTAGAGCGTACTTTGTGCGTCCAATTGGACGCACGTCGCTCTAATCAGGCCGGAACCTTGATGACTGCGCGCAAGCCGCCTAGCGGGCTCTTGTCCAGCATGATGTCGCCGCCATGGCTGCGGGCAATGTCGCGTGCGATGGCAAGGCCAAGGCCGGTGCCGCTGGCGTCGAGATTGCGGGCCTCGTCAAGCCGCACGAAAGGCTTGAATACGTCCTCACGCTTTTCGGGCGGAATGCCCGGACCGTCGTCATCGATGGTGACGAGCAGCGAGCCGCGGCCGTGGTTGGCGTTGATCTCAACCGTCTTGGCGTAACGGAAGGCGTTGCCGACGACATTGGACAACAGCCGGGCAAAGGCGTGGGGCCGCACATGCACATTTGGATCGCCGGCGAGCGCGGTCGACAGTTTGCGCTTGCGCAGCGTGGCCTCCTCGCCGAGCTTGTCGAAATAGGCTTCGAGATTGAAACGGCCGGCGTCTTCCGTTGCCTCGCCGCGGGCAAAGGCGAGATAGCCTTCCAGCATAGACTGCATGTCGTCGATGTCCTGGCCGAGCGCCTCGGTGTCGGCCTTGGTCCCGGTCAGCGCAAGCTGCAGCTTGAAGCGGGTGAGGATGGTTCTCAAATCGTGACTGACGCCGGTCAGCATGGCGGTGCGCTGTTCGAGCTGGCGTTCGATGCGTTCGCGCATCTGGATAAAGGCAAAGCCGGCGCGGCGAACCTCCTCGGCGCCGCGCGGACGAAAATCGAGCGGCATCGGCCGGCCCTTGCCGAAACTTTCGGCGGCCTCGGCCAGCGTCAGGATCGGCCGGATCTGATTGCGCAGGAATGGGATGGCGATCATCAGCAGCACCAGCGAGGTGCCGACCATCCAGATCAGGAAAATGTGCGTGTTCGAGGCATAGGCCTGACTGCGGCGCACGAAGGCGCGCAGCACCTTGCCCTCGAGTTGGACACGGACCTCGATGATATTGGAATTGCCGACTGTATCGATCCAGAACGGACGGTTGATCTGATGGGTGATCTCGGACGAGAGAATCTCGTCGAGGATCGAGAAGAACGGCTTTGGACCGGGCGCCGGCAGCGGATCGGGCGGAAGCAAGTCGATCTTCAGCTGCATGCGATCCTGCGCGATGCGGATGATGTTGGCGTAGTCGGCGTCGTTTGGATAGGTCTCTACCAGGTCGACGATCGCGGCAATGTCGCGGACCGTGGCCTGCGACAGGCGCTGTGTCACGGTCTGCCAGTGGCGTTCCATGAAGACAAAGGCAAGGACCGATTGCAGCAGGATCATCGGTGCGATGACGATGATCAGCGAGCGGGCATAGAGCCGCTTCGGCATGTAAAGCGAAACGAGGCGCCAGAACCGTTTCCAGGCAAGCGGCACCGCCTTGAGCGCCCGCGTGGCGCGAGCGCTCAAGCCGCGATCTCCCGGCCGTTCCAGTTGTGTGGTCGCCATTCGCCCTTTTTGCTCATCTTCAGCCACTCAACAAGGGGCTGCGGGCGGCAGTCTATTCCACGCTGAGCCGATACCCAATACCGCGCACGGTCTGCAGCCAAACCGGATTGGACGGATCGCGCTCGATCTTGCGGCGCAGCCTGTTGATCTGGACGTCGATGGTGCGTTCGCCGACTTCGGACTCGTCGCCGACAAGCTCATGACGCGGTATCGTTTCGCCGGCCCGCGCCGCGAAGATCGCCAGGATCTCCTGCTCGCGGTCGGTCAGCTTCAGAGCCTCGCCGCCGCGCTTGAGCTCCCGCCTGGCGATCTGGAACGTGTAGGGGCCGAAGACCAGTTGCTCGACCTTGGGCGTCGTCGCCGGACCGCCGCGGCGCAGGATGTTGTTGATGCGCAGAATCAATTCGCGGGGATCGAAAGGCTTCGGCAGATAGTCGTCGGCGCCGGCCTCGAGCCCGGTGATCCGGCTGTCGGTCTCGGAGAGCGCGGTAAGCATCAGGATCGGCACGTTCTTGCTTGCCCGCAGCGCCTTGGCGAGATCGACGCCGGTTTCGCCCGGCATCATGATATCGAGCACGAGCAGGTCGAAATCGAGGCCGGCGAGCTTGCGCCGCGCTTCGCCGGAATTTCCGGCAACGGTGACGCGAAAGCCGTTTTCGGTCAGATATTGTTTGAGAAGATTGCGGATACGGGTATCGTCATCAATCACCAGCAGATGCGGCGCGTCGTCGTCCGGTGCTGCCGGTCGATCAACCCTTTCAATGGTCTCCATGGCTTTTCCCTGACGTTTTTGCGGGCACAATGTCGATCTGCGCCCTTAGTTCCAGATTGACCATCGCTTCCAGGAAGCGCTCGATCAAGGCGCGTTCGGTGGCTCCGGAATCTTCCAATGCAGCATGGATGCGGCGTGACTGTGGCCGTGCCAGCGCCAGTGCCAGGGCGCGGCCCTTGGCTGTCGGATAGAGCTCGCGCTGGCGGCGGTCGCGCGGACCCTGCAACTGGACGATGTGGTCGGTGTCGATCAGTTGCTTGAGCACGCGCGCCAGGCTCTGCTTGGTGATCTTCAGCACGTCGAGGAGTTCGGCGACCGTCAGGCCCGGCCTGCGATTGACGAAATGCAGAACCCGGTGATGGGCGCGGCCGAAGCCGTAGTCGGACAGGATCTGGTCCGGATCGGAGGTAAAATCGCGATAGGCGAAGAAGAACAATTCGATGATGGCAAAGTCGATGCCGTCCTCGTCGGTGATCGCCGTCCTGATCGGTTTTCCGGCTGGGTGGCTGCGATCCGTCATCTTTTCTCCGGGCGAAAGGGAAATTATGTCAGTACTATTGACGTAATTTCCCGGCAATGGTAATTTTTGACAAGCTTTTCGGCGGATTGCGAACGAAAAGGCAAGGGAAGGCCGTTTTTCCGGAACTTCCTGTGTTTGCCAGACCTTATATATCCGCCTACGCTTCGAGATACCGGCCGCCCGGTGCGGCTGACATGAAACACGCAACGACACAATAATGTGCGGGCGGCCGCCCGCGGGAGGTTACCATGGCATCCGTTCCCTTTGACCAAATGGACGGCTTTATCTGGATGAACGGCGAGTTCGTCAAATGGGCCGACGCCAAGATCCACGTGCTGACCCATGGCCTGCACTACGCCAGCGCGGTGTTCGAGGGCGAGCGCGCCTATGGCGGCGAGATTTTCAAGCTGACCGACCACAGCGAGCGCCTGCACGAATCGGCACGCCTCCTCGGCTTCAAGATTCCATATTCGGTTGCCGAGATCGACGACGCCTGCCGCACGCTGTTGAAGAAGCAGGCTTTCCAGGATGCCTATGTCCGGCCGATCGCCTGGCGCGGCAGCGAACAAATGGGCGTTTCGGCGCAAAACAGCAGGATCAACTGCGCCATCGCCATCTGGCAGTGGCCGAGCTATTTCGATCCGGCACAGAAGCTGAAGGGCATCCGTCTCGATCTGGCCGAATGGCGCCGCCCCGATCCGCGCACCGCGCCGTCGAAATCGAAGGCTGCCGGCCTCTACATGATCTGCACCATGTCCAAGCATGCCGCCGAAGCCAAAGGCTATGCCGACGCCATGATGCTCGACTGGCGCGGCCAGGTTGCGGAAGCGACCGGCGCCAATATCTTCTTCGTCAAGGACGGCAAGATCCACACACCCACCCCCGATTGCTTCCTTGACGGCATCACCCGCCGTACGGTGATCGGCCTTGCCAAGGATCGCGGCTTCGAGGTGATCGAGCGCACCATTATGCCGGAAGAGCTTGAAGGCTTCCAGCAGTGCTTCCTCACCGGAACGGCGGCAGAGGTGACGCCCGTTTCAGAGATCGGTCCATACCGATTCGAGGTGGGTGAAATCGCCAAGACTCTGATGAACGACTATTCTGCAGCCGTTCAACCCAAGCACGCGATCGCCGCAGAATAACGAAAGTCACAGCTTTTTTTATAAGTAGGGGCGGTTTTCGAGCCGCCCCTTTTATTTAAGCACTCCCGCATTTGACTTTCGTCCAATTCGGCGTCTCATGATGCTGTCGGCCCGGGAGGCTGGCAGCTATGGAGGGACTGGTAATATGGACATGAACACGCTTCTTCCGATCATTGTTCAGGTGATTACGGGTATCATCGGTGGCCAGGCGGTGGGCGCGGCGCTCAAGACAGCGGCAATGGGGCAGCTTACCAAAATCCTGGGCGGCGCGCTTGGCGGCGTCGGCGGTGCGGCCATCCTCGGCAGCCTGCTCGGCGGTGGTACGATCGATCCGGCTGCAGCCGCAGCGGCAACGAGCGGATTGGGCAGCGCGCTGAATGTGCAGAACATCGTCGGCGGTGCCGGTGGTGGCGCCATTCTGACGGCCATCATCGGCGCGGTCATGAATGCGATGAAGAAGTGAGCCTGGCGGTTTCGGGCTTTTCGCATGGGCGGCTTCGGCCGCCCATTTCTTTTGTGTCGTGGCAGCGGTGGACGCCGTTTACATGTGTCTCTACATCAGGGGCGACACAGCGAAAGGACGATCATGGGTCAGCTCAATGCCGGTATCGTGCCGGTCACGGCGTTCCAGCAAAACTGCACCATCCTGTTCGACATGGACGACAGACAAGGCGTTGTCGTCGATCCGGGCGGCGACATCGACAAGGTGCTGGCAATGCTCAAGGACAATGCGATCAACGCCGGCGCAATCTGGATCACGCATGGTCATATCGACCACGCCGGCGGCGCCATGGAACTGAAGGAGGCGCTCGGCATCGAGATCATCGGCCCGCATGAGGCCGACCGTCCGTTGCTTGCCAATCTCGAGAACCAGGCGAGACACTACGGCGTCGCCGATCCGGTGCGCAACTGCGTGCCCGACCGCTTTCTCAGCGAAGGCGACACCGTCTCGTTCGGCCAGCACGCGTTCGAGGTCCTTCATTGCCCCGGCCACGCGCCCGGCCATGTCGTCTACTACAATCGTGCTGCGAAGTTCGCCCATGTCGGCGACGTGTTGTTCCGCGGCTCGGTCGGGCGCACCGACCTGCCGGGCGGCGACCATGCCGCGCTGATCGCCTCGATCAAGGACAAGCTTTTGCCGCTCGGCGACGACATCGGCTTCATCTGCGGCCATGGTCCCGGCGGCCGCTTCGGCGAGGAGCGCCGGAGCAATCCATTCCTGATTTAAAGCGCGTCGCGTCTGGGGTGCCTCAAGCGAGGCGCTTCAATCTCTTTCCCTTATGCATGCGGACAACAAAAAAGCGCTGGCCTTGCGGACAGCGCTTTTGGGGGCAGGAAGCCTCAGTTCGCGGTGCAGAAATGCTGTTCGCCGTCATAGCCGGTGAACGTGCCGGTGCGGGCGTTGAAAGAGCGATAGCGATCCGAACAATATTCATACCAGCCACGGGTCCATGGCTCTGCGTAGCCGTCATTGTAGACGACTCGCGGTTCCGCGTAGTAGCGGCGCACCGGGGCGGGGCGTGGATAACGACCATAATCGTCGTAGCCGGGGTCATAATAGCTGGGCTGCGGGTTGTTGAGCGCACCAACGATCAGGGCGCCGGCCGCAAGGCCAAGGACGCCTGCCGCGATCGCATCGCCATTGCCACGATGATGGTGCCGTTGGCGCCAGTCACCAGCACTGGCCGCTGGCAAGGTCGCGAGCGTGGTCGCAACAATCGCGGCGGACAGGACGGCGGTCTTGAAAATTCGGTTCATGTCGGTCTCCTTCGTGCCGGCCCGGTTAATCTGGGGGAAGCGGTCCGGCTTTACCGAAGCTAATAAGGCGACCGTGGCTGAACGGGGGCTGAACGAAATTGACGGGCTGGGGCCAGCCGATATTCATCGATCAGGCATGGCGCAAGGCACAAATATCGTACGCTCAACAAGGAGCGGACCTGCGCCACGGGACCGTCCGACGCTGTCTCGATCTCGGCTCAGCCGATCGACAGGTTGACGGCTTTCGGACCCTTGCCGCGCTTGTCCGGCTCGGTGTCGAATGTCACCTTCTGCCCATCCTCAAGACCGGGAAGACCCGACGCCTGCACGGCCGAAATATGGACGAAGACATCCTTCGCGCCATCATCCGGAGTGATGAAGCCGAAGCCCTTGGCATGATTGAAGAATTTGACGGTGCCGGTCTGCGGCATGGGAAGCTCCTTTGATCCCATCAAGTCCAGTCTCGGGCCGGCAAATGCCCGAGTGGAAATTTGTCCTTTATTTTAGCGTCATCGGCAAGAGAAAGTTTTGCCAGCATTGGCTTGCCGCCCTGCCACGAAAAAAGGCGCGACGAAAACCGCCGCGCCTTCGAAAACTCGGATCCGGCGCTGAAAGCCGGTTCAAGGCTTTTGAAGCGTCTCGGGCACGTTCCTGGCACGTCCGAGCGGACGTGCGCGCGCCGACGGTTCAGTCCGCGCGCAGATTGACCGCCTTCGGCCCCTTGCCCATGCGGTCGGGCTCGACGTCGAAGGTGACCTTCTGGCCATCGACGAGCGTGCGCAGGCCCGAAGCCTCGATCGCGGAGATGTGGACGAACACGTCCTTGGCGCCGTCGTCTGGCGTGATGAAGCCGAAGCCTTTGGTAGCGTTGAAGAATTTAACGGTGCCGGTCTGGGCCATTGGGGAAACTCCTTCACCCGTGTCAGTCTTTGTGGTTTGCCCGCCGCCTGACGCCGTGGGCAAGTCCCGGTGGTTGCTTCGGCAGTCATGCATTGGCGCATGGTCAAAACCCCCCGCCGAAAAACGGGGCCGTCAGAGATTCACAGTATCGGGGAAAGGTCGTCCAAAACGTTCCGCTCTCCGGGTCGCAAATGCCCGAACACGAAATTTATCGCACGGAAAGGTGATCGTTGCAAGGTAGCGCCCGCGGGCCGCCAGATGGGCGCATTCCGACGCATGGCATCGATAGGACGGGGGGCTCGCCCGGTTATCGGCCAGAGCCTGGTCACGCATGGTCCAGCGGGCTGGGGCTGCTTGCAAACAGGGGTTGCATTTGGCGGTGGAATGGCGAGGATCGGCCTGGAGTGGAGCGCGCGCGTTTGCGCCGGAGCGGGGGCTCGAGGGAGCTATAGTTATGAAATTTCTTGCGGCAATCTTCTCGCGGCAGAGTTTTGCCATCCTGTTGCTGTCGGCAGTTCTTGCAGCCTGTACCGCGGTTGTGGTGGATGAAGGACCGGGGTACCGTCCGCCAAGGCCCGGGCCGCAATTCTGCACCAGGCAGTACGATCCGGTCTGCGCCCGGCGCGGCGGCGACCGCCAGACCTTCGCCAATGCCTGCCTTGCCGAGCGGGCCGGATACCGCATCATCAGCGGCGGCCAATGCCGGGATGGCGGCGGTGGAGAGCAGACATTCTGCACCCGCGAATACCGCCCGGTCTGCGCCCGCCGCTATGGCGAGCTGCGCACCTTCCCCAATGCGTGCGAGGCGCGCGCCGCCGACTATCGCATCGTCGACGACGGTCCGTGCTGAGAGGCTGGTTTCCTCCCCGTCTCCGGGCGGGGAGGGGTCCCATCTATCCACTGGACACAGGCAGGCGAGGGCAGCTGGCGCCTCTTGCCTCTACGCCGGCAGCCTCGCCTTGTGGCAGTAGGTGATGAACTCGGCCGCGGGCATGGGTTTGGCAAACAGCTGAATGAACTTGATGCTCATCCATCCGCCGGGTACGCTCCATCGGCCGGCCCGGCATAGAGCTCGCTGCCGTCCTCGTCGGAAATGCGCAGGCGGTCCGGGATCTGCGGCATCGCCAGCGTGTGGAACAGCGCTGTGGCGCCCTGCAGGGCGGCGCGCAGGTTCGGTGCTTCGAGCGACACCCTGTCGAGCGTCGCTTCGTCGGCGTCGCGCGAACGATAGAACTCGACGACGAAGTTCAAGCACGCCTCCGTGTTGCGGCGCCGCAGCCCTACGGTCGCACCAGGGCCCGCTCCGGTGCATGCACGAAGACGGGTGCGCGGCGCCTGGGAACGCTACCCCTTGGACTTCGGCTTCAAACCGGCTTCCGCCTGCTTGACGGCCGAGCCGAAGGGCGAGGCGGGCTTTGCCACCGTCTTGTCCTTTTTGGGCTTGCGTGTCTCGCGGTTGCTGCGCTGTTGACCCTTGGCCATTTCTTGGTCCTCGTGATTGGTGAGCGTGGTGGTGGCGGTTGATGTGGACCTAGGCGCTCGGATCGTCGGCGACTTCGAGATTGTCTTCCGTGGTGACCCGCTCATGGGTCTCCTCGTCGCTGCGGATACGGTATTGCGGCGAGCCGTCCTTGACCGGCAGCTTGCTCTTGATCTGGAACAACTCCGCGGTCTTTTGGACAAGGCCGGTGCGGCTCTTCATACGAACGGTCTGGCCGATCGCGAAAAGATGCGCGGGCGTGTCGGTGCGCGGGCGCGCGTTCTGCTGGAAGCGGATCATGCGGCATTCTCCTGGTCGCGCCTCAGCGCGGTTTCGAGTTCGGCGAGGTCGATGGCGACCAATTGGCTGGTCTGGCTTTTCACCGTCCTTGCCGGCAGATGGATGAAGGTGGCGACACGGCGCCAGGCAAGCCACGACATGCCATCGATAAGCTCCTCATCGTGGTCGATGTCGTAGTCGCCGGCCGGCAATTTTCCTTCCAGGCCGCCGAGCATGAAGGGTGCCTCGAAATGCGCGATGGAATGGGTAGTTCGGCCAGACATTCTCGTGCCTCGAAGTCTCGTTCCGGGCTTGGATCCGATAGGTGGTGCCCGCTTCGCGGCACCGGGACTTAAGTGTCGTGCGTCCTGTATCGGCAATTTGGGTATCGGCGATCTGGAATGAGTTTGGCGGGTCGAGAACCTCTGACGCCGCGAGATGCCAAGCTTGGCCCAAAAAACGATCTCAATTCATTAATCCAAAATTGCGGTTTATTCAAGAAGATTCCCGCCCATCGTCGACCTTGTCACGAAATTACTTTTCTAGGACTATTTGTAGAATGGTGATACGGTCCGGACACTTCACAAGAATTGTTTGAGATTGTGCCGGAAAAGTTCATCCCGGCATCGATTTTTATTTACATCTGAAAGGAAAAACCATGGTTTCCGTGAAAACACCTGATGGTTCGACCGTAACAGTCAAGCCGATTATCAAGCAGGCCGCCGGGCCTACAAAGGTCATGTCGGCGCGGCTGACGATACGAAGTGACGAGGCAGCAAGGCGAAGGATCGCCGACACCGACGGCACGCTTCGGCGGGCCAGACAGGTTGCGGAGACCAACCGCCTGATCTGACAGCCGGCTTGCAGCGCCAAGTGCCGCGCGTCCTTTTGGATGCGTAAAGGGCGCTGTAAGTACTTTGATTTTGCGGATGGATCCTTTCCGAACCTCCGGTTCGTGGTCATCCGCTGAGGAACTCGATCATGACGCTCAATTTTCCCAACCGCAGCCGCTCCTACGACGCTGCGGCCAGGCGCATTCGCTTCGTCGGCCATGACGGCATGTTCGAAGTGCCCTTCTTTGTGGAGATTGCAGCGCTTTCGGCGGCAACGGCCACGGGCGGGGCGGAAGCCGAGTATCTCAGCGCCTTCGATGCGGAGCGTTCGTCGATCCAGGATGTTGCGCGCGAAGCCTATTCGCACGGCCGCAGGAACATGTATGTATTGACCCAGGCCGATTTCCGGTAAGCTGGCCTGCGAACCCTTGAACCTGCCGCGCCGATGGCCTAGATCGCGGCAGGCGGACAAAACACGGCAGGTTTCCCATCAACAGAGATCAGAGAAGACCGGCAGGCGCGGGCGCCAATTTCGGCTCAGGCGGACAGCCGCCGCTGGGCCTCGACCAGCGCGTGCAGCAGGCGCTGCAATTGCATCAGGCGGGGCGCCGGCAGGAAGCCGAGATGCTCTACCGGCAGGTGCTGGCGCAAAAGGCCAATCATGCGGCGGCAGCACATTTCCTCGGTTTGCTGCTGCACCAGACCGGACGCAGCGCCGAAGGACTTGATCTCCTCGAACAGTCGGTGCGCCTGCAGCCCAAGAATCCGGATTTCCTCAACAACCTCGGCACGGTGATGCGCGACCTCGGCCGTGTCAGTGCAGCCGTCGATTTCTTCCGTGGCGCGGTGGCAATCCGGCCGGACCAACTCGCGGCGCGCGACAATCTCGGCTCATCGCTGAAGCAACTCGGCCAGTTCGAGGGCGCCGAGGAGATTTATCGCGGCACCATCGGTCGCAACCCGTTCCATGTCCGCGCCCGCATCGGGCTTGCCGAAACGCTGCAGGAGGCAGGGCGGCTGGAGGAGGCGCTCGCCGTCTTCCGCGAAGCATTGGCAATTCGGCCGAAGGACGCCGACCTGCTGCATGGCCTGGGCGTCGGGCTGATGGAGAAGGGCAACCTCGGAGAGGCAGCGGAGCATTTCCGGCAGGCGCTGGCGGTCGATCCCGGCATGGCCAGGGCCTGGCTGATGCTCACCCAGGTCAAGCGCCAGCAGGAGCGTGACGCCGAGCTTGCCGGGATGGAGGCGCAGCACGCAAAGGCGCCGGAAGGCAGCCTGGCGCGCATGCAGCTTTCGTTCGGCCTCGGCAAGGCCAATGACGATCTGAAGGATTATGGCCGTGCCTTCGATTATTTCGCCGAAGGCAATGCGATCCGCCGCACGGGCATCGACTATGATCCGGCCAGGACACGTGCCGAATTCGAAACGATGAAGGCGGTGTTCGACAAGGCCTTCTTCGATAAGCACAGACCGAGCGGGATTTCCGACGACACGCCGATCTTCGTCGTCGGCATGCCGCGCTCCGGCACTACGCTTGTCGAGCAGATCATCGCCAGCCATCCGCAGGTCTATGGCGCGGGCGAGCTCGGCATATTGAAGACGGCGGTCGGCAAGCAGTTTCCGCCGAGCATGAAGGGCGGTTTCCCCAGCGGGATTGCCGACCTGCCCGACAAGGCCTATGCCGAGGCAGGCCAGGCCTATCTAGACCTGCTGCACGCCCGCTATCCGGGTTTCCGGCATGTCACCGACAAGATGCCCGGCAATTTCCTTTTGGTCGGCTTCATCCATCTGATGCTGCCCAAGGCCAAGATTATCCATTGCGCGCGCGATGCGGCGGCGACGTGCCTGTCGATTTACAAGGTGCATTTCCGCGGCGACAGCCACCGCTACGGCTACGACCTCGGCGAGCTCGCTGATTTCCACAATCTCTACACCGATATCATGGCGCATTGGCGCACCGTTCTGCCTGATGTCGTGCATGACGTGCGCTACGAGGATTTCGTCGCCGACCAGGAAGGACAGACGCGGGCGCTGATCGCCCATCTCGGCCTGCCATGGGACGATGCGGTGCTGTCGTTCCACGAGACCGATCGGCCGGTGCGCACGGCGTCGGCGGCGCAGGTGCGCCAGCCGATGTACCAGGGGTCGGTCGATCTGTGGAAACGCTATGGCGACCGGCTCAAGCCGCTGCTCGACCGGCTAGCGTAATGCGGGCCTACAGCTCAATAAAGGGCTGAAAGCCGCCGAAGATCATGCGCTTGCCGTCGAACGGCATCGCCGACCAGTCGGATTTCATGCGTGGGTCGGCCATCACCTTGGCCATCACCGCATCGCGGCTCTGCCGCGATTCATAAACGGCCCATGAGAAGACGACGACCTCGTCTTCCTTGGCCTGCACGGCGCGCGGGAACGAGGTGACCTCGCCATAGGGCACATCGTCGCCTATGCATTCGACAAAGGCGAGCGCACCATGCTCCTTCCACACAGCGCCGGCTGTTTGCGTCAGCTTCTTGTAGGCATCGAGATTTGCCTTGGGCACGGCAAGTACGAAACCATCGACATAGGACATTGTGGTTCTCCTTGGGTTGCTGGATTCTTCCTTCTCCCCTTGTGGGAGAAGGTGGCCGCGCCCACGGGTCTTGCCTTCGGCAAGCCCGAGGACAGGCTCCGCGCGGTCGGATGAGGGGTGTTCCAGCTTGGCACCGACGGCACTCCGTCCAACACCCCTCAACCGTCTTGGCGCTGCGCGCCAATCCACCTTCTCCCACAAGGGGAGAAGGAAAGAAGGCGCTACGCCGCCTTCACCGGCGCGTTCATTGCCCACTCGACACCGAACGGATCGCGCATGTTACCCCAGCGATCGCCCCAGAACATCACTTGCAAGGGCATCACTTCCTGGCAGCCGGCGTCGACGGCGCGCTGCCACCAGGCGTCGATGTCGTCGCTGCCGAGATGCAGCTGCATGGTGAAGCCCTGCGGCTTCACCGCGGCCATTCCGTGCTCGGGATAGAAGTCGGAAATCATCAAGGTCGAGCCGTTGATGTGAAGATGGATGTGCATGGTGCGGCCCTGCTCGTCCGGCGGATAGAAGAAGACCTGCTCGGCGCCGAAGGCCTTCTGATAGAATTCAGCGGCCTTGAAGGCGCCATCCAGCTGAAGATAGGGCGTCAAGCCGCCGAGGACTTTC
This sequence comes from Mesorhizobium onobrychidis, assembly GCF_024707545.1. Taxonomy (NCBI): domain Bacteria; kingdom Pseudomonadati; phylum Pseudomonadota; class Alphaproteobacteria; order Hyphomicrobiales; family Phyllobacteriaceae; genus Mesorhizobium; species Mesorhizobium onobrychidis. The sequence goes on from NZ_CP062229.1 coordinate 2,417,258, forward strand.
GCTGCGGGCTGGGTTTGGGGCTGATCGTTCATATCGTGCTCCTCTTTGGTTGGGCGTTGCGAACCACAGGACGAATGAGGCAGCGGCGATCCTACATGGCCGATGCGTTTTTTTGATGCCGAGCGTGCGACGGCCGGTCCTTGTCAAGGAGCCAGGCCAATCCGCGGGCTGTTCTGCGCGTCGACAACGATTTCCGGCCAGCCGATGTCCATGCGCAATTCGATCGGCAATGAAAGGAGGGCGCGCTCGCTGCGGTAACGGGCGCGAGCCGCCGAGTAACGGGTCGCGATGCGACCCACGGATGACAGAATAGACATGATGCTTTCTCCTCGATTGGCGCCGGCATCACCGTGTCGGCACCCCAAGGACGTGGCGCGCGACCATGATCCGACAGGTCGCGGAGAATTTTCTGTCACAGGGCCTAATTCAGTCGAGATACGTCTCAGATGACCGATGCGGCCAGAGCGGTGTCGTAATACTCCACCATCTCGATGATTTTGCCGTCGCGTAGCGTCCAGAAATCGGCGGTGCGCATGACAAACTCCTCGCCGGTGGTTCGGCGTGTCATGTGGATCTCGACCTGCGCGGCAACCTTGTCGCCGCCGTCGATGATCTCGACCGGGATGAAGCGCCGGTATTCGAAATCGTCGTCCAGCGCCAAAAGCCGGGCAAGGAACTCCTGCTTACCTTTGGCCACCCCGGCATAGCGCGACTGCGCCGGTTCGGCGACCCAGCGGAAGACGATATCATCGGCGCAGTCGACCAGCGCGCCCTCGATGTCACGTTTTGCATAGGTATCATACAGGTTCTTGACGACGTCCGCGCCACGCATGACCGTTTTCCTCCCTCGGTTTGCGAGACCTCAGGATGCGCCTTTTTCGGCTCGCGGGGAAGCGTGGGCCGGCAGCACCTTGAATGCCGGCCTGGCAGATGCGTGGCTTTCCTCAGCCATTTCCCTCAGCCACCGATCGAAAGAAATCCTCCGGGCTGTCGATCTCGGTCAGCCGCCGCTTCTCGATCAGCCAGAAGCGGTTGCCGATCGCCCTGATGAAGGAGCGGTCGTGCGAGGCCAGCACACAGCTTGCCTGATGGGCGAGCAGTTCCGTTTCCAGTGCTTCCTGGCCGTCGATGTCGAGATGGTTGGTCGGCTCGTCGAGCAGGTAGAAATTGGGATTGGCGAGCCTCAGCGCCAGCATCATCAGCCGCGCCTTCTGCCCGCCCGACAGCACGCCGATCCTGCGCTCCTGCATGTCGATGCCGACGCCCGCACCGGCGAGCAACGAGCGGGCACGCTGCTCGCCGACGTCGAATCTGCGCGAGAGCATCGCCAGCGGCGTATCGTCGCCGCTGATGCCCGACAATGCCTGGTCGTTGTAGCCGAGCACCGTCGACGGCGTCACCTTCACGCCTTGCGTTGCCGTCTCCGGCTCGACGATGGCATTTCTGATCAGGCTGATGAGCCGCGACTTGCCGACGCCGTTGCGGCCGAGCAGCACGATGCGGTCGTCTTGGCAGATGTGGCGCTTGCCGGTCCTGAACAGCAGCGTGCCGTCAGGCGTTTCGACCGCCACGTCGTCGAGCGTGATCAGCACCTTGGCATGGGTGCCGCGATTGGCAAGCTTTATCGCGCCCGCCGATCTTTCGCGGTGCGCCGGCGCTGCGACCTCCTCGAGGCGCTGGGCGCGCTGGTTAAGCTGCTTGGTCTTGACCGTCAGCAGGTCGCTGCCCGAGTTGATGCCGATGTTGTTGAGCTTGGCCGCCTGCCGGCGCAATTGCTGCGCCGCCTTCATGTCGCGCTGGAATTTGCGCTCTGTCGAGGCGTCGACTTCGCTCAAAGCGTCGCGCGCCCGCGAATAGGGCAGCGCAAACGCCGGCGACTGTTCGGGACGCAGGAACAGCGTCCGGTTGGTCGTTGCGTCGAGGAACGCGCGGTCGTGGCTGGCGATCACCACCGGCACTTCGCGCGGCAGCGCGTTCAGCCAGGTTTCGAACTGGCTGATCTTGGCGAGGTCGAGATGGTTGGTCGGCTCGTCGAGAAGCAGGACGTCGGGATCGGTGACCCAGACGCGCGCGATCAGCGCCAGCCTTTGCCAGCCGCCGCTCAAGGCCCGCATCGGCCGCTCGCGCATCGGCTGCGGCACGTCGAGTGAATCGAGAACCACGTCGACGCGCCATTGCTCGCTTTCGGCCTGCTCGGCCGGCAAGGCGTCGGCCACCACCTGCTGAAAACCGTGCTCGGCCAGCGCTGCAGGAACGGCTTGCTCGACAAAGCCGATCCGCAGGCCGCGCGTGCGGGTGATGTCGCCTGATGTCGGCTCCATTTCGCCGGTGAGGCACTTCAGCAAGGTGGACTTGCCGCGGCCGTTGGCGGCGACGATGCCGAGGCGGTCGCCGGTGCCGATGGTGAGATCGAGGTTGGAAAAGAGCGGCGCACCCATGGTGACGCCGAGGGACTTGAGGCTGATCAGGGCCATGTGGGTTTCTCTGGTCTGCCCGGAGTGAAGCTCCGGTTCGATGCACTTTGACGGTGCGCAGGCAGGCCATCAGGCTCGGCGTTGCAGCACCACGAAGGGCAGACCAAGAAAATCGAAGCGGGAGAACCCGGACCGTCTCTGGTCAGCCCTGCAAGCAAGCTCGCAGGGCAGGGACAGGGCCGCGCTGACGGTGGTGGTCGATATGCACGCAGCCCTCCTTTCAAGACGTTTGAATTGTAGAACTGGCTACACCAAGGGTGGGGCCGATGGCAAGGGGCGTGTAGGAGTAAGCTGAGCGCTGAAGCTGCCAATCTCCCCCCTTGTGGGGGAGATGTCCGGCAGGACAGAGGGGGGCGCGAAGGAACGCTACCGTCCAGGCCGCCCAGTCTTGCCGGGGCGGCGCTTCTCACGTCGGGTGTCGGCGGGGTCTTCGTAAGAACCGATGCCGGCGCGCTGCCGGATAATTGGCTTACCGGAATCGTTGCGTTCCTTCGCGCCCCCCTCTGTCCTGCCGGACATCTCCCCCACAGGTGGGGAGATCGGCTGCGGCTTGGCCGGCACTTTTCCCTCGACCGGCTTTTCGGTCCGTCGCACCGTCATCTCGTCGAGCGAGTTCTTCTTGAACAGCGGCTTGGTCGAGTCGCCTGGAATGCCGAAATCGGAACCGTGTGCCTCTTCGGCCGACTGTTTCCTGAACAGCGAGCGGGATACCGCACCGGCCGGCGTCGGCATGTCGGTGCCCGGACCCATCGCGTCGAGCGAGGGTTTGGCAAAGAGCGGCTTCTTGACCGGCACGGCGCCGTCGGCGCCCATCTCGTCGAGCGCGGGCTTGCGGAACAGGCTCTTGCCGTCATCGTCGACCGTGCGGTGGATGGCGCGGCCCTTGTTGTGCTTGCCCTTTTCGCGGCCCGAAACCGGGCTTTCCATATCGGCATATTTGGCCAGCGGATCGTCAGAGATGGACAGTTCCATCTCGCGCAGCCGCTTGATCTCGTCGCGGATGCGGGCCGCCTTCTCGAAGTCGAGATTGGCGGCGGCGTCGCGCATCTGCTTGTCCATCGCGTCGAGATGGGCTTTCAGATTGTTGCCCATCATCGCGCCGGCGCTGTCGGTGAACTGCGAGATGTCGGCGCGGACATGATCCTTCTCGTAAACCGAGTCCAGGATGTCGGAGATGCGCGACTTGACCGATTCCGGGGTGATGCCGTTGGCGGCGTTCCACTCCATCTGCTTTTCGCGACGGCGGTTGGTCTCGGCCATCGCGCGTTCCATCGAACCGGTGACCTGGTCGGCGTAGAGGATGACCTTGCCGTCGACGTTACGCGCGGCGCGGCCGATGGTCTGGATCAGCGAAGTTTCGGAGCGCAGGAAGCCCTCCTTATCGGCATCGAGAATGGCAACGAAGCCGCATTCGGGAATGTCGAGACCTTCGCGCAAAAGGTTGATGCCGACCAGCACGTCGAAGGCGCCGAGGCGCAGGTCGCGCAGGATCTCGATGCGCTCCAGCGTGTCGATGTCGGAGTGCATGTAGCGGACGCGGATGCCTTGCTCGTGCAGGTACTCGGTCAGGTCCTCGGCCATCCGCTTGGTCAGCACGGTGACCAGCGTGCGGTAGCCGGCCTTTGTCGTGTCGCGGATTTCGCCGACGACATCATCGACCTGGGTCTTGGCCGGGCGGACCTCGACCGGCGGATCGATCAGGCCGGTCGGGCGGATGACCTGCTCGGCGAAGACGCCGCCGGACTGCTCCATTTCCCAACCGCCGGGCGTCGCCGAAACCGCGACGGAAAGCGGGCGCATGGCGTCCCATTCCTCGAAGCGCAACGGCCGGTTGTCCATGCAGGACGGCAGGCGGAAGCCATACTCCGCCAGCGTTGCCTTGCGGCGAAAGTCGCCGCGATACATGCCGCCGATCTGCGGCACGGTGACGTGGCTTTCGTCGATGAAGACCAGCGCATTGTCGGGGATGTACTCGAACAGCGTCGGCGGCGGATCGCCGGGCTGGCGGCCGGTGAGATAGCGCGAATAATTCTCGATGCCGGCGCAGGAGCCGGTCGCTTCCAGCATCTCCAGGTCGAAGCGGCAGCGCTGTTCCAGCCGCTGGGCCTCCAGAAGACGGCCAGCCTTTTCAAGCTCTTGCAGGCGGTGCTTTAGTTCTTCCTTGATCGACTTGATGGCTTGATTCAAGGTCGGGCGCGGCGTCACATAGTGCGAATTGGCGTAGATCTTGACGCTTTTCAGCTCGCCGGTCTTCTGGCCGGTCAGCGGGTCGAACTCGGTGATCGCCTCGATCTCGTCGCCGAACAGCGAAATGCGCCAGGCACGGTCCTCAAGGTGAGCCGGAAAGATCTCGATCGTGTCGCCGCGCACGCGGAACGAGCCGCGCACGAAGTTGATGTCCTGGCGCTTGTACTGTTGGGCGACGAGATCGGCGAGCAGCGCGCGCTGGTCGAGCCGGTCGCCGATCTGCATCTGGAAGGTCATCGCCGTGTAGGTTTCGACCGAGCCGATACCGTAGATGCAGGACACCGAGGCGACGATGATGACGTCGTCGCGCTCCAGCAGCGAGCGCGTCGCCGAATGGCGCATGCGGTCGATCTGCTCGTTGATCGAGGATTCCTTCTCGATGAAGGTATCCGTCCGGGGCACATAGGCTTCCGGTTGATAGTAGTCGTAGTAGGAGACGAAATACTCGACGGCGTTTTCCGGGAAGAATTTCTTGAACTCGGAATAGAGCTGCGCAGCCAGCGTCTTGTTGGGGGCGAGGATCAGGGCAGGACGCTGCGTCTTCTCGATCACCTTGGCCATGGTGAAAGTTTTTCCCGAGCCGGTGACGCCGAGCAGCACCTGGGTGCGGTCGTTGTCGTTGACGCCCTCGACAAGGTCCTTGATCGCCGTCGGCTGGTCGCCGGCCGGCTCGAAATCCGACACCATCTTGATGGCGATGCCGCCTTCGGATTTTTCGGGCCGGGCAGGGCGGTGCGGCGTCCACAGCACGCCGTCCTTGTGCAGCGGGTTGCCGGATTCGATCAGCGCCGACAGCGCCGCAACGGTGGCGGTGACGCCGCCGGAGGCCATGGTCTCGGCTTCCTCCAGCGAAACATCGAGGCCGGCGACAGGATTGAGGCCGGCCGCGGTTCGCTCCCTGGCAGACGCCGCGCCGCCCATCGAGGTGCCTCGCGCCGTGCGGCCGGGGGAAGAGGAGCGTTCGGGGATTTTTTTGGCAGTCTTCGGCGATCTGCCGCCGTTCTTGCCGCCATTCTTGTCGGAAACGACTTGGCTCCCTTCCTTCTCGGCCTCCTGCTCGATCTGCTCGGCCCAATCGGCGATCGAGCCGGTCAGCGGCGTGCCTGAGAATTCAGCCTGCGGCGCCTCGGCAAAACCGCCCTTGTGCAGCGGCTCGGACGCGTCGAGGAAGTCGGTCAGCGGGCTGCGCCGCTTGGGCAGCGAAGCGCCATCATCACGCGCCGGCGGCGGCGTTTTTTTATCAGAAAGTTTGGCCATGCCCCGAATATGGGAGGTATCGGCCAAAATGGAAAGAGCGGAGTGACGAGGGGCGCGAGAGGAAACCAAGCTCCTGACACAAGGGTGTCAGGAACGATGTCGAAACGCCCTCAGTTGAACCACAGCGCAAACGTCAAAAACCCAGCGCCGCCGAACTGGCGCTGGATCTGGTCGAACTCTTCGCTGGTGAGGATCTTTCCGCCCTCGAGATAGGGCGCGATGGCCGGGCCGGTGATCGATAGCACCAGGTCGAAGGGCTTTGGTTCGTCAAAGAAGCGCTTCATATTGATGCCTTTGTCGGCGAAGCGGAAATGCGGCAGCAAGGTGCGGCCTTCGAGCAGATCCTCGGCCATTTCAAGCGCGGTGTGCCAGGCCTGGACCTGCTCCTCGCCGACCTCCAGGCCGGTGAGCGGGCTGGCGCCTTTCTGTTGCGGGCCGGGCAGCCATTCACGGTCGTTGTCGGTCTCGGCGCGGATCGCCTTCCAGTCTTCGCGAGATAGCCGGATCATTTCCATGAGATGGCGACGCGCCGCCTGCCGGCGCTCCGGCTCGACGACCGGCCAGTTGACCAGATGAACCAGCGAGATGAAATCGGCGATGCGCCATTCGGACGACAACATGCCGCCGCTCATGCCGCCGTCCGGCGGAACGAGCGTGTCCTGCAGCGGCAGTTTGGCGCGCGGAAACAGCATGTGGAACGAACCGTCGAAGGCGTTCCTGAAATCATGCGCCAGCCAGAAATCGGCCTGCGCCATCAGGAATTCGGCATAGCCCTGCAGCCAGTAGCCATCGGCGCGGTCGAAGCGGAAGGTGAGGGCGGGTGCGGCCGGGTCTGGCGCACCGCCGCCGCGTGACAGGGACGCCATGATCGCGGCGGCACTTTCGTCCGGCGCGATCTGGCCGTCCTCGTTGAGGTCGATGCCGAGACGGGTGAGGTCGACCTCCATGCCGATGTCGGCATCGGCAGGCACGGATCCAAGCGTGGCGGCGGACTTTTCCAACCGATCGCGGAAGGCGACCAGGATGGCGCGGAAGCCGTCGTAGGTCAGCGGCTCGGGATTGGGATTGTCCGGCACCGGCAGCCGCATCAGCGGCAGCATGAAGGATTGCGGGCTCTCGAAGCCGTGGCGGTGCAGGCCGCCGGCCAGGATCTCCAGCGCGGTGAAGAATTGGCCGGCGCCGGCGGCGTAGGCCGACGCGGGATCAGTGGGCGCGGCTTCGAGCGCTGTAAGCGTGCTGTCGCGGTCGGCTACGGTTTTTGCCTCGAACAGGGCGGCCGGTTCGGCGGCTGCGGCACCGGCAGAAGCAACCGGCAGCAGCAGAATAAGGGCGGATGCCAGCAGGCTCGAAAATCGCGTCATCTTGGTCCTCCGGTATGCTGTTCGGCGGGAAGCATACACGCAATTCGCGTGCCGCGCCTTGTCCGCATGATTCCGAACAGAGGCGCTTCGCTATATCGGGCGCATCGTCTACCGTGGCAGTTCATTCCGGTACAGGCTGCGCGTGTCGAACTATCCGCTTTCCTACAAATTGTCTTGGCTGCCGCGTTTCCTGAAGCCGACGCTTGGCGGCGACGCCCGTGGTTTTGCACCGGCGGCAGGAACGATGATTGAGCCGCCGCCGGAGCGGACGGTGCGGCTCGCCTTTGTCGGCGATATCTCGGCGGTGGCCAATCGCAGTGCGCCGCAATGCGACCCGGCGATCGCCACGTTGCTCGGCTCCGCCGATCTGGTGGTCGGCAATTGCGAAAGCCCGGTGGTGGAGCGACCGAGCGCGGCGATGGGCACGAAGCTTGGCACCCGTCATGCCATGACCGAGCGGTTTCTTGCCGAGACGCTGGCGGCCGTCGGCATCTCGCGCGAGAAACTGGTGCTATCGCTCGCCAACAATCATGTGCTCGATCAAGGCGTCGAGGGTTTCGACGAGACCGTGGCGGCGCTGAACCGTCTCGGCATCCGCAGCATCGGTACCGCCGCCGACGGTCCGGTCCAGCGCCTTGCTGTCGGGCCGCTGACAATAGGCTTTGCCGCTTTCACGCTGTGGCGCAATGCCGGCGCGGCTGCCTTCGCGGGCCGTGTGTCGATGCAAGGCGACCTGGCACGATGGCCGCGCGGCGGCGCCGTCGACCTCACCTGTGCCGTGCCACATTGGGATTGGGAATTCCGGCATTTTCCACAGGCTGAAACGCGGGCACTGGCACGGCATTTGGCCGCGCAAGGCGTCGGGCTGATCGCCGGCCACCATGCCCATGTCGTGCAGCCGGTGGAGCGGATCGGCAAGGCGCTCGTCGCCTATGGGCTCGGCGATTTTCTTGGCACCGCCTTTGCGCGCCAGCCGTGGCCCGGCCGCATCGGGGGCATCCTGACCGCCGATATCAGCGCCGACGCCGGCACGCGTGGCGCTATCGCCGCCTACCGGCTGCATGCCTTCATGCGGCTGCGCGCCGGCGACCATGAGCGGCTGGTTCCCATTGAGACGCTGGAGGGCGCATTAAGGCAAAAGGTTACGGCCCGTTTCGTTGCGGTTTTTGATAACCGGAATTGATGGCCACAGTTGACTGGTGGCTCGGATAAATCGTGTGGGCTCACCACCATCCCAACGCTGTAGTCGCGCGACTTTCCGCAAAATCGGCTATTGTCCGAGCTGGGTGTTCGGTCTTTCGACGGTGGGATGGCGATGGAAGCAGCGGATTTCATGCCTGATGAAACTGACATCGCCGTCATCAAGAGGAATCTCGCGGCCTATGAGGCCGAAAGGGCTTCGGCCTACCGGCAAGTCCGTTGGCGGGTGCCGCTGTTCATCGGACCGGTGCTGTTGTTCGTGGCGCTTGTCGCATGGCTTTTCAATATGATCGCCGATCCATACGAGCGATGGTTTTCGACGCCGCATGTGTTCCTCTATGTCGTCGGGTTCGTGGCGGCGATCCTGCTCTATTTCCAGGCGATCAAGCCGACGAGCACGTTGCAGCACTCGTTCCGCAAGGCGCTGCTGCCGATCATCTTCGGCTTTATCAGGGATATGCGCTACGAGCATGAGGTGACGCCGAATTCGTTCGACCGGCTGCCGCGCGAGACGATCGGCACGTTCAACAACAAGCGCTTTGACGACATCGTGTCCGGCCGCTACGAGGGATTTCCGTTCGAGCTTTACGAAGCCGATCTCCGGCAAGGCACCGGCAAGAGCGAAACGATAGCATTCAAGGGGATCGTCGTCGCCTTCGAGACGATCGTGCCGTTCCCCGGCATATTGGTGGCGGCCCGCCGGACTGACATGGCCGTCGGGTTCTTCCGCGGCATGTTCGCCAGCAAGATGCAGGAATTGTCATGCGGCGTGCCTGAGCTTGACGCCGCTTACGACTTCCGCACCGACAATGTCGAGGCGGCGCAGCCGCTGGTGAGCGGCCGGCTGGCGCAGGCACTGACATGGCTCAGCGAGACATGGCCTGATGATCCGGCGCGGGTTGCGCTCAATGGCAGCGACGGTTTTCTGCTGTTGCCGCAGACGAAGGATTTTTTCGAGCTGCCTGATATCTCGGTGCCGCTCGACTACGCCAAGCATGTCGCGCCGATGATATCAGACATGGGCGCGATGCTGGCGACGGCGGCCCTGGTGCGCAAGGTCGGCGCAAGGGACGAGGCGGCGGGTTAGCCGCTGGGCATCTTGGCCGCCAGCCAGTTCGCCGACCGCTTCGCCATGCCGATGGTCGCGGATGCGGCGCGGCCAAGGTCGGTCTTGACGACGGCGTAACCGTTCTTTGTGCGATACAGCACCGAGCGTCCGCCATCGACCACAGAGTCATAGGCAACCGGTGTGGCAGCTTCTGTTTCCGTCGCCGTTGCCTGCGATCCGACAGCAACACTCGGCCGATGGCTCAATTCCGAGGGGAGCGGGTCGGTGGCTGTCTGCGCTGCCGTCGTCAACTCGGGCATTGAGGCCGTCGCGGCAAGCTGCGACGACGGCGATTGCGTCGTACGACATATGCCTGAGACAAGCGGATAGTTGAAATTGCGCGCGTGCAACGTCTGGCTTTTCATCGCCGCTTCGCAATCGGCGATGGTCGACCACTTGGCCGGCGTCTCGCCGATATATTCGCAAAGCCTGGCATCGCAGTCGCAGCCGACGATGGTCATGGCGACAAGGGCGGTCTTGATCACGGTCTTGTCCCTTCGAGTTGCTTGAAAAATACCGCTGAGGTCCTTCGCGTGACCGAACAGGATGCGCGACGCTCAAGCATCGTCAATCACCGTGGAACAAGGCGGGATTTGGCCGCGATTGTGGAATGAGCGTGACGGGTACGCCACGGAACCTTTCACCATCGCTGACTGTGGCCGAAAGGTCTCACCAATCGTAGATGTGTTTCGACTTGACGTCTGCTGCAAAGCTTCTGAATCAACGTCAGGATGTTTCCCTCCAGGGCGATCGCAGTCGGTTCGATGCGCGTGAGCCAGGCGGTCAAATCGCGAGAGAAGCCCAAACGACAGTCGGCGCCGGGATTTCTCCCAGCGCCTCCCTGTCAGATCAGGACACGGTCGCGGCAGCAACTTCCGTAAAAGACGTCGCGCCATGCCGGCCTTGATGTTGACGGCCCTGCCAGCCACCGCCCGAGGGCAGCGTCCGTTCGGGACCTCGCCAGTCTCCACCCTTGCGAGCTTCGTCCAGCGCGCCATCGAAGGTTTTGCCGTCCTTCATGGCAGCATCGGTCCGCCGTAGGCGTTCGCACGCTTTCCGCGGCCCCGTAGGTCTCGGCATCCCTCCTCAAATCAGGCAAGCCTGCTTTCGTTCGGGGCCGTACGGGCCTCAGGAAATCCGCCGTTTCGCTTTGCCTTTCGACTTGGCGATCGGTAGCCGCCTGAGATGGGTTAAATATACGGGGGATAAGCGTTTGGCGAAACAGGCGCGAGCCTGTGGATAGCGGGATTATCGGGGACCGACCTCGGCGGCGGAGCGTTTTTCTGGACGAGATGCAAGGGGGCGGAACACGCCTCATCTGCGGCGAGCAGCAAGATCGAACATTCGGCCCTTGCCCCACAGAGCGGCGCGGGCTTCAATGCCGGCAAAGGATTTTAGGACAGCAATGTCGTTGCCGTCCTTTGGGGAGGGCGTTCTTGAAGGTCGGGGTGGTTCTCAATCCGATTGCCGGTGGTGGCCGGCTCAGACGAAATTGGCCTGAGGTCAGTGCTTCGCTCAGGAAACATTTCGGCGATTTCGAGCTGCGCGAAACGCAGGCGACCGGCGACGCCGAACGGCTGGCGCTCGTCCTTGCCGCGAGCGGCTTCGACCTGGTGATCGCGGCGGGCGGCGACGGCACCGCCAGCGAAGTGGCCGACGGGCTGCTGCAGGCGTTTGCAGAAAGCGGCCGGACGGCCGAGCTCGGCCTGCTGCCTTGCGGCGCCGGCATCGATTTCGCCCGCGGGCTCGGTCTTTCGGACGAGGTCGATTTGACGCTGAAGCGCATCGCCCAGGCCAAGGCTCGCAGGGTCGATGCGGGCCGCATCTCCTATGTTGATGACCATGGCGCGCTGGCCAGCCGTCATTTCGTCAACATTGCCAGCCTCGGTCTTTCGGGCGCTACCGACCGCGCGGTCAACGCCGACAAGCGCAAGGGCAAGGTGTCGGCCAAGGCGCTGTTCTACTGGCGCACCGTGTGGGAATTCATGCGCTACCGGTTCCAGGACGTTGTGATCACCGTCGATGACGGCGTCCCGGTCGAGGCACGCGTGGCGCTGGTGGCGGTGGCCAACGGAAAATTCTTCGGCGGCGGCATGATGATCGCGCCGGATGCCGAACTGGACGACGGGCAGTTCGACATCGTCATCCTGCGGGCGGCGGGCAAGTTGAAACTGATCTGGGATATCCGTCTGCTCTATGGCGGGCGGCATCGCAACCATCCGGCAATCACCATTTTGCGCGGCAAGAAAGTGGTTGTCGAACCGTTGGGCGATGTGCAGAAGAACGGCGCGCTGGTCGACGTAGACGGTGAATCGCCGGGGCGCATACCGGCGACCTTCGAGATCCTGCCGGGCGCGCTTACGCTGAGGTATTGAATCAACGCGCTGAGAGACTGATTCAGGTCGTTGCGGGCGTGATTTCGGCGATCCAGTCAATGTACTGAAATCGCGTGACAATTACCTGATGTCAGACGTCGAGCTTGGCGGGGAAACCAGGCGCACGAAGGTCGGTCCCGACCGCATCTTCCAGAAGCTTGACGATCATGGTCGACCAGGCGCTGCCGCCATAGGTGTTCTTGCCTTGTTCGAATATGGCGTTGACGCGCGAGGCGAGTTCGAGCGGCACGCCGAATTTCTCGGCCATGCCCAGTGCGAAGCCCAGGTCTTTCAATGCGAGGTCCATGGTGAAACCGATGTCGTAGGAGCCGTTCAGCACCAGCTGACTCTCGGTCTCGTGGACGAAGCTGTTGCCGGACGAGGCTGATATGGCGTGGTAGGACTGGGCAAGATCCAGCCCGCCCTTCCTGGCCAGCATGAGCGCTTCGCCGGCGGCGATAAGATGGATGAAGGCCAGCATGTTAGTGATGACCTTGATCACCGCCGCCGAACCGATCGGCCCCATCAGGAAAGACTTTGCGCACATCGCCTCGATGGCCGGACGGTGGCGCTTATAGAGTGCCGGATCGCCGCCGACCAGTGCCGTGATCTTGCCGACGGCCGCCAGATGCACGCCGCCAGTAACTGGACATTCGAGCGTCTCGACGCCGCTTGCCGAAGCCAGGAATGCAAGGCGCACAATCTCGTCTTGGCCATTGGTCGACATCTCGATCCAGCTTCCGCCCTTGGGCAGGCCTTCGAGCAATCCGCCGGGACCGGCCAGCACGGCCTCGCTGATATCAGGCGACGGCAGGCATGTGATGGCGTTGCCGGCCAGGGCGGCTGCCTCGGCTGGGCTCTTTGCGGCGGTCGCGCCGAGTGTCAACAGGCGCTCGACAGCCGCGGGATCGCGGTCGAAGACGGTGATGGTGAAACCATTGCGGATCAGGCTGGCGGCGAGGTGACCGCCGAGATGGCCAAGGCCGATGAAGGCGTAACGCTCGCGCGCGCTCACGGCATCAACGGCGTCTGCATCATCTGCAAATGCAGGTCCGCGCCGGCCCAGGGGTGCGCCTCGCAGACGGCTTCATCGAGCTCGACGCCAAGGCCCGGTTCCTTCGACGGAATGACGTTGCCGTCCTGCCATTCGATCTTCTTCTTCAGCAGCTTTTCGTGAAAACCGTCCCACTGCTTCAGCGATTCCAGGATGAGGAAGTTGGGCAAGGTCACGGCGAGCTGGATGTTGGCCGCACCGACGATCGGCCCGCAATAGCAGTGCGGGGCGATCTGGATGTGATAGGCCTCGGCCATCGCGGCGATCTTCTTGGTTTCAAGAATGCCGCCGGAGCGGCCGAGATCCGGCTGCAAAATGGTCGCGGCGCGGTTCTCGATGACACGGGCGAATTCGAACTTGGTCGTCAGCCGTTCGCCGGTGGCGATCGGGATCGACGTGCCGTGCGCCACCTGTGCCATCACTTCCGGCATGTCGGGCGGCACCGGCTCCTCGAACCACAGCGGGTCGTAAGGCTCGATCGCGCGGGCCATGCGCAGCGCGCCCGACGCAGTGAACTGGCCGTGCGTGCCGAACAGGATGTCTGCCCTTGTGCCGACCGCCTCGCGGATCGCCTTGACCATGCGGGCGGAGAGATCGATGTCGACGAGGCGCGGCTGATGGCCGTCAAAGGCAGTGTAGGGGCCGGCCGGGTCGAGCTTGACGGCATTAAAACCCTGCTCGACATATTCGAGCGCGCATTCGGCCGCCAGATCGGGGTCGTTGTAGACATTCTTGCCGCGCGCGTCCTCCGAATGGACGCTGCCGGTGTGCGGGTAAAGGTAGGTATAGGAACGCAGCGTTTCGTGCACCTGGCCGCCGAGCAGCTTATAGACCGGCTTGTCGGCCTCCTTGCCGATGATGTCCCAGCAGGCGATTTCGAGCGCCGAGAAACAGCCCATGCCGGAAACGTCCGGGCGCTGGGTGAAGCCGGACGAATAGGCGCGACGGAAGAAATTCTCGATGTCGTGCGGGTCGCGGCCGACGAGGTAGCGCTCGGCCATGTCCTCGACCATTCTTGCGGTGACGTGGGCCGAGAAGGTGGCATTGTAGGCCTCGCCGTAGCCGACCACGCCGCCATCGGTGGTGAGTTTGACGAAGATGAAATACTTGCCGCCGATGCCGGGCGGCGGATTGCCGACAACCCAGGTCTTGACGTCGGTGATTTTCATTTTTGATCCTCCAGAACCAGTTCTGCGCCCTTCCATCCGGTCATGATCGAGGCGGCGTTGGTGTTGCCGGTGATGTTGTCGGGAAAGATCGACGCGTCGATGACGCGCAAGCCGGCGAGGCCGTGAACTGTCAGGCGCGGGTCGACAACGGCGCGCGCAGCGTCCGGTCCCATGCGGCATGTCGAGACCGGGTGGTAGACGGTGCCCGAACGTTTCCTGAAATCCTGAATGAGATCCGCGTCCGAGGTGATTGACGGGCCCGGCAAGACCTCTTCCTCGATGATCTCGGCCATCGCCGGCATGGCGGCGATCTTCCGGATGAACTTCACCGCCGCCAGCATTTCGGCGACGTCCGCCTCGGTCGAAAAGGCATTGGCGACGATCTTCGGATAATCGCGCGGATTGGCGGAGCGGATCATGATCTCACCACGGCTCGACGGACGGCAGTTGGACAGGCCGATGGAAAAGCCCGGCCACGGATCTGGAGTCAGGATCGGGCGTTCTCCGCTCTTCGGAATGACGGTCGAGAACGCCTGGAAATAAAGCTGCATGTTGGGCCGTGAAAGAGCCGGGTCGGTGCGGAAAAAGCCGCCGGCATTGTTCATCGACAGCGACAACGGGCCGGAGCGCAAGAGGACATATTGCATGCCGACCATGAGCTTGCCCCACCACGGGCGCAGAATCTGGTTGAGCGTCGGCAGCCGACCCTTGAAGGTGTAGTTGATGCCGACATGGTCCTGCAGGTTCGCCCCGACATTCTCATTGGCGTGGACGACGGGAATGCCGAGCGCGCCAAGGAGCGCCGAGGGACCGATGCCGGAAAGCTGCAGCAATTGAGGCGAGTTGATCGAGCCGCCCGACAGAATGATCTCGCGGCCGGCGCGGGCAGTCTTCGTCTCACCATTTTGGAGATACTCGATACCAACGGCGCGCTTGCCCTCAAACAGGATCCTGGTCGCCAGCGCATTCATCTCGACACGGACGTTTTTGCGCTTCATCGCCGGGCGCAGGAAGGCGCGAGCGGCCGACATGCGGCGGCCGTTTTTGGTGGTGATCTGGTAGATGCCGACGCCTTCCTGGGAGGCACCGTTGAAATCCGGTTTGAAGGGCAGGCCGGCCTGGTTGGCGGCTGCGAGATAACGCTTGGTCAGCGGGTGGACTGCGGTCGAGCAGTCGGTGATGTGCAGCGGGCCGCCAACGCCACGCCATTGATCGGCGCCGGCCTGATTGTCTTCGATCGCCTTGAAGGCGGGCAGCAGGTCGTCGAAGGCCCAACCGGGATTGCCGGCCGCTGCCCAAGCGTCGAAACTCTCGCGCGCGCCCCTAATCCAGACCATGGCGTTGATCGAGCTCGAGCCGCCAAGCAGCTTGCCGCGCGGCCAATGGTCGACATTGCCGGCGAGGCCCGGGTCCGGCTCGGTCTTGTAGTTCCAGTTGACCGCCGGATCGAAGAAGGTCTTGCCGTAGCCGAGCGGCATCTGCACGTAGAAACGGCGGTCGGTGCCGCCGGCTTCGAGCACCAGAACCGAAAAGCGGCCCGTGGCCGAAAGTCTTTCGGCCGCAACCGAGCCGGCCGAGCCGGAGCCGACGATGATGAAATCATAGGTCTGCATGGTGACGCGAGCGGCTCCGGAATTCTGGTTCTAACCTAGACTTGGGCGCGGCGCCGCGTCGCCGCGCCTTCCGGCATGGCTTGTGAAAAAAGCGACGGCGGGACTCAGTTGAATTTCAGCTTACGACCATTGCGGACGCTCGTTCGCCCCGGCCGAATTCACGCCCTTGACCCTTTCGAGACCTTGCGAGGCCGTGTCTCCTTCCCAGAACTGGACATTAAGCGCAACCAGCGCTGATGACCCAGAGCCGTCATTGCTGTGCCCTACTGACAGGTCCGCAACGGGGCCAAAAGCTGTCCTTTTGAATGCCGCCATTGATGACTCTTTCGGGCCGGCTCACTGCTTAACGCATTGGCGCAAACGCACACCGAACGAAGCGGCGAACAAGTCGGCTCTGGCTCAGTTCTCGTACCGCTTCCCGATGTTGCCGACGGTTTCCCGCGTGACGAGTTGGGCGCGCGTATCGAGATTCGCGGCCGATATGCCACGATCGATCTGCAGGTAAAGCTGCATGACCGGCCAGAAGCCCTGCAGGAAGGGCTGCTGCCCGATGACACCAGTCAGGTCACCACTCCTCAAAGCATCCAGTTGGGCCGGGCCGAGGTCGAACCCATACGCGCAGATTTTGCCGGTCATGCCGAGTTGAGCCGAAGCCTTGGCGATCGCCGGCGTAAATAGGGCATCTCCGCCAAATGCACCCACAATGTCACCGCGCGACTCGAACAGGGTCACCACCCCGGCCACCGGATCGTTCGGGTTGGTGTCGATGCCGGTATTCTGCGGACCGGCATCGACCTTGAAGGCCCCGAGCTTACCGGCGTCGTTCAACGTCTTTACGATGGCGTTGAAGGCAGACGTAACGCGGTCGTTGACCTCGATGTTGCCCTGCGCGGTGGACGAGGGGAGCACGATAGAGCCGCTCTCGATCCCTCGCTCCATCAGGCATTTCGCGAGCGCCTCCCCGGCAATTGCCGCGGCGGAAGCGTCCTGGCCTGTGTGGCTGATACTGCTGCGATTGAGGATCGTACCGTCGAAGGAGTTCGTGGTGGCGACCGGAATTCCATTGGCCGCGGCCGCCCTGACTATGTCGTCGTAAGCGCCGACCTGCGGCGTGGTCATGATAATGCCGTCGATTGTCGGATCCTGAACTATCTGATTCAGAATTTCGATCTCGCGGGCAACGTCCTGGTTCGGCGCCTCGGATCCAAGCAGCAATACCTCCGCGCCAATAATGTTACCTGCGACGGTGGCACCCACGTAGAGTGGATCGAAGAAACCATTACCGGCGCTTTGCGTCACGACGGCAAATGTCAGATGACCGTCCGCGGAGTGGAAATTCTTCGTGTCCGGGTGCTCCTTGGCTGCGTCCTCAAACGAATAGCCACCGACCGCCGCACCCACATTGCCGGATTGGGCACAAGCGTCCGTGGCGCCGAGCGAAAGCGCTATGGCTCCGAACGTGAGTGAAACCAGTCTGCTCATGATCTCCTCCCTCTTGCTTGGAGCGGGCCCGCATCGCGAGCGGGCGGGCCCCGGTCCGTGGGCGGAACTCGTCTGCGTCTGCCCAGCCGGAGCCCTACGCGACGCTCACTCTTCCGGCACGCCCGCAGCCCGCAGCGAGGCCAAATCGGCCGCCATCTGGTCGGTGTCGACGCGGAACTGCGTTCGCAGCCAGTACTTCACGGTGAAGGCAGGCCGCGCGGCGATAAGCTGCGCAGCCGTCTGCCTGGCATCATCGAGGTGCCCCGCCTGCTCCTGGATTATCGCGATGTCGGCCAGGCCGAAGCCGGGGCTGCGTGCATGATAGGCCCGGAATGCGGCAAGCGCCTCTTCCGTCCGGCCGGCCAGCCGATAGGCGTTGCCCAGCACGCCCAGGTGCCAGGCATGATAGTTGAGCCCGTTGAGCGCCAAAGCCTTCCTGATCGGGCCAATCGCCTCCGCCGCGTGGCCGCAACACGTCAGGACGAAACCTCCGAACACCAGGACGTCGGGCAGGCTGGGACCAAGCTTCGCCGCCCTGCGCGCGGCCTCGGCGGCCTCGTCGAATCGGGACCGCAAGAGGAGGATTCCGCTTGCGACCCGGTGCGCGTCGGGCGTCGTCGGGTCGATCGACAGCGCCCGCTCGACATATGCTTCAGCCTCCCTCAACGCGGCTTCGCGGTCTTCGCCACTCCAGCCATGACGCGCGTCGGAATAGTGGATGTCCCCGAGCAAGGCGCTGAGCACTGCGGAGCTGGGATCGAGCGCGAGTGCCTTCTCCCAGCAGCGGCGGGCCTGAAGATGGGTGTCCGGGGACTTCGGACGACGATCGAAGTTCAGGCCTTCTATCCAGAGATTCCACGCTTCGACGTTCGTGGTGGTGGTGTAGCGCAGCTTGGCCTGATCGCCCTCGGTTAGCCTGACCTGCATTTCGGTGACGAGCGTCAGGGTGATCTCGTCCTGCACGGCAAAGATGTCCTCGACCCTGCGATCGAAGCGCTCGGCCCAGATCTGCACTCCTGTCGACGCATCGATCAGCTGCGTGGAGATCCGCATTCGCTCGGCGGCTTTGCGGACGCTTCCTTCGAGCACGTACCGCACGCCCAGCTCGCGTGCGGCCTGGCGCACATCCACCGCCCGTCCCTTGTAGACGAAGCTCGAATGGCGAGCGATCACCGACAGGCCGGACAGCTTCGACAGGGTAGTCGTGATATCGTCGACAAGCCCGTCGGCGAAGAACCCCTGGTCCGGATCGCTGCCCATGACAGCGAACGGCAGGACCGCGATGGATGGCTTGTCGGCGGGCAGCGGCAGGGCGAAACCCGAAATGGGTCTCGACGCGGCCGATTCATCGGCGTTCCAGCACCACGCCCTTACCGAACGGTCGATGTTCTTAAGTTTCAATTCACCGGCATCGATGAACGTCACGCCGACCTTTCCGGCCACCTGCGCGTAGACGCTGTCTGAAACGAGAATGCCGCCGCGCGGCGCCTGGCCTTCCAGTCTGGCGGCAACGTTCACACCGTCGCCGAGGATGTCGTCGCGATCCACTACGATGTCGCCAAGATTGATACCGATTCGAAACGCGATCGGCCGTCCAGATGCGACATTACACTGGCCCATCGAGCGCTGGATGGAAGCGGCGCATTCAACTGCATCGACGACGCTGCCGAATTCGACAAGCGCGCCATCGCCCATCATTTTCACGACACGCCCGTGGCGTTCGGCAACCGCGGGATTGAACGTCTCATTCCAGACGCGCTGCACGGCGGCAATTGTGCCCGCCTCATCCGCCTCCACCATTCGGCTGTATCCGGCGATATCAGCGGCGAGAATGGCAACAAGTCGCCGGGTGATCGGCTGCTCTCCCATGCGGCCCTCCCGGGCGAAGCGCGCAGGGCATTATTACCACACATGTGGATTTCACGCGTCAGAAATGTCATAAGTTGGCGCCTCTACGCCATTCCGGGAGCTCGCATGCTCCTTTCCGTCCAAAGACGCTGATCCGCAGGCCGGACGTTACCCCGGCAGCTATCCATTCTGGCCAGCCGGCGCGCGTCGCCGGGCGGTCGTTGGCGTGGCTTCAGAGCGGCTTCGCCAGGAGCGGGGACGCCCCTCTGCGGACCGGTGACGCATGTAGCAGTCGCCGCCTGATCTCATGCCAGTCCCGTTCGCCGTCGCCCGCTTTCGAACTTCAGCCGAATGTCTGCTCGCGGCGCGATACCGGTAGTTAGGAGCGCGGCGACGAAGGTCCTGAGATGGCGCATTCAAGCCGTGCGTCGGTTCGTATCTTGCAACGCCGGTAGCATCTGCCAAGGATACGCGATCCTGATCCGATGGAGCACGGGATGCCAAGCCAAATGAGAAAGCTGACCTTGACCGCGGACCATGTCGCGCGGGTCCACAAGGTCGTTCAAGACCAGGGTTTGACGGCAGGTGCCGAGCTACACACCGATGCTGACTACGACCGCTGGGTCGAGCAAATGATCCGAGCTCATCCGGCCCCGAAGGCACCGACCCGCCTATTCGCTTACGGCTCGTTGATCTGGAAGCCGGAGATCGAGCACATCGGTGAGCAACTAGGCGCTACTCGGGGTTGGCATCGTGCTTTTTGCTTCCGCATGACCCGTTTTCGGGGCACGCCAGAGCAGCCCGGCCTTATGATGGCCCTCGATCGTGGAGGGCAATGCCGGGGCGTCCTGTACGACCTACCAGAGGACAACCTCGAACGCCAATTCGGCAAATTGTTTCGACGCGAGTTCACCTACAAGCCGGCCAATAGCATGCCCCGCTGGATCACGGTCGAGACCGCCTCGGGAGCCACGCCGGCGTTGACCTTTGTTATGAACCGCGCCTCGCCTCTTTATGCCGGTCGTCAGTCACTTGAAGCAGTTGCCGATGTCCTGGCCCGGGCCTGCGGTCATTGGGGCACAGGGGCCGAGTACTTGCTCAACACGGTTTCTCACCTCGAAGCCAAGGGGATACGCGACCGCAACCTCTGGCGGCTTCAACGCCTTGTGGCGGAGTTGATAGAGCGAAACCCGGCGGAGCGGAACGTTCTTTGAGCCAACGGAGCGGTCATTGCGCACTTCGCTTCAAGCGTCCGCAGTTGGCGCTTCCCGTTGGTTAATACACCTGAGCCGCAGAACGCCCGTCATCAGGGTCGAAGGACTGGCTGGGGTGGAACTTTTGCCGCACGATGCCGGCAACTGAACAAGTAGTTGGCGCCAAATTCCGGACATTCCGGGGCCGCTTTAGAGTCGACATTCACGCTACAGGCGGGTCGACGTCTATAATGCTTTGATCGGGTTAGGATGCGGTCATGACCGAAAGCCCAAAGATAAATATTCGCTCTTCTGAAATCGACGACCTCCCAGCTCTAAGTCGCCTGATTTTCAGGACTATCGAGACCAGCTACAGCGGCGTCTACCCTCCACGCGCGATCGCATTCTTGAAGCAATTCCACTCTGAGGAAAAGGTCTTGCAGCGCATTGAGACAGGAGTGACACTCGTTGCGGAACAGGATAGCCAACTGATCGCGACTGCAAGTCTTGACGGCCAGGAAATCGCAGCTGTCTTTGTCGATCCTGATAGACAACGATTTGGATTTGGGCAGCTGTTGATGCTAGACTTGGAGGAGCGGGCTCGAAAAAACGGTCTCAGAGAGACGGTTCTAAGCGTCTCACTTCCGTCCAAGAAATTCTACGAGCGTCTTGGCTATCAAATTGTCGAAGAGCGCATCAAGGATTTAGGCGATGGCCAATCGCTCAAATTCTGGAAGGCCAAGAAGAGACTCATTTCTCCAACCGAATGACGGCTTTCGATCTGTCGTGCCGCGGCAAGGACGTCCGACTTAGGGTCAAGGCTTGCCGTAGAATTTCTCCCCACGAAGGACAGAGAAGGGTGGTCGCATCAGGTCGTAGCGCGAACGGCAGGTTTGGAGAAACGCCATGAAGGTCAGCAACTGGCGCTACCTGCTCGTTCCGATCGATGAGACGAATAGCAACATTTGACCCCGTTCCGGACGCTCGTTCGCAGAAGGCGTACGGTGAAGTTTGACCCGTCTCGGTCGTTGGCTGCGACGCAGCTGAATCTCTCAGAAGCGGTCGAAAGCGGTACTTACGTGAGGAAGCGGTTGATGGCGGCCTGGAGGTCGACGACGGAGTGGAAGACGCCCCGCTCGAGACGACGCTTCGACAGTTTGGCGAAGAAGCCTTCGACCGCGTTGAGCTGGCGCCGCGGCTCTTATCCGCGCACTCAAAGACCGGCTATTAACGAGCCACGGCAGCAAATCTCTGGTAAGAATGAAGTCCAGTCTGTCGATCGGATCAAACGGGAGGAACCGATGTCGAATAGCGTCTACAAGATTATCGAACTGGTTGGCACGAGCACCAAATCCTGGGACGACGCTGCGCGCGCCGCTGTGGAACGCGCCTCGAGTAGCTTGCGTGACCTGCGCATCGCTGAGGTAGTGAAACTCGACCTCCAGATCAAGGACGGGAAGGTCGAGGCCTACCGCGCCAAGGTCAGCGTATCCTTCAAATACGAGGACAAAGCGTAGCGAGACCGCGCCCGCGCGACCTGGCCCGGCTTGTCCGCGGGCGCTCGAAACCGACAGGAGATAGGCACGCGCCGCAACCCCGGGGCCACCCTCGCTCGAGCAGGCATCTGATCGCCGAGCGCCCCACCGCGGCTGGAGGAAGCCTGTCATGATGAAACGTGTCACGGTAATATTTCTCTCAGCAGCCGTGCTTTCTTACGGTGCCGTTCTACATGCCGGGGAGATTGAGTTTCTGAAATCCATGAACGGTAGTTGGAGAGGGAATGGTACGGTCAAAATCCGCGTCAATTCTCTGCCACTGAACATCTCTTGTAAATTTACCTCGGGCGCTACCGACACTTCGCTTACACTGGCAGGCAAATGTACTGGTTTCATGGGCCTTTCCCGAGCCATTGGTGCAGACATAAGGACGAATGGGTCAACTTACACCGGCTCCTACGTTGGAGCGGGCACGGGCATCGCTGGCGTGAACGGCAAGCGCTCAGGCAATGCCATCAAGCTCGCCATCCGTTGGGCCAAGGATGTCAATGGTGATCGCAGCGCTAGAATGACAATCGAGAAAATCGGAAGCGATGGTATGCGTCTGACCACAGTCGATACCGATCCGAGAACCGGCAAGAGCGTTGTCACCAGCCAGATAAATCTGCGCAGAGGCCCCTAGCCGTTTACGCTGACGATATTTGCCCTATCCCGATTCAAGTGGCTACCAGGCCCTGGGCATCCGCCCCCCTTTTGATCCGTGCCAGCACGGCGAGCATGTCGTCGAGCACGCCCATCTCAATCCCGCTGTAATAGCGCCGCTTGGAGCTACTTTCCGATCGACGAGAGGAATGGCAGCATTCCACATCCAAAACAGAAGTTCGTTCGACGGCGGTCGAATTCACAACCGTGACCCAACTCGGACATTCGATCATCTCACGCCCAATGGTAGCCAATGACCCGAGTCGGACCTTTGAAGTTGGGGGCACGCTACTGTCGCTCTTCAATAACGGTTCTTCGGCTCTCTTCTTGCGGACAAGCGGAATTGGCTCTCGGCACCCGCGATGTAAGATGCACTGACTTGCCCTTCTTGGGAGGATCGCATGGCCGGAGTTTCCGAACAGTCTGGCATTCCGACCGTCGATATTGGGACTGTCGATCGCATTGCCGAGGAACTTCTCGGTCACAGCACTTGGTCGCCCGAGCAACTACTCGCCTATCAGCAGGAGCAACTGAAGATATTTCTGTGGCGTGCGGCTACGCGCTCGCCTTATTGCCGGCGTACGATCGGCGATCTCGTTGCGAGAGATCGACCTCTCGCCGAATTCCCGACTATGAACAAGTCAAAACTGATGGAGGAGTTTGACCGGATCGTGACAGATCCGAGGCTGACGCGGACGCTGGTCGAGGAGCACGTGAACGGCGAGCGCTGCGGAGAACTGCTGCTCGACGAATATCGTTGCATTGCCACCGGCGGATCGACTGGTCAGCGAGGTCTGTTCGTCTATGACCGGGATGCTTGGAACGTAGCTGCTGCCAATCAAATGCGCATGCAGCGCTTGATCGGCATCACGCCTGATATGCGCGGCCTTGGTATCGGCGCGCCGTCGCCAGTTCATATGAGCTATCGGTTTTCTGCTGAGTTCCGTGCGATCCGGCCTGGCGCGCCGACCCTGTTCGTGACCTCGCCGATTGAGGAGATCGTCGCGCAACTCAACGCGTACCAGCCGGACTATCTCCTCACGTATCCGTCTTTGCTCCGCCGGCTGGCCGAAGAACAGAGAGCGGGGAGGCTCAAAATCGCGCCCAGGCTGTTCCGGTCCGCAGCGGAAGCGCTGGCGCCAGATGTGAAGGAACTTGTACGGGAGGTTTGGAATGCGCCAGTATTGGACGGGTATGCCGCGACAGAGACGGGGATCATGGCAGTCGATTGCGAGCATCGCAGCGGCATGCACATCGCCGAAGATCTGGTAGTGCTCGAGGTGGTCGATGCGGACAACCGTCCTGTACCTCCTGGTACGCAGGGCGCCAAGATGCTCGCGACGGTGCTTTTCAATCATACCCTGCCGGTCATTCGATATGAATTTTCCGATTTGATCACGCTGGCCGAGGGGACGTGTCCCTGTGGATTGCCATTCAGACGCATTGAGCGGATCACAGGGCGCGCCGAAGAGATACTGCGGTTCAGGACGAGCTCAGGGGGTAGGGCCGAAATCCATGCGGCCCGGCTTTGGTTTTACTTGGTCAAGGTAGCGGGAATTCGCCAATACCAGTTCGGATCGCTCTCCGACGGTATTCGGATCAGACTCGCCGTATACCCAGGCTGTGACCCTCGGGCGGTCGAAGCTCAGACCAAGGCACCGACACGATCATTAACATCGAATTGGACAAGATTGCAGAGCCATGGCGAACGGCCACCAAGCTTGCCGGGATGTATCATCCCTGCGGCCAAATATTCTTCGGCATGCGCCTGCCGCTACTCGTCAGCGACGGAAGGCGAACGCGGCGGTCGGAAAGATCCAATCATGGCGACCGCGGCGGATCGTGCTCAGTCACGGCCGCTGCTTTGATGCGGATGCTGACAAGGTTGTCCGAAGGATATTCGGAGCAGCGGGCACGAGATAAGTGCGGTCCGCTCTCCACACCCGATTGAGAAGTAGAACGCTCCGTCGCGGTATAATCCGAGCCGATGCCCCGGCCGCCTCGGTCGCGCACTCATTCGCGGCGCGCCTCATTAGCTGACCTTCAGCCACTGGCCGGAGTCGATTCTCTGCCCTTCGTTCGGAGGACTTCTGCCGCAAGCCCCGACCCGGACCAGCTGCTGCGGCCGCGCTTGCCCGCCATTGCGTTGATGTGCGTCAATGCCAGGTGATCTAGGGCAATTATCATCACGCTCAGCAATGACTCTGGAGACAACCGATGAACGAAGAGATCAGAAACAAGATCGTCACACTGTTGGATCAGCACCGGGTCATGACGATTGCAACTCTGAGGCCCGACGGGTGGCCGCAGGCGACGACCGTGGGTTACGCAAACGAAGGCCTTACCCTCTACTTCCTCTGCGGTCTGGATAGTCAGAAGGCGGCGAACCTGGCGCGAGACGATCGCGTGTCCTTGACCATCGATCACGACACGCCACAGGTGATGGAAATCACCGGACTCTCCATGGCGGCGCGCGCGCAGGCGGTGGCAGACCGGGCCGAAGCGGAAAAGGTGCTGCGGATGCTGCCGCTGAAGTATCCGGAGCAAGTCTCGCTGCCAGGCCCGATGCCGACTCCGGAGCAGGTCCGCATATTTCGCGTGATGCCTACAGTCATCTCCGTGCTCGACTACTCCAAGGGTTTTGGCCACACCGATCTCGTCAGCTGCTGAGCGCGCTTACCCCAAACAAACTTTGGCTTGTGCGGCAGCGAGGTCGGCAAACGCCGGCAACGTCTGCGCATTCAGACCTGACAGCTGGCACATCGGCGATTGACCGCCTATGGCGCTACTTGCTCGTTCCGACGGACGAGGCGCACGGCAAAGTTTCACCCGTTGCGGTCGTTCAGTTGCGAGCGTCGCATGACGCGATCTGACCGATCCGGTCGTTCAGATCAGCCCGGCAATTCGGCCGGGACGATGTTTGGTTCATCCGGAATAAGTTCGCGGTGTCATAACGACGCTTCAATTCACGGAGCCTGGCGTGATTGTCGCCAAAGGCGGAACTGACAAGACTCGCATTGTCCTCGCCAAGACCCGGAAAATTCAGGTACTTGCGGCTCGAAGAAGCGAAACAGCACTTGGAGACCGGGACCCTTCCCATCGAGGCGGTAAGCAGCGAGGTTGGCTATGAAGACGCGAGCTTCTTCAGCCGCCTGTTCCGTCGCAGCGTGGGTATGACACCAGCTGCATACCGCCGCCGGTTTGCGGGGCTTAGAAAAGCAATGTCGCCATGACTGGCATATATCCACGCCAACCGCAAAGGCCACTTCTGCGTCTCTCGAAGGGTTAGCCGGCGCGAGTAGGAACGGAGGCAGGCGCGTCCGGAACTGGCGCATTGCGCCTGTTCAGTCCTTGACCTCGCGACTGCCCGAAGCCGATAGGCAGTCAGGTGTAATCCTTTGAGGCGGCCTGAGATCGGGCGGTAAAGTTCGCTGGCTCATTGCGAGCGCTGCGGCTGCGGAGGGCGGCATGGGAGAAGAACCATGTCCTGGAACAGAAACCATATCGTTGGTCAGAAGCCTCCTCTCAAACCGCGTCTGGAGCATTCGAGCCCGGCTGCAAGTGTCGGGCGCGATAAGGGACTTGGCACTTTTCGATCTTGCCATCGACAGCAAGCTTCGAGGGTGCGACTTGGTCGCCATCACAGTCGGAGATATCGCGATTTCCGGGACTGTCCGCGATCGGGCTGTGATCATTCAGCGGAAGACCGGGCGACCGGTGCAATTCGAGATCACGGAGCAAACCCGGGCCGCCGTCGGCGCCTGGACAGCCCGCCGCCATCTCACCGAAAGAGATTACCTGTTCCCAAGTCGCGTTCGGGCAAAACCGCACATCTCGACGAGGCAGTACGGGAGAATTGTCGACAAATGGGTTTCCTGCATCGGACTGGACCCGAAGCGATATGGCACGCACTCGATGAGGCGCACGAAGGCTTCGCAGATTTACAAAAAGACTGGCAACATCCGCGCCGTGCAGTTGCTCTTAGGGCATACCAAGCTTGAGAGCACTGTCCGGTATCTCGGTATCGAAGTCGACGACGCCTTGGCCATTTCCGAACAGGTCGAATTGTAGAGGAACATGGAGCGTCGCCGTATGAGCGGCGCTCCATGACCCTGAGCCGCCATTTCTCTGCCGATAACCGACGTTCGCGACAACCAGCCCTCGCGACCCTAGCGGAAGTTCGCTTCCGCTCAGCCGAACTCACGCCCACGACCCCAAGTGGACCTTCTTATCGCGAGGCGGCAGTGACCGCTCAAGGGGAAAGCGGACTAATGTATGCCTCATGCGTTGACATCAGGCGACCGGCGGCCAGTTTAGTGTGGGTGCCAAGCTGTTGTGCCCTATCGGAAGATGCTAGGTTACCTCTTACCCCTCGGCTACCGCCCCATCCTGTCGCTTCTTCGCGGCACGGGCTTCCTGCTTGCAGCAACAGGGTTGCACGCACTGCTCTTGCCGCTACGCGGGCAGGCGGAAGGCTTCTCGACTGCATCCCTTGGGCTACTAGGAACCGCTTGGGCGGGCGGCTTCGTCGCCGGCTGCATCTTGGCACCTCGGCTTGTCCGCCAGATCGGGCACGTCCGCGCATTCGGCACCTTTGCGGCTTCTGGTGCAATCATCGCGCTGCTCACGGGCTTGATGGTTGACCAGTATGTATGGATTGTTCTTCGCGCCTTCACAGGGTTCGCCATGGCCGGGGCCTACATGATCATCGAGAGCTGGCTGAACGAGAAGGCGACCAATGAGAACCGGGGCACCGTCTTCGGCCTCTACATGATTGTCTCATATGCCTCGCTCGTGGCCGGCCAGATGATCGTCGTCTTGGGAGACGTGAGGAACGCGGGTCTGTTCATGGTCGCCGGTATCTTCTTCTGCCTCGCCTTAATCCCGACGGCAGTGTCGTCGGCAGCGACGCCAAAACCGCTAGAGGATGTCGCCCTCGATCTGAAAGGCCTCTATGGCACTTCACCGCTAGCCCTGATCGGCTGTTTCCTGACCGGCGTTGCCAACGGCGCCTGGGGAACGCTCGGAGCCGTCTATGGCGCCCGCATCGGAATCAGCAACACGGGCATTGCAGTGATGGCAAGCGCGGTTGTCCTCGCTGGTGCCGCTCTCCAGTTTCCGGTGGGCCGACTGTCCGATATCACCGACCGCCGCCATGTGCTGGCCGGTGCGGCGGCCGGAGCGGCCGCCTTCGCGCTTCTCGTATTCGTCCTCCAGCCGCGGTCGGCCGCATTGGTCATAGTTACCACCGCAGCCTACGGTGCCCTCGCCTACACCCTCTATTCGGTCGCAGTGGCACATGCCAACGACCACGCCCGTCCAGACGAGTTCGTCAAGGTATCGAGCGGTCTGCTACTGTTGTATGGCTTCGGCACCATGGTCGGGCCGGTGCTCGGGGCCGTGGTGATGGCCAAGATGCGACCCGAAAGCTTGTTCCTCGCTACTGCCCTCGCCCACACTCTGCTCGCCGCATGCGCACTGGCCCGCATCGGCAGCCGTGCTCCGGTATCACAGGCTGCCAAGGAGGCGTTCAGGACACTGCCGGCCGAGCGGGCTGCGACGCCGGAATCGCTGCGGCTGGATCCACGAACCGGCCCGGCCGCAGAGTGAAACCCTTGATTACAAATCCCGTCGGGAATGCGTCGCTGTGTCGCTTGCCGCCCTGTGTAGATTGTGCGCTTCGCTCAGCCGGTCTCTACAGAGGAGTCTCCTATCAGGCCATGAGCGGGCATTCGACCTCGTTCGCCGGAATGACTGGACCTGGCGCTACCTGCTCGTTCCGATCGATGAGACGAAGGGCAATATTCCACCCCATAGCCGAATTTCAAACTGCGACATTACCGGCTGGCGGCGCGTTGACGCATCATCGCCATCCCGATACGGGATCGGGACAATCGATCTCGAAGGGATTTGGCGCATGGTGCATTACGCGGACGGGCGGCCGCTCGGCGATCTGACGCTCAGGACCTTGGCCATGCCTTCCGACGCCAATGCGGCGGGCGATATCTTTGGCGGCTGGGTGATGGCACAGATGGACCTTGCCTGCGGCATCCGCGCCGCCGAGCGCGCCAAGGGCCGCGTGGTGACGGCGGCGGTGAAGGAAATGTCGTTCGCCAAGCCGATGAAGATCGGCGACACGCTGTGCATCTATACGCATGTCGAGCGCGTCGGCCGCACCTCGATGACGCTCAAGGTCGAGGCCTGGGCGCAGCGCTACCTCTCCGACCTGATGGAGAAGGTCACCCATGCCGATTTCATCATGGTGGCGCTGGACGGCGAAGGCAAGCCAAAGGCCGTTCCGGCGGAAAGCTGATCGGCTGTATGCAGTCAGCTTAAGTCGAACGGCAAAGCCGCTGCCAGCCCCTCGCATTGAGACGCGAACAGCGACGCTGTGTGATGCTTTTCATATTCGCGTTCGCACATTTTCGTGACCATGTCCGGCAGGACATGGGGAAAACACAATGCGTCAACGATTGCTGAACGGCGCATTGGTAGGCGCGCTTGCCGCCTTGTTCTGCCTGATGGCCGCGACCGCCAGAACCGAGGTCAAACGAGACTAGGCCGAAGCCAGTTGCGCCGCCGAAAACCACACCCTCAAGCGGCAAGTGACGAGGTGCGAAATCTGCGTTGCGACGACGTAAGAAACCGGCGCGATGAGCGTGATCAATTGCGGCAAAGGGGCGGCCTGCGCCACCGTCGGCAAGGTGGTCAATCGGGCCCGAAATCGAATCGGCCCGAAAGCCGTCTGCGGGCCGGAATGCAGATGCATCCGTAGAATTTCGTCTACGCTACGCGCCGTGCGCAAACCCTTGCAGCGCAAGAGTTTCAGGCATGAAGCCCATCGAACCTCGCCCGCGCCGCCCTAACGCGCTCGGTGTTCTTGCGCGCCCATTCGCCGAGCGCACCGACCGGCACAAGAAGCTCGTAACCAAGGTCGGTCAGCTCATAATCGACGCGCGGCGGAATGGTCGGAAACACGGTGCGGGTGACGAAGCCGTCGCGCTCAAGCCCACGCAATGTGGTGGTCAGCATCTTCTGCGAAATGCCGCCGACGGCGCTGCGCAATTCGTTGAAGCGCAGCGGCCCGTCACCGAGCTTGCCGACGACGAGTACGGTCCATTTGTCGCCGACGCGCTGCAGGATTTCCGAGATGGCGCGGCAGTCCTCGGTGCGGTGCGGGTGCCTTGGTAACAAAAAGGTGCCTCCTTGCGCCTCGTGAGCGTAGTCACTCATATAGCTCAGGTATCTAAACGATACCAGAAATTTGCCTAAAGGAGAGCCCCTCTATGTCCAAACCCAAAATCGCCATTGTCGTCGGTTCGACCCGCGCCGCACGATTTGCCGACGTTCCGACCCAGTGGATCGCCAAGATCGCCAAGTCGCATGCCGACATCGACGTGGAAGTGGTCGATCTGCGCGACTTCCCGCTGCCGTTCTTCGACGAGGTCGCATCGTCCGCCTGGGCGCCGTCGCAGAATGAGGTGGCAAAGCGCTGGCAGAAGAAGGTCGCCGAGTTCGACGGCTTCATCTTCACCGCCGCCGAATACAACCATGGCCCGACGGCCGTGCTGAAGAACGCGATCGACTACGCCGCCAATGAATGGAACAAGAAGTCGGTCGGTTTCGTCGGCTATGGCAGCGTCGGTGGCGCGCGTGCCGTCGAGCAGCTCAGATTGCATGCCGTCGAGCTGCAGATGGCGCCGGTCAAGTCGGCAGTCCATATTGCCTGGGGCGATTTCCTTGCCGTCCGGCAAGGTGAAAAGAAGCTCGACGAGCTCGAGCACCTGAACCAGGCGGCGACTGCACTGGTCAACGACGTTGCATGGTGGGCCAAAGTGCTGAAGGCGGCGCGTCAGGCCGACGCGGTGGCCGAAGAAGTCAAGGCGGCCTGAACCGCAGACCAGAACAATCCTCCCAAGGATTCCGGGGCGGCGCTTGCGTCGCCCCTTTTTTATTCAGGCGATGGCTGGCGGGCGCGCCTGCCGAGGCCTGATGATGCAATCGGTAACGCGGTCCATTTCGTTCAGCTCATCCGCATGGTGCTGGGCCCACGCACAGAGCGCCAGAAGGATAGGCTCGAGGCTGAGGCCAAGGCGCGTCGCCGAATATTCGACGCGTGAGGGAATTTCGGCAAAGATCTCGCGTCTGATAAGGCCGTGTTCTTCCATTTCGCGAAGCTGCTGGATCAGCACTTTCTGCGTGATATCAGGCACCAGCGTCTTCAGCACCGACAGCCGCCGGGGTCCGTCGAAGAGATGGTAGAGAATGACAGCCTTCCATCGGCCCGAAATCACCTTCAGGGCGCGTTCCGCCGGCAGCATGGGCAGTCTTTTGGTTGGCAGCCTCTTGGTCGGCTTGGCCATGGTCACCTCCTGGTCAGCAGGGGACAAATGAGTGTGTAGTCGCGATCAGGCAGATAGTGGCAAACAGCAGCCGATGCCATAGCGATGGGTGCATGCCATGAGAGCCATTCAACTGAACCGTTTTGGCGGTCCCAACGTCCTGGACGTCGTAGAGATGCCGAAGCCGCTGCCGCAAGCAGGCGAGGTGCTGATCCGCGTTCATGCGGCTGGAGTGAATTTCTTCGAAGTGCTGATGCGCGGGGATCGCTACGCGGTGACGCCGCAATTGCCGATGGTTCTCGGCGTCGAAACTGCCGGCACAGTGGAGGCGCTTGGTCAAGGCGTGGACACCTCGCTGATTGGGACACGCGTCGCGGCGCCGCTGTTCGCTTCGAAGCGCCCGTTTGGCGGCTATGCCGACTATGTGACGATCGACGCAAAGCTGGCCGTTCCACTGCCGGAGACACTCTCATTCGAAGACGCGACGGCCTTGATGGTGCAGGGACTGACGGCCTTCCATCTGCTGCGGCAAAGCCCGCCCGCCGGCAAGTCGGTGCTGGTCACTGCGGCTGCAGGCGGTGTCGGGTCCCTGCTGGTCCAGTTCGCCAAAAGGCTGGCCGCTTACGGGCCTCGATACCGGAGAACGTCCAGAAGTAGGCTCAAAGCGGGGGAAGGCTGGCGCCGGCTCGGGTAGTACAGGTGATATCCGGGAAACATCGGGCACCAGTCCTCGAGCACCCGGATCAGGCGCCCGTCAGCTATTGCGGGCATCACCTTGTCTTCGGGCATGTAGCCCAGTCCCAGGCCATCCAAAGTAGACTGATACCTGAGTGCGAGGCTGTTGAACACGAGTTGCCCCTCGGCGCGCACCCTCACTTCACGTCCGTCTTTTTCCAGTCCCCACGTGAATAGACCTCCATAGGTCGGCAGCCGCGTGTTGATGCAGCTGTGGGCAGCCAGATCGTAGGGGGTTTCGGGGCGCGGGTTGCGCTCAAAGTAAGCGGGAGATCCAACCAGAGCCATGCGCATGTCAGGCCCGATCCGGACTGCAATCATGTCCTTCGCGACCTGTTCGCCCATCCGGACGCCGGCGTCAAAACCTTCGGCAACAATATCCCTCAGGCCGGCATCAATGATGATCTCAACCCGAATGTCCGGATAGTCCAGCAGGAACCTGTTGAGGGCCGGCTGGAGGATGCTTACGGCCGGGTGTTCACCGGATGTGATCCGGAACGTTCCTGCGGGCTTGTCCCGAAGCTCGCTCAGGGCTGCCAGTTCCGCCTGGATCTCCTCAAAGCGCGGTCCAACGGTGCGCAGCAGGCGTTCCCCGGCGTCAGTGGATGATACGCTGCGCGTGGTGCGGGTCAGCAGGCGAAGTCCCAGCCTCTCCTCAAGATTGCGGATTGTCTGGCTCAGCGCCGACGGCGACACACCCAACTGCGCTGCAGCCTTGGTGAAGCTCCGCGCCCGCGCCACCGCGGCGAATGCAGCAAGGTCGTTGAAGCCCATGGATTTGTTAGCTCCCCTAAATACCGCATGCGGATTGTAGCACATTATCATCCAGTGCTCAGCCGCCTAACTTGATAGGGCCGCCCCGGCTCTACGCGCCGGCACAGGCGGCGGTTACGCATTGCATCTCCAGGCAATGATGCACAGCGCACTCACTCACGAAGGATCTGTCATGCAGAATGTTGAACGTCCCAGCCCGGAAATCAGCCGTCGATCGCTGCTCGGAACGGCAGGGTTGGTTGCGGCCGCCACCATCGGTGCCGCCGCGATCGGTCCCGCTGCCGCACAACAGGCAAAGCCTGTGACGACCACGCTCTCCTCCGGCGCCCGACGCAAGCTCGGCACGCTGGAGGTCTCCAGCGTCGGCATCGGCATCCAGAACATGCACCGCAACTTTCAGACGACCATCCCGACCCGGTCTGAAATGTACAACATCATCCGGACGGCCTTCGATCGTGGCGTTACCTTCTTCGATTGCGCCGAGGCTTATGGCCCGCATGAAGGTGAGCGCATTCTCGGGGAAGGCATCGCGGCATTCCGTGACCAGGTCGTGATCACCTCCAAGTTTGGCTGGGACGTTGATCTCGTGACCGCCGAACGACGCCCGGGCCGTATCAGCCGCCCCGATCACATCAAGCTCGCGGTCGACGGTATGCTCAAGCGTCTTCGCACCGACCGCATTGATCTCCTCTACCAGCACCGTGTCGATCCGGAAGTGCCGATCGAGGACGTCGCCGGCGCCATCAAGGATCTGATCGCAGAGGGGAAGGTCTTGCACTGGGGCCTCTCCGAGATGGGTCTGAAAACGCTCCGCCGGGCACATGCCGAACTGCCTCTCACGGCCGTGCAGAACGAATATTCCATGGTGTGGCGCGGGGCCGAGGAGGAAGTCATCCCGACCTGTGAGGAACTCGGCATTGGCTTCGTGCCGTGGAGCCCTCTGGGTGTAGGGTTCCTCACCGGTGCCATCGACGCGCGCACGCGCTTTGCAGAGGGCGACATCCGCCACGATGAATCCCGCTACTCGCCGGAGAACCTGCCGCACAACCTGACCCTTGTGGACGTGGTCAAGACGTGGGCGGAGCGGAAACAGGCAGCGCCTTCACAGATCGCGCTGGCCTGGCTCCTGCACCAGAAGCCGTGGATTGTACCGATCCCCGGTGCCACGCAGATGCCGCACATGCTCGAAAACATCGGCGCGCCCTCAATCCAGTTCACCCCGGCCGAACTCGATGAGCTGAATACCTCGGTGCGCGCAATCGAGATCAAGGGGCAGCGCCTGCCCGATCGCGTGCTGCAGTTCTCGGGCGTGGAAGCGCGCGAAAAAGCTTAATCAAGCGGCGCCCCGGAAACAGAAAAGGTCGTGCTATGAAAACCAGGAAACTCGGACCCCTTGAAGTCTCGGCCCTCGGCCTTGGCTGCATGGGAATGAGCGGCGTGTATGGCGCTCCCACCGACCGACCTGCGATGCTCGAACGGGCACTACCAAACTTTCACGCCTCGACGAGAACCTGGGCGCCGTGGACTTGGTGCTGACTGCTGATGACCTCTCCGAGATCAACGCGGAAACGTCGAAGATTGAGGTGCAGGGTGAGCGGTTGCCCGAAGCCGTGCTGAGGATGACCGGGCCTGTGACACGGAGGGCAGCATGACGAACATTCAGCGTCCGACGAGACGGGAGATCCTCATGTCGCCATTTCTCTTAACCGCCGCGGCTACAGCCGGGACGGCCGTAGCGGCAGCGCCGGCCGGTGGTAGGATACTCGTGGCGTTCTTCTCCCGAAGCGGTAATACGCGGGTGATTGCCGGACAGATTAGCCGGACGCTCGGCGCGGATATCTTCGAAATTGTGCCTGCTCAGCCCTATCCGGCGGATTATTTTGCGACCGTCGACCAAGCTCAACAGGAACGCGAGCGCGGCTACGCGCCGCCCCTGCAGGCAACTGTCGCCGCCATGGATACCTATGAGACAGTTTACCTGGGTTTTCCCATTTGGGGCATGACCGCACCCCCGCCCGTGAGATCTTTCCTGGCAGAACATGACCTCTCCGGAACAACGCTGGTCTTGTTTGTCACCCATGGTGGATTTGGTCTGGGCGATAGTCTCGCCGTAGTTAGCCGCCACGCTCCACAGGCGCGCCTGGTCGAGGGATTTGTGATGCAGGCGCCTCAGGAGCGCCAGACCGTGGAGCGGGTCATGGAGTGGCTCGATCAGGAGGAGTCGGCCCGGTGATTGCTAAGCCCGTATTCATGGCGCTGTCCTTGGTTCTGGGAACATCGGGGGCTGAGACCGCGCAGTCGGCGCCGGCACTGGCGAGCTCGGAACAGAGCCGCCTGGTCAGCGGGCAGGCCGGCCGCTCCGTCCACCTGACCGCAGATAGTCCGATTCAGGATCTTCTGCAGCATCCGGCCTTCTCAGGCTTTGCCCCCTTGATCATGCCGCGGAACGAGCGGCGTCGCTCTTCCGACAGCGCTGTACCAGGTGCCGAACCTTAAGACCGTGGACCTGTCATGGGAAGGGCGTCTCAGGCCGGGCGATCCCTCCCTCGCCGCCATCTCGGCGGCGAAAGTAGGAGATCCGATTCAGATCGTGCGCGATGGCCCGCTCTGGATGATACAGGACAAACAAGGGCAGGCCCTCGGACGCATGGCCAGAAGCTGGTCGCCTCCCGAAGGCCTCAGCTTCCTGCGCGGCGAGGTCGGTGCCATCGTGCGCTGGCGCAAGTCCGACAATCAGGAAGAGTTCCGGGTGCACCTTCACCGAGATGTCTGGGAAGCGGTTCTGCCGGAGCTTGTATTCGGCTGACGGTTTGCCCGCAGGGACGCATTGCTCATGGAAAAACGGCAAAATCTCTTGTCTGAGCCAGTTTGAGACCTCACCGTTTTGAGCCTGAAAGCCTGCTTAGAGCATCGCTCGAAAAAGAGGTCACCGGTTTTTCGAACAAAGCGATGCGCAAACAAGAAGTTACAGCGGTGCGCTTGATCTCGTTTTCACGCGCACCGCTGTAGGCGCCGGATCAGATCACGAAAAAATCGTCGGCCAGCAGCGTCGGCCTGTTCGTCAGCGTCGCGAGCTGTGTCACGCCGCCTGCGACGTTTCCGTTGGAATCGTAAAACAACGCACCCGTAACCTTGTCATAGACGATGTGGTCGTCGGCGTCGTGCGCGCTAGTCCCAGCGAAGAAGTACCTTGGCTCGAGGGCTCCGGTGGCTCCAAGCCCCTGCATTACCGAATTCTGGAGCCTGAATGCATCGGCCGTATGGTTGAAATCCGTGATGATGTCGCGGTTGGCCACTGAGAGCGGCGCGCTGAAAACGAAGGAATCGTTGCCGGCGCCACCAGTAAGCCGGTCAATGCCCAGGCCGCCCGTTAGTACATCGTTGCCACCCCGCCCAAGCACGGAATCATTGCCTCGGCCGCCGTCCAGTTTGTTGTCGCTGTCGTTGCCGTCGAGCACGTTGTCGAGGGAATTTCCCGTGGCTCCGACGTTGGCGTTTCCGGTCAGACGCAAATTTTCTACCAGCCTGCGATCGGCCGCCAGTGAGTACGTGACCAAGCTGAAAATCTGGTCGAGGCCCGCTTCGTCGATGATGCTGTCCAGTACATTGTCCACATAATAGGTATCGTTGCCGGCACCGCCATTCAACAGGTCGGCCCCGGTCCCGCCATCGAGAAGGTCGGCGCCATCATAGCCCGCTAACCGGTCGCTACCCGCCCCGCCCCTTATGGTGTCGTTGCCGGCAAGGCCGTCCAGCGTGTTGTTCCCATTGTTCCCGGTCAGCTCATTGTCGGAAGAATTGCCGCGACCATTGATAGCGCCAAGGCCGATGAGAGTCAGATTTTCGACATAGCGTGGCAGTGAATAGGTGCTCGAGCTGAACACCCAATCGTTGCCCGCCGCATCGCCCTCGACCACGCGGTCGAGCGCATTGTCGACATAGTAGGTATCGTCGCCCGCGCCGCCCTCCATGCTGTCGATACCGACCCCGCCGTCGAGCAGGTTGCTGCCGTCGTTGCCGACCAGCCTGTTGTCGAGTTCGTTACCCATCGCGTCGATGTCGGCAACGCCGGTGAGCGTGAGCTGCTCTATTTGCTGGCCGGACAGCGAATACGTCATCGAGGTGATGACCAGATCGATGCCGGCGCCGTCAGCCTCAATGACTACGTCGAATGCGTTGTCGACGCGGTAGGTATCGTTGCCGAAACCGCCGGACATTTTGTCAGCACCAGCTCCGCCGTCCAGAACGTCATCAAAGCTGCCGCCGTTCAGGATATCCGCCGCATCCGTCCCGGTCAGGTGCTGCTCCATCACGTCCGGCGCAGCATAGGCGCGCACGTAGTCGACGACCATGTCGTACGTGCCGGAAGCCTGCTCGACCCCGGAGGAATACATGCTTAGCGTGACCAGCATATAGAGCGGCGTGCGGAAAAAGTCGCTCATTGGAAAGCGGCTCAGCTCCTTGCCGTCATAGTACACGGTGATCCAGTCCGTCGTTATCCTCGCGCCGTACGTGTGAAACGCCCCGTCGAACAGCGAACCGTCGAGGCCCGTATAGTTGCTTTCCCAAGCGTGGCTTTCCTTATTGCTCAAGTGCACCGCCTGGTGATGACCATCGGGATCGCCGCCATACGCTTCAACGATGTCGACCTCGACGCGTGGCACAGTCTGATCGGGCGACAGCATCCAGAAAGCCGGCCAGGCTCCCGCCCCGCCGTGAAAGGCTGCGCGCATCTCGAAGTACCCGTACTCTTGCGCGAAACCCTGGCCGGCGCTGTTAACCGTTTGCATCGTTCCCGACTGCCAGGCGCCGTCCACCTGCTTCATGGTAATGGTCAGCTTCCCGTCAGAGACGGAGAACGGGTTGGTTTCTCCGACCGGCGGCATGTACTTTGCGGCCCCAGCGGGGGCGTGAACAGGCGCGAACCACTTGCCGGTGCCGTTGTTCGGCACGACATCAAGTGTGTTGAACTCGTCGGAAAAGGAGAGCTTGAAACCGGAGAGGTTCAGCTCCGATCCTTTGTACTGTCCGATCCAATCGCCAGGAAGGGCAATCGCAGCCATTGATGGGCTCCTCGTTCTCGCAACATTTTCGCGGTTGACCCCCCACCAAGATCTAATCGTCCATTTATTAACGGAAGGTAATGGACACCGATTCCGCCGCAAATGGGGTCAGTGCGGTTATCCCCAACGCTTCACGAGAAATTTGGGAGATGTCGCAAATCGGTTGACGTAGCCGGCACACGATACTGCGAATCCTCCGATACCGTGACGCCGGGCTCGAACGTCGCCGCAACCAGCCGCTCCTTCTCCGCCCGCGACCAGCGCCGCCGGCGCTGCACCGAGGTGATCACTTCCACGCGCGCAATCGTCATAGGACTCCTCCCAGGATTATTCCCCGGACTTGCAATGTTCGTCCTAAGGCGACAAGGCGGCCTTCACCGTAGGCTTGTAGGCCGGCGGAGGCGGCCTTCAGTCGGGGTTTCAAGAGGCTCACGGCGTCTCGCCAGCGGGGTGGCGCGACGGTCGGCGCAGATAGGATGGCCGAACGTCCGTTTTCTCAATCCGATTCGGACCTGCAATCTCGCCTCCGGCATGACCATTAGGGGTCAGGTCACGACAATACTGACACCGGACTGAATGTCCGCTCTTGAAAATCGGCAGCTGGAAGCTGCCAGTCCGCTGTCGGCCCCCAGGCTGCCAGGCGGCAATGCGCCCGCATCTCGGCCATTGAAGTTAGCTCGGCCACTGCCTTAAACGGGACATTACCGGCGACCACTCTGGAAGTCGCGGTTGCGCCAATTGCCGACCTTCCTGGCGCTTCTCCAGAGGCGCCGTGCGGCTTCTGACCCAGGAACATCAATCGAAGCCGACGCGCCCGGCTGGTGCGACGCGCCTCGCAGGACCCCGCTCGAGTGGCCCTGCAATGTCCGCTTTCCGTCAACAGCACCGGTTTCTGCGAACGTCGGCTATCGGGTAGAGAAACGGGTTGATGGAGGGCGGCTTAGGGTCAGTGCACGTCGATGCACGCAAGGCGCTTGAAGGTCCGCTTCTGACCTTCCGGGCCTCGAAGCCGCAAGTCCGCTGTCGGCCCAGAGCCGCCACGGCGCTTACGCCATAATTGCCAAAGCGTCCGCGAAGAAGCTCTCGCCGCCGAAATTTCCTGATTTGAGAGCCAACACCATGCCGCCGTGACGACCTCCAATACTGTGCAAGACGGGCACGCCCGCAACGATCTCCTGCCCGAGTTGAAATGCGGGAATGGCGAGCCGGTCGACGACCGCGCCGGATGTCTCTCCGCCCGCTACGATCAGCCGACGCACGCCCCGTTCCACCAGACCTTCGGCAATCGCCGCAAGGGATTGTTCAATTACCTTGCCGACCGCGTCGCGTCCATAACGGGTTTGCAGCCTTGATACATCAACCGGATTCGAGCTGCTGGCGATGATGACGGGAGTTCGGGCCATCCGCTCGGCCGCCCAATCAAGGGCGAGCTGGGCCTCCTCCCGACCGTTCATAAGCTTTTCCGGATCGAGCCGCAGGACGGGCATTGTCTGCTCGGCTTTGGCGATCTGTTTCAAAGTCGCCTGTGAGCAGCTTCCGGCAAGAACAGCTGCTGGTCCTCCCACCGGCTTGCCGTAAACAGCAGTCCTCTCGTGGCGACGTACGGTGCCCGCCGCGATCAGGCCGCGGGCAAGACCCAATCCCAAACCCGAGGCTCCGATCGACAATCGCTGACGAAGCGCCGCTGCGCCAATTGCTTCGAGGTCGCTCTCGAACACGGCATCGGTGATGGCCGCTCCGTTCCCATCGGAGGCCAGCTGTGCCAGCCGCTCGACGATCGCCTCCGCGCCACGCGCAACGATTGCGAGATCGACGAGTCCAACCGCTGCAGCACTCTGCCGAGCTAGAACGCGCACCAGATTGGCATCGTGCATGGGGTTGAGCGGATGATCCTTAAGGGGGCTTTCGTTGAGCGGCGCCGCACCGACGAAGAGATTGCCCTGATAGACGGTGCGACCGGTCTGCGGAAAGGCCGGCGTCACCAGCACCGTTGTTTCACCGGCATCGGCGCGCAAGGAATCGAGCACCGGGCCGATATTGCCCGAGTCGGTGGAATCGAAGGTGGAACAGATCTTGTACATGACATGATCGGCGCCGCGCTCGCGCAGCCAGCGATCAGAGGCACGGGCACGTTCGACCGCCTCAGGGGCGGCGATCGACCGGATCTTCAGCGAAACGACGATCGCATCGACTTCGGGCAAAGCCAGGTCGTCCGTGGGAATTCCGATGGTCTGAATCGTACGCAGACCCTCTTTGGCCAGCGTGTTCGCCAGGTCCGAGGCACCGGTGTAATCGTCCGCGATGCAGCCGAGCGAGAGCGTCATGTTAGAGCTCCACGCTTGGCACCTGAAATTGGGCGCTGGCGCTCGCCGGTATAGAGAGTGAGCCAGCTGAGCCCGTCGAGCGTCTTGCTCCTCGGCCGGTATTCGCAGCCGACAAAGCCGGCATATCCTAGCCGGTCCAGCTCGTCGAAAATGAAGTGATCATTGAGTTCCCCGGTCGCCGGTTCATGCCGCGAAGGCACGCTGGCGATCTGGATGTGACCAATGAGCGGCATCACCCGGCGAAGCGCCATGGTGACGTCACCATGCATGATCTGGCGATGGTAGACGTCGAATTGCAGCTTAAGATTGGGTAGCGCCAGGTCGCGGACGAGAGCTTCAGCGAAGCCGAAGTCGTTGAGGAAGTAACCCGGCATGTCACGGCTGTTGATCGGCTCGATCAAGAGATCGATGCCTCGATCGGCAAGTTTTTCGGCCGTCCAGACGATGGCCTTCCGGTAGGCATCGACAGCTTCCTTGTCGTCGCGAGAGGCAATCCCCGACATGAGATGAAGGCGCTTGACCCCGGTCGCCTCTGCGTAAGAGAGCGCTGCTTCAACGCCGACCCGGAGCTCGTCGAACCGTCCCGGCAGGGAGGCCAGCCCACGCTCGCCGCCAGCCCAGTTGCCGGGCGGCAGGTTGAACAGGACCTGGCATAGACCGTTCTTTGCGAGGCGTTCGGCGATCGCATCCGGTCTATGCTCGTAAGGGAAAAGGAACTCGACCGCTTCGAAGCCGGCATCGGCGGCGGCAGCGAACCGGTCGAGGAACGGCCATTCGTTGAACATCATGGTGAGATTGGCGGCGAAGCGGGGCATTGGCTGGGTCCGGTCCTGATCAGGTTTGCGGTTCGCCGGGCAAGTCGGTGCCCGTGATCCTTGCGTAGAGGCGGGCGACTGAGGCATCGTCATCCCGCCCCATCCCGGCCGCCGAGGTCATCAGGAACATCTGCAGCGCCGCGGCCGCCACCGGCACGGGGAACTTGGCGCTGCGCGCCATATCCTGGACGATACCGAGATCCTTGACGAAAATGTCGACGGCGCTGCGTGGGGCATAGTCGCCGTCGAGCACGTGCGGAACGCGGTTCTCGAACATCCATGAATTGCCGGCCGAGGCGGTGATGACCTCATAGACCTTGCGAATATCGAGCCCTTGCCGAGCGGCAAAGGCGACGGCTTCGCTCGCTGCCGCGATATGCACACCGGCGAGCAACTGGTTTATCATCTTGAATGCGGCGCCGACGCCCGGTTCATCTCCAAGCTCATAAAGCTTGGCTGCCATCGCGTCGAGTGCGGGCCGCGCCTTGGCAAAGGCGGCAGCGCTGCCGGAGGCCAGAACGGTAAGGGCGCCTTCTGCCGCGCGGACCGACCCGCCACTGATTGGCGCGTCGAGATAGAGCCGCCCAGTGGTTTCCAGCCGGGCGGCCAGATTGCGTGCAACGTCAGGATCCATGGTGGCTGAGGAGACGAACACCGCGCCCTCTGGCATGGTTTCGGCCACCCCATCGGCGCCAAAGAGGATGGCTTCGGTCTGCGCCGCGTTGACGACGACAGAAACCACGACGTCCGCGGCTTGGGCGGCCTGGGCGGGGGTTTGTGCTCCCCGCCCGCCGGTGGCGACAAAGCGCGCCACCATCTGGTCGTTGACGTCGAAGCCCGTCACCTCGAACCCGGCGCGGCGAAGCGACGTCGCCATGCCGAACCCCATCGAACCGAGGCCGATAACCGCGACCCGCAGTGTGGTTGCAGCTGGGACATCCTTCTGCTCGTCGTTGATGGTCATAATGGAAACTCCCTGCATGAGGCGGTTCGGCTAGCGGTTGACCAGTTTGGGCGGGACTGTCAGCACCAGGATCGCACCGACCACCAGGATTGCGGCCAGGGCGTACATGCCGACCTGGGTCGTGCCGGTCAGATCCTTGAGGTAGCCAACGAGATAGGGGCTGACGAAGCCGGCGAGATTTCCGACCGAATTGATGAGCGCAATACCAGCCGCAGCACCAGTTCCGCCGAGGAACGCTGTGGGCAGTGACCAGAACAGCGGCGCACACGTGATCGCACCTGCTGCGGCCAGCGACAGAAAGGCAATTGCGATGGTGGGATCGGGCGAGGTGGCTGCGATCACGAAGCCGATGGCTCCAAAGAGAGCGGGAACCACCAGGTGCCAGCGGCGCTCGCGATATCTGTCGGCGCTGCGGCCAAAAAAGTTCATGGCGATTACAGCGCAGATAAACGGGATTGCGCTGATCAGTCCGATGTTGAGGTTGCCGGCGACCCCCGTCGCCTTGACCAGCGTGGGCATCCAGAACGTCAATCCGTACTGGCCCATCACGAAGCAGAAATAGATGAGACACATCAGCCAGATCCGGGGATCGCGGAATATGCCGGCGACGGAGTGTGAGCGTTCCTTGCCGTGCTCTTCCTGGGCGATCTCTCGCTCGATTGCCTGCTTCTCCGCTTCACTCAGCCACTTGGCGTGACGGATGCCGTTGTCAAGGAAGAAAAAGACTGCGATGCCGAGCAGGATTGCCGGAACCGCTTCGATCAGGAACATCCACTGCCAGCCGGCAAGGCCGTTGCTGCCATCGAACGAATCCATGATCCAGCCGGAAAGCGGATTGCCGAAAATCCCGGAGATAGGGATCGCGGACATGAATATCGCGATGATCTTGGCGCGCCGGTGCGAGGGATACCAATAGGTGAGGAAGAGGATGATGCCGGGGTAGAAACCAGCCTCGGCGACACCGAGCAGGAAGCGCAGCAGGTAGAACATCGGGGCAGATGCAGTGAACATGAAACCGGCCGAGATCAGGCCCCAGGTGATCATTATGCGGGCGATCCAGACGCGTGCCCCTACTTTGTGCAGGATGACGTTGCTCGGGATCTCAAACAGGAAATAGCCGATGAAGAATATGCCGGCGCCAAGGCCATAGACGGTTTCACTGAAGGCAAGGTCGGTCGACATCTGCAGCTTGGCAAAGCCGACATTGACCCGATCGAGGTAGGCAACGACATAGCACAGCATCAGAAACGGCACGATGCGCCAGAAGACTTTGCCGTAGGCCTTCCTTTTGATGTCGTCTTCTGCTCCGGCCTCCGCCGGAAGCGTCGGGGTGAGTATCGTCATCTGTTTCCTCCCAAGTGTAAGGGGTGGTCCCTCAAGGTCTCACGCCCCCTGGCTGGATTTTGGCAGCGCTTGCATAGTCCGATACACGAGAATGGCAGCGCTGCCAAACGAAAAGTGGCAGCGCTGCCAAAGTTTATTGAGTGCGGCGCCTGAATGTGACAAAAGAAGCGTCAGGAACTAGAGTCGTACGACGCATCGAGCCGAGAAACCGGAATGCAGAGCGAAGCAGAAGACGGTCCGCAAACCGGCGCGATGATAACCCTCACCGACGTTGCGCG
This sequence comes from Mesorhizobium onobrychidis, assembly GCF_024707545.1. NCBI lineage: Bacteria > Pseudomonadati > Pseudomonadota > Alphaproteobacteria > Hyphomicrobiales > Phyllobacteriaceae > Mesorhizobium > Mesorhizobium onobrychidis. The sequence continues at coordinate 2,460,476 of NZ_CP062229.1, forward strand.
CGCGGCTGGCGTCGGCGAAAGCACTGCTTCGCGCGTGTTGCGCGGGCATGGTTCCTTCTCAACCAAGACACGCGAGAGTGTACTCACTGCCGCGCGGAGCCTCGGTTATGTGCCAAACCGGATCGCGGGAACCCTGGCCTCCATGGGGTCCAAGCTCGTCGGCGTCGTCATTCCTTCGCTAAGCAATATCGTCTTTCCGGATGTGCTGCGCGGCGCCAATACAGTACTGGTCGGAGCCGGCTTCCAACCTGTCGTCGCGGTGACAGACTACGATCCGGAGCGAGAGGAGAGCGTCATCGAGTCACTCCTCAGCTGGCGTCCAGCCGGGATGATGGTAGCGGGGCTCGAGCATACCGAGCGCACCGGCGCCATGCTGCGGAACGCCCGCATCAGAGTGGCCGAACTGCTCGATACCGATGGCGAGGGCATCGACATCGTCGTGGGCTTTTCCAACCGCAAGGCGGGCCGGGTGAGCGCTCGGCATTTGATATCGCGTGGCTATCGCTGCATCGGCTACGTCGGCCACGACCTCAGCCTGGACCTTCGCGCGGCCAAGCGCTTCGCAGCGTTTCGCGCGGCCCTGGGCGAAGCCGGGCTGAGCGTCATTGGAGAAGAAATCATTCCTGCCGCATCCTCGATCGAAGCCGGGCGCGACGGGCTGGCTCGATTGCTGGAGCGTTGTCCCGATCTGGATGCGGTTTACTTCTCCAACGACGACATGGCGATCGGCGGCTATTTCCACTGTCTCGCCCACGGCATCACGATACCGGACCGGCTGGCGATCTTCGGCTACAACGGTCTCGATGTAGCCAGAAGTGCGCCGCAGCCACTTTCGACCATCCTGACGCCGCGAGTGACCGTCGGTGAGATCGGAGCACGGCTCGTCTGCTCCGACGGACCATCCGCAGTGGTCGATATCGGGTTCGAGCTGATTGAAGGAGCGACGACGTGACTGAGACCAAGCTGAGGGACGATATCTGCCGCTTCGGACGTTCATTGTTCGAGCGCGGGCTGACGCCGGGATCATCAGGCAATATCAGCCTGCGGCTCGATGATGGCGGCTGGCTGGTCACACCCACCAATGCCTCGCTAGGATTCCTGGATCCTGCCCGAATTTCACGCCTCGATGCGCAAGGCCGGCTGACCTCTGGCGATGCGCCGACCAAGGAAATTCCATTGCATACTGCGCTCTATCAGACGAGGGCAGAGGCGCGCGCCATCGTGCACCTGCACTCGACCCACGCAGTTGCCCTTTCAATGCTGCCGGAAATCGATCCTAAGGCGGTGCTGCCGCCGATGACGCCCTACTATCTGATGCGCGCCGGCCAGACCGCGCTGGTGTCCTACCATCGGCCAGGCGACCCGGCGGTTGTCGCTGCGATCAAGGGCCTTGCCGGGCGCTACTCCTCGGTGCTGCTGGCAAACCACGGTCCCGTGGTCGCGGGCGAAACGCTCGAGGCCGCCGTATTCGCTACCGAGGAGTTGGAGGAAACCGCAAGGCTCTATCTGCTGTTACGCGGCCTCAATCCCCGCTACCTGTCGCCGGAACAGGTCGCCGATTTGGTGCGGGTTTTCGGGATATCCTTGCCGGAGCAAGACGGGCACCACCATTAGCATACCCTCAGCGCGTGCCTGATGTTATCTCACGGTATGAGAGTAGTGCGTAGATAAAGGTCAGTGTCCCGGCAAGTTCGAGACCTTCTTCGATGTTCGCCAGAATGCGATAGCGCAAGGATTCCATACCTTCCGCCTCTGCAACGCTGCCGCCGACCATTTCAAACCCGACCGCTCCGCCAAGAAACAGCGCCGCCGAAACCGCCAACAGCACGGCGAGCGATGTCGGAAAAGAGCGGATGAATGGAACAAAGGCAGCTAGCCCCACCAAGCTAAGGATGCCTGCCGGCGCTGCCCATGCAAAATACAGCAGGCCCGTATTGGTTGACCTGGCAGCCAACGCAGCGGATAGCTTCTCATGAAGGCCCGTGAATTCATCGAAAGAAAGAAGCAGGAACAGGAAGCCTAAGAAGTACCAATGCCAGGTGAACTGACTGCTACGGCCCGCCGCATCGTCTCCGCACTGAAATAGAAGACGGCTACAGAAAAAAAGCGCCAGCACGGAGACCCAAGTGAACGCGCTCCGTTCCACATCGACATCGAGGAGCCATATTTTTGTCGAAAGGTCCGGCTTCTTTCCAGCGTACAAGCTTAAATCTTGTGCAACACCTGCACAAAGAATCAGCAGAGATAATACTGCAACTAGGGCGAGTATCGGTCTCCATTCGCTGAACAGAAGCGGGGCTTCCCTTCCCACCCTTACAATTGTCATATCCCACCCTTGCAATTGTCACAAAAGCGTCACATAAAGATTAGCAACTTGTCAACCATTAGCGTTCCAATGCGTAGCGACGGAAACAAGTTCGAGTCATTACTCGGCGCAGGCTTGCTTGCTCTCCTAACGGCGTTGGCCGGGCTCATCGTTTTCTACGAGGTCGAGGTGGTATTTCCGTTGGGGTGACGCGTTGCCAACGTCACCGCTGAATGCCACGCCATTTTTGCAGAACCTGACGCGCACAACTTGCCCTTCGCGCAAAAGCTCGAGTCGACCCTTCTCGGACCTTCGGCAGGTTCACTTATTGAACCGCGTACGGCCGGAATAACTGGAATCAGTCCCCAGCGTCAGTCCTTGGATGCCGTGATGACGAGCGCCGGCATGTCGAAAGCGACGGCGCCGACCGCTGTCACGAAAGGCATAAGTGCCCGCTCGGCCTCCTCCAGAAGCCGCTTGAACTGCTCGTTGTCCAAAAGCCCGCCCAACGTCCAGATGCAGGCTCTTTCAGTTGAGATCAGCGACTCGATCGAGGCAAAACGGACCGTTCCGCGGTGCCGCTTCACCTCGGCACGCTCTATGCCTGCCTTCGCGCAGAGCGAACGCAGTCGCTCCGCATTGCCGAGCACAAAGGGCGCGCGGAACGCATTCGCAACGTCGCTTCCAAACAGCCGTTCAAGCATATCCGCCACTGCGGCATAGCCGGGCGACTGGTCGAGCGAGTCGCAGACTGCGACGGCGAACCGGCCGCCGGTCTTAAGCACGCGCATCATTTCCCGCAGTCCGGCTGCTCGATCCTCGAAGAACATCAGGCCAAACTGGCTGACTGCGGCGTCGAAGCTTTCATCCGGAAAAGGAATCTGCTCGGCGCGCCCTTCTCGCCATTCGATGCGAGTGCTTTTGCGGCGAGCAACGCAAAGCATGTCGGGATTGGGGTCAAGGCCGACCACCTTGCCCTCCGTGCGAACGCGATCGAGGGCCGCGAGCGCCAGCACACCCGTACCGCAGGCAATGTCGATCACGCGGTTGCCCCTCCCTATTCGCGCCTCGGCGGCGACGATCGGTCCCCATTGTCGGAATAGCGCTGGAACGAACAGTGAGTCGTAGATTTCAGCCGGAGTTTTCGATGTCCCCACCCGGCGGGTCTGGACCGCCGCTTCCTCCGATCCTGGCGTTGCACCTTCAAGGAACACTGCGTTGGATCGGGTTCCGGCGACGCGAAGCGCCTTCAGCGGCTCGTATTCGGGCGATGAATACCAGCGCTGGGCATGCTCGCCGTCGGCAAATTCGACGATGACCGGATAGACCGGCTGCCAGTCTCCTTCGACAAGGTCGGATTTCCCGCCCAGCACCAAATAGCGCCCTCCATACTGTTCAACCGTTGCAAAGACCCCTGCCAGATACTGCTCGATCTTGGCTTGGTCAGTGATTTCACGCACGTCGAAGAAGCAATAAGTAGACATGGCCGACCTCCGTTGATCGCATGGACTCCACGGGATGCGCGGTGGATATGCTGTTCGGCGCATTGTAGACTTGGTCCATGGGCACGCTCCATGACCCAGCGTCTCAATCGCTTGCCGCAGCGTCCGTCCTTGCGCCATCGCCTGGGCGGCCACCGGACGAGGTCGTTCCCGATGCCGCACCTTCGGCGACGCCGGACAAGGATGTGCTTTCGGATGTGCTGCGCGTGATAAAGCTTACCGGCGCGCTTTTCTTCCGGGTCGATGCCTCTTCGCCCTGGAGTGTGGAAGTGCCGCGGGCGGATTCATTTGCCCATGTCATTCTGCCGCGCGCCCAACATGTGATTTCCTACCACATAATCACCCAAGGATCGGGCTCGGTCAGCATCGGTGATGGTCCGCCGACGGAGTTTGCCGAAGGCGACATACTTGTGATCCCGCATGAGGATTCGTACGTGATGTGCAGTGCGTCCGGAGTGCGATCAGGTTTGAGCCTGCAAGATTCGCTCGATTTCTTTCGCGCCATGGCGGCCGGACAACTCCCCTTCGTGGTCAACGAAGGTGGCGACGGCCCCTTCCTGACCAGATATGTCTGCGGTTTTCTTGGTTGCGATGCACGGCCGTTCAATCCTCTGCTCGGGGCCTTTCCTCCGCTGATACGCATCCGGCGCGCGGCCGGCGCCCCGAGCGATCTACTCGACCGGCTGATCGAACTAACGCTGGCAGAGGTGTCCGCTCAGCGGCCTGGCGCTGAATGCATCCGTCTGCGCCTCAGCGAGCTGATGTTCGTTGAGGTCGTTCGCCGCTATCTTGAGGCACTGCCGCCGGAGCAGACCGGCTGGCTGGCCGGCTTGCGCGACCCCGCCGTCGGCCGGGCTGTTGCGCTTGTTCACGAGAATCCGGCGCGTGGCTGGACAATTGAAGAACTTGCACGCGAAACCGGCGTCTCGCGGTCCGTCCTTGCGGCCCGCTTCACGCGTCTCGTCGGCTGCCCGCCGATGCAATATCTCACGCGATGGCGCGTGCAACTGGCCTCACGACTGCTCACTGATGGGCTGGCCAAAGTCTCGGCGGTCGGGCGTGAGGTCGGCTACGAGTCCGAAGCGGCCTTCAGCCGGAGCTTCAAGAAGCTTGCGGGCATCTCGCCGGCTGGGTGGCGCGACGGCCGGCGCGGATAGCCGGGCGGCCGGAGGCCAATTTGGGGAACACAATATGCCCCGACTGGCGACGGCCGCTCGCGCATCCGCATGGCCGATGGCAATATCAATCTCGGCAAATTTTGAGCCGGTGCAACTCGGTGGCAGCATTGGGTCAATATTGTTGAAAACGCCTCGGCCAAACCATTCAAGCGGCTTGCGCAGAACACTGTTTCACGAGAGGTCGGATTAATGAATCCTGTTTCCAAGAAGAGCCTCGCCAAGAAATAGAATTCTATCGTCGGCGCATGCTTCGTGGCGCTCCTGACCTTTCAACAATATCGGTCAAGAGCTGACATTCGAAGGGGCCTCACACATCGTGTTGATTGTTACCGCACGATTTCGCGGTGACCGCCGGGCAGGCGGGTGGCGATGAGCTTGTCGATGCGGCGGCCGTCGAGGTCGACGACCTCGAAGCGCCAGCCCTGCGCATCCACGCATTCGCCGGTCGCCGGCAGATGGTGCATGTGCGACAGCACGTAACCTGCGACGGTCTCGTAGTCGCGGTTCTCGGGCAGGTCGATGCCGAGAACGTCTGCCATCTCGTCGGCCTGCATGTAGCCGGCAAGCAGCCATGAGCCGTCCTCGCGCTTGACGGCGTTTTCCTCGTCGCCGGCGTCGAGGTCCGCCCGGAAGACGCCGGTGATGGCTTCCAGTATGTCCGCCGGGGTGACGATGCCTTCGAAATGGCCGTATTCGTCATGGACCAGCGCCATCGGCACGTTGGACTCCTTGAGTGTCGAAAGGACATCCAGCGCGTCGGCCTGGTCATGGACGATCGGAGCGGTGCGCACGTGCCGGCGCGGGTCGAGTGCGCGACCGCCAAGCATCGCGGCCAGCACGTCGCGGGTCTGGACGACGCCGATCATGGCGTCGACACTGCCATCGCCGGCCGGCAGGCGCGAATGCTGGGTCTCCATCAAGAGCTTCTTGATTGCCACCTCATCGGACTGCAGGTTGATCCAGTCGACCTCGGTGCGCGGCGTCATCACCGCGCGGACGGCGCGGTCGCCGAGCCGCATGACGCCGGCGATCATGCGCCGCTCGTCGGATTCGATGGTGCCGTGATGTTCGGCTTCGGCGACCAGCATCTTGATCTCCTCGTCGGTGACCTTCTCCTCGCTTTCACCGCGCTGGCCGAGCAGCCACAGCATAGCGCGGCCGGAAATGTCGAGCAGGAAGACCAGCGGCGCCGAGACGGTGGCGAGGATGGTCATCGCCGGAGCAACCCTGGCGGCGACGCGTTCGGGATCGCGCAGCGCGATCTGCTTCGGCACCAGTTCGCCGATGATGAGCGAGAAGTAGGTGATGAGGGCGACGACGATGCCGACGCCGATCGGGTCGGCAAGGCTTTCGCGGACGCCGGTCGATGCCAGGAACACGGACAGCCGCTCGCCGAGCGTGGCGCCGGAAAAGGCGCCGGACAAAACACCGACCAGGGTGATGCCGATCTGCACCGACGACAGGAATTTGCCGGGATTGGAGCCGAGCGCCAAGGCGCGGCCGGCGCCCTTGACATCGCGGTCGATCATCGCCCTGAGGCGGGCCGGCCGTGACGAGACGATGGCAAGTTCGGACATTGCCAGAAGGCCGTTCACGCAGATGAGGGCGGCCACGATGGCGATTTCAGCATAGAGCATGCGGGGTCAATAGCATTGCGGCGCGGTCTTCGAAAATAGATCGCGGTCATTTTTCATGCCGGCGGGCGCAACCATCTCATGCGGCATCCCATGGCGGCGCGCCTTCGAGCGGATGAACGAGGCGATCGAGACCGATTGCGATCAAGCCGGTGATCGACAAGATCTATGGTTTCGACGCGGTGCCGCAGGCTTTCGAACTCTGGAGAGGGGATCGTTCGGCGAAGTCGTGATCGCCGGCTCCCGATAGCGGCCGTTAGGCGATGAGGCGGAAGACCGGCCGTTCGCCTTGCGCCTACGGCAATTGCAGCAGCACGCCCACTACCGCCTTGCCGTCGGTGAAATAGGGATCGCCGCCGCCATTGCGCCCGGTCTTTGTCGCACCGATGCCCGATATCTCGCTGGTCGAAATCAGCATGCCTGCGGCAGACAGGTCGCGGATCAGGAAGTCGCGCTCGGCGTCGATGTCGGCACCGATATGGTGGGTGATCGCACCGGTGTCGTGGCTGAGGCCGACGCCGCGATCGAAGCTTGCCGACCCCAGCCAGAGCGGCCGGCCATCGTCTCCGGTCGCATCGGTCTGCCAGAAGCGGACGTGATGACGCCGGTCGGCACTGTCGCCGACCGGCTTCTCGAAGGCCAGATCCTGTGCACGGCCTTCGAATAACAACCGGCTGACCGGCGCGTCGGGATAGGGCCGATCGAACAGCACGCTTTCGCCGATCTCGATCGCGGTCTTCAGCGTAAGGGCGTCGGCCGTGTCCCACCCGGCGACGGCGAAGGCGTGGACCAGCTCTTTTTTGGTACCGACAAGGCCGACATTGATCGGATCGCCCGCAATACCTTGCGGCGTGTGCGTCACCATCTCGAAGCGCTGCGTACGGAAATTGCGGTCCCGCAGGGTCCAGAATTCCGGTGCGGCGAAATAGGCGAGCACGAGATAGCCGGCACAGAACGCCACCAGCCAGATCGTTGCACGTCGTCGAAGGCTCCGTCGGCTCACGAGACACCACCCAGGCGATACGGCATCACCTAATGTGGCGTCATTCTACGCGGCGGCGCAGACCTTGGGCAGTGGGCATGCGCTCGGGCTCAGCGGCAGGCGCGGTAGCCGTTCTTGCGGTTCTTGATGTCGAAATGGAAGTGGTTGCGGTGGTCATAATTGTAGCCGGGGCCGAGCACAGTGGTGAAATACTGGCAGCCGTCGGCGCGCACAGTGTTGAGGAAGCCGCGCGTGCGGAAGGCAAACAGGCCGGGCTTGCGCACGTCGATATCTTTGCCATTGCCGAGCTCGATGCTCATGACGTCCAGCGCGTTGCCCTTGCCGTGCTCCGACAGCACGCCTTCGCCGGCGATCCTGCGGCAGGAATAGCTCGATCCCTGGCGAATGGTCTTGACGCCGGAGAAATAACGCCAGCGGGCGGACGGGACCAGTTCATTCTTGGCCCAGCCGGCGAAGGTGGCGGCCATGTCGCAGGTCAGCGTCGCGGCCGGCTTCATCCCGATGCTGCCGATGGCCGAAATCTTGACCGGATAGTCGATGCCGCACTGGCCTTCGCGGATCGGCGCAAGATCGGTGTAGACTACGCCCAGGCGTTTCAGTTCGTTGCGGCAGTCGACCTCGCTGGCCGGCATCTGTTCGGTCGGCGCCATCGGCTCGTCTATGCGCGGATAGGCGGCGGTCATGTATGGGTTGGACGGGACGAGGCTCTGCATTCCGGCATATTTCGGGCCGGCGTAGTTCGGAACGGCTGATGTCTGGCTGCCGACATCGACGGCCGGTTCCAGCGAAAGCACGCTGCCGGTGGTGCAGGCCGAGATCGCTGCGATGGCAAGGCCGCCGGCAATCATGCGCGCGCGTCTGGTTTGCCGCACGGCGACGAACGCGGCGCGAATTATCCCGGCCATCGACAAGATCCCTGTCCCCGAGCCTGATCCCGATCAGGCTCTGTCTCGTTGTTTGATCATGATCTTTCTCCGAAAACCGGATCCCACTTTTCGGGATCATGATCAGATGAGACGAAGCTTAACCGCCAAGAGTAAAGGAAAAATCAGCGGCTGCGTTTACGGCTGCGGCCAAATTGCGGCGCGCAGATCGGATCCGTCACTGGCAGAAGGTGCCGCCGTTGCGGCGCGGTGCGAGATCGAGATGGAGATGCAGCGAATGATCCGCATCGCTGCCGGGGCCAAGCACGGTCTTGAACGGACCGCAGGCTGCCTTGCGCACCGCGTTCAGGAATTTCGCGTCCTTTTCCGGCGGCGCCGGGCCGATGTCGATCTTTCTGCCGTCCGAAAGCGTGAAGCTGGCGATGTCGAGCGCGTTGCCGAAAGCATGTTCCGACAGTTTCCCTCCGCCGTGGCGCAGCCGGCAGACAAAGGCGGATGCCTGACCGACCGATTTGAGACTGGCGCCGAACTCGGCCTTGGCCGCCGGCTGGATGATATTCGCAGCGAAGCGCGCGACAGCCTCGGCCATCTGGCAGTTCAGCTCGGTTTCGGGGTTGATATCCAATGACTTGCCCAGCGTCTTCAGCACGATCGGATAGGGGATAGAGCAGCCGACCGCCGCATCGTGCTCGGCCTTGCGTTCCTCGAAGTCGACGCCCATCGACTTCAGCCGCCTGCGGCAGGCAAGTTCCTCGTCCGGCATTTTTTCCTGCGGCACAGAGGCCGAGCGCGGGTCGGGAGGGATTTCTTTCTCCTGCGCTTGCGCCGGTTTCTCAGGCGGTTTCGGGGCAGTGGCCGGCGGTTCCGCTTCAGCGGGCTTTTCGCTCGGCGTGGGAGCGATTGCCGGCGGCGGCCCGGCTTCCTTATGCTGGTCCGACTTCTGCTGATTCAGTTTGTCGGTCGCAGGCTGATCAGGATTCGGGGCATCCGCTGGGCGTGGCTCGGGGATTGGCACGTCGGCAGGCGCGGCTTCTTGCGCTGATTCCGATCGATTGAGCTCCGGGACAGGCACGGTTTCAGGCAATTCCGGAGCTTGGGCCAGGGCCGCTCCTGCGGACAGCATCGCCGCCGCCAAAGGCAGTGCCAATCTGTTCAATCCGGCCAATCCGGCCAATCTGGTCAATGCGAGAGGGGTCAGCGCCGCCATTCGCCGTTAACGGTGAGCGAATGCGGAAGTTGCCTGAACGAGGGTTTTGGCCGATCACGAACGGTAACCGCAGCGTTACGCACCGATTGCTTCCAGCCCTTCCTCCAGCCAGTCGGCCAAGAGCGGCATGCCGAGCAGATATTTCGCCGTGCGCTTGTTAGCGCGCTCGCGCGCAGCCGTCAGCGCGTCCGCCCATTCCGAGGCGTCATAGTCGCCGCGGCCAACCCAGGCGAGTGCTACGAGTTCGGCCGCCTCGTCGACATTGAGGTCGTTGATCAGTTCGCGCAGTTCTTCTTCGGTGAGGTTTTCGGAACTTTCCTCGACGAGACCGTCATGATGGTGGTTGTCATGCGCCTCGCCATCGAGTTCTACCTCGTGCTCGGCGCCATCGGCATAGTCTTCGTTGACGGCGGCGCTCAGCGCCTTCGCCTTGAGGATGAATAGGCGCACTGTGTCGGGACCGATCGAAAGCTCCCATTCTTTTTCATGGCGCCGCTGCACTGGTCGTCTCCGCATACTCCGTTTGCCGTTTGCTGGATGATAGCGAATTTGTAGCGCTCGTCACGTCATGTTCGGCGCTTCAATTTTCCGACCGGCGCGGATCGTTTCAAAAAGCTTTCTGCGGCCACGACTTTTTTCCGGGATGAAATGGCTTTTGCCCGGCGTTCGTCTTACATTGTCATGCTTCAAGGAGGCTTCGATGCGCAGACGAGTGCTGATCCAGGTTCTGGCGGTTGCCGCCCTGCCGCTGTTTGCGGTTCCGGTGTTTTCGGCCGGTGAAGGTGGAGGCGGTGGCGATGGCAGCCAGACGACACAGTGCAAGAAAGGCAAGGTCTGGGACAAGAAGCTGAAGAAATGCGTGGCACCCAAACAAGGCATGCTGGACGACGACAACATCTATGAAGCCGGCCGCGCGCTGGCGATGGCCGGACGTTATGACGAGGCGATCGCCGTACTCAGCCTGGCTGCGGACAAGAAAGACCCTCGCATCCTCAACTATCTCGGCTACTCGCATCGCCATTCCGGACGTGTCACCGTCGGCCTCGGCTATTACGAGGAAGCGCTGCGCATCGATCCTGATTACACGCTGGTACGTGAATATCTCGGCGAGGCGCATCTGCAGATCGGCGATCTCGACGGTGCCCAGGAACAGCTCCGCGAGATCGAGAAGCGCACCGGCAAGGGATCTCGTGAATACGGCATGCTGTCTGAGCAGATAGACCGTTTCATGAAGAGCTGATTCGAAGCCCAAACACTCCTCACACCGGCTGTGAGCAATCGCAGCCGGTTGTTTGTTGCCGCTCGCCCTGCCTGCCGCGCTGCCGTGACGGCATTTCCACAAATGGCGCGTGAATTTTTCAAAACTGATTTTTTGGCGTGAAAAACCCACGAAGATTGCTATATTGGGGGAAATTGCGGTGACACGGTTCCGTTAGCCCGAGGCTGCCGGACCGTTTTCTTTTTGTACCCATCGACAAGGTCGCTCCCGGAATGCGGGGGCGGCGGCAGGAAAGGTCAGGCATCATGAACAAGGTCCCAATGACAGGCGAGGGGTTCGCGTCGTTGAAGGAAGAACTACGCTGGCGCCAGCAGGAGGAGCGGCCGCGCATCATCGAAGCGATCTCCGAAGCGCGCTCGCATGGCGATCTTTCCGAAAATGCCGAATACCACTCGGCGAAAGAGGCGCAGAGCCTTAATGAGGGCCGCGTCAACGAGCTCGAGGACTTTATCGCCCGTGCCGAAGTGATCGACGTCACCAAGCTCAGCGGCGAAAAGGTCAAGTTCGGCGCGACCGTGGTGCTGGTCGACGAGGACACGGAAGAGAAGAAGACCTACCAGATCGTCGGTGACCAGGAAGCGGACGTGAAGTCCGGCCGCATCTCGATCTCCTCGCCGATCGCGCGGGCGCTGATCGGCAAGGAAGTCGGCGATGCGATCGAGGTCAACGCGCCAGGCGGTGCACGGGGCTATGAGATCGTCCAGGTGCAGTTCATCTGAGGACTTTTGATGAGTCTGCTCTGGCCGCCGAATAGCGGCTCGCCAGAGCGAATTCTGAAAAGGTCCTATGTCGCGGCCTGCGATTTGAGCCCCAGCAGCCTCTCTGCCTCCACTACCACCTCGGCGGGCGTGACACCACCGCCGGGCGCGGCCAGCAGCGTTGACGAGAACGGCCCGCGCGGGCCGGTCAGGCCGGGTTCTGTCGCCAGAAACACGGCGACCGTCGGTAGGCCGAAGGCGCTGGCGAGGTGGGTGAGGCCGGTGTCGGCGCCGATGACCAGAACCGACCGGCCGATGATCGCGGCGATCTCGGCAAGCGGTGATTTCGGCACCAGCACGGTCTGCGGAACGGCCTCGGCGATCGCCTCGGCAACCGCCTTTTCCCTGTCATTCGACCAGGTGGTGACCGGCGTCATCCCTCTTTCCACGAGAAGCCGGGCAGTCTCGATCCAGTTGCCGACCGGCCATTTCTTGTCCTCGCGGCTGGTACCGTGCAGCAGGAAGGCGGTTTTTCCACCGACAAAGGTCGAACCGCCGGCCGGCGGCACGATGCCGGATGCGAGCCCGGAAAAATCCGGTTCATAGCCGAGCGCCAGCCCGAACAGCCGCCTTGTACGTTCGATGGCGTGCAGATCGCGCGATACAGCATAGCGGCGGTCGTAGAACAAAGTCGCCGAAGGCTCGCGGGCGCTCGAGCCGTCGAAGCCGGCGATTGGCGCCGCGGCCTGTTTCGCCACCAGGGCCGACTTCAGCAATCCTTGCGCATCGATGACGAGATCGTAGCAGCAATCTTGCAAGGCGCGGCGCAATCCCGCTGCCTCGCGCCATGTGCCACGGCCGAGCGGGCTTGTGCGCCAGCGCCGGATCGCCACGGTGTGGATGGTTGCGATCGCCGGATGCAGCGCCACGATGCCGGCAAAAGCCTCTTCGACACACCAGTCGAACGACACATCCGGCCGGTTGCGGCGCACATCCTCGACTGCCGGAAAGGTATGGATGACGTCACCCATCGAGGATGTCTTGACGATGAGCACCCTCATGCGGCGGCCGGCATTTCCAGCAGCCGTTCCGCTGCTGCCGTGACCTGTGCCACCTCAAGCGTTTTCAGGCAGTTGAGATGGCCGAGCGGGCAGTTTTTCTGGTGGCAGGGCGAACAGGACAGGCCGAGCCAGACCAGTTCGCGCTGCTCGGCGAGCGGCGGCGTATTCTGCGGCGAGGTCGAGCCGTAGACGGCAACGATCGGCGTGTCGACCGCGGCGGCAACATGCATCAGCCCACTGTCGTTCGACACCGCGAGCCTGGCCGCGGCGATCAGGTCGATGGCGTCCTCCAGCCGCGTCTGGCCGGCGAGGTCGACAACGCCCGGTGCAAGCGTGGCGATTTCCGCCGTAACCTGGGCGTCGTTCTTCGACCCGAACAGCGCGACCTCAAAACCTTTCGCCATCATCTTGCGGGCAAGGCCGGCGTAGCGTTCGCTCGGCCAGCGTTTGGCCGGGCCGAACTCGGCGCCGGGCATCAGCGCGACGAATTTTTCCGCCTCCAGCCCGAAGCGGCCCAGCAGTGCCGCCTGGCTTTTTGTATCGACAGCGAGCTTGGGAGCGCGGAACGTGCCCCCTTGCGCGAGGCCGAAATAGGCCTGCGCCGTGCGCCGTTTCACATTGTCGGGCAAGGGGACGATATCGGTCAGCAGCCCGTAGCGCATTTCCTTGAGATGGCCGACGCGGCGCGGAATGCGGGCAAAGAACGGGACAAGCGCCGATTTCCAGCTTCCAGGCATGACATAGGCGATGTCGTAGTGGCCGCGCAGCAGGCGGCCGAAGCGCCTTCGCATGCGGAATTCCAGCGCGCCGGATTTCAGCGGCAGATCGATCTGCTGGCGTATTTCGGGCATGCGCTTGACCAGTGGCGCCGCCCATGCCGGGGCCAGAACGTCGATCGCGGCGTTCGGGTGAAGCTCTCTCAGCGCCGAGAACAGGCACTGCGCCATCACCATGTCGCCCACCCAGCGTGGGCCGATCACGAGGATCGCTGGGCTTTCAGCCATTCGACATAGTCTCTGACGCCGGTTTCCACTGTGCGAAACTGACCATTGTAACCGGCTGCGCGCAACCGGGACATATCAGCTTGCGTAAAACTCTGGTAGCTGCCCTTGAGGTGGTCTGGAAAGTCGATGAACTCGATCTCGCCTTGGCCCAGCGTGCCGATCACCGTTTCGGCAATGGCGCGGAACGGCTGGGCACGGCCGGTGCCGCAGTTGAAGATGCCGCTCAGGCCACGTTTCCACAACCACAGATTGACGTCGGCAACGTCGCCGACATGGATGAAATCGCGGCTCTGCTCGCCAGGTCCGAAACCGTCATAGGCGCCGAACAGTTTCGGGTTCTGGCCTTGCTCGACTTGGTTAAACAGGTGGAAGGCGACCGAGGCCATGGCGCCCTTATGCGCCTCGCGTGGCCCATAGACGTTGAAATAGCGCAGGCCCGCCACCGGCGAATGGTCGGTTTCGAAGACGGTGCGGCGGACATAGTCGTCGAACAGCTTCTTTGAATAGGCATAGACATTGAGCGGGCGTTCGCATTCCGGTTCCTCGCGAAACGCGGCGCCGGCGCCATAGACCGACGCGGAGGAGGCATAGAGGAAGGGCACACGCAGTGCCAGGCAGGCATGCAGCAGCCGCTTCGAATAAGCGTAGTTCACCTCCATCATGAACTTGCCGTTCCACTCGGTGGTGGTCGAGCAGGCGCCCTGGTGGAAGACGGCCTCGATGCGGCCGAGATCCCCGGCCTCCATCCGCGGCAGGAAATCGTCCTTGTCGAGATAATCGGCGATCTGCAGGTCGGCGAGATTGGCAATCTTGTGGCCGTCGGTCAGGTCGTCGACGACGACGATTTCGCTGATCCCTTCGGCATTGAGCGCAGCGACGATGTTGGAGCCGATCATGCCGGCGCTGCCCGTGACGATGATCATGAAAGCCTCTGGTATCTTGTGCCGATTCCGGCCCTTATAGGGGAGGCTTGCGGGGCTGTCGATAAAGCAGGTCGCAATCCGGCGGTTGGGTGAGCGTCACAGTGCCGCCGCAAAGCTCTCGCTCCAGTCGGCGATCCACCGGCGAAGCGCGACAGGAGCAAGGCAATGCCGTCGACCGAACTGCTTATCGCCTTCTTCGCCACCACGGCGATCTTTGCCTACATCCCCGGTCCGGCGATGCTTTACACTGCTGCACAAACCATGGCGCGCGGCCGCTGGTCCGGCCTGACGGCGGCGTTGGGGATCCATCTTGGCGGCTATGTGCATGTCATCGCTGCCGCTGCCGGGCTGTCCGTGCTTTTCCACGCCGTGCCGACGCTCTACATCGCGGTCAAGCTGGCCGGCGCACTCTATCTGATCTGGCTGGGTGTCTCGCTGTTCCGCGCCAGGGCGCAAGACGATGCTGTCATGCCCGGTATTGAGCCGAAATCCGCCCGCCGCGCCTTTTTCGAGAGCATCACCGTCGAGGTGCTCAATCCCAAGACTGCAATCTTCTTCATGGCGTTCCTGCCGCAATTCATCGACGCGTCGGCGACGTTTCCCGTTTGGCTCCAATTCCTCGTCCTCGGGACGATCGTCAATCTGATGTTCTCCTCTGCAGATGTCATGTGCGTGGTGCTGGCGGGTGCGCTGATCACCAGGCTGCGGCGTTCGAGCCACGCACAGCGCCTTATGCGGCGTGCGGGCGGTGCGGTGCTCGTCGGATTGGGCGTTCATGTGGCTTTGCAGAAAAGCTGATCCGCCAATCCGCATTGGCTGTGGTCGGTTCGGTGCCTGCCGTTGCGCTGAGCCGAATTGCGGTATATCGGCTTCGCCATGAACGATCAGCCCTGCCAGTCCAGCGCTTTCACGGCATCGGGACCGGCTCTCATTGCACGTCGCGGATGACATGAGCGAGCAATACCTGCCTTCTCCCGAACCCCTTCACCGCGCCATCTCGCGGTTCGGCAACGTCACCGTACTGGTGGTCGGCGACTTCATCCGCGACCGTTTCGTCAACGGCGTCATCGAGCGGATTTCGCCTGAAGCGCCCATTCCGGTGCTGCGCGGGCGTGGCGAAACGTCGGCGATGGGCGGCGCCGGCAATGTCGTCGCCAACATCGTCTCGCTCGGCGCTGCCGCGATACCGGTCTCGGTGATCGGCGACGATCAGGCCGGCGACAATCTCATGCGCATGCTCGCCGAGTTTGGTGTCGACACTGGCGGCCTCGCGCAGGACGCGAACCGGATGACGTCGTCAAAAAGCCGGTTCAGTGCGCTCAACCAGCAGGTGCTGCGCTTCGACGAAGAGGAAATCAAGCCGCTGGGCGACGCTGAGCGAGCAACGCTGGTCCGCCATTTCCGCGCCGCGCTCGCGCAAGCCGACATCGTTATCCTTTCCGACTACGGCAAGGGCATATTGCTCGACGGCGTCGCCGGCGAGCTCATCTCGATCTGCCGCGAGGCGGGCAAGCCGGTTCTGGTGGATCCCAAGGGCCGCGACTTTGCTTGCTATGCCGGGGCGACGGCGATCACGCCCAATCGCAAGGAACTTGGCGAGGCGGTTGGACGCGTGGTTTTTGCCGATGACGAGATCGTGGCCGCGGCGCGTGAGCTGATCTCGGCACACAGCTTCGATTTCGTGGTCGCGACGCGCAGCGAAAAGGGCATGAGCGTCGTCGGCGCAGACGATGCCCGCCACATCGCCACGCAGGCGCGGGAAGTGTTCGACGTTTCCGGCGCCGGCGACACTGTCATTGCTACGTTTGCGTTGGCTCTTGCCGCGGGCGCCGACCGCATCATGGCCGCCGCCATCGCCAACGCGGCGGGTGGCGTGGTGGTGGGAAAGCGCGGTACCGCGCGGCTGACGGTCGAAGAGCTTACCGGGGCGCTGTTTCGCTCGCATGGACCGATTGCCCACAAGGATGCAATTCTCGATGCCGCTGCCGCTGCACGGCTGGTGGTGACGTGGAAGGACGAAGGCTTGAGCGTCGGTTTCACCAATGGCTGCTTCGATATCCTTCACGCCGGCCATGTCAGCCTTTTGCATGCGGCACGTAGCCAATGCGACCGGCTGGTTCTCGGCCTCAACAGCGATGCCTCGGTGCGCCGGCTGAAAGGGCCAGGGCGCCCGGTCAACGACGAGCATGACCGGGCCTGCGTGCTGGCGGCGCTTGCCTCGGTCGATGCCGTCGTCCTCTTCGAGGAGGACACGCCGCTCGCGCTGATCGAGGCGCTCAAGCCCGACATACTGGTCAAGGGCGCCGACTACACGATCGATCAGGTGGTCGGCGCCGAAATCGTGCAAAAGGCGGGCGGCCGCGTCGTGCTGGTCGATCTCGTCGCCGGCAAGAGCACCACCGGCACCATCGGCAAGTTGCGCGCCGGCAGTACAAACTGAGGTTTTCATGTCCGAACTGAACCAATACCTGGTCCGCTCGGCGGCCGCGATCACCGCGATGGTCGAGCGCGACCTCACCGGCGAGATGGAGCGGGCGGTTACCGCCGTCGTCGCCGCGCTTTCGCACGGCAAGGCGCTGCTGATCTGCGGCAATGGCGGCTCGGCGAGCGATGCCATCCACATCGCCGGTGAACTGGTCGGCCGCTTCCTGAAGGAGCGCAAGGCCTACAACGTCATCGCGCTGCCGGCCAATGCGGCGGTGCTGACCGCCTGGAGCAATGATTACGGCTTCGACACGGTGTTTTCACGGCAGGTCGAGGCGCATGGCTCGGCGGGTGCTGTGCTGCTCGCCATCTCGACCAGCGGCAACTCGGCCAGCATCCTTGCCGCTGCCGAGCAGGCGCGCACGATGGACATGACGGTGATCAGCCTGACCGGCGACACCGGCGGCAAGCTCAAGCCGCTCTCCGACATCCTGCTCAACGTGCCCTCGACCTCGACGCCGATCATCCAGCAGGGGCATCTGTGCCTCTATCATCATCTGTGCGAAATGGTCGAAGCGCGCCTCTGTGATGGCTGACATCGGCCCTGTCGTGAGGTCGAATCATTACCCGCTCGAAGAGCCGGGCCTGTGGGTCGAGCGGATTGGTACCTCGGTTTTTACAGCTGGCACGCCGGCGCTGTTTCTCGACCGCGACGGCACCATCAATGTCGATAGCGGCTATCCCAGCGATCCGGCTGACATCGTGCTGCGTCCGGAGATGCTGCCGGTGATCCGAACGGCGAACATCGTAGGCGTTCCTGCGATCGTGGTCTCCAACCAGTCAGGCATAGCCCGCGGCTATTTCGGCTGGCCGGAGTTCGCCGCAGTCAATGCTCAGCTGCTGACACTTCTCGAAGCACAGAATTGCCGGATCGATCTGGTGCTCGCCTGCGCCTACCATTCGAGCGGGACGGGTGAACTGGCAGTAGGTGATCATCCGATGCGCAAGCCCAATCCGGGCATGCTTCTGCGCGCCCGCGATCTGCTGGGCGTGGATATCAGCCGATCAATCATCGTCGGCGACAAGGCCGATGATATGGAAGCCGGATGGCGAGCCGGGCTATGCGAGGGCTGGTTGGTGAACGGCAGGTTCAATCGGACTTCTGGCGATGGTACTTTCATGAAGCGCAAGCTGATGACCGGCAACGATCACAGGAAACTCTGCGACGTCATCGCCGAGCTCGGCCGGGATTAAGTTCTCACTTCGCTGAAAGCTACCAAGCCCTCGTCCTTGACGCGACGGATGGTCAGTGCCGTGCGCACCGTGTCGACATTCGGCGCCGAGGCCAACGCCTCGATGACGAAGGTCTGAAAGGCGCCGAGGTCGCTCGCCACGCAATGCAGCAAAAAGTCGGATTCGCCCGACACCATCCAGGCGTCGCGAACGATCGGCCAACCGCGGGTGCGTTCGGCGAAGGTTTTCAGCTCCGCGTCGGCCTGGTGATGCAGGCCGATAAGGCAGAAGGCGACGACATCCAGGCCGAGCGCCGGCGCATTGAGCAAGGCGCGATAGCCGCGGATGATGCCGGTCTCTTCCAACCGCCTGACGCGACGCAGGCATGGCGGCGCCGAAATGCCGACGCGGCCGGACAGCTCGACATTGGTCATGCGCCCGTCTTGCTGAAGCTCGCGCAGGATTTTCCAGTCGATGGCATCGAGATCGGCTTTGAGCGGCATGGATACCTTCGGCGCTTCACGCAAGAATCTTTCGTGATTTTGTAATTAAACCACTTCTGTGTCCATTCCATCCCTTCAGAGACCGTTTGGAAACTCTGCTCTGGCGGCCATCTGATGGCGTTTTCTGCGCTTCCGGTGCTCACGGACCCAAATGTCCGCTGCGCGCCGGTTCTCGAAACCACCACCATATGACTCGCCAGAGCGAATTTCGAAACAGTCTCTAAGCCGGTGATTTTCGGACAGTCGCCGAGCAAGATGTTCATGGATCGGGCTGTTTGCGGGGAAGCTTTCCGGGGACGAAGGCCAGATCGTCTTGCTGGCGTCGCCTGCAACACCTAGATTAGGGCCGATATCGAACCCTGTGCCGGACGCTTCATTCGCGTCCGGTTGTTGTGAAAGCCCGTCCATGATCACCAAGCACGCCCCCGTTCTCATCGTCGGCTCCGGCCCTGCCGGCTATACGGCGGCAATCTACGCCGCCCGCGCCATGCTGAAGCCGATGCTTGTCGCCGGGCTGCAGCAGGGCGGCCAGCTGGTGATCACCACCGATGTCGAAAACTATCCGGGCTTCGCCGATCCGATCCAGGGTCCGTGGCTGATGGAACAAATGCTGAAGCAGGCCGAGCATGTCGGCACCGACGTCATCAATGACATCATCACCGAAGTCGACCTCAATGTGCGGCCGTTCCGCGCCAAGGGCGATTCCGGCACCACCTATACCGCCGACGCGCTGATCATCGCCACCGGTGCGCAGGCGAAATGGCTGGGCATCCCGAGCGAACAGACCTTCATGGGCTTCGGCGTATCGGCCTGCGCCACCTGCGACGGCTTCTTCTATCGCGGCAAGGATGTCGCGGTGATCGGCGGCGGCAATTCGGCGGTGGAGGAGGCGCTCTACCTTTCCAACCTGGCAAAGAGCGTGACGGTCATTCACCGGCGCAGCGACTTCCGCGCCGAGCGCATCCTCAGCGAGCGGCTGTTCAAGAAGGACAATGTCCGCGTCATCTGGGACACTGTCGTCGACGAGATCAACGGCCAGTCCGGCAAGACGCCGCTGCCGCCGTCGGTGGAAGGGCTGAAGCTGCGCAATGTGGTGACCGGCCAGGAGATGCATCTGACGGTCGACGGCGTGTTCGTGGCGATCGGCCATGCGCCGGCGGTCGAGTTGTTCGCCGGCAAGCTGAAGCAGAAGCCGAACGGCTATCTGTGGACGGCGCCGGATTCGACCTGCACCGACGTGCCGGGCGTATTCGCCGCCGGCGACGTGACCGACGACATCTACCGCCAGGCGGTGACGGCGGCGGGGCTCGGCTGCATGGCCGCGCTCGAGGCGGAAAAGTACCTCGCCGGGATCGAAGTTCACCGCGAAGCGGCGGAGTAGGGAAGCGGCCGAGAAAAGCCGCGCAAAAGCCTGATTTTTCATTCAGACGCCAGAAAACAGAACGGGGGCATCATGGCGTTGGACTGGGACAAGCTACGCGTGTTTCACGCTGCGGCGGAAGCTGGGTCGTTCACCCATGCCGCCGAGACACTGCATTTGTCGCAATCGGCGATCTCGCGGCAGGTCAGCGCGCTCGAACATGACGTCGGCGTGCCGCTGTTCAATCGCCATGCCCGCGGCCTGGTGCTGACCGAGCAGGGTGAGATGCTGTTCCGCACGGCGCATGACGTGCTGATGAAGCTGGAGACGATCAAATCGCGGCTGACCGAGGCCAAGGACCGGCCCTCCGGCGTGCTCAGGGTGACGACCACGGTGGGGCTCGGTGCCGGCTGGCTGACCGAGCGCGTGCAGGAATTCATCGAGCTCTATCCCGAGATCAGCCTGCAGTTGATCCTGGCGAACGAGGAACTCGACCTCACCATGCGCCGAGCGGATTGCGCGATCCGGCTGCGCCAGCCGCAGCAGCCCGATCTCATCCAGCGCCGCCTGTTCACCGTGCATTTCCATCTCTACGCCGCCCCTTCTTACGTCAACAAGTATGGCAAGCCGGCGTCGATCGCCGAGTTGAAGAGCCATCGCATCGTCACCTTCGGCGTGCCGGTGCCGGCGCATTTGTCGGAATTGAACTGGCTGGAAACGGTCGGCGATTTCGAAGGCGGGCAAAGGGTGCCGACGCTGCAGATCAACGACATATTGTCGATCAAGCGCGCGGTTCAGGGTGGTGCCGGCATCGCCATGCTGCCCGACTATGTGGTTAGCAAGGACTCAGGGCTGGTGCAGTTGCTGCCGGAGACCGAAGTGCCGTCCTTCGACACCTATTTCGCCTATCCCGATGCGATGAAGAACCAGGCGAAACTGCACGTCTTCCGCGATTTCATCATCGCCAAGGCGCGCAGCTGGTCATTCTAAACCTTCTGCAAATCGCTTGCCGCCTTGCATCGCGGACGATCATCTCTTACTGGCCGCGCCATGGCGTCAGGCGGGGCAGCCAGCCTGGAACAGCATGGCGGTAGGCTTCGTAGTCGGCGCCATAGCGGCGGGCAAGCGTGGGTTCCTCGTAGAACTTCACGAACGAGACCATGGCGATGGCGGCGATAGTGGCATAGGCGACGAGAGCCCAGCTCGAAAACAGCAGCGCCTGGCCAAGGATGATCGCCAGCACCGCCACATACATCGGGTTGCGGACATGGCGGTAGATACCGCCGACAACCAGTCGCTCGGTTGGCGCGACCGGGGCGGGCGTGCCCCGGCCTTCGAGGGAAAAACGGGCGAATGCATGAAGCAGCAAGGCCGCTGCGACGACAATCAGGACCCAACCGACGGGGACCAAGCCGGGCCGGGTCGACCATGGCAGGCGATAGCGATCGGTCAACAGCCAGGGCAGCAATCCCGCGACCGCGCCGGGCGCTGCGATGAAGAATAGCGCGCTGCCGGCGATCGCCTGACGTGTCCTCATCGAGGCTTCCTTCTAGAGCGGCGTGCGCCCACTTGGACGCACAAAATACGCTCTAGCACTTGGATCTGCGCACCGTGCTTTCCGAACATCGATGCCAATTTTCGGGCCGATGCGCGGCTGCTGCAAAAATAAACGCGTGCTGCCTGATTCGACGTCATTCGTTGTTTCTGCGTTCCGGGCCTAGAATTGGCTCTGATTCGCTATTTCGCAATGGTTTTTGCCTGGCTGTGCACCGCATTCGACGATTCTACTGGTCCTATGGGGCCAAGGAATGGGTTAGACCACAGCCTGTGTCATTTTGCATGCGTGTGTTGCAAAATAGATGCTTGTTTCTTGGGCATGATGAGCACATATATATATCATCTCCTGGGCGCGTTCTCCTCCCATTAGCGCCCTCGAGTGTTCCCCTCTGGAGGTTAGCCTTAACGGGCACTTCCAATCAAACTCAGCCGGATCTTCATTGATCCGGCTTTTTTGTTGCCCGAAACCTCTGGCGCCCAGGGAAAGCCGACCGAAATTGTCACGTAACAGTGACATGTAACCTCAGGTAACATGTCGCAGGCGCCCAGCATCGACTAAGCAGATCATAGGACGCGGTGTGGTTCGTGCGGGAGATGGGGGCATCACTCGGACGATCCGGGCTCAGGCGGCTACCGCGTCCGAACCATTCTTCCGCTGAGGCCTCAGGCGCTGGCGGGATGTGCGGCGGACCTGCCGTTTTCGCCTCCCACGAAGACAGTCCGCAAGAGAGCGGCGTCCGGATCATTCCGGACGCCGTTTCCTTGTGTTCTGCAGCCTGCGATACTGGCGCCAAAATCCAGTATCAGGCGGCCTTGCCATTGGCGTTCAACGCCTCGTCGGCCAGGCGACCGGTGAGTTCGGCCATGTGGTCGAAGCTGGCACGATAGCTGGCCACGCCCGCGGTGGCCGAACGCAACTCGATGATCAGGTCGCCGATCTCGGCCTGCGGCATGGTCGCCTCGACGACATCCCATCCCGGCCAGCCGGGCCGCGCATCGTAGCCGAGGATCTGGCCGCGCCGCTGCGGGATCAGGGCGATGATCCTCGACGTGGCGTCGGACGGCGTGACGATCTCCACCTTCATGATAGGTTCGAGCAACACTGGCGAGCAGGCGGCCATGCCTTCCTTCATCGCCAGCTTCGCCGCCATCTGGAAGGCCATGTCCGACGAATCGACGGCATGATAGGAGCCGTCGGACAGGTTGACCGCGACATCGACCACCGGAAAGCCGAGCGGGCCGGATTTCAGATAGTCACGCACGCCGGTCTCGACCGACTGGATATAGGTTTTCGGCACGGCGCCGCCGGTGATGGTGTCGGTGAACTGGAAGCCGGAGCCGCGCGACAGCGGCTTGATCTCGATGACCACGTCGCCGAACTGGCCATGGCCGCCCGACTGCTTCTTGTGGCGGCCACGCTGCTGCGCCGTTTTGCGGATCGTCTCGCGATAAGGCACGGCCGGCGGATGGCCTTCGACCGGGATCTGGTTCTTGCCTTCCAGCCGCTCGCGCACGACGCGCAGATGCATCTCGCCATGGCCCGACAGCACGGTTTCGGCCGAATCCTGATTGTGGCGCAGGCTGAGCGAGGGATCTTCTTCGGCAAGGCGCTGGATGGCCGCGGACATCTTCACTTCGTCCTTGCGTTCCTTCGGGCGCAGCGCGAAGGCAAAGACCGGTTGCGGCGGCATCAGCGTGACCAGCGGCTTGATGCCGCCCTTGGCCGAACTCAAGGTCTGACCGGTCGTAACCTCGTCCAGCTTGCCGAGCGCGACCGTGTCGCCGGCTTTGGCCGAGGTGAGCTTGGTCTGGTCCTTGCCGAGCATCCTGTAGATGCCGGAGACTTTTGCCGAGGCGCCATTCGAAAGGAACAGCTCGGAGGCGTCGGCAAGCTGGCGGGACAGGATGCGCGAGACCGACAGCTTGCCGCCATGCGCGGTGTGAATGGTCTTCATCACCTGGACCACGGTCGCATTGCCGTCAGGTGCACCCAGGCGCTTGCGGGTCGCCTCGATATCGGGCGCGTCGTGGCGGATCGTCTTCAACAGGCGCAGCACGCCGTTGCCCTTCTCGGCGGTGCCGATCAGCACCGGCGTCACCGCGCCGTCACGCAGGTCGGCGGCGAGGTCGTCGAAGATCGCGTCCTTCGGCGGCTCGATCTCTTCGAGGAGCTGCTCCATCAACTGGTCGTCATGATCGGCGAGCGTCTCCAGCATGGAAAAGCGCGCCTCCAGCTCGCGCGCCTTGTCGTCGTCCGGAATCTGGGCTGTCTCGCTTTCGGCATATTCGCGATAGATGTAGGCGCGCTCGAGAGCGAGATCGATCGAGCCGATGACGACGCCGTTCTTGCGCAGCGGAATCTGGCGCAGCAGCAACGGCACCGAGCTTGCCGGCTGCAGCATTTTCAGCGTGTCGCGCACGCCTGATATCGCCTTGTCGACTTTGTTGAGGAACATGATGCGCGGCACGCCGAGATCGTCGAGCTTGCGCATGATCAGCTGCAGGGCAGGGATCTTCTTCGCGTCGGCTTCAGCGACGACCACGGCGATGTCGCAGGCGGCAAGCACCGGCTCTGCCTCGAAAGAGAATTCGATGGAACCGGGACAATCGACGAAGGTGAGTTGCTCGTCCATGAATTCGGTGGTCGCAAAGGTCGCCTCGACGCTCATGGCGTGGGCGCGTGCCTCGGGCGAATGATCGGAAACGGTATTTCCCGAGGAAACGGGATTCTGGCGGGGAATGGCGCCCGTGCGGGCCAAAATGGCTTCGAGAAGTGTCGTCTTACCGCTTGCAAAGGGACCGACTATGGCAATGCATTTCGGTCCCGTGCGTCGTTCTCCGGCGCGAGTTCCCATGACTGACCTCCACTCAGGCGTTTCCCTGGGAGCGGCGGCCGGCCTGTCGACCGTCGCGGGCGGGGCTTTTTTCAGTTTGCCACCTACCCAAAGGCATCGTCCCACGGGTTAGCCGGGAGGGCAAGGGATTTGAGGATCGTCTGATGTCGCGGATGTTGAGCCATGATCGCCGAAGCCGTCGGATGCGAGCCTCGGCTTCCCATCAAAGCCCGCGACAGAGCCCGTCGCCGACCAGTCGCAAAAGCGGTTGCGCCATGATGGTTATCGGACGAAAGTGCCCGCTTCCTGCGACAAAAAGGAACGGCAGTCGCCGACCGATCCGCCATCAGCTTGAGGACTTGCGACGATGAAGATCATTGCCTGCGGCAACGTGCCGACCGTCATTGCGCCGGAAAAGTACTTCACCGGACGTGTGTGGCAGACGCCCATCATCGAGAAGGAAGCGCCAGCGCGGCTGCGCGCCATCATGGTCAGTTTCGAGCCCGGCGCGCGTACCAACTGGCATACGCATCCGCTGGGCCAGACGCTCTATGTCATATCAGGCGCCGGCCTCGCGCAAAGCTGGGGCGAGCCGGTACAGGCGATCAGGGCCGGCGACGTCATTTCGTTCGCGCCTGATGAAAAGCACTGGCATGGCGCCGGCCCGAAATCGGCGATGGCGCATATCGCCATGCAGGAGGCGCTCGACGGAGTCCATGCCGACTGGCTGGAGAAGGTGACGGACGAGCAATATGGCGGCTGACTTTTTTGAGCCCATGAAACCCGACTGCGAGCCGGGTTTGGTGTTCGAGATGCGCCTGATCAGGTCAGCGAGGCGGTGAAGCGCTGGATGCGCGTGCAGGCCTCTTCGAGCAATGCCTCCGACGTGGCGTAGGAGATGCGGAAGTTCGGGCCGAGGCCGAAGGCCGAGCCGAATACGACCGCCACGCCCTCGGCTTCGAGCAGCTCCGAGCAGAAGGCTTCGTCGCTGTCGATCACCTTGCCGGCTTTGGTCTCCTTGCCGATCAACTGGGCGCAGGACGGATAGACGTAGAAAGCACCTTCGGGCGACGGGCATGTGATGCCGCGCGCCTGATTGAGCATCGACACGACGAGATCGCGCCGAGCCTGGAAGATCGCCTTGTTCTTCGCAATGAAATCCTGCGGACCGTTCAGCGCCTCCACCGATGCCCACTGGGCAATAGTGCAGGCGCCGGAGGTCTGCTGGCCCTGGATCATATCCATCGCCTTGATCAGCGCCACGGGCCCGGCCGCATAGCCGATGCGCCAGCCCGTCATGGCATAGGCCTTCGATACGCCGTTCATCGTCAGCGTGCGCTCATAAAGCTTCGGCTCGACCTGGGCGATGGTCCTGAAGACGAAATCGCCGTAGATCAGGTGCTCGTACATGTCGTCGGTCAGCACCCAGACATCGGGATGTTCGAGCAGCACGTTGGCCAGAGCGCGCAACTCCACCTCCGTGTATGCGGCGCCCGACGGGTTCGACGGTGAGTTCATCAACAGCCATTTGGTGCGCGGCGTGATCGCCTTTTCCAACGCCGCCGCCGTCAGCTTGAAGCCGTTGTCGATCGAGGTGTCGGCAAAGGCCGGGGTGCCGCCGCAGATCGCTACCATCTCGGGATAGCTGACCCAGTACGGCCTCGGAATGATGACCTCGTCGCCGGGATTCAGCGTCGCCATAAAGGCATTGAACAGGATCTGCTTGCCGCCGGTGCCGACGATGGTCTGCTCCGGCCGGTAGTCGAGATTGTTCTCTCGCTTGAATTTTTTGGCGATCGCCTCGCGCAGCGGCACGATGCCGGAAACAGGAGGATATTTCGTTTCGCCTCGGCGGATGGCCTCGATCGCAGCGTTCTTGATGTTGTCCGGCGTGTCGAAGTCCGGTTCGCCGGCACCCAACCCAATCACGTCACGGCCGGCGTTTTTCAGCTCGCGCGCTTTCTGCGTCACCGCGATGGTCGCGGAAGGCTTTACGCGGGAAAGGACGTCAGCAAGAAAGGCCATGACGATGTTATCTCCTAGGGGATGCAGGCGGTCCATCCAACCGCGGCGCTTCTCATGTCCCATCATTCCGCCAAGCGCAAGCATTGTCGGATGAGCCAGATCTCGAACCCCGGCAAATCCGGCAACAATAAATTCACTTACCGGCGGTAAAACCCCGAGTGGCTGGATCACGACCCATTCCGCCAGTCTCGCAGAGCGAGGAACCGTGTCGCGCAGCATCGAGCATGCCCATATCGTCCGTCATGACGACGGCACCGCCAGCGGTGTCTGGGGCATCTATACGCTGCAGAGCGCTTTCCAGCCGATCTTCGCCTTCAGCAACGGCAAATTGTCCGTCACCGCATTCGAGGGGCTGATCCGGCCGTTCCGCGACGGCGAGCCGCAGTCGCCGGTGAGCTTTTTCAACACCTGTCCGACGGTCGACCGCCTGCATATCGAGGCGCTGACAAGGACGCTGCATCTTTTGAACGCGGGCGCCTGCCTGCCGCAAGAGGCATCCATCTTCATCAACTTCGATCCGTCGGTGTTCACCGATCGCAGCATCGCCGACAAGGCGCTGCGCGACATGCGGCTGGTGCTGCATGAGGCTGAGATCGATGCGAACCGCGTCGTCTGCGAAGTGACGGAGCAAAAATCGGCGTCGCAGGAAACGCTCTACAATTTCGTCGAGGCACTCAGGGCCAACGGGTTTCGCATAGCCGTCGACGACTACGGCGCCGACGAGTCCGACATCAACCGCATCAAGGAGCTCAGGCCTGATATCGTCAAATTCGATGCCCACTGGGTCATGCAGCTGATGGAGTCCGGCGCCGGTTTCGCACTGCTGACCGCCATGGTGGCAAGTTTCGAACAGCAAGGCATCCGCACGGTGTTCGAGGGCATCGAGGAGGGCTGGCAGCTTGAACTGGCCGAGAAATCGGGAGCCTCGATGGTGCAGGGATTCGCGCTGGCGCGCCCCGAGCTTGCACCGACCAGCTTTCAGGTCTTCGGCAAGGACAGGCAGATGCCGGTGACAGTGCCCGATGCCGGCGAGGCGCCTGCGACTGTCTCGCCTTCGCCGCGGCCGAAACGGGCTTTCGGGCGCAAGGCGGTGCCATGACCGGGCGGCCCCACAGGCGGCGCAATGTCGGCGAAGCAATCTTTGCCGATGAGGTCGGTATCGAATACGGCGTCTATGGCGCGTTCCGGTTGAGGAGCGCCTATCAGCCGATTTTTGCCCCGCGCGGCAGGTTTTTGAAGGCCGTCGCGGTCGAGGGCCTGATCGAGCCGCACCGCGCCGGCAGGTTGGTTGCGCCGCGCGTATTTTTCGAGGGCGTCCCCCTGGCGGATCGCCTGTTCGTCGAGACGATGTGCCGGGTGCTGCATCTCCGGAACTTCCGCAACATCGGCGTCGACGGGCTCGACCTATTCTTCAACTACAATCCGCTGATCAACGATGACCCCGGGCGAGCGCTGGCTGAGATCAGGCTGATGACCAGGCATCTCGCCGAGTTCGATCTGTACCCCGGCATGCTGGTCTGCGAAATCACCGAACAGGCGGCCGACGACAAGGTGCTCGTCAGCCTGGCGCGCGAGATGCGGCGTGACGGCATCCGCATCGCCATCGACGATTTCGGCACCGGGCATTCGACGGAAGAACGGGTCGCGCTTGTCCAGCCCGACATCGTCAAGATCGACGGCACCTGGTTCGCGGAATTCTGCCGCCATGCCGCCGCCGAGCGGTTTTTCCGGCCGCTGGTCTCCGCGCTGCACGACCGCGGCACCAAGGTGCTGGTCGAAGGCATCGAGCAATCCACGCAACTGCGCGTCGCGCTGGACGGCGGCGTCGATCTTTTGCAGGGTTTTTACCTTGCCCGGCCGGCGCTGGCCGGCACGCTGTTCGACGAGGAACCGCTATCGATCGATAGGCTGCTTGGCAGGGACAACAACGTCGTGCCGTTGTTTGGGTGATCTATCAGCGGCGCTGATGGTTGCGCCAAAACAAATCACTGGATGAAGCCGTTGCTGCCGGGATAGACCCTTGAGACCGGACTCAGGCCCCAAGGGCTGTCGTTGCACGAGCGAGCGGAGCGCCAATGACCATACTCTACGGAATGATCGACAGCGGCAATTGCTACAAGCCGCGCCTGTTGATGGCCAAGCTGGGCATGGCTTTCACCAATGTCGAGGTCAGTTCGCACACCGGCGACACGCGCAAGCCGGACTATATCGCCAAGAACCCGAACGCCATGGTGCCGTTGCTCGAGCTCGACGACGGCCGGCGGCTTGCCGAATCCAATGCCATCCTGCTCTATCTCGCCGAAGGCACGCGGTTCCTGCCGGCCGACAGATACGAGCGGGCACTGGCCTATCAATGGCTGTTCTTCGAGCAGTACAGCCACGAACCTTATATCGCGGTGCGCAAGGCGCTGCTCACCTTTCCCGAACGGGCCAAGGACGCGACGCCGGAGCGGCTGGCGGTGACGCTGGAGCGCGGCAACAAGGCGCTCGGCGTGATGAACAAGCATCTGGCGGGCAGTGCGTTCTTTGCCGGTGATGCATTGAGCGTCGCCGACATCGCGCTCTATGCCTATACGCATACGGCCGAGATGGGCGGTTTTCAGCTCGATGCCTATCCGGCGGTGGCGGCCTGGCTGAAACGGGTCGAGGTCGATCCGGGGCACGTGCCGATGGAATGGCTGGGGTAGTTCTGTCCTCGCGCTCGTCGCCGCTTCGCGGCTAGCTCCGGACGGGGCGCGCCACGAGGCGCGACGCCCGGTCGGGCTTGCGGCCTTCGGGCCGGTGGCATGGATGGCCGCTCGGCTATTTCAGGAGGCGGTCATATTCGGCATGCGCGCCGATCCAAAACCAGACTACGTCATCGTGGTCGCGGCGGCGCGGTAGCTGAGATCAACCCGCGCCGACCAATAGCGTCCGACTTGTTTGAAATGTAGCGACGGGTGAAACGGATCAGAACGCGGCTTGGCGAAACGTTTGTCCGCCTTTGCTCTGATCGACGAGGGCAGTTTTGCATAGGCCTCCCAGAATAAGGGGGTGGCGACATGATTCACAGAGACCGGGTCCGGCCGGCGCGATGGTCAGCCAAGGCCTGCTCGGCAGGTTTATCCAGCCTGCCAGCCTTGGCGTCGGCTTCGATCTGCCGATCCCACATGCCCGCTTGCAGCGCCTCGAACCAGGCGGCAAACGCCTTCAGCTCCTCAGGGCTTAGTTCGGCAACGGATTTTTCGATCTGTTCGAGCTTGCTCATGGGCTAAAAATACCATGATTGGTACAATAAGGCCAAGATAGCTGTTTCATTCGGAAATCCGGACAGCAAAAAGGCGGGACAAAATCCCGCCTTCCCATGCTTGGTAGCCTGATCGGGAGCGCTTTGGCCGGGCCGGCAGCAATCTGCTGCTTCGGCTTCTCGGGGTTTTTCGCTCCGGCGCACTTCTCACGCGACCGTCAGTACATCCGTGACTTGCCGCGCGCCCCGAGCTATCGCCCGGCGCGCGCCATTCGCAAAATCAGGCTGCCTTGCTCAGAGATCCAGCGGACGACTTGCCAGTGCGGCGGTCCTGCTCGATCTCGAAGTTGATCTTCTGGCCTTCGACCAGGGTCGACAGCCCAGCGCGCTCGACTGCGGAGATGTGGACGAAAACGTCCGCGCCGCCGCTGTCAGGCTGGATGAAGCCGAAACCCTTGGTGGAATTAAACCACTTGACCGTACCTGTTGCCATTTCGATAGTCCTTATACGTTTGCTTTAACTTGACCGAACCGAAGTCCAGCCGGTTTGTATCGAGATTTTGGAGATAGACGTCAGCAAACGCGAATATCGCGAGGCCCGGATCGATCGGCCGAAATATCAATGGACCTCATATAGTCTGCTTCTTCGCAAAAAACAAGACTGCGCGAAAAAAGGCACTTATGCGGCGCTGCCCAACGGCCGCCCCAATCGCGTGAAAGCCTTGCAAGGTCGCGCGTTGCGGAGGGTCGCAACGCTGATCGCACACGTTGCGGGGAAGGATCGTGCCGCCTTCGAGCATCCGGTCCTGTTTGGGGAGAGGACCATGAAAACTGTTCTGCTTGCCGCCTGCCTGACGCTGGTGGCGGCCGAGGCGCAGGCGATCTCGCGCTATGACCCGAGCCGCATGGCCTGCGGCACGGTGCGGGCGACGATCGCGCGAGAGGGCGCGGTCATCCTGCGTTACCAGTCGACGCGCACGCCGGGGCTGCCGCTCTACGACCGCTATGTGCGGAGCCAGCGCTTCTGCAACATGGGCGAGGTCAGGGCACGGGCGTCGGTGCCGAGCGCCGATACGAAGTCCTGCGTCGTCTACAAACGCAAGCGGGTGGACACAGACCGGCGTTTCCGCCGACGCATCTTTCCGGACTAGCTACGTCCGACCTCAGAATCCGAATGATACCTGCGCCGGCGGCGGCGGGCCGACACGCACGCCTTCCATCGCCAGCATCTTTTCCTTGGTGGTCGAGCCGCCCGGCGCGGAAAAACCGCCGATCTTGCCGCCGGCGGCAAGAATGCGGTGGCAAGGGATGACCAGCGGCACCGGGTTGGCGCCGAGCGCCGCACCCGTCTCACGCGCCAGCCCGGCATGGCCCGCGCGCTTGGCCAGTTCGCCATAGGTGGTGGTCTCGCCGAAGGCCAGCTTGCGCGCCGCGTCGTAGATGGCGAGGCGGAAATCGTCGACGCCGGTGAGATCGACCGGCACACCGGAGAAATCGATGTCTTCGCCGGCTGCATAGGCCTGTATCGACCCAATCAGCTCGGTAACCCATTGCGGTTGGGCGTTCGAACCGGCGCTGCCGGCATGGCGCAGCAGCCGGCGTTCCACCGCGTCGCGGTTGCGCTGGGGCAGGCTAAGCCTCGTCAGTCCGGCCTCGCTCCAGGCGATGCCCATGAAGCCGATCACGGTTTCGAAGACCGCGTGGCCGGCGACGGCTGGAGAGGTGCTTTCCATGAAGTGCTCCTTTCCGCAAAAACGGATGGCAATCCAGTACATATCGAGAACGAGATATCGCATTTTCAGGCGTCCGTTGCCACCCGAAAACCATTCGAGGTCCCGACTGGCTGCGGATTGCCGGGGGAAAGGTGCTGGTGTAAGGACTTTCTTAACAGACGAACCGGACCCGAGCGCGGCTTGCCAGCAAAAATCATCTTTCCCGCGATCGGCGTGATGCTCGCTGCGGCCGGTCTCAGCGGCTGCACTTCGACCTCGCAGACGAAGGCCGTGCCTTCCCTGACTGAAACCACCGCCGCAGGCGCTGATGCCGGCTTTACGCTGGCGCTGCCCGACACGGTTTCGGTGCTGCCGGAATCGTCCGGCATCGCGCCTGTCCAGACGGCGGCGCTGGCTGTCGACCCCACCGCGATGCCTGCCCAGCCGGCCGCCTTTGCCGGCCCGACTCCGCTGGCCGCACCTGCGCCTGCAGCCATGACGGCCGATGCCGCGCCAGCCAGGGCAGCACCTGTCTATGCGACGGCCGCTGTGGCCATGCCGGTCACCGGCGAGACAGGCAAGACGATGCCCGGCGTTCAGCAGGCCGCCTATGTCGTGCCTGAGAATCCGTCCGCCCTGCTTTCGACCAGCCCTGCCAAGGAGTATTCGGCGGGCCCGCGCGGCGAAATCGAGCGGCTGATCGAGAAATATGCCGTCCTCTATGAGGTGCCGGTCGATCTGGTGCGCCGTGTCGTCAAGCGCGAGAGCACCTTCAATCCCAAGGCTTACAATCGCGGCCATTGGGGGCTGATGCAGATCAAGCATGCGACGGCGCGCGGCATGGGCTATGACGGGCCGGCGAGCGGGTTGTTCGACGCCGAGACCAATCTGAAATATGCGGTGAAATATCTGCGCGGCGCTTGGCTGGTGGCCGGCGGCAATGCCAAGCGCGCCGACCGGCTCTACCAGAGCGGCTATTATTACGACGCTAAGCGCAAGGGCATGCTGGGAGAAACCGGCCTTGGCCGCGACCGCGGTCGGCGTCGCCTGCAGCCCGATGCCTGAACACCATGCCTGAGCCGCGACCGCCGGCGCCGAACGACGTAAGGCTGCGCAAGATCCTCGACGACACGCTTGCTCCGCCGCGCTGGCCGGAAGGTTTTGTCATGCGCGGCTTCGAGGCTGCCGACGCGCTCGCTTTGCATGCGCTGCTGACCACCGTGTTCGACGATGGCGCCGATGGGCCGTTCGAGGAATGGTGGCCGCGCATTTCAAGCGACGCGGAATTCGACCCTGCCTTATGTTTCCTGGTTATCGACAGCAAGGGTCGGCTGGCGGGCGCGGCACTGTGCTGGACGAGGGCGTTCGTCAAAGACCTTGCCGTCCACCCCGAGGCGCGCGGCCGAGGCATCGCCGAAGCGCTGATGTGGCACGTCTTCGCCGCCTTTCGCGCACGGGGCGCCGAGCATGTCGATCTCAAAACCAGCACGGTGGAGAACGCCGCCGCCGTCAGGCTCTACGAGCGGCTGGGGATGTTCGAAGTCGACTGGGCGGGGTGAGGGGCGGTCGGCGAAGCCGAACAGCGAGCGAGCGGCCGAGGGGCATTGTGTGGAAGGAAGTGTCCACCAAGGCGGCAGGCTGCATCTTGCCGGCAACCGCTCGGGCGTTAAGCTGCGATCCTGTGGCTTTCGTGCCGCGGGCGGGGTCTCGACCGAAACCGGAGAAAGACGATGCGGCTTTTGCTTTCCAAAACGGGTCTGGCCAAAACGGGTCTGGTGATCCTCGCCATTCCGCTTCTTGCGGGCGTTGCGCACGCCGACGATTGCGCCAACGCGCAGGACCAGGCGACCATGAACGAATGCGCCGACAAGTCGTTCACCGAAGCCGACAAGAAGCTCAACCACGCCTACAGGCAGATCGAGGGGCAGCTGAAGGACGATGCTGCGACGAAGAAGCTGCTGGTCGGTGCGCAGCGCGCCTGGGTCGCCTTCCGCGATGCCGAATGCGCTTTCCAGGGCGGCCCGACCGATATGGCAGGCAGCATGTATCCGATGGTTATCGCCGACTGCAAGGAGAGCCTCACCAACATCAGGCTGAAGGATTTTCAGGGCTATCTCAACTGCCAGGAGGGCGACACGAGCTGCCCGGTGCCGACAGCGCCATAGCTGAAGCGGCAGCCCAGGTTTTCATCGCATCGCGGCCGGCGCAAAATGTCGGAACCGCCTCCGTTCCTGCGTCCTTGAGAGGCAAGGTGCGTTGCCGCGTAGGGCGCGCGCCGCCACAAGCACGGCTGATGGAGATGACGATGATCACCTTTCCCAACGAATCCCAGGAATACCGCGCCGCCCGCGAAACGCTGTTGCAAAAGGAAATCGAGCTGCGCCGCGCCATGGAGGATGTGGCTGTCGCCCGCCGTGCACTGCCGCCTGGCGGGCTGGTGCCGCAGGATTATGTGTTCGACGGACTTGACGCCGACGGCAAGCCGGCTCGGATAAAGCTGTCGGAGCTGTTTTCGCCTGGCAAGGACAAGCTGATCGTCTACAGCATGATGTTTCCGCGCCATCCGCAGGAGACGCGCGACGTGGCGACAAGCGGCGGCACGGCGAAGCTCGCGCGGGCCGACCAGCCATGCCCGTCCTGCACGGCGCTGCTCGACCAGTTCGACGGTGCCATTGCCCATCTCGAGGCCGCCGGCTTCAATTTCGCCGTGGTTGGCAAGACTGCGCTTGAAAACCTGATCACGCTTGGCCGCGATCGCGGCTGGACGAACATGCGGCTGCTCTCGTCGGCCGGCAACAGCTTCAAGCGCGACTATCACGCCGAGGCCGACGACGGCGCACAACTTCCGATGCTGTCGGTGTTTCATCGCGACGCCGACGGCATCCGCCATTTCTGGAGCTCCGAGCTTGGCTTCGCGCCGTCCGAACCCGGCCAGGACCCGCGCGCCATCGGCACCTGCGAGCCCTTGTGGAACCTGATGGATTTCACGCCCGACGGCCGGCCGGACTGGAACGAACAGCTGCAGTATGCCGGCGTGTGCTGCCACTGACCTTGGCAGCCAAGCACATTTCCTTCTGGACCGGCGGCTCAGTGCCGAGCGGGGATGTTGGCAGGATCGCTGACACTCATTCCTGTCCCCATCGCGCAACTTCGCCGCTTGTGTCGCGTTGAACTCTCCGAGGATCACAAACCCGGAGATTTCCTGTGAAAACGCATCTCACGCTTGCCATGGTCGCCTTGCTTGCCGGCGCGCCGGCGGCCTTCGCCCAATCCGCCACGCCGGCCGATATACCTGCTGTCGGCCAAACCAAGATTGACACCGAGACCTTCACCAAAACGGTCCCCAGCGCCAACCGGTTCGAGATTGAAAGCAGCAAGCTGGCCGAACAAAAGAATGTCGCCGCCGATGTGAAGGATTTCGCCTCGCTGATGATTAGGGATCACACCAAGGCTGGCGAGGATTTCAAGGCAGCTCTCGAACAGAGCCAGACCACGGCCTCGGTGACAGCGAGCGGCCCCGCCCTGTTGTCGAAGGATCAGGCGATGCTGGACGAGCTCAAGAAGCTCGACGGCGATGCTTTCCAGGCGAAATACATCGTCCTGCAGACGGAGGCGCACAAGCAGGCGTTGGCGCTGTTTTCCACCTATGCACAGTCGGGCGAAGACCCGGCGCTGAAGGAATTCGCCAAGAAGACGCTACCGACGTTGCGCACGCACGAAAGGCGCATAAAGGATTTGGTGGCCGCCCACAGGTAATGCATGTCGCCCAAAAGCATGCCCTCGCGCCTGACCCGAGGGTGCGCAGCGGTTTTGGGATAACGACATGCATAAAAACAAGAGCTTAAAGCGCGTCGCGACGCGCTTTAAGCTGGAGCTGCTGTCAGGTGTTTTTGATCTGCTCGACCGCGGTCATCAGCAGTTCGTCCATGACGCCGCGAATCTGAAGATCTGACTGGGCGACGCCCGCCGCGTCGAAATCGGCGCGTATTTTGCGCAACACGTCGTCGTCCCCGGCCTCTTCGAAGTCCGCGCGCACCACCTCTTTCGCATAGGCGTCGGCGTCCTCACCGGTTTTGCCGAGCTTTTCGGCGGCCCATAGGCCGAGCAGCTTGTTACGGCGCGCCATGGCTCTGAACTTCGTGTCCTCGTCCATCGCAAACTTCTTTTCGAAGCCTTCCTGACGGTCTCTCATACTGCTCATGGTGTGCCTCGTTCAGGTGTGAGTCTCCGACCTTCATCCGATGGAGAAGAAGAGCGGCGGGTAGCGGCCGAACATGGCGTGCATAGATGTCATAAGCAAGACCGGACCGTTCATTCCGGTGATTGATCGGGCGGCGCCTGGACGAACGGCACATCGGCCGTCGCGGAAGGCCTTCGCACCGATGTGATTTGACGTTGCCGCGCCGTGACCTACTCTCGAATACTGACGGGATGAGCCGAGGAGACGAGCGATGCAGTCACCTTTCAACGGGGTTCGGAGCGTCGCGCTGACAGCGGCAGTGATGCTTGCCGCCGCCACCGCAGCCTATGCCCATCACGGCTGGTCGTGGACCGAGGAAGGTTTTTTCGAACTCCGGGGCAAGATCACGGCCATCTATATCGGCAATCCGCACGCCACGCTGGATGTCGACGCAGAGGGCGAGGTCTGGCGGGTGGATTTGGCGCCGCCGTCCCGGACGATCGCCGCCGGCTTCACCGAGGAGGTCGCCAAAGTCGGCGACGAGGTGACCGCGATCGGCCACCGCTCGCGCGACGAGACCGAGAAGTGGATGAAAGCATCCCGCATCATCGTCAATGGCAAGACTTATGATGTTTATCCCGACCGCGTCCCGCCGGCCTGAATGGACGAGCTCCTCGCCGGCATCGAGCAACTCGCCTTGGTGCGGGCACTGAAGGCCTCATTCGTCGCCTATCCCATAGTCAACGCGCTGCACATCATGTCGATCGGCGCGCTGCTGACCAGCGTCTGGCTGATGGACCTCAGGGTCCTCGGCGCCTTCCGCTCGCTGCCGTACGCGGCGTTCACCGCGTTGCTGCGCCGCACTGCATTTGCGGCGTTCGCCGGCGCGCTTGTCACGGGGTCGCTGCTCTTTTCAGTCAGGGCGAGCGAGTACGCGGCGATGCCGATTTTCCTCACCAAGATGACACTCATCCTTCTCGCCGGCGCCAACTTCCTCGTCTTTATGCGCCGCGCAAAAGGCGGTGATGAGCCGGCCGACGGGACCGTCACAATCCTGGCGGTGCTCTCGCTGATGCTGTGGACGTCCGTGCTCTTCGCCGGACGGTTTATTGGGTTTCTCAACTGAGGCGAGCGACGGTAAATGAACCGATTTGGCGATGAGGTCGGGCAGACGGGTGCGCCTTTCATCAAGCGCTTGCATGACCTTGTTCCTTCGGGTGACGGCAGATCGGTGCGATAGCCCTGGACGGATCAGCGTGCTTGCAGGGTCGCATTGTTGGCGGGACAGCACCCCCCTCTGGCCTGCCGGCCATCTCCCCCACAAGGAGGGAGATTGGCCAATCGCCTTAGGCGAAATACTCCTGCAGCGGCCGAACCTCGAGGCTCCCCGCCCTCAGCGCCGCGATCGCCTCGGCCACGGCAGCCGCGCCCGAAAGCGTCGTGTAATACGGCACTTTCTGCATCAGTGTCGCCCGGCGCAACGACTTGGAGTCCGACACCGCCTTCTGGCCGTCCGTTGTGTTGAAGACGATCTGTACCTGGCGGTTGCGGATGGCGTCCTCGATATGCGGGCGGCCTTCCAGCACCTTGTTTATTTTCTCTGCCGCGACGCCGTTCTCGGCGAGGAAGCGGGCGGTGCCTGAGGTGGCCATTACCTTAAAACCTTGGCCGGCAAGGCGCTTGACCGCCGGCAAGATGCCTTTCTTGTCGTCGTCGCGCACCGAGACAAACAGCGTGCCGGAGCGCGGCAGGTCGACGCCGGCCCCTAACTGGCTCTTGGCGAAGGCCAGCGCGAAATCGCGGTCGAGGCCCATGACCTCGCCGGTCGAGCGCATTTCCGGTCCGAGCAATATGTCGACGCCGGGGAAGCGGGCGAAGGGAAACACCGCTTCCTTGACCGCGATGTGGCCGGGCTGCCTAGGGTCGGGCATGGCGCCGTAATGGGCGAAGGCGTCTTCGAGGGTCTCGCCGGCCATGATACGGGCGGCGATTTTCGCGATGGGACGGCCGATGGTCTTGGCGACGAAGGGCACGGTGCGCGACGCGCGCGGATTGACCTCCAGCACATAGACCGTGCCATCCTTGATCGCATACTGCACGTTCATCAGCCCGCCGACATTGAGCGCGCGGGCAAGTGCTGCCGTCTGGCGCTCCAGCTCGTCGACGAGCTCAGGCGGCAGCGAGTGCACCGGCAGCGAGCAGGCACTGTCGCCCGAATGGATGCCGGCCTCCTCGATGTGCTCCAGGATGCCGGAGACGAAGGTCGACTTGCCGTCGCACAGGCAGTCGACATCAACCTCGATGGCGCCCGAGAGATAGGTGTCGAACAGCAGCGGGTTCTTGCCCAAGAGCGTGTTGATCTGGCCGGTCTTGTCGTTGGGATATTTCTGCTTGATGTCCTCCGGCACCAGGCCGGGCACGGTGTCGAGCAGGTAGGACTGCAGCATGCTTTCGTCGTGGATGATCTGCATGGCGCGGCCGCCGAGCACATAGGACGGGCGCACCACCAGCGGGAAGCCCAACTCGCCGGCGACGAGGCGGGCCTGCTCGACCGAATAAGCGATGCCGTTCTTCGGCTGGCTGAGGCCAAGCTTGTGCAGCAGCTTCTGGAAACGGTCGCGGTCTTCGGCCAGATCGATCATGTCGGGCGAAGTGCCGAGGATCGGGATGCCGGCCTTCTCCAGCGCATCCGCCAGCTTCAGCGGCGTCTGGCCGCCGAACTGGACGATGACGCCGACCAACTCGCCCGACGCCTGCTCGGCGCGCAGGATCTCCAAAACGTCCTCCGGCGTCAGCGGCTCGAAATAGAGCCGGTCTGACGTGTCGTAGTCGGTCGAGACGGTCTCCGGATTGCAGTTGACCATGATCGCCTCGAACCCGGCATCGCGCAGCGCGAAGGCCGCGTGGCAGCAGCAATAGTCGAACTCGATGCCCTGGCCGATGCGGTTCGGGCCGCCGCCGAGGATGACGACCTTCTTGCGCGACGAGACCTGCGCTTCGTTGGCGAGCGCGCCGGCGAAGGGCGTCTCGTAGGTCGAATACATGTAGGCGGTGGGCGAGGCGAACTCGGCGGCACAGGTGTCGATGCGCTTGTAAACCGGATGAACGTCGAGCTTTTCGCGTATCTTTTGAACATCTTCGACGTCTTTCCGGACCAGCGACGCGAGGCGGGCATCGGAGAAACCCATCGCCTTCAGCATGCGCAGATTGGCGGCGTCCTCGGGAATGCCGTGCTCGCGGATGCGGTCTTCCATGGCCAGGATGCCGGCGATCTGTTCGAGGAACCACGGGTCGATCTTGCACATGGCGTGGACGTCTTCGAGGGAGGTGCCCATGCGGATCGCCTGCGCCACCATGCGGAGCCGGTCGGGCGTCGGCGTGCCGAGGGCGGCGCGGATGGCGTTGCGGTCGTCGGCGTGGCTGGCTGCGCCGTGGGCGATGCCGGGGATCTCGATCTCGTCGAGGCCGGTGAGGCCGGTTTCCAGTCCGCGCAGCGCCTTTTGCAGCGATTCCTGAAAAGTGCGGCCGATGGCCATGACCTCGCCGACCGACTTCATCGCGGTGGTCAGCACCGGCTCGGCGCCGGGGAATTTCTCGAAGGCAAAGCGCGGGATTTTTGTGACGACGTAATCGATCGACGGCTCGAACGAGGCGGGCGTGGCGCCGCCGGTGATATCGTTCTCCAGCTCGTCCAGCGTGTAGCCGACGGCGAGCTTTGCCGCGATCTTGGCGATCGGAAAACCGGTCGCCTTGGAGGCGAGAGCCGACGAGCGGGAGACGCGCGGGTTCATCTCGATCACCACCAGGCGCCCGTCGGCCGGGTTGACGGCGAACTGGACGTTGGAGCCGCCGGTCTCGACGCCGATCTCGCGCAGCACCGCGATCGAGGCGTTGCGCATCATCTGGTATTCTTTGTCGGTCAAGGTCAGGGCAGGGGCGACGGTGATCGAGTCTCCGGTATGCACGCCCATCGGGTCGATGTTCTCGATCGAGCAGATGATGATGCAGTTGTCGGCCTTGTCGCGGACAACCTCCATCTCGTACTCCTTCCAGCCGAGCACGCTTTCCTCGATCAGCACTTCGGTCGTCGGCGAGGCGTCGAGGCCGGACTGGACGATCTCGTAGAATTCGGCGCGGTTGTAGGCGATGCCGCCGCCGGTGCCGCCCATGGTGAAGGACGGGCGGATGATGGCGGGAAGGCCGACATGGTCGAGCGCCTGTGCGGCGATCGCCATGCCGTGGCTGATGTAGCGCTGCTTGCGGTCGCCCTCGCCGAGGTTCCAGCGCGTTTCGAGCGCGTCGAGCGCGGCGTCGAGGTTTTCGGGCTTCTCGGCCTTCAGCGCGGCGCGTTCGGCCTCGTGCGTCTTGCGGTCGGCGTTCTTGACGTCGGTGGCGTTGGCCAGCATCGACTTCGGCGTTTCCAGGCCGATCTTCTTCATCGCCTCACGAAACAAAGCGCGGTCCTCGGCCTTATCTATTGCCGTGGCGTCGGCGCCGATCATCTCGACATTGTAGCGCTCGAGCACGCCCATGCGGCGCAGCGACAAAGCGGTGTTGAGCGCGGTCTGGCCGCCCATGGTCGGCAGCAGCGCGTCCGGCCGCTCCTTGGCGATGATCTTGGCCACCACTTCCGGCGTGATCGGCTCGATATAGGTGGCGTCAGCCAGCTCCGGATCGGTCATGATGGTGGCCGGGTTGGAATTGACCAGGATGACGCGAAAACCCTCTTCCTTCAGCGCCTTGCAGGCCTGGGTGCCGGAATAGTCGAACTCGCAGGCCTGACCGATGACGATGGGGCCGGCCCCGATGATCAGGATCGACTTGATGTCGGTGCGTCTTGGCATATCGAGGGTCCGTTCGGCAGGCGGCTTGCACGAAAAACCGGACGGGAAGACCCGGCCGGTTGTGCTCGCGATTCTGGTATCAGGCTAGGAGGGCCTTATAGGGAAGAGTTTTGCCTGATGTAACCCCCTAAAATGCGAGTAGGGCAGTAGGGCAGTAGGGCAGTAGGGCAGTAGGGCAGTAGGGCAGTAGGGCAGTAGGGCAGTAGGGCAGTAGGGCAGTAGGGCAGTAGGGCAGTAGGGCAGTAGGGCAGTAGGGCAGTAGGGCAGTAGGGCAGTAGGGCAGTAGGGCAGTAGGGCAGTAGGGCAGTAGGGCAGTAGGGCAGAGGTTCGAGCGCCCTTTCAACATATTGCCCTACTGCCCTACTGCCTTATTCCCCTTAGCCACTCATCCCCCAGCGCCAACTGATCCGTGATCTCGAAGCGTTCGGAAACGCCGACACGGATCAGGTTCAGGCTGCCCTCGCGCGTATAGCGGAATTCGCCTGATGCATTCGAACCGGCGGGCCGACCGGCCTGGAAGCTGATGACGCGGGTGCCGCCATCGGGCCAGGTCACGGTCACCTCGGCTTTGTCGCCCGTGTGGACAACGCCTGCCTTGCAGCTGGTCATCGGCTGGCCGACATAGCGGGCACAAGGAATCTCGTTGCGGGCACCCAGCGCCGGCGCGGGCCGCCCTGGCGGCTGCAGCCGCGCAACGGTTTGTGCGTTGGC
Source organism: Mesorhizobium onobrychidis (assembly GCF_024707545.1). Classification (NCBI taxonomy): domain Bacteria; kingdom Pseudomonadati; phylum Pseudomonadota; class Alphaproteobacteria; order Hyphomicrobiales; family Phyllobacteriaceae; genus Mesorhizobium; species Mesorhizobium onobrychidis. Next base: position 2,501,763 of record NZ_CP062229.1, read on the forward strand.
CGGAGCCGCTGCATTGGCGGCGCGATTTTGGCTCGCTTTCGCCGCCGCGGGCGTCTGCATCTCCCCGGTCGAAGGATTTCCGCTGGCAGCGAGCGCCAGGCGGTAAGCGTCCTCGATGGCGGCCCTGCCGATTGCCTCAGCGGCTGTCATGGTGGTTTCGGGATCGGTCGCGCCCAGGCGCGCTGTCAGGTCGGGCAGCGGCTGGTCTGCGGTTGCCGGGTTCGCGGCCTCGGCTGCAGAGGCCGTGCCTTCGCCGGTCGGATCAGTATCCGCATCCGAAACGGCCACCGGATTCTCGGGGTTCAGGTAGCGCGCAGGAGCCCATCCGGCCAGTTGCGGGTTGTCAATTTCTGCAACCTTGCACCAGCGGTGGCCATTGACGTCGTTGCAGCCGAGATTGTTCACGCTCGTACCATTCGGCAGCCGAGCCTTGATCTTGCCCATCGCCGATGCCGTGGCGCGGACGTTCAGGAGATCGCCTGGAGCGAGGTCGGTCACGATGGACACGACCGGCGCCTCCTCGGCCTTGGCCGGCAGCAGCGCCGTCAGCAGGAGAGGGGCGGCAGTGAGCGCGTACAGTGTCGTTCGGAGCGTAACTGTGCGCCTCATTATGTTGGCCGTGGCGATAGATTCATTACCGAAGGCGCGGCCAGGCACGGAAACGCCACCGCTGGCCAAGTCGATTTTATAAGGGACGACATGGCGCTATGTAAGCCCGAAAATGCGGCTGCGGCGTGGTATTCGGTCCGCGGCATGAGCTCGTACCTCGCTCAGCCGGGCATGAGCAAGCTCAGCGTGCGGCATGAACGCGTTCCGCGTTCAGCCTGAGGCATGAACTCGTGCCTCGTTCGGCCTGGCGGCATGAACTCGTGCCTCGTTCAGCCTGAGGCATGAACCCGTTGCGTTTAGCCGGACATGAACGCGTTCCGCGTTCAGCCGGACATAAATCCGGTGCGCAGCGCGTAGGCCCATTCCGGCCGTCCCGCCTGTTCGGCCTGCCGCGCCGCCGCCTCGTGATCATAGTCGACGGCGATGGCCTCGAAGCGGTCGGGGCGGTCCGGCTCACCCAGTTCGACGATTCCGTAGCGTGCGTGAGGAGAGCCTTGCTCGGAGACATGCGCCGGCGGGGTGTCGTCGCCATACGCGGGACAACCGATGCTGCCCGGATTGAAGACGACCGGGCCGCCGGGGATACGGATTAGTTCGCTGCGGTGGCTGTGGCCGCACAGCACGAAGCGGCAAGCGGGATCGAGCGCGGCCAGCCGCCGCTTGATGGCGGCCAGCGGTGCGCGCACCAGCCGGCCATCTTCTATCGTATCGGTCAAGTATTTTTCGTCGTGGTCGGGGCGGGCATGGAAGGCGGTCACTCCCGGCGCGATCTCCAGCGTGAGGGGCAAGGCGAACAGCGCCTCGCGCTGCGCCGATGTCAGCCGCTCCAGCGCATAGCGGTCGGACGGCCACATGGCTTCATCGGCGGTGTCGCTGGCGACGCGGCGGTCGTGATTGCCGCGCACCGTCGGCAAGGCGAGCGCTTCAAGCCGGTCCATGGTTTCGCGCGGCCAGAGCGGGCCGGAGACGCAGTCGCCGAGGTTGACGATGAGGTCAGCACTGCCGCGCTGCCTGAGATCGTCGAGCACGGCGTCCAGGGCGAGAATGTTGCCGTGGATATCGGCGAGGACGACAATGCGCATGTGAAGCTCCGTAGCCAGGACAGCGTTTCCTCGCCCTCGCAAGGCGGGGGAGAGGTGGCCGCGAAAGCGGCCGGAGAGGGGGCTCTTCGCGAGCGGCGCGTCAAGATGAATGAAGCTTCTTTGAACGATTGGAGAGCGTCAAGGCCCCCCTCTCCGTCTCGGCCTCGCCGAGCCACCTCTCCCGCACTTCGTGAGGGTGAGGAACCCAGGTTCTGAGAAATCCGCTCCTTTAATCGGCGGTTCCGGCGTCGTGTTTAGGCGCGGACTTCGATCTCGGAGGCGCCCACCGCGGGCAGTGCGGTGTCATCGACGGCAGCGGCAATGACGCTATCGAGCAGGCCCGGAAAGCGGGTATTGAGATCATCGCGGCGCAGCGTGATCAGCCGGCTGGTGCCGACCACCTCGGTGCGGGTGACGCCGGCCTCGCGCAGCTTGGCCAAATGATAGCTGAGATTGGTCTTCGAGCCGAGATCGAGGAACTGGCTGCAATTCAGCGGCACGCCTTCCTTGCTGGCGAGATAGCGCACGATGGCCAGCCGCGTCGGATCGCCGAGCACGGCAAGCACGTTCGACAGGCTGATCTGGTCGGCGGCGGGGTGGGGCAATGTCATGCCCGAGAACTAAGCGCAATCAGGGCCGATTTCAACGCATCTCCTCCTGGCGGATGCACGCAGTTTCTACCTCCCGCCACCTTGTCCTGACATAGAGCTGTCAGGAGGGTTCCGCTATTCTCGGGTGGCTTCATTGACACCATGCCCCATTTTGTACAATTGTTCAATAACTTTTGAACTAAGGATTTGCTGCCATGGACAAGCGCCTCATCTGGCTTGCGCTCGGGTCTTTCACGATCGCGACCGAAGGTTTCGTCATTTCAAGCCTGTTGCCCGACATCGCGGCCGATGCCGCCATCTCCGTTCCACTCGCCGGCGCGCTGATCACCGCCTTTGCGCTCGCCTATGCGCTCGGCACGCCGATCCTGGCGACGCTCACCGGCGAATGGGACCGGCGGCGCGTCATCTTGTGGACGCTGGTGTTTTTCGTGCTGGGCAATCTGGCGGCGGCGCTGAGTTCCTCTTTCGAATTGCTGCTGATCGCGCGCATCGTCATGGCGCTGTCGTCCGGCCTGTTTGCGGCGACGGCGCAGGGGACGGCCGTGGCGCTTGTCGATGATCATCACCGCGCCCGCGCCATTGCCGTCGTTGTCGGCGGCACTACGGTGGCGGTGGCGGTCGGCGCACCGCTCGGCGCGCTTGTCGCGACCGTTGCCGGCTGGCGCGGCACGTTCTTTGCCATCGCCGGGCTCGGCGCGCTGGCCGGCGCAATCCTTTGGTACCGGCTGCCGCGCGGCATCGTCGGCACCAAACTGCCGCTCAGGCAGCGGCTGGCCGCAACCCTTCGCCCCGGCGTGCCATCGATCCTGCTGACCACACTCTTGGCGCTCACCGGAGCCTTCACGGTCTTTGCCTTTGTCGCGCCGCTAGCCATCGAAGGTGGCGGCTTGAGCCCGATCGCGCTGCCCGGCATGCTGCTTGCCTTCGGCGTCGGCGCCGTCATCGGCAACATTGCCGGCGGGCAGGCTGCCGACCGCTTCGGTGCGACGCGCACCGTCAGCTGGTCGCTGGCGCTGAGTGCGGTCATGCTGGTGATGCTTTCGGTCATCCCGGCCTTCCTGCCGCACAGCATCGCCGGGCCGGCGCTGATGGCCATGATGGTGCCGTGGGGCATCGTCGGCTGGGCCTTCCCGCCGGCGCAGGCCAGCCGCATCATCAGGCTGGCGCCCGACGCAGCGCCCATCGTGCTGTCGCTCAACGGTTCGGCGCTCTATCTCGGCGTGGCGCTGGGCGCCGTCGTCGGCGGCGCGGTGCTGCGCTATGGCACGCCAGCCGATCTCGGCCTGGTCGCAGCAGTGTTCCCGATCCTGGGTCTTGGCGTCATGCTGGCCGGCCACCGGGCGGCGCGGGCGATTGCCATGCCGGCGGAGTAAGCGAGATCGCAGAAGCGTGGCACTGCCCTGATCGCCCTGCCGGGCAGAATTTGGGTTCCTCTCCCCCACTCACATCTAGCGGAGCGAGGAACCCAGGTCCTGTAACCCACACTACTTCCAGGTCCGGCGTCTCTCGATCTCGGCTTCGGACGGCTGTTGCTGGGCGAAGGATCCAGTCTTGATCTCACCGGCGCGTTCATAGGTCGCCATAATGACGCCGGTGGTCGATGCCTGTGAGCGGTTCAGCTTGAAAGCGGCCGGCATTGCGCCGCTGCCAAACAGCCTCTTGCCCTTGCCCAGCACCAGCGGGAAGGTCAGCAGGCTGATCTCATCGATCAGGTCATTGGCGAGCAAGGTCTGGATGAGTTCGCTCGATCCCTGGATGAGCAGGTCCGGCCCGTCCTCCTGCTTGAGCTGGCGCAGTGCGGCCACGACGTCGTCGCCGAGCGACTGGCTGTTTTGCCACGACAGCGTATCGGGCCGGTGGGTGGCCACATATTTGGTGGCGGCGTTGAAGCTGTCGGCGATCGGACCGCTCTTCTGGTACGGCCAATGCGCGGCGAAGATGTCGTAGGTCTTGCGGCCGAGGAGCAGCGCGAAGGGTTTTGCGAAGATCTCACCTATAAAGGCACCCCCGACGTCGTCCCAGTAATGGAACGTCCAGCCACCGAATTCGAAGCCGCCGACCGGGTCTTCTTCCGGCCCGCCAGGCGCCTGCATGACGCCGTCGAGGCTGACGAATGTCGCAGTGATGATCTTCCTCATTGGATTCTCCCTTTTCATTATCCGTGCCGTCGGTGCCGGATTTCGGCCAAAGGACGTGCGAGCGGACGTCTGTCCGACAGGGCCGGAAAAAACTTCCAGCGCTCCAGCCGGCGACGGGCAAGCATCGGATGCGCCTCGCCTCGGCGACGTCATTGCGACCGCCTGCCGCCAACATCTTGCGACGAGAACCAGACGTCGCCGATGACGGCAATGGCGGTGCGGTCCGGTGCCTTGTCGGCCGTCAGCCATATCGAGCGGCTGCGTGCCGCCTTGTCGCGATTGGGGAATTTCGTTGCGGGTGTTGCCGCCGAGGCACCGATGCAAGGGATGAACCATGACCGCATGAACGGGTCGCAGGCAAAACCCTGTTGGGTGCGGGTCACCATCACCGCAAGGCCAACGCGCTCGGCTGGGCGCCACGGAAAGACCATGCGGGCGCCCGGCTTCAGCGCCTTCAGCCACTGGGCCGGGGGTGCTGCGACGCCGGCATTGACATAGATGATGTCGGACGGTGGCAGGCTGCCGATGACCGCATCGCCATGGATGACGGTCACATTGCCATAGGCTTCGAGATTCTTTCTCGCGCGGTCGGCGAGACTGGATTCCAGCTCGAAGGCGGCGACTGCGCCGTCCGGCGAAACCAGCTGTGCCAGCAGAGCTGTGTAGTAGCCGGTGCCGGCGCCGACATGGGTGACGGTCTCGCCGGGTTTTGGCGCCACTTTGCCGATCCACATGGCGTGCAGGAACGGCTCGCCATTGTTGATGCCCTTGTCGGCGTCGAGTGACACCAGCACGTTCTGGTAGACGTGAACAGGATCGGCACTCGGCGTTTCAACCTTGCCGTTGCCGGCGACGACCGTCCACGGCCCAGGCCCGAGAAAGGCTTCGCGCGACACCGCGGCGAAAGCTGCTTCGAGACGTGGATCGGCCCAACCTGCATTGGCAGCCATCAGTCGCGCATAAAAGCGGCGCACATCGGCGAGATCGGTCATGGCATCAAGATAGCGCAGACTGCCGATTTGTCGCGTCGATGCCGAGGGCATCGAGCACCATGTCAGCGCCGAGACGCTTGAAGCGTTTCGCAAGGCGATGACGGCGACAAGCTAAGTCTACCGCCATTGCCGACAGTCCTGCCGGAACCGCCGCGTTGCCGCTGCGTTTGAGATCGTGCCACGCGATTGGCGCGAGACCGAGGAGGATACCATGGGCGTTGAACAGGCACCGACAGCGAAGGGCAAGCAAGCGGCCAAGGGATTGAAGCAGGCTGCGGCGAAGGACGAACGCAAGACCGAAGCGGATACTGGACGCCCGCTCAAGAAGGGTGAGGCTCGCTTCGAGGAGCGCTCGAAAAGCTCGGACGGCAAGAGCGCGGGTACCAAGCAGAAGATCTGAGCTAGCCGCCAAGTCCGGACCAAAAAAAGGCGCCGGCAGGCTTCTCAGCCGCGGGTGTCGTGCATCGATCCACCCCAGAGCCTGCGGCCCTTCATACGAAAAATACTGTGACTTGGCGCAACCATTGAGATAATTGTTTGTTGGGTCGGATCGGGCCATGAGATCGGCAGGTTACCGATACGCGCGTCGCGGAGAGTTGCCATGCTGTGGAAGGGTCGTCGTCAGAGTGACAATGTCGAGGACCAACGCGGCCAGGGCGGCGGGTTCAACCTGCCGCGCGGCGGCCCCGGCCGTCTCCGCATCCCGATCGGCGGCCGTTCCGGCGGCGGAATGTCGCTGTCGACCATCGTCATTCTCGTGGTTCTCTATTTCGGCCTGAAGGCCTTCGGTATCGACCCTCTGCAGATCCTGGCCGGCGGCGGCTTGGTGCCGGGTGCCGGCGGTCAGATTACTGACAACAGCGGAGAACAGGGCGGTGGCACCGGTGCGCCGGCCTCCGACGAGATGAAGCAGTTCGTCTCCACGGTGCTGGCCGAGACCGAGGACACCTGGAGCGGCATTTTTCAGGCCGAGGGCCTGACCTATGAGGATCCGAAGCTGGTGCTGTTCAGCGGCCAGATCCGCTCAGCCTGCGGCTCTGCCTCGTCTGCGGCCGGACCGTTCTACTGTCCCGGCGACCGCAAGGTCTATCTCGACACCACTTTCTTCCAGCAGCTCGACCAGCAATTCGGCGCCTCTGGCGATTTCGCCCAAGCCTATGTGATCGCGCATGAGGTCGGCCACCACGTTCAGAACCTCACCGGCATCCTGCCCAAGTTCAACCAGATGCGGCAGCAGATGGGCGAGGCCGAGGCCAACCACATGTCGGTGCAGGTCGAGCTTCAGGCCGATTGCTTCGCCGGCGTCTGGGCGCATTTCACCGGGCAGAAGGGAATCCTGGAGCAGGGCGACATGGACGAGGCGCTGAACGCGGCCCAGCAGATCGGCGACGACACGATGCAGAAGAAGATGCAGGGCTATATCGTGCCGGAGAGCTTCAACCATGGCACCTCGCAGCAGCGGCAGACCTGGCTGGCGCGTGGCTACAGGAGCGGTAAGCTGTCGGACTGCGATACGTTCAACACTCCGATCTGAGGTGTTCGGACTTTTGCTGTCGAAATGACCGTTGAAGCGCCGGCGGCTATGCAGGATGTGGCCGCATTCATGTCGACAGGTGATGTCAGCATAAAAATTCCTGGCGCGTTCCCTTATTGTTCTGTGCGGCTGACTCGCCTATAACGAGCCCTTCCGCCTTCGCTCCGAGGCGGCTCCAGGAGTCGATACCGTCATGATCGAAGCCAAAACCGCCAGGCGGGGCCTTGCGCTTGTTTTCACCACGCTGCTGCTCGACATCACCGGCATCGGCATCATCATGCCGGTGCTGCCGGCCTATCTGCAGGAGCTGACCGGCGTCGGCGTCAGCGAAGCGGCAATCGAAGGCGGCTGGCTGTTCTTCGTCTACGCGGCCATGCAGTTCCTGTTCGCGCCGCTGGTCGGCAATCTCAGCGACCGCTTCGGCCGCCGCCCGATCCTGCTGGCCTCGGTGCTGACCTTCGCCATCGACAATCTGATCTGCGCGGTGGCCTGGTCGTATTCGGTCCTGTTCATCGGCCGGGTGCTGGCCGGCATCAGCGGCGCCAGCTATTCGACCGCCTCAGCCTTTATCGCCGATGTCAGCACCGACGAGAACAGGGCGAAGAATTTCGGCCTGCTTGGCATCGCCTTCGGTGTCGGTTTCATCATCGGCCCGGTGCTGGGCGGGTTGCTTGGCGAATTCGGGCCACGCGTGCCGTTCTGGGGCGCGGCGGTGCTTGCTCTCATCAACTTCATCGTTGGCTGGTTCTTCCTGCCGGAAACCCTGGAGCAGCACCACCGTCGGCGATTCGAGTGGCGCCGCGCCAATCCTCTCGGCGCCCTGAAGCAGATGCGCAACTATCATGGCATCGGCTGGATCGGGCTGGTGTTCTTCCTGATGACGCTCGGCCACATGATGTACCCTGCCGTGTGGTCGTTCGTCGGCAGCTACCGCTACGGCTGGAGCGAACAGCAGATCGGCTTCTCTCTCGGCGTCTTCGGCCTCGGCGGGGCACTGGTGATGGGTTTTGTCCTGCCGCGCGTCATTCCACGGCTCGGCGAATGGCGGACCGCTGCCATCGGCCTTGCTTTTACCGCGCTCGCCGCCTTCGGCTATGCCGCGGCTTGGAAGGGCTGGATGATCTACGCGGTGATCGTGGCGACCTGCCTCGAGGCGCTGGCCGACCCGCCGCTGCGGAGCCTGGCGGCGGCCAAGGTGCCGCCCTCTGCGCAAGGCGAATTGCAAGGTGCGATGACGAGCGTGTTTTCGATCACCAGCATCATCACGCCGTTGCTTTATACGGGAATCTTCGCCTGGTTCACCGGGCCGAGCGCGCCGGTGGTGTTCGGCGGCGCGCCCTTTGTGCTCGGCGGTATCTTTCTCGCTCTGTCGCTGATCGCATTCGTGCTCAGGGTCGAAAGGCCGGTCGCAGTGAAAGACGTCACGACGGCGACGGTGCGAACCTGAATCAGGCGCGCTCCGCCAGCGCCGGCTCGCCGCGCTTTTCGCGGATGAGATTGACGAAGCGGCGGAACAGATAGTGCGAATCCTGCGGGCCGGGCGAGGCTTCGGGATGATGCTGGACCGAGAACACCGGCCTTCCTGTCAGCGTGATGCCGCAGTTCGAGCCGTCGAACAGCGAGACGTGGGTTTCTTCGACGCCCGTGGGCAACGAGTCGGCATCGACGGCAAAGCCGTGGTTCATCGAGACGATCTCGACTTTGCCGGTGGTGTGATCCTTGACCGGATGGTTGGCGCCGTGATGGCCCTGATGCATTTTTGCGGTCTTGCCGCCCAGCGCCAGCGCCAGCATCTGGTGGCCGAGGCAGATGCCGAAGACCGGGATGTCGGTCTTCAGCAGGTCCTGGATGACCGGAACGGCATAGTCGCCGGTGGCTTCCGGGTCGCCGGGACCGTTGGAGAGAAAGATGCCGTCGGGCCGCATGGCAAGGATCTCCTCGGCGCCGGTGTTGGCCGGCACCACGGTGACCTTGGCGCCAAGACCGGCAAGCAGGCGCAATATGTTGCGCTTGACGCCGTAGTCGATGGCGACGACGTGCATGGACGGATCGATCTGTTCGCCAAAGCCCTCGTCCCAGACCCAGGGCGTCTCGCGCCAGACCGAGGACTGGCCGGAAGTGACGTCCTTGGCCAGATCAAGCCCGATCAGGCCGGACCAGGCGGCGGCGCGGCGCTTCAGATCGTCGATGTCGAAGATGCCGTCGGGCGCATGCGCGATTACGGCGTTGGGCATGCCCTTTTCACGGATCAGCGCGGTCAGCGCACGGGTGTCGATGCCCGAAAGCGCGACGATGCCGCGTTTCTTCAGCCATTGGTCGAGACCAGCTGCGGCGCGATAGCTGGACGGGTTGGTGACATCGGCCTTGAACACGGCGCCGACAGCGCCGGCGCGGGCAACCGGATTGAGATCCTCGATGTCCTCGTCATTGGTGCCGATATTGCCGATATGCGGGAAGGTGAAGGTGACGATCTGGCCGGCGTAGGACGGGTCGGTGAGGATTTCCTGATAGCCTGTCAGCGCGGTGTTGAAGCAAACCTCGGCGACGGCGGAGCCGGTGGCGCCAAGGCCGCGGCCCTCGATGACGGTGCCGTCGGCCAGCACCAGCAAGGCGGTCGGCTTCTCGGTGGCCCAAGGAGGGGTCGACGCGGCGGTCATCGTTGCCATGGCGGCACTCCTAAAAGGCTGCACCCTTCAATCGGTCCGGCGAACCATTCTGCGCAGCAAACCGCGCGCAGCGGCGATTTCGCAGCCAGCGCGCGCAACAAAAATTCAGTTCATGCAAGGCCCAGTACATAGGGGAAGGCGCCAGAGCGGTCAATGACGCTACGCCCGCAGGCGCGATTTATTTCGTCGAACAATATCAGCGGTTTGCCGGGCGGCGTCGAATTGCCTTGGGCTTTCGGCACGGCTATTGTCCGTCGCATTCGAAGGAGGAAGCATCATGCGCGGCAAAATCGCCGAATCCCTGAAGAGCGCGATGAAGGCGCAGGACAAGCGCCGGCTGCCGACATTGCGGCTCATCCAGGCGGCCATTCACGATCGCGACATCGCCAATCGCGGCGCCGGCAAAGAGCCGGCCAGCGATGACGAGATCCTGCAGATACTGGCCAAGATGGTAAAGCAGCGCGAGGAGTCGGCCAAGGCTTTCGACGACGGCAAGCGGCCGGAGCTTGCCGCGCAGGAGCGCGACGAGATGGCCATCATCCGCGATTTCCTGCCGACGCAACTAGGGCAGGCCGAGACCGAAGCGGCGATCCGCGCCGCCATCGCCGAGATCGGCGCCAGCGGCGTCAAGGACATGGGCAAGGTGATGACCGTACTCAAGGAGAAATACGCGGGCCAGATGGATTTCTCCAAGGCGAGCGGCATCGTCAAGGGACTGCTGCAGTAGGGATTTTCCCGCTGCAGCGAGGTCGTAAGGCATTGGAGGCGACCGCGAGGAGCCAGCCCTGGCCGCATGTGATTCTCAGGCGCTCTTTGGTTTCCGGGAGCGGGCGGGGCGGGCGGTAGCTCGCACCGACGTGTTCAGTTCCACCGCGGCGCGAATGAGCGCCTTCAGCGCCTCTTCATCGATCTTGTCGCCCTCATCGATGTCGATGGCGCGCCTGGTGTTGCCTTCGAGGCTGGAGTTGAAGAGACCCGAAGGGTCCTCCAACGAGGCGCCCTTGGCGAAGGTCATCTTCACGACATTCTTGTACGTCTCACCGGTGCAGATAATTCCGGCGTGCTCCCACACCGGAACTCCTCTCCACTTCCACTCCTCGACCACTTCGGGGTCGGCCTGCTTGATGAGGGTTCGGACCTGAGCGAGCATCTCGCCCCGCCAATCGCTCAGCTCGTTGATTCTCGCATCTATCAACTGGGAAGGAGTGTCTCCTCCTTCTCCTTCCTTCGAGCCGCTCTTCTTCATGGCTGTTGTCGCTTTGGTCATGATTGGTCCCAAGTGGCTTTGTGCACGTTCGGCGTCCCGGCGTCTCACGACGGCATTGATGCGGCGAGCCGTTTGCCGTTCCGGCGCGGGCGACAAACTCTCGACGTCGCGGAGGAACCTTCGTCCCTCTAGACCCGTTTTGCAACGAAGATCATACGAAATTGGAGCTTCGATTTGTCGGCGCGTGTGTTGAACATTGTCGGTGCCGCCGCCAGCGCCGGCGCCTATTCGCCGGGGCAGGAACAAGCCCCCGCGGCCTTTCGGCGACATGGGCTCGCAGAGGCGCTCTCAAGCCGAGGCAGAACCATCAAGGATCATGGCGATGTTGCATCGTTCCGATGGCGACCGGATCCCTCGCGGCCGCAGGCTATGAACCTAGAGGCCGTGCGCCACGCCTGTGACTTGGTCGCAAGCCACGTGGCGACGGCGATCGCAGCGCAGGAAGACGTGCTTGTTTTAGGCGGCGATTGTACTGTGGAACTGGGAACGGTCGCCGGAGCGAACGCGGCCGGCGCACAGATCGGACTCGTCTACATAGACTTCGACGCCGATCTCAACACACCTGACACGAGCGACGGCGCCTTGGACTGGACTGGTGTCGCTCATCTGCTCGATATCCCCGGATGCGAGCCGTCACTCGCCAGGCTCGGCCCTACCCGTCCGATGCTTGTGCCCCAGCAACTCCTCTATTTCGGCGTCGAGAACATCACTCTGCCCGAAGCTGCCGCGATCAGAGACAACGCGATTAAGGTTATACCGCGTGAGGAAGCTTTGAGTGATATCGAGGCGGCGGCGGCGCGCGCGGCCGAATGGGCAGCGCGCTTTGACTGTGTGCTTATTCACTTCGATGTCGATGCACTCTCCTTTATCGATTTTCCGATTGCTGAGAATGTGCGCCGTTGCGACGGTCTCAAACTGGAGCAAGCCGCTTTCGTGCTAAAGCAGTTGACCGCCCTGCCGCAATGGCGCGGCCTGACCATCACAGAAGTTAATCCGGCCCATGCGCCAGACGAGTCCGCCGCGTTCGCACGCTTAAATGAGGTGCTTGCAGACGCCCTTGGGTAATTCGCGATGCATCTCACATTCGCTCGCCGGGCAATTGGCTGGCTTGCTTCACCCAAGCGGCGAACTGAGCTTCGTCGAGCTGGTCCTCATAAACGTCGAGGTAGCGCACTTCCTTGTGCTTGGACTCGCCGGGAGGAAGAGGACGCAGCGAGGTGCCTCGGAAGAAGGTCACTTTGACGTAGCGGGTGAAGACATGGAACGACACGAACCAGCCCTGGCCCTCGATGCCGTAAAATGGCGAGTTCCATTTGACTGCCTTATGCACGCCCGGCACGGAGCGCGCGATGATCGTGTCGAGGCGGCGGCCGAGGTCGCTTTTCCAGCCCGGCATGGCCGCGATGTAGGCCTGCACGGGAGCCTCGCCTTCAGCCTTCGCGATCTGGGGGTTGCCGCCAGCGAGGAGTGTCGGCTTCGCGGCCTTGCCGGACTGCAGCTTCGGCGTCGCCTTGCGCGGTTTGGTCGCCGCGACCCGCTCGGCGGCGGCCTTCGCCGACTTCTCGGACGTGTGGTCGGCCATGTGTTCACTCCAAGTGGTAGACCCAATCGATGATACTTGATTTTAGGAAACCGTCCCGGAAGATCAACTTCCGGTCCTATTGATCTCCGCCAAACCCGCAAGCGCACAGGCAGAGGCTTTCTCTCCAAAGGCGGAGGTCGCGGAGGCGACCGGATGCCTGCCGGCGGAAAACTTGGGAATTGCGGTCGATAGAGTCCGCCGTCTACTCGGCTGCGGCCGACAGCGGCGGCGTCGTGCTGCGGCGCCACTCCCAGACATGCGAGGCAAGCGCGACCGCCACGGCGACCAGCATGGCTATGGCGCCAACCACCGGCAGGCTGCGATAGCCATAACCGGCATTGAGCATGGCGGCGCCGAGCGAGGCGGCCAGCGCGATGCCGACATTGAAGCCGGCCGGGATGAGCGATGAGGCGAGGTTGGAGGCATCCGCCGTCCAGGTCAGGATACGGGTCTGGATCGGCGTGCCGATGGCGAAGCTGAGACCGCCCCAGACAGTGATCGCCACCACCATCGGCAACGGGTACGGGCTGACGGCGTACATGACGGCAAGCGTCACCGCCTGCATGAAAAGCATGGTGATGAGCGACGGCATCAGTTTCCAGTCGGCGAGCCGCCCGCCAAGAAAGACGCCGATCGTCGCGCCGACCCCGTTGAGCAGCAGCACCCACGGCACCAGAGCCTCATCGAGGCCGGTGACTTCAAGCAGCGTCGGCGTGATGTAGGTGAAGAGGCCGAACTGGCCGATCATCAGCATCAGCATGAGGATCAGCGACGTCCAGACCTGCTGGCGTGCGAGCACGCGAACCTCGCTGCCGAGACTGACGCGCCGGCTCGACGATCCCGTCTTGCGTGGCAGGAGGGCGGCCATGGCGGCGATGGAGATCACACCAAGCGCGCACATCACCCAGAACGTCGCACGCCATCCCCAAATGTTGCCGATCGCGGTGCCGGCCGGCACGCCGATGATATTGGAGACCGTGAGGCCCGACAGGATGAGCGCCACGGCCATCCCGCGCTGGTCCTGGCGGACCAGGCCGACCGCCACCACCATTGCGACGCCGAAATAGGCGCCATGCGCCACCGCCACTGCAATCCGCAGCAGCAACATGGATGCGAGGTCAGGTGCAAGGGCACAGGCGGCCTGGCCGATGGTGAAGGCTGCGGCAAGCTCAAGCAGCAACGCCTTGCGCGAAATCGTCTTGGTGGCGAGCGTCAACAGCGGTCCGCCGATCGCGATGCCGCCGGCGTAGCCGGAGACGAGGTAGCCGGCAGTTGGGATGGAGACGTCAAGACCGTCGGCCACCTGGGGCAGCACGCCGGCGATGACGAACTCGGTGGTGCCGAATGCGAATGCAGCGATGAACAGGGCGATAAGCGGAAGCATGGCGCGGGAAGGCGATCCTTGAATGAGATGGCCTCAAATCACGAACGGGAGCGGCGGGCAATCCAGAAATCGTCGACGCCGCTTTAGGTTTTCTTGATCGGCTCAGCCAGGCTTCGGCCGCATGCCGGCAAGGCTAGATGGTCGGGGTCTTCCTCCCATAGGGAACTTTCAACCACGCGCGCTCATGAAGATAGTAGAGCAGCGACTTGGTGATGACCTCGGTCAGGCCGATGGCCGCAGCGAGCTTGATGCTGCCTGTGACGACGAGCGAAATGATTATCGTGTCGACTGTGCCGGTGACGCGCCAGGAAAGTGCCTTGGCGAAACTGCGCGAATGGGTATCCATCGACTTTTCTCCCGGCGGATTTGAACCGATCATTGGAGCGCTTTGCGTTCTGATGGAATCAAAACCGCGCTCCAGGTCTTTGCTTGAGGCATTTTGTCGGACGCCAAACGACGACGCTTGGCTGAAAAATGCTCTAGCCGACAGGCGGGAGGTTGAGCAAAGGCTAATTTTTCGCGCTGGCTCGAAGCGGCGGTGATGTCCGGCAATTGGTTACCGCCTGCAGCCAGTCTATCCGGCCTTCAGCCGCGAACCGGTGAGCAAGCCGCGTTCCTCAAGCACGGGATAGGCCATCGAGGCTAGCAGCGAGTTGATCTGCTTCAAGTCGCGGATGGTGTCGAGATGGATGGAGCTGGTCTCGACACTCTTGGCGGTGCCGTCGCGCAGTCGCACGAAATGACTGGCGCTGGTCTCCTTCTCGCGGTCGCGCAGCCGATCCTTTTCCAGCACCAGCTGGCGGGCAGTCTCCGCATCGCGCGAGACCAGCACGTTGAAGGCAAGCCGTGCGTTGGCGAGCACCGAGGCGTGGAAGGCGCAAAGCTCGCGCCAGCCCTCGGGCGTGAACTCCAGCCCGCGCTCGAGCTTCTTCCTGACATGCACCAGCATGTTGCGCACGATGATGTCGCCGACCTGTTCGAGCTTGACGCAGGCGCCGATCAGCTCCTGGCAGCGCAGCGCCTCGTCCTCGCTCAGCGGGTTCTTGGTCACCTTGGCCAGATAGAGCTTTATCGCTGCGTGCTTTCTGTCGACGCGGTCGTCTAGCGCGGCCAGCGCCTTGATCTTGTCGGCGTCGGCGCTCTCATAGAGCTCGATGATGCGCTTCAGCATGATCTCCACCGTCTCGCAGACCCGCACCACCTCGCGGGTGGCGTTGGCCAGCGCCTGGCTCGGCACGTCGAGGGCGCTGTCGTTGAGCGCGGAAAGCTCGACGACGTCGAGCGCTTCGGCCGGGGCCGGTTTGGTGCCGAGCGCCACGATCTTTTCCGAAACGCGGTAGACGAGGCCGGCCAGTGGTAGGCCGGCAACCAGGATCAGGATGTTGAAGAGGATATGCGCGTTGACGATCTGGTCGGGCACGGTGGCGCCGAGAAAGGCGACCGGCGGCTTCAACCACATAAACAGGATCAGCATGGCCAGAGAGCCCATGCCGCGCATCAGGAGATTGCCGATCGGTACGACACGCACACCCGGGTCTGCATTGCGGGTGAGCAGCGGCGCGATGATCGACGAGCCCAGATTGACGCCGAGCACCAGCACAATGCCGAGTTCGGGCGGGATGAAGCCTCGGCCGGCCAGCGTCACCATCAGCAGCACCGCGGCGATCGAAGAATGAAACAGCCAGGTGACCAGCGCCGCCAGCAGATAGGCGGTGACCGGGTCGCTGGAGAAGTAATCGACGATGACCGGCATCAGCGTGCTCTTGCGCAGCGGCTCCGATGCCTGGCCGATCATCTCCAGCGACAATACCAGCAGGCCGATGCCGACCAGGATACGGCCGAACTGGCGCCAATCTCGCCGCTCGGTGGCCATGAACATGACAGTGCCGGCGACAAGACAGATCGGCACCAGCAGCGACAGGTCGAAGGTGAGCAGCTTGACCACCAGCGCCGAGCCGATCTCGGCGCCACGCACGGCAAGCTGGCCCGATATGCCGCTGACAATGCCGGCACCGGCGAAGGAGCCGACCAGCAAGGTAACGGCGGTGGAACTTTGCAGCGCGATCGCCAGGCCGCAGCCGGCCAGAACCGCCATGAAAGGATTGCGCATGGTGGCGCGCAGCTTGTGGCGCAGCACATCGCCGTAGGCGCGCTCGACGCCGGTCTTCACCAACCGGGTGGCAAACAGCATCAGCGCCACCGCGCCGGCAAGATGCAGCAAAACGACCGAACCGCTCATATCAGGCTCGCAGCCCGACGGGCGCCAGCGATACGGGCACCGTGACGGCAAAGGGGCAAAAGAGGGAGCGAATCAAGGGCATTATAAAGATTGATGCTACTCCGATTAATTTTAGCCGGATAATAAATTTTGCCCAATTCGGCGGGCTGTTGGTGCGCGACAGGGCGTGTCGGAAATGGATGGATCGCAATATGGTTGCATTGCCGGCCGGCTTCCGGATGACCGCGCGGTCAAGTGCAGGCGACACCTTCAGATCCGGTTTGAGTGGAGTGTTGAATTAGCTATTCTAAATATATGAAATCATTACAAAAACGTAATTTTCATGTTCAGTTTCGGTTCATTCTTCGGGCTCTATTGCTTGGGCATCGACAACCAAGGAGTACCCCGTGATGAAACGCATCATTCTTTCCGCAGTCGCCGTCTCGATGCTGGCTGCCACGTCGCTGCAGGGCCAGGCCGCGCCGCTGAACGCGCCGAACGCGCCGCGGTCGACCTACAGCCAGATTGGCTGGAAGGAGCCCGGCAAGCATGTCGACGTGAAGAAGCGCGTCGTGGAGAAGAAGAAAGTCGTCGCTAAGAGGAACCACTGGCGCAACGGCCAGAAATATTCGAGCTGGAAGCGCCACCAGCCGATCCGCGACTATCGCCACTATGGCCTGCGTCGTCCGGGCCGCGGCCAGGAATGGATCCGCGTCGGCAACGACTATCTCTTGGTCAGCGTCGTCTCCGGCATCATCTTCGGCGCGATCGCCGCGCACTGACCGTCAAAACGTCGACCGGCACTATGCCGGAATAGGTAAGAAGGCGGCCCGCAACGGTCGCCTTCTTTTGCCCTGTGAAAACCGGGTATGGTCCGCATTAGGAGTCGTCGGGTTTCGCCGGCGTGATTATATGGAGGACAAACGAGCCGTTCCCGATGCGCTTTCCACCTGCCTTTCTCGACGAGATACGCGACCGCGTGCCGATTTCATCGGTGATCGGCCAGCGCGTGGCGTGGGACAGGAAGAAGACCAACGCGCCGCGCGGCGATTATTGGGCGTGCTGTCCCTTCCATGGCGAGAAGAGCCCGTCCTTCCATTGCGAGGACAAGAAGGGCCGCTACCATTGCTTCGGCTGCTCGGTTTCCGGCGACCACTTCAAATTCCTCACCGAACTCGACGGGATGAGCTTTCCCGAAGCAGTCGAAAAGATCGCCGACATGGCCGGCGTGCCGATGCCGGTGCGCGATGCCCAGGAGGAACGGCGCGAAAAGGAACGCGCCAGCCTGACCGAAATCATGGAAATGGCGACCGCCTTCTTCCAGGAGCGGCTGCAGGGGCCGGAAGGCGCAAAAGCCCGCGCCTATCTGCGCGACCGCGGGCTGACGCCGGCGACGCAGCAGTCGTTCCGGCTCGGCTATGCGCCCGATAGCCGCAATGCGCTGAAGGAGCATCTTGCCGCCAGGGGCGTGCCCAAGGCTGATATCGAGGCATGCGGGCTGGTGCGCCATGGCGACGACGTTCCGGTTTCCTACGATTGGTTCCGCGACCGCATCATGTTCCCGATCCCGGACTCCAGAGGCAAGATAATCGCCTTTGGCGGGCGGGCGCTGGCAGCCGATGCGCTCGCCAAATACATGAATTCGCCCGACACCGAGCTCTTCCACAAGGGCAACGTGCTCTATAATTTCGCCCGGGCGCGCCAAGCGCTGGGAAAGGGGGCGCTGGCCAAGGGCGGCACGGTCATCGCCGTCGAGGGCTATATGGACGTGATCGCGCTGGCGCAGGCCGGTTTCGAGAATGTCGTGGCGCCGCTCGGCACCGCGCTGACGGAAAATCAGCTCGAACTCCTGTGGCGGATGGCCGGCGAGCCGGTGCTGTGCTTCGATGGCGACCAGGCCGGACTGAAGGCGGCATGGCGCGCCGCCGACATGGCGCTGCCGGCGGTTCAGGCCGGCCGCTCGGTGCACTTTGCGCTTCTGCCCGAAGGCAAGGACCCCGACGATCTGGTCAAGGCCGAAGGGCCGGACGCGTTTCGCGCCGTGCTTTCCGAGGCGCGGCCGCTCGCCGACCTTTTGTGGATGCGCGAAACGGCCGGCGGCATCTTCGACACGCCGGAGCGGCGGGCGGAACTGGAAAAGACGCTGCGCGAACTGACCAGCCGCATCCGTGACGAGAGCTTGCGCTACCACTACCAACAGGAAATGCGCGAGCGGGTGCTAAGCTTTTTCGGCGCCCAGCGCGGGCGCCAAGGTTATCAAGGGGGGCGGCAAGATGGGCGGCCCGGCGGGCGCTTTCAGGGCAAGGGCTCAGCTCCTGGCGGACAGTTCGCACGCAGCGGCAATGCCGGTGGACGCGCCGCGATCACCGAAAGCCTTGGTCGCTCGGCGCTGGTCAAGCGCGGCAGCGAGGGGATGTCGGTGCGCGAGGCGACGATCATCGCAGCTCTTGTCAATCATCCGGTGCTGATCGACGAGAATTTCGCGCATGTCGAGTTCCTCGACCTCGCCAACACCGATCTGAAGCGATTGCACGCGGTCATTCTCGATGCGATGGCGCATGACATGGCCAACGACCGCAACGCGGTGATCGCGACGATCGAGCGGGCCGGCTGCGGCGAGATCTGGGCGCGCGTGGTGGCGCTGATCAAACGGGCGCGGCAATGGCCGGCGCTGGAAACAGCCGGACTTGACGATGCCCGCGATGCCTTCAGCCAGGCGCTCCACTTGCAGCGCAGCGCGCGCACCTTACATAAGGAGCTGAAACAGGCGGAAGCGGCGCTCGCCAGCGATCCCACGGACGAAAACTACCGGCATCTCGTCGAGATCCAGGCGCAATTTCGTGATGTGCAAGCAACGGAAGCGCTGATCGAAGGGTTCGGCGTGTCTTCGGGCAGGGCTGGGCGGGTGTAGGTCGACGCTTACGAAAGAGTGATAGTGCAGACCGTGCTTGCGCGTCGAAATCAGCCGCGGCGCTTTAAGTCGGGTAATTGATTCGCTTTTTTCATGCGAATCATGCGAGAGGCGCTTGACCTTCTGGCAGAATGACGGAATCAGGACGATTCGAAACGTTAACCCGCGCCGGCGTCGACGGGAAATGCAGCAATGTGAGGTACCGGTCACTGGACAGGCAGTCAGCCTGCCACAGATACCAGGGTTAATCTGGACTTAACGAGAGATGCAGTTACTGCCCCGGGGAAGCGCGTTCCAGCGCGAGCGCATCTGATTTAACCGGTACGGCAGCTTACGCGGCTTGATACTTGGCCGCTTGGAGAAAATAAAGAATGGCGACAAAAGAAAAGGAAGAGGTCGAGACCGAACGCGAAGGCGCCACCGATGGCCCTCTGCTCGACCTTTCCGACGATGCTGTCAAGAAGATGATCAAGGCCGCCAAGAAGCGCGGCTATGTCACCATGGACGAACTGAATTCGGTGCTGCCCTCGGAAGAAGTGACTTCCGAGCAGATCGAGGACACGATGGCCATGCTCTCCGACATGGGCATCAACGTGGTCGAGGACGACGAGCAGGGCGAGGAGCCCGAAGCCGCCGACGCGGCTGCCGATGCCGAGGAAGACGCCAACGAACTGGCCGAGCAGACCGGCACTGCCGTTGCCGCGACGACCACCAAGAAAGAGCCGACCGATCGTACCGACGATCCGGTTCGCATGTATCTGCGCGAGATGGGCTCGGTCGAGCTTCTGTCGCGCGAGGGCGAAATCGCGATCGCCAAGCGCATCGAGGCCGGGCGCGAGACGATGATCGCGGGCCTGTGCGAAAGCCCGCTGACCTTCCAGGCCATCATCATCTGGCGTGACGAGCTCAACGAATCGAAGATCCTGCTGCGCGAGATCATCGACCTCGAAGCGACCTATGCCGGACCGGAGGCCAAGCAGGCGCCGGTGGTCGAGCGGATCGAGGAAGCCAAGACCGAGGAAAAGCCGCGCCGTTCGCGCGAGGACGAGGACGACATCACCAATGTCGGCGGCGATACGCGCGGTCTGACGGATGACGACGAGGAAGACGAGGACGAAGCCAGCCTGTCGCTGGCGGCGATGGAAGCGGAGTTGCGCCCGCAGGTGATGGAGACGCTCGACGTCATCGCCGACACCTACAAGAAGTTGCGCAAGCTGCAGGACCAGCAGGTCGAGAACCGGCTGGCCGCCGCCGGCACGCTGTCGCCCAGCCAGGATCGCCGGCTGAAAGAGCTGAAAGACCAGTTGATCAAGGCGGTGAAGTCGCTGTCCTTGAACACGGCGCGCATCGAGGCATTGGTCGAGCAGCTCTACGACATCAACAAGCGCCTGGTGCAGAACGAAGGCAAGCTGTTGCGGCTGGCCGAAAGCTATGGTGTGCGCCGCGAGGAATTCCTGAAGGAGTATCAGGGCTCGGAGCTCGATCCTAACTGGACGCGCTCGATCGGCAATCTGACCTCGCGCGGCTGGAAGGAATTCACCAAGAACGAGAAGGACGCGATCCGCGACCTGCGCGCCGAGATCCAGAACCTCGCCACCGAAACGGCGATCTCGATCCTCGAATTCCGCAAGATCGTCAACCAGGTGCAGAAGGGCGAGCGCGAAGCCGCAATCGCCAAGAAGGAAATGGTGGAGGCCAATCTGCGCCTCGTCATTTCGATCGCCAAGAAATACACCAATCGCGGCCTGCAGTTCCTCGACCTGATCCAGGAAGGCAATATCGGCCTGATGAAGGCGGTCGACAAATTCGAATACCGCCGCGGCTATAAGTTCTCGACCTATGCGACGTGGTGGATCCGGCAAGCGATCACCCGCTCGATCGCCGACCAGGCGCGCACCATCCGCATTCCGGTGCACATGATCGAGACGATCAACAAGATCGTGCGCACCTCGCGCCAGATGCTGCACGAGATCGGTCGCGAGCCGACGCCGGAGGAACTGGCGGAAAAGCTCGCCATGCCGCTGGAAAAAGTGCGCAAGGTGCTGAAGATCGCCAAGGAGCCGATTTCGCTCGAAACGCCGGTCGGCGACGAGGAGGATTCGCATCTCGGCGATTTCATCGAGGACAAGATGGCGATCCTGCCGATCGACGCGGCGATCCAGGCCAATCTGCGCGAGACGACGACGCGGGTGCTTGCTTCGCTCACTCCGCGTGAGGAGCGCGTGCTCAGAATGCGCTTCGGCATCGGCATGAACACCGACCACACGCTGGAGGAAGTCGGCCAGCAGTTCTCGGTCACCCGCGAACGCATCCGTCAGATCGAAGCCAAGGCGTTGCGCAAGCTCAAGCACCCGAGCCGCTCGCGCAAGCTGCGGAGCTTCCTCGACAGCTGATGCCGGGTGACGGATAGACAATTTAAAAGGGCGCTGCGGCGCCCTTTTTCGATCGTCGCACAGGGATTGTCTCGCCAGACGGTGCGGTTGTTCTTGCAGCACACCTGCTGTGGGAGGATAATCTCGTGTCGGATGCATTTTCTGGGCGACAAACCCGGATGCCCGCCCCGGCGGTGACGCCGTGCTCCGAGGCCCCGGAGGGAGGTGTGCATGACAACCTATATCGTGCTGATCAACTGGACGGAGCAGGGCGCCAAAAATGTGCGCGAGTCGCCGAAGCGGCTCGATGCCGCCAAGAAGCTGCTTGGAGACATGGGCGGCTCGTTCAAGGCTTTTTATCTCACCATGGGCGAATGCGATATGGTGGCGGTCGTCGAAGCGCCCGACGATGCGGTGCTCGCTCGTTTCTCGCTGATGCTGGCGACAGGCGGCAACGTGAGGACGCGGACGCTCAAGGCCTTCCCGGAATTGGCCTATCGCGAGATCATCGCCTCGCTCGGCTGAGGCGCTGCGCGGCTACAGATCAGCGCAAACTGCCGAGTTCCTGATATAGAACGGTCAGGCGCCGCTTGACGGCGCCCGATCCGCTGATCATGAGGAGGAATGCTGCTCTCGCTCGAAAAGAACTTCATTTTCTCCATATCCCGAAGACGGCTCGTCGCGGCCAGGCTGGTCCGGAAATGTTGCGGGGCCGAGGCATTTCCCGGATAATCGGCGCAGCCCTTCAGATCGCGTCTCAAAACACATGTCCAAGCCTCTGCTGACCGTCTGGTACAACACCCGTTGCCCGGTTTGCGATGCCGGGATCAGCCGGCAAAAGCGGCGGCTGGTCGAGGCGATCAAGGCCGGGCGGATCGCGTTTCGCGACGTCAATGCCGAACCGGCGGCACTGGCCGGATACGGCGTGTCGCTGGAGGACATCCGCCGGCGGCTGCACGCAACCGAGGCGGACGGTAAACTGCTGGTTGGCGCCGATGTCGCAATTGCCGTCTGGCTGAGAACGCCGGGCGAGGGCTGGCTTGCAACGCTGTTCGGTAACCCCGCCGCGCTGCCGTTGACGCGCTATGCCTATGATCGCTTCGCCGATCTTCTCTATGCCTGGAACCGGCGCAAGGGCCGCTGGTAACCGGTATTAGCCAAGCTCGGTGACGAAATCAATCTGGTTGGCACCGTTCTAAGATACATCGTAAGATATATCTTGACTCAACGGTCTCGCCCGCATAATTGAGATATATCGTAAGACATAACTCAAGGAGCAGACAATGCACGAACATCATCATTTCGGCGAGCGAGCCGAGCGCGTTTTCATGCATATGGCCGGCAAGTTCGGCGGTCGTGGCGGCGGCTTCGGCCCATTCGGCCACGGGATGAGGGGCGGCGGGCGCGGCGGGCCGGGCGACATGTTCCGCGCCGGGCGTATGCTGGCCGACGGCGATCTCAAGCTGATCACGCTGTCGCTGCTGGCCGAGGCGCCGCGCCACGGCTACGACGTCATCAAGGCGCTGGAGGAACGCACCAGCGGCGTCTACAGCCCGAGCCCCGGCGTGGTCTATCCGACGCTGACCTTCCTGGAAGAGGCCGGCTATGCCGTCTCGTCCGCGGAAGGCAACAAGAAGGTGTTTTCGATTACCGAGGCAGGGCAGGCGCATCTCAATGACAATCGCGAGATGGTCGACCACGTGCTCGATCATCTCGAGCGTTTCGGCCGCAAGATGGCGAAGGCGCGCGAGTGGTTCGGCTGGAACGACGACGGCGAAGATGGCGGACGGCGCGGCCGCGGCCGTTCGGAGAAGCGCGACGAATTCCGCGCCGTGCGCCACCGGCTGCGCGCAGCCCTCGGCGACATCGTCGACGCGCCTGCCGAAAAACAGGCTGAGGCGATCGCCATACTGGAAGGAGCGGCCGAAGCCCTGGAAGCGCTGTCGCGCGGCTGACTTCTGCGGCCGGGTCGGCCCTTGCCGGTTTGCCTAAGGACCGGTAGTGAAATCATCCTGCACCACGCTATGTGATGCAGGATGATTGCCGTTGGAGGGCCCGCCCATGTCTTTTCTGAAACGTCTTTTCGGCGGTGGCGGCGGTGACGCGGGCGAGCCAAAGAGTGGTGCACCGGCAAAACAGATCGAGCACAAGGGATTTTTGATCAGCGCCACGCCCTACAAGGCGGAAGGCCAATACCAGACCTGCGGCGTGGTTTCTAAGGAAATCGACGGCGTGATGAAGGAACACAAATTCA
The DNA here is from genome assembly GCF_024707545.1 of Mesorhizobium onobrychidis. NCBI lineage: Bacteria > Pseudomonadati > Pseudomonadota > Alphaproteobacteria > Hyphomicrobiales > Phyllobacteriaceae > Mesorhizobium > Mesorhizobium onobrychidis. The sequence continues at coordinate 2,525,383 of NZ_CP062229.1, forward strand.
TCCGCGCCGATCGTTTTGCCGGGCTCGACGACGCTGTCGACATCTCGATCAAGAAGGGTATCCAACTGGTCGACGAGCAGGGCGAGAAGATCTTCGGTTAGCTTGGCGCACGGCGATGTCGCGACATCGGAGCGACGTCAGAAAGCTGTAGGATCCGCCGACGCCTCGTCGGGCATCAGGCGGCAAGTGCAAAAAAGGCAGGCGCCGGGCGCCTGCCTTTTTCGGTTCTGATTACCAGTTGTTCGCGTTTATGCGGCAGCGGCGACCGCTCCGGTCGAAGCGACCACCGCATCCACCTTGGCGGACGCCTTGGCGAGTGCTGCGGCAACGGCGTCGGGACCCAAGCCGACGCCTTCGATGCGGATGACCTCGACGTCGGTCATGCCGATGAAGCCAAGCACGCTGCGCAGATAAGGGACGGCGTGATCCATCTGCACGGCAGCGCCTTCCGAATAGATGCCGCCTGAGGCAAGAACGATATAGACCTTCTTGCCGGTGACGAGGCCCTTCGGGCCATTCTCGCCATAGGCAAAAGTCTTGCCGGAACGGGCGACGTGATCGACCCAGGATTTCAGCGTCGACGAGATGCCGAAATTGATGAAGCCTGTAGCGAGGATGATGGTGTCTGCCGCAAACAGTTCATCGAGTACGGCGTCGGAAACTCCGACGACTTCGGCCTGCCGCTGCGTGCGGGCTTCGACCGGTGTGTAGATGCCGGTCGAATAATCGGGATCGATATGCGGCAGCGGGTTGGCGACGAGGTCGCGGACGACAAGCTTGGCCGAGGGATCGGCGGCAATCAGTTTTTCGGCGAGCTCGGTGGCGATACGGGTCGAGTGCGAGGCATTGCCGCGCGGGCTGGAAGTGACAAGAAGGATGGACATGGCGGGTCTCCAGGGATGAGTTGAAATGTCCCGGCAAATATGGGTCTGCCAGTCCATTTGAAAAACTGGTATATTTTGCGTATGATCCATCTAAATTATGGATGGAACGATGCAACCCAACCCAACACTCGACCAACTGCAGATCCTGGTCACGGTGGCCGACACCGGCAGTTTCTCCGCCGCCGGCCGCAAGCTCAACCGCGCGCAATCGGTCATCAGCTATGCTATCGCCAATCTGGAGGCACAGCTTGGACTGAAACTGTTCGAGCGCGAGGGCATGCGCGAGCCGCAGCTGACCGATATCGGTAAGGCGACGCTTGAAGATGCGCGGCGCATGGTCGGCGTGCTCCAGCGCATGCGTTCCAGGGTTGACGGCTATCACCAGGGGCTGGAGACCGAAGTGGCGCTGTCGGTCGATGCGGCGCTGCCATCACCGGTGCTGGTGCGGGTGCTGAAGGCGTTCGAGGCGCAGTTCCCGACCGTGATGCTGCGCCTGCATATCGGCACGCTCGGCCTGATCCCCGATCATGTCGTCAACGGGCAGGCCGATCTCGGTGTTGGCGGCCTGCTGGGCGAGGTCGACGTCCATCTTGTGCGCATCGGCTTCATGTCGATAGTGCTGGCTGCCGCGCCCAGCCACCCGCTGGCGCTGCTGCCGAAGCCGGTGGCGATCGAGGATGCGCGCGAACACACTCAGCTCGTTGTCACCGACCAGTCCGAGCGCACCAAGGGGCGCGACTTTGGCGTCTTTGCCTATCGCACCTGGCGGCTGACGGATCTGCGCACCAAACATATGCTGATGCGCGAGGGGCTCGGCTGGGGCGGGCTGCCGCGCTGGCTGATCGCCGACGATCTGGCCAGTGGTCGGCTGGTCGAACTCGATCTGGAGCCGTTCAGCGAGGTGCGTTCGCCACTCTATGCCATGCACCGGGCCGACCGCAGCCCGAAACCGGCGGCTGCCTGGCTGATCGACCAGTTCAAGCGTCAGCTCCGCTGCTTCAACGAGTTCGAGCCGGGCGAAGTGCCTGAGGAGGAACCGGAGACAGCCCGTCAATCAGCGCCATGAGAACGGCCCGATAATCCTTGGTTGAAGCGCCGGCCTCGACCTCAAGCGCAGCGCGGTCGAAGGCGGCCGCAAACAGCGCAGTCAGCGCTTCCACCGGCAATTTCACCATGGTCTGTGCGCGCATCGCCGCGACGAGGCCTTCGCGCAGTGTACGGTTGCCGTGGCGGTTGTCGATCTCGTCCATGGCGGCGCGGCCGAGCACGGCTGGCCCGTCGAGCAGCAGCAGCCGCGTGCGGCCGGGTGCGCGCATGGCTGCAAGATAGGCATCGGAACCGGCGATCAGCGCATCGCGGGCAAACAGCGAGGGCGGCGAGGCGCGCTCGATTTCTTCCGCCACAGCCGCCGCCTCCTGCTCGACCACGGCGGCAAACAGCGCCTGCTTGTCGGCAAAGTGATGATAGAGGGCGCCACGCGTGACGCCGGCCGCGGCGACGATCTCCGGCGTGCCGGTCTCGGCATAGGATTTTTCTGTGAACAGTTTGCGCGCCGCGGCGATCAGGTCGGCACGCGTCGCCTCGGTGCGATCACGGTTGGAACGGCGCGCGGATTTCTGTTGCATACATACAGCCTGTATGTTAATAACTTTTACATGCAGACTGTATGTGATTTAGTGGGAGAAGGAAAGATGAAGACGACGAGCTATTATCCGGTGCTTATGACGGGCGACGTGGCCGGCACGAAAGCCTTCTATATCAAGCACTTCAGTTTCAAGCCGCTGTTTGCGAGCGACTGGTACGTGCATCTGCGCTCAGTCGAGGATCGCCGGGTCAATCTCGGCATCGTCCAAGGCGACCACGAGACGATACCTGAGGAGGGGCGTGGCCGAACGTCGGGGCTTCTGATCAATTTCGAGGTCAAGGATCCGGACGCGATCTACGAGCGGATCCTGGCCGCCGGCCTGCCGATCCTGCGGTCCTTGCGCGACGAACCCTTCGGCCAGCGTCATTTCATCACCAAAGACCCCAATGGCGTGCTGATCGACGTGATCAAGCCGATCCCGCCGAGCGCGGAGTTCCTGGCGCAGTTTGTTGAAGGGTGAGGGGGAGCCTGAACGACGGCCCCTGGCAGGAACTGTCGGCAGAGGTGAGGTGACGACTCGGGCCGCGTGACCGGGCGGGTATTCGCGGTCTATGGTGAGCTTGGCAACCCTGGGCCCATTCCATGCGTGAAATCTGCCTTGTCCGCGCACCCTCAAACCTTGGCCTGCGCCCGCTGTGGCCAGGTCATATACCGGGGACGTGGCGTGCGCCGCAGGCATTGACCGAAGCCGGCTTGATCGAGACGCTTTCGCCCCTCAAAGTGGTCGATCTTGATCGGCCCGCCTATAGCACGGAGCCGCAGCCGGGCACTCGGCTGCGCAACGGCAACACGATACGCAGCTTCAATCTCGGACTGGCCGAAGTTGTTGCCGGCGCGCTGGGACGAGGCGAATTCCCGCTGGTCGTCGGCGGCGACTGCGCGATCCTGCTCGGCGCACTGGCTGGCGCACGGCGATCTGGTCCGGTGGCACTGGTCCATGTCGACGGCCACAGCGATTTCCGCCATCCGGGCAACTATGACATCAACGCTTCACTCGGCTCGGCCGCCGGCATGGACCTTGCGCTCGCCACCGGACGTGGCGAGCCGTTGCTGACCGACTGGCCTGATATCACAAGCCCGCTTGTGGCGGACGAACAGGTGATTCAGATCGGCGAACGCGAGAACCGCGATCCCGACTTTGCCTGGCCGGACATCAATTCGACCGCGATGACGCTGATCGATGTGTTTGCCGTGCGAGAGCTTGGCGCGGCAAAGGTCCTGGAAAAGACCTGGACCACTCTTGCCCGAACCGGCTCGCCCTATTGGGTGCATCTCGATGTCGATGCGCTCGATCAGACGGTGATGCCGGCGGTCGATTCACCAGGCAGTCCCGGCATCGATCCCGACGATCTCATCGCCATCCTCGCGGCGCTGGTGGCGGATTCGCGCTGTACCGGAATGGACATGACCATTTTCGATCCGGACCTCGATCCGACCGGTGAGTTGGCAGGGCTGTTGGTTTCGCTGCTTGGCCAGATCTGTGCGCCGCGATAGTTATTAGGTCCGCGCCACCGGCATCACCGTGACCTGAGTAATGCCGGAGCGGCGCACTACCGTGCACAGTGTTTCGCGACCGATGCGCTCGGCATCGAGCAGGCGCACCAGATCGTCGACGCCGGTGACCGGGCGGCCGTCGATGGCGGCGATGATGTCGCCCTCCTTCAGGCCCGCTCTGGCCGCCGGACTGTTCGCCTCGACGCTGCGCAGGCGCACGGCGGTGTTGCTCGACACTTGCGACAGAAGGGCTGCGCGACGCGGCAGGTTTGTCGTATCGGCCGAGACACCGATGAAGGCGCGGCGGACGCGGCCGAAGCGGATGATCTCCGAAATGACGAAATTGGCGGTGTTGGAGGCAACCGCGAAGGCAATGCCTTGCGCGCCATGGATCATGGCGGTGTTGACACCGATGACCTCGCCCGCCGACGACACCAGCGGTCCGCCGGAATTGCCGGGGTTGAGCGCTGCGTCGGTCTGGATGACGTCGTCGATCAGCCGGCCGGTGGAGGCACGCATCGAGCGGCCGAGCGCCGAGACGACGCCTGACGTGACGGTCCATTCGAAGCCGAGCGGGTTGCCGATGGCAATGGCGATCTGGCCGCGCCGCAGGCGCTTGGAATCGCCGAGCGGCGCGATATCGGCAAAGCTGCCGTCGGCACGCACCAGCGCGATGTCGGTGTCGGGGTCGCGGCCGAGAACACGGCCTTCTCTGGAGACGCCGTCCGGCATGGTGACGCGGACGGTGCGGGCATCGCCGACGACGTGGAAATTGGTGACGACCAGCCCGTCCGGCGTGATGACGAAGCCGGAGCCTTGGCCGCTGGCACCACCGACGCGCTCGATGCGGCAGACGGCGGGACCGATGCGGTCGACGGCATCGGCGACCGTCGCCGAATAATCGTCGAGCAGCGCATCATCGAATTGCAATTGCTGGGCGGGGAGGGACATGGCAGGGCTCCGTGTCTTTAGAGCAAGATGAAGGATGCCTATATGTGCGGAGCGGCCGGATCGGCCGCGACCTGACCAGATGGCCAGTCCAACGCCCAACTAGCCGTCAGGCGAGTACCCGCCAACGCGCTGCCGAGCGATATCTGGGTTAGAGCGACGAGCGTCCGTTGGACGCTCAAAGTACGCTCTAAGACTTTGAGTTCTCGCATCGTGCTTTCCGAAATCGATTCCGATTTTCGGGCCGATGCGATAAAAAAACCAGGAGACCACCATGAGCGACTTCAATCTGAGCGCATTTTCCGACGCCATCGCCGATATTGGCGCGGCAGCAGCGCCGGCGACGGCGAGCTTCGCCACGCATCAGCATCGCACCGCGACCGCCTTCCATTGGCGCGACGGCTATTTTATCGCTGCCGAGGAGGCGGTGGAGGCCGGCGAGGAGATCGAGCTGACGCTTTCTTCGGGCGACAAGGTGAAGGCTGAGCTGGTCGGCCGCGATCCATCGACTGGGATTGCCCTTCTGAAGCCGACCGGCGCGCCGGACGTGCCGCCGCTGGCCAAGGCAGGCACAGTGCGGCCGGGCCATCTGGCCATCGCTATCGGCAGTAGCGACGGTGCGGCGCTCGCCACATTCGGCACAGTCGGTGAGGTCGGTCCGGCCTGGCGCTCGATGCGCGGCGGCACGATCGACCGGCGCATCAATCTGGCCGTCAATGCCGGCGCCCGTTTCGAGGGCGGCCCGGTACTCGACGCCAACGGCGCACTGATCGGCATGCTGCTGTTCGGGCCGCGCCGGCGGGCGCTGGTCATGCCTTACGAGACGATCGAACGGGCGGTGGCGACGCTGCGCGAGAAGGGCCATGTCGCGCGCGGCTATCTCGGCGCCGGCCTGCATCCAATCCGCAACGGCGACACGCATGGCGCGATGGTGATGAGCCTCGACGACAATGGCCCGGCGAAGGCTGCCGGCCTGCATCTTGGCGACATCATCGTGTCGTGGAACGGCGAGGCCGTCTATGGTCCGCGCGACCTGATCCGCAGGCTCGGGCCGGACAGCGCCGGCGCGGCGGTGACGCTCGGCCTGGTACGCGGCGGCGAGCAGCGCGATGTCGTGCTGACCATCGGCGAAAAGCCGCTGAGCTGAGAAGATCGATGGCAAGTCACGGGATCATGGGGCGGCGGCTGACGGTGCTGATCGCGCTCGATGACGCCGTGCGCGCCGAACACCTGTCGACGACCCTTGCCGCGACCGAGGATCTGCTGCCGCTTGTGACCGGCAGCGCCGATAGCGGCGACAGAGCCGATGTCGCGGTCGTCGATGACAATTACCTGGAAAGAGGGGACCTGGAAGGCGGGGCCAACGATCCAGCGATACCTCAGGTGCTCCTGTCTCAACGAGCGAGCCGGCAGCGGCCGGTCGATACCGTGTTTGCCGTGCTGCCGGCGGCAGCGGACGATCTGCTGGTCGCGGCCGCCGCGCGGCTGGCGGCGGCTGGCTATCGGATCTCGGGCGAGGGACGCCCCTTGTCCGATCGGCATGACGATTTCGCTTTCCATGACGACGACCTCTCTGACGAGGAGCCGCTCGACGACAGGACCGAGCGGCCGGCGCTTTCGCCGCGCGAGAGCGAAGTGCTGGCGCTTTTGGCCGAGGGCGCGCCCAACAAGGTGATCGCCCGGCGCTTGAACATTTCCGTGCACACGGCGAAGTTCCACGTCGCGGCCATCCTGATCAAGCTAGGTGCGGCCAACCGCACTGACGCGATCGCCATCGCCATGCGGCAAGGCCTGGTGCTGGTTTAGTGGATGACGTCCCAAGGCAGGATGTGGGGCGATCATTGTCAAAGTTTGCGCTGCCCCTCATCCGCCTGCCGGCACCTTCTCCCCGTATAGTGACGGGGAGAAGGGAGCTGAACGCAGCCACGGTTCCATTGTTGCCAGTTGGCGAAAGCTGTGATGAAGGCGTCCTTCTCCCCGTCACTACACGGGGAGAAGTGCCCGGCAGGGCGATGAGGCGCAGCGCGACGCTGGGGTCGAAATATGCATCATCTGGTCGGAATTCCGAGCTCGTCATAGCCGAGGATCTCATCTTCGGTCATCACGTTATCGCGCTTCGGGATACGACCTGCTCGATCAGAAATTGCCCTAAGCTTCATCACCAGCTCAGTCTCTTTTGATTGAAACACCAGCCGTTCAAGGCTCTGGGGGATCGCCTCCGTCACCGACACGCCACGGCAACGCGCGAGTTCGCGTGCCAGTTGCTCGACTTTCACATTCTTGATCAACAAAGCCATTCTGCAGCCTACCATATGTATCAAGCCCTGTCGCAACCGCCGAACCCTCCGCGGCGTCACCCGTGGCTTCGAACAGCAGGGTCTTGTGTCCGCAGGCGGGCGAGAGCAAGGATCGTGCAAAGAGGCCGGCACAGGAAAGGCGGAAAAATGTCGCTCAAGGGAAAGACCCTGTTCATCTCCGGCGGGTCGCGCGGCATCGGGCTGGCGATCGCCCTGCGCGCCGCGCGCGACGGCGCCAATGTCACCATCGCTGCCAAGACCGCCGAGCCGCATCCGAAGCTGCCGGGCACGATCTACACTGCGGCGCAAGAGATCGAGCAGGCCGGCGGCAAGGCGTTGCCGATGTTGTGCGACATACGCGAGGAGGGGCAGGTGGCCGAGGCGGTCGCCAGGACCGTCGAAAAATTCGGCGGCATCGACATCTGCATCAACAATGCTAGCGCCATCCAACTCACCGGCACGCTGGAAACCGATATGAAGCGCTACGATCTGATGCACCAGATCAACACCCGCGGCACGTTCCTGGTTTCCAAAATGTGCATTCCGCACCTGAAGTTGGCTGACAATCCTCACATCTTGAATCTGGCGCCGCCACTCGACATGAAGGCCAAATGGTTCAAGAACCATGTCGCCTATACGATGGCCAAATTCGGCATGTCGATGTGCACGCTGGGCATGAGCGCGGAGTTCGCCAGGGACGGCATCGCCGTCAATTCGCTGTGGCCGATCTCGACGATCGATACGGCAGCGGTGCGCAATCTTCTGGGCGGTGAGACAGTGGCGGCGATGAGCCGTTCGCCCGATATCATGGCCGATGCCGCGCATGCGATCCTGCTCAGGCCGTCGCGCGAAGCGACCGGCAATTTCTACATCGACGAGGAGGTGCTGCGCGCCGAGGGTGTCAGCGACTTTTCGATCTATGCGCCTGATGCGACAGGTCCGCTCGCCGGTGACTTCTTCGTGCCCGACGAGGTGTTCGCCCGGACGGATACAAAGGTGAAGAGACTGTTCTAAAGATGCCTGGGATAGTCCAGGCGCTGATGCAGAATGCGTACAATATCGATGTACTGATCGCCGATTCGCAGAAACAGAACGAGAGAGCCAATGGGATATTTCAAGAGACCGGGGCGAATGTTCTCTGCGTTTTTCGCCATTGCCGGAAATTGGTCTATCAGATTGATTATGGAATGAACGGTGAGAATATAGGCTTCCGCCCGCTCTAAGCCCCAATCTTTCAACGAATGATCCCAAATGTCGTCGAGATCTGCTTTCGCTTTCGGTGAGAGCCTGACGGTTCGCTTCATCCGCGCTTTTTGGATTTGAGAAAAGCCTCGAAGTCGAACGGTTCGGGGTCACCTGACATGTCACCCTCATCAATGGCGGCGCGGAGTTGCTCAAGCTTCAGCTCCTGTTCTTCTAAAAGACGCAGGCCAGCGCGAACGGTCTCGCTTGCCGAACCGAAGCGGCCATTTGCTATCTGCCGCTTGATAAAGGCATCGTACTGGTCGCCTAGTGTGATGGAGGTATTCTTGGACATGGTGGGCTCTCCAATACCAATAGATGGTATCAATTTGCCGGAAGACAAACAAGCACGTAAGTGGATGTCACTCTTGGCTTAAGGGCTGAGGGCCATCGAGGCCTCGCGTAAGCCGGAAAAAAAAACCCCGCCGGCGAGGGGGTACCGGCGGGGCTCATGTGTCCCGCTGGAGTCGGGACAGGGCAGGGAAGCCCTAGCCAGAATCTGGGGTGGACGACCTCGCGATTCAATGCCTGGTTAAAATCGCGACGTACATTCTCCTTCACCCCCGGCCATTGCCGGATATCGCCCATCCCGGTGAAACCGGGGTGGGCTACGTCTTCCCGCATAGATTCCAGAAACCGGGTCAGGTTTCTGGAATTGCGAGTTAATTCGCGCTGGCCACCGGCGCCACCAGCGAGGTGATGCGGCGGATGGCAACGCGACGGTTCTCGCGCTCAGGCTCCGACGTATCGACCTTGAGATACTCCTCGCCATAGCCCTGTGTCGTCAGGTTCTCCGGCGGGATGCTGAAGGCATTGGTCAGGGCTTCTGCGACCGCCTCCGCGCGACGGTCGGACAGAGCGAGATTCGCCTCTGGCCTGCCGACGGCATCGGTATGGCCTTCGATCAGGAAGGTTTCCGCCGGGTTCTTCTCGAGCAGCTTCTCCATGGCGCTGGCGACGCCTTCGAGTTTCTGCACCTCGGTGTCGGGGATCGAGGCCGAACCGAATTCGAAGTTCAGCGTGTCGAGGTCGATGCGGCGGGCGATGTCGCGCACACGGGCAGAGCGCTTGACCTCGTCGATCGAGTAGAGGCGCTGCACCCTCTCCACCGGCGGCTGTTCGAGGAAAGTATAGTAGTCGTCCGGATCCTCGACCTCTTCGGAATCCAGAATGTACTCCTCGCGCGAAATGTCGATCCGAATTGGCGGCAGGTCGTCACCCGGATCGCGCCAGTCGCCATCGTCCTCATAGTACCGCTCGTCGACATAGCTCAGCACGTATTCGCGTCCGTCGGGCGCGATGCGTGAACGCCGGATGACGTCGCCGTAGCGGTTGCGGATGGTGACGATCTGGATTCCGTTGTCACGCTCGACGATTTCCCGGGTGCGATCGCCCGACAGCTCCTCATAGTAGACGTTCCGCGCGCCACGGCGCATGCGCGGCGTATCGTCGCTTTCCACGATCGTCTGGTTGTTGAACTGTAGGATAACGCGGTCGCCGAGTTCCCTGACGACGTCGACCCCTTGCGGACGCGGACGGCGGCGAATGTCCTCGACGTCGGGCACACGCTCAACGCGTTTGCCCTTTTCCTCCGTCACCGGAACCATTCTCTCAAGCTTGATCGCCTGCTGGGCCGTCCTGTCGTCGGTGGGCGGCGGTCCCTGGTCGACCGGAGCCGGCTTCGGGGCTTCCGCCTGCTCGCCGTTCTGCTGGGTGGGCTGACCACCCGCGTCCTGGCCGCCAGGCTCTTGCGCGTTGTCCCTGCCGCCCCTGCGCTTGCGCACAGCATCCTTCTGGCTGTCGAACACGGGGGCCTCGCCCTGGGCCGGACCTTCCCCTTCGGCGGGCGCGGCCTGTTGGTCCTCGGCGGGCTGCTCGCCGGTTGTCGGCTGCTCTCCCGTCACCGGCTGTTCGCCGATAGGCTTCTTGCCACGGTCCTTAGCCTGCTCCCGGGGCTTCTCGCCCTCGGCGGGAGCCGTTTGCTGGTCGGTCGGAAGCGGCTCGGCCTGCTCGCCGGCGGGCGTTTCCTTCCTGGCCGGCTGTTCGGCTGGCGCAGCTTCGATCTGCTGATCCTGGTCCCGCTTCTTCCTGCGCGGCGTGACCTGCTCGTTGTCATTTGCAGGTGCGGCCTTCTCGCCTTGCGCCGCCTGTCCGGCGGGCTCTTCGGCAGGTGCCGTTTCGATCTGCTGTTGCTGGTCGCGCTTCTTTCTGCGCGGCTGCTGTTCGCCGTTGGCAGGCGCCGCCTGTTCGGCCGGTTGGTCGGCGGGTGCGGCTTCAATCTGCTGCTGCTGGTCGCGCTTCTTCCTGCGTGGTTTTTGCTCTTCGGCCGGGGCGGCCTGTTCGGCGGGGGCTGCTTCGATCTGCTGTTGGTCGCGCTTCTTCTTGCGCGGTTTTTGCTCTTCGGCCGGGGCGGCCTGTTCGGCAGGGGCTGATTCGGTCTGCTGTTGCTGCTCGCGCTTCTTCCTTCGTTGATTGCCCTGCTGCTCGTCGCCGGAAGGCGCGGCCTGCTCCGCAGGAGCCGATTCGCTCTGCCGCTCGCGCTTCTTGCGCGGCTTCTGCTCCGGTTCCGCCTGCTCTGCGCAGCCTTCCGCCGACTCGCCTTCGGGGCAATTCGATTGCGCCAGGATCAAGGGCGTTGCGGTACGCTGCAGTGGGCCGAACGCGGCGCCGCCCTGCAGCGGGAATGCGCCCAACGGCGCGGACGCCATCAACAGGCCAAGTGCCGTGCCTGCCAGAATCCGTGGTTGGCGTTTCATTAGAAATCCTCCTTTTGGCGTCCCATCCCGGCCCAAACTGTTCATCAACCGGATTGGTTCCGGTTAGCAGGCATTAACGGCCGCGAAGGGCGATTGGCCGGCGTTTTGAAGGCGACTTCGTGTCATTCCTATGGTGCCGGCCTATGGTGCTGGCCGGGTTTGCGTCTGCCGCGGTGCTTGACCTTGACGCCGGCGGGGGCCACATCCCGTCAATGGAAACGCCGTTCTGGAAAACCAAGACGCTCGAAGCGATGACCCCGGCCGAGTGGGAATCGCTTTGCGACGGCTGCGGCAAATGCTGCCTGTCGAAACTCGAGGACGAAGACACTAGCGAGATCTACTGGACGAGCGTCGGCTGCCGGCTGTTCGACGCCGAAACGTGCCGCTGTTCGGACTATGCCAACCGGCTGGCGCGCGTCCCGGACTGCGTCGGGCTGACGCCGCAGAATGTGCGCACTATCAGCTGGCTGCCCAAAACCTGCGCCTACCGACTGGTCGCCGAGGGCCGCGATCTCTACTGGTGGCACAGGCTGGTGTCGGGCAGTGCCGAGACGGTGCATGAGGCCGGCATCTCGATGCGCGGCCGGGTCAGCGCCAGCGAGACCGATCTTGCCGAGCCGGACGACTATTTCGAACACATGCTGGATGACGAGCCTTAGGGACGAGGCTCGAGGCCAGGATCGGAACCAGCTGCGCGATAGGGCGTTTTCTATCGGGATTGTCCAGAACCGGCCAGATTGTCCAGAACCGAAAGACGGAGAAACTGCGAAATCACCTGTTGTTGCAACATGAACCCAAAATGAACGGCTGGTTCGTAAAAAGTTCAGATACGCAGGCGCATTCTCCCCCCATCGCTTCGACCAAGACACATTGGTCGATCAAGACACACCGGTTCGATCAAGACGGGCGGAAGCCCTGAACAAGGAGAGAAGACAATGTTCAACACGATCAAGACGGCGGCCCTTTCGGCGCTTATCGGCCTCGGCACGCTTGCCGCTATCCCCGCCACAGCCCAGGCAGACAGCATCTATCTCGGCTTCGGCAACAACAACGATCCGCGCGTCGGCGTCTATAGCGGCGACGACGATGGTTTTTACCGCGAACGCCGCCGCGAACGCGACTGGCGCCGGTCCTGCTCGCCAAACCGTGCCCTTAACAAGGCAGAGCGCATGGGTCTGCGCCGCGCCCGTGTTGTCGACGTCAGCCGCCGCACGGTGAAAGTTGCGGGCCGCCAGTACGGCGACCGCGTGATGGTCGTGTTCGCCAATGAGCGCGGCTGCCCGGTTATCTACCGATAAACGGCACGTTGCCGACCGGCACCGGCCTGGAGTAGCAGAGCCCCCTTTCCGCCAGGATAGGCCAGGATAGAAGGGTGCGGCTCGAAAAAACCCCGGAGGATCAGTCCTCCGGGGTTTTGTTTACACAGCAAGATCGATGCTGCCGGCTGCCGCGCTTCAACAGGGCCGAACGGCTCAGGTGGCGGTCACTTCAGCTCGAAAGTGACAGTGACCTGGACGGTATAGGAATTCTCGCCGGCCTGCACCGGAACCGATTCGCGGGCCGCGTCGAAGGCCTTGGCGTTCATCGGTATCGGCGGCGGCGCGACGTTCTGGTCGGTGATTTCCAGCACCCGTCCGATGCTGACGCCGGCGGCTTCAGCCAGCGTCTTTGCCTTGGCCATGGCGTCGGCGACCGCCTTCTTGCGGGCTTCGGTGAGAGTTGCAGCCGGATCCTCGTTGGAAAACGAGATGCCGCCGCCCTGGTTGACGCCGAGCGATACCGCCTTGTCGAGAATCTCGCCTGTTTTGTCGATGTCGCGGATGCGAACCGAAAGCGTGTTGGTCACCTGGTAGGCGATGAGTTCGGCTTCCTGGCTGCCGTCCGGCTTGTTGGTGTAGTTGTAGCGCGGGCTGATCTGGATGCCGGCTGTCTGAAGGTCGCGCTCCTTGATGCCAGCCGACTTCATAGCGGCGATCACGGAGGCCATGGCGTCGTTGTTGGCATCGAGCGCGGCACGCGCGGTCTTGGCCTCGCGCATGACGCTGAGCGTCAGCAGCGCCAGATCGGGGGCCGCGGTCGCTTCGCCTTCGCCGGTGACGACGATACGGGGCGGGGGCGGCGAATCGGTCGCGCCGGCCATCGCCGGAAACGCGATTGCGGCGGCGAGCGCCAAGGGCAAAAGATGTCTGGTCATAAAAATCTCCTCGGTCTGCGATCCAGTCGCGCTGTCGACTACCGCATCGGCCCAAGAATCGGAATCGATTTCGGAAAGCACGATGCGTAGATTCAAAGCGTTAGAGCGTACTTTGCGCGTCTAAGTGGACGCACGTCGCTCTACTGTCTGAATATGGGCTGATTTGGACGATCTCGGCCAGCAAGTTCGGAAAGCCTTGTGCGATTCGGGGAAAAACATTAATCCAGCCGCGTGTGGGGCCTGTAGCTCAATGGTTAGAGCCGGCGGCTCATAACCGCTTGGTTGGGGGTTCGAGTCCCTCCGGGCCCACCATTCAGTCCGCCGGATTTCCGGGTTTTTCGCCCGTCTCAGAATAGCTACGACATGTCCGTGGGTTAGCGCCGAGTAGTGGCCAACACTTGGCTGAGGCTCCGCAGTGAGCGTCCAAAACACCTGACTTTTGGCCGTCCGTCTCTGTCGGGCGAATTCCGTAGCCAAGTGTTTGGCAAAGCGATGGTTGGCTGATCAGCCAGATGCACGCCGGATTGGGGTCAGAAGCCAAGGAGTGCAGTCTGGCTGGTCCAGGCGTGTGGCAGGTCAGAGACCCGCGAGAGTCTGTGCGCCGTCAGTTGGACAGGCTGATCACCGGCAACGATGCTGGCCGTTATTTTCGGAGCGAGGAACGCGAAGGGAAGAAGTCGGCTCACCTCAGACGTGTCGGTGCCGTTGAGCATGGCAACGTCGGTGAGGCTGCGGTTGGCTCCGTCCGTAAGTTGCTCCAGGTAGAGGCGGGCTCGACGCACAAGGTCGATCAAGGCGCCATCGGGTTCTCGGCTGATGTTGGACCCGTCTGTAAGCACGATCCGCGTCTCGACACCGCGCCGCTTCATACCGATTGGACATTCGATCGAAGTTACTTGGGCGCTATCGCTGGGAGGCAGAGTACGGTCGAGAAGCAATTCCGATAGCGAGCGGCGATCGAGTTCGATCGTCAACGATCCGGGCTTGAGGGTGATCCTCCGAACGATCTTTTGAAGCATAAATCGCTTCGCTTCCGCAGTGTCTGATGCCCAGCACGACCGCATCACTTCTGCCCGCCGCATCGCCGACTGAATTTCGCCAGCGTCGGCCCATTGCTGAATCCAGCCAGACAGTTGGGCCTGATCACTGAGAATTCGATTCAGGCGATGCTCAACGACTGATTCAAGTGCGGGCGCTGGAAGACGCCAACCCGATGACCCTTTCCGGCGTTCATCGATGAACTGTTTTGAGACATAGTAGCGGTAGCGAACACCTTCTTTATTCGCGTGAACCGACCGCAATTTCTCACCCGCTTCATCGAAGAGCAGACCGGTGAGCAAATGAGGTTGCGTGACATTGGAATCGCTTCGCCGCCGCGGCGCCTGCGCGGCGAGAAGTGCCTGAGCCCCCTCGAACGTGGCCGACGTGACGATCGGCTCGTGCTCTCCATCGTAGATCAGATCCTTGTGCTTGATCTTGCCGATGTAGATTGGGTTCGAAAGCAGGTGGTAGAGATTGCCGCGACCAAACGGCATGGTGACGGCAACAGATCCGTCTTTGCGTTGTCGTGTCCTTGCCGAGAGCCCGTCACTCGCAACCTCATCGACAAGATCCCGGACCGACTTCAGGGCGAGATAGCGATCGAATAGGTGTCTAACTGTTTGCGCTTCGGTTTCGTCAATCGCCAGCTTGCGGTTGTCGACGCGATAGCCCAGGGGCACCACGCCGCCCATCCACATGCCTTTCTTCTTCGATGCGGCGATCTTGTCGCGGATACGCTCTGCTGTGACCTCTCGCTCGAACTGAGCGAAGGACAAAAGCACGTTGAGCGTGAGCCTGCCCATTGAGGTCGTAGTGTTGAACTGCTGCGTCACCGACACGAAAGAAACGGAGCTGGCATCGAAGATCTCGACGATCTTGGAGAAATCCATCAGCGACCGGGTGAGGCGGTCGATCTTGTAAACAACCACCACATCGACTTTTTTGTCCCGGATGTCCTGCAGGAGACGCTGCAGGGCAGGGCGCTCCATCGTGCCGCCCGATATGCCGCCGTCGTCATAGTGGTCTGGCACCAGCTTCCAGCCAAGACCTACTTGCGAAGCGATGAAGGCTGCACAAGCTTCGCGCTGGGCATCGAGTGAGTTGAACTCCTGATCCAATCCCTCTTCGGTCGATTTTCGTGTGTAGATGGCACAGTTGAGGCGAGGCGTCATCGTCATAGCCCAAAGAACCTCGGGCCAGACCAATGGGCGCCGGTAATGCGGCGGGCGACAGCCGACAGCGATCCGTACGTCTTGCCGTCAAGCACGAAGCCGTCGTCGACAACTTCGACGATGTGCATTCGCCCATTCCACTCCCGCATCAGGCGGGAGCCGACTTTTGGCGGAAGAGATCGTAGCGACGACTTCAATGCCCTATCGGATGACGCTGGCCGGGCTAATGGAACTCCGTCCTGGCGATCCGGCCCACTATTGCTCGGGCGGATAGCATTCGCGTTGGTCCCACGCGTGGTGCCTGTCCCGAGTGTTTTCTTGAGGGTCGAAGGCAAACCACCCAGTCGCTTGGCCTGGAGATGCCAGGTAGCTGACCGTTCAAGCAACCCACGTTTGACCCCTTTGGGTGGCGGGCAGCCATAAGCCCTCGCCCAAGCTGCTGACAGTTCGTCGCGCGTGAGATCGCCGACCCCGGCGATCTCACCATCCAAATCAAGTCGCTTGCGCATTGAGGTCAACCGGCAGTCTTCGTCTCGACAAGGCGATATCGCCGCTGTCCGTCCTTGCCCGTTTCGCTGAGGACTTCGTGGCCGAGCTTCTTCTTGACGGTGCCGGAGAGGAAGCCCCGGACCGAATGCGCCTGCCACCCCGTCGCATCCATCAGCGTATGGATGGTCACGCCCTTGGCCGACTTCAGCTTTTTGAGGACGATGTCGGTTTTGGTCGCCGCCGCGGGCGCTTCGTCCTTGGCTTTTTTGTCCGTCATCGAGGCCGTGCCGGATTTCTGGCGCAGCTTTTGGATCATCCTGTTGCTCTGGTCGAGCTTGGATGTCGTCTCGCCCGTCTGGGGGTCGGCAGCGGTGGTCGTGATGTCAGTGAGGATAGCCATTTCAAATCTCCGTCAGGTTCAAAGCCCGGACCATTCCGGCGCTTGTACTGACCGAAGCCCGCTGTCCTGGCGGGCTGGAGATTCTGCTCGGCCTAATCCGCGGCTCTTCTGCTGCGCTGGGAACACCAATGCTTCGTTGCCGTATGAAGTCCAGTCGAATGTCGCTCCTAGTCGTTATTCGACAGGTTCCCCGAAGGCAGTAATTGCCCCTATCTCGGCCGGGCAGCGGCGCACTGGCGCGATCCCGAAAGCGGCCACTCGCTTAGGCGCCTAAGCGAGGGTTTGAGTATTGCGGACTTCCACCAGGCGTGCTTGATGCCAACAAATCGCAAGACGCCGTTCGTAGCCGTGTGTGAGCTGGGCCAAGCAGGGGGTTTTATGAAGCAGATTGCTATCTTTAACCACAAGGGCGGAGTCGCGAAAACTACGATGACATTCCATTTGGCATGGATGTTATCAATGCTGGGCAAGCGGGTGATGGTCGTTGACTGCGACCCCCAATGCAATCTCACTGGGATTTTTCTCGGCGATATGGATACCGAGGACTATCCATTCGAAAGTGAGTCACCTCAGAAGCCGCGAAATATTCGAGACGCTGTGCGACCAGCCTTCGAATCTCGACCATATATGATCGAGGCGACCGAACTCTATGAGTCACCGGCCCAAAAGGGTCTATTTTTGCTCCCGGGCCATGTGGGTCTGTCCGAATATGAAAGTCAGCTTGCTGTCGCCCACGAACTCAGTAACACGCTGTCAGCACTCCAGAACATTCCAGGCGCTCTGCATCATGCCATTAGGAAATCTGCAGACCTTTTCGGTATAGACTATGCCCTGGTCGACATGAGCCCGAGCCTAGGAGCTATAAACCAAAACCTTTTTATGACGAGCGATGCCTTCATTCTGCCGATGGCGCCTGACCTGTTCTCGGCGATGGCACTTCGCTCCTTGGCGCGCACGCTTCCAAAGTGGGCAGAATGGGGGCGAAAAGCTTCCGCCAATGCACTATTGAAAATTGCTGATTACCCATTTCGCCCAGTTACGCCGGCCTATTTGGGTTCGACCGTAAACAACTTTCGAAAGCGGGCGAGAGGGGAGGAGCAGGCGAAGCCGACCCAAGCATTTCAAAAGTGGTTTGACCGGCTCGCGGAAGCGAGAAGCACTGATCTGCTGGTCGCCCTCGAAGCTTCGAAGATGCTTCTCCCCACTGAGACCTATGCTGCCGCAAATGCACCAACGAACGAGTTCCTTATGGAGATCGGGTCGTTGGACGGATTGATCGCGACGGCACAGGAGTTGGCTAAACCGGTGTTCGCGATCGATCTCGCGACCGACACCAACTTCCGAGGGAACGTAGCCGATACTTATCAAATAAAAATAAATGACGTTTATCAAGGGTTTAAATCCGGCGCGGAGAAGGTCATCGCCCTGACGGATATGTTCTGAACATGGAGCGGTTCAGCGGTGCAACAGCTACCTTCGAGCACGCCATCGAAAGGGCGCGTCAGATGGTTGCACTATTCGACGCGCTAACAGCATTGCGTCCCCACGAGCCTGCAAATGATGACGCACTCAGGTCAGCCTATTTTCTGGCTGTCAGTTCGTTTGACTTTTTTGCTCACGAACTGGCCGCCGTAGAAACCAAGCACCGTTTCACCAACGGTTTGAGGACAAGAAACATTCATCTTCCGATGGATGTTATGACTATCGCCGACGAGGAAGCGCGCATAGCAACGGCCGAGACCCACGTTCGACAAACAAATTCTTACAAAGCGTTTGTAGACCCGGCGAAGTTGGCGGAATTGCTGTCTTGCTACTGTTTGAAGCCGTGGGACAGGTTGGCAATACTGATCAATTCCGGCCTCCCAGACATTGAGCGTAAATCCCCAGAGCACATAAAGGGGCAACTCAAAAGCGTCTGGAAACGGAGGAATCAGATCGCTCATGAAGCTGACGTAAACCCAACGCTCGCCGGCGTTTCACTCTGGCCAATCGACAAGGTCGACACAGAAATAACGATCAGTTTCATTTGCTCGATCGGCGCGCATATGCCGAAGGTGATTTCTGAGCCGCTATTGGATGATGAAGTGGAATAAAACGCTCGCCGCTGATCCCGCGAGAACTGAAGCTGAGGTAGGGTAACCACAACCGGCGATGTCTCGATTCTCACGTTAGCGATGTCAAACCGGACATTCTGGCGAGGCAAGCCGTGCTTGCGCCCGCTGCTGGGCGGAAACGTTTCAGATGGATCCCGCAAGGGCATTGCTTAAGGCGTGCGATTGCGTAACGTGCCGCGGCTGGGGGGACCGGAATGAATGCAATTGAGAGAATAGACGGGCTTACGTCACGCGCGCGTAGTCTGTATTGCTGCAGCTTGCTTGCCGGGCTCGCTTCCGCATCCATTGCCGCCTTGGCGGCGCACCCCTTCCACCTTGGCCAGCCCAGCCTCGTGCTTCCGGGTTTGGCGGCGGCAGGCGGACTGGTCGCGCTCGGTTTTTTCGTCGCCTACAAAGGTGCCCTGCGACCAGTCACGAAGTTCAAGTCGCGGCAGGCAGGGCTGAGGGAAGCTTTCACTGAGGCGCGCAGGTCCAGTTCCAAGCGAGTCGATGAGCTTTACGAGAGCTCCCCGGTCTCGCGCGCCGACGCCCTCCTCACCGAGAGCTTATTCCGGCTTAAGGAAGGCAAGGCTGAGGCGGAAGCCGCTTACCGGAGCATGTCATGGTGGGGAAAGCTGACGATCGATCCGCCGGACTTGCCGGAGATGGAAAACAAGATCGACCAGTTGGAGGCTGCGAAGTGGCGGTTGGACCAGTCTGGCGAGCTTCAGAAGGCTCGGTCTATTTTCGACGCGATCGAGGCGCGAAGCCAGGATCGCCTTGATGCTTCCGAGATCGACGCACTGAGGTCGGTGCCTTCATCGCATTTGGAACGCTACGACGAAAAGGCGGTGGCCAAGAGCGCAATCTGGCTTTCCGCGATGTCCATTCCGGTCTCGGCCTGGAGCGACATCAGCCAAGTTGGCAACATCTACGACACCCTGAGGGAAGTGAACGGAAACTACGCCGAGATGTCGGACATCGATGTCTGGCTAACTTCTCTCACGCTGCCAGGCGAAAGCCTCGCCGGACTCGTTTCCCTGACGAAGGGGGCCTATTTCGAGAAGCTGGTCGAGGCGGATTTCGGCGGCGAGCGCTTCGAGCACTTCAACCATCCGGATACGGACATCCTCGTCGACGGTGTCGCTTACCAAATCAAGGCAACTGATAGCACGAGTTACGTGAACAGCATCGCGGACCACATCCCTGTCATCTCGACCACCGAGGTCGCGCGCCTCACCGGCTCCATCGACGGCGGCTACAGCAACGAGGAACTCGAAGGCACGGTCGAGCTCGCCCTCGGGGGTAGCGTCGTCGACATTCTGGATACCACGGTTGACGCCGTCCTCACTGGGGTCGGCGGGCTGACCCTGATCGCGACCCTTCGCGGGATTAACCATGCCGCCACCAGGTTCAAGGACGGCAGAGCCGACGCTGTCCTTGGGGGCCTAGGGGTGGCCGCTACCGGAACCGTAAAGAGCTTTGTGGACACCGCGGAGCTCGGCTACAAGGCGATGACCTCGCGGCCCAGCCGCTTTGTCGGGCGGATGGCGGGGCGAGCCGTAAGTAAGGTGGTCGACAGGATCGACCGGAAGCTCTCCGACAGCTAGGGTAAACTTTGCCCGCCATGGATCGACCCAGTCTGGCCAATGGCACGATGTGACGGCAGGTTGGCGCCTCAAAGCGGTCATTAAAGTTGGCTGTGCCACTGCCTTAAAGTGGACACTACCGGCGACCGCGCTGGAGGTCGAGGTTGCCCATCACAAAAGCAGACCGCCCCATGAATTGTTTGATGGTCCGCTTGTCGGGGGCGACGATAACCTAGCTACGCGGTCGGGCGGTCGAACTCCGGACCACGAGCTCGACTGGCATGACGATTTGCTTGGCAGGACCGTTCGCGAACACCATGGCGGCGGCAAGCCGCCCCTTCCCGACAATATCCTGCGCTACGGTCGTAAGGGGAGGTGTGGTCCGTGCCGCTTCCGCGGTGCCATCGAAGCCGAGCACCGACACGTGCTCGGGTACCTTTATGCCGCGGCGGACCGCTTCGTCGAGAACGGTTATTGCCTGCCAGTCCGACATGGTCAGGATTGCCGTTGCTTCCGGAGCCCGATCGAATACGACCGAGCCGGCAGAGGGCTCTCCAGGGGTGGTCTCGATGATTGGTACATCATCAACCGACAGATCGAACTCCGCCAAGCCCTGAGCGAAGCCCTCGAGCCTTTCGTGGTCGAGCGAAAATCCGGCGGTGATCGTGCGCTTGCCCTTGCCAGGCTTATGGACGATCGGCGGTCCGGATGTACGCCGGATGGAAAGGATCGCAAAACTCCGATGCCCAAGAGCAGCCAGGTGCCTGACCGCCATCATCGCGCCGCTCCGGCCGTCGATCCGGATCGAATTGACGTTCGGGCCGGCATCGCTTTCGAGAATTACGAAGGGCAGGCGCCGTCGCTGCGCGGAAGTAATCAAGTCGATGTCTGCACTGTGACCCAATATGAACCCGTCTACCAACGCCTCCCGGATCGTGGAGGTGCGCGTTGCATCCGTGCCGTTGATCAGGCTCAGCGTCGCGCCGACCTCGTCGCACACAAGCGACACTCCGAGCATCAGCTCTCGGAGATATGGGCTTCTGATCATGTCACCAATGGCATAGGCGCCCGGCGGCATGCATCCGATGGCGTTGAACTTGCCGTCACGCAACACTCGTCCTCGAGGGTCGGGGCCATCATACCCAAGCTGGTGCGCAGCAGCCTCGACGCGCTCGCGTACATCGGACCGAACCCGGTCCGGATGATTGAAGACGTTGGAGACGGTGCCCCGCGAGACTCCGGCGACCCGGCCGACATCAGCCAGGGTTGGCATTTTGGAACCATTCATTTTCGATGAACTAAACCATTTTTTGGAGCGCTCCAAGTTTTTCTTGACTTTGTATGGCAAAAGTTGGAGCTTTGTGTTTGGAGCGTTCAAATCGTCAGAAATGGCGGACTTTTCCGACATTCTGGGCCGTCAAGGTCCGTATCGAACTCTGCACGTGTGCGAACGCTGCCAAGGAGGATAGGATGACTGCGACCAAAGGTGCTTCGCTCACGCTCATCGGTGAGACTTTCGACTGCGCATTCGGCGCGTTCGTGCCGCGGCTGACGGTTCTATCGTCGACGGAATTGCGCGTACAGGCCACGATAGGCGCGACCAAGATCGACGAGATGGTCCAAAGCGATCTGACGGCTATCCGCCCAGGTGTTTTCATAATGAGTTGGACCGAGCAGAGCGGCAACTTCGTCGTGCAGGTCCAGGATCACGAGAACAAGGTCGTCCACAATTATGCGCGGCTGGCAGATGGGCAGATTTTCTGCGCGCAAGGCGCCATTCAACCAGTGCCGGCGGTTTGAGATCCACCGCTGCCGGAACTGCCGACCCACCCTATACAGGTATACAGGTCGACGTTGAGAAGATGCGACTATCCGCCCGCCAAAACATGGGTGGCCCCGATGGAGGAGAAAATGGTTATAACGACCGGTACCATCAACCAGATTGATCCAGCTCAATGGGATCCAGCGCTCGATGCGGTTGCGGCCGCGCCGGCCAATCACAAAGTGCTTTTCGAGAACGACAATTTGCGAGTGCTTGAAGTTACGCTGCTAGCTGATGAGGAAGAACCGATCCACCACCACCGCTGGCCTTCTATCTTCGTCTTCGACTCTGTCGGTGGGCCGATCCATGATATTTGCCCGGACGGGACCGTCTTGCCGGACAATCGCGACGTGATCCGGGCGATCGAGGCGTGGGACGGCAAAGGGTGCCTTGTTGTCCATCCGATGGCCCCGCAGCCGGCCGGGCGAGTACTCAACAAGAGCGGCAAGCTCATTCATGGCATCCGGATCGAGATGAAGTGCTAGTGCAGACAGCCTCTGCCTCGTAGGCCTAGGCTCGGATCGTCTTCAGTGGGCGCGATCGATCGTGAAGATGAAGGGCCTGGGCCGCCTTCGGGTCAGTTCACGTCGATGTGGGGGCGTCTGAATGTCCGCTTCTCACATTCCAAGCCTCGAACCCGCAAGTCCGTTAGCGGCCCCATCCGTCACGCTGAGGTTACCGCCTCCTCGTCCGACGAGCGGAAAAACGCTCTGATCTCGCGTGAGCTCTCGGAGATGAAAATCGCCGCCTAAATCCGCGCTCCGCCAGTCGCATCAATCCGCTGGCCCGTCGTCCAACGTGCATCGTTCGACGCGATGAAGGTAATGACGTCCGCCACGTCGGCGGGCTGGCCAACCCGCGAAAACACCGACAACCCTTCCGCGCCGGCACGCGCATCGGTCGCGAGCCAAGCGGCATTCATGTCGGTCTCCGTGACCCCCGGCATGACCGCGTTCACCGTTATGCCACGGCTTGCAAACTCGGGTGCGAGTGCCAGCGTGAGTGTTTCGAGAGCACCTTTTGAAGCGGCATAGGCTGGATGGGTCGGCGCTGCGATACGCGTGAAGCCAGTGGAAACATTGATGACCCGTCCGTCTTCTCGAATGTCGTTCGCCAGCGCTTGGATCAAGAAGAAGGGTGCCTTGAAGTTGATCGTCATGAGGTCGTCGAACGTGGCTTCGCTCGTCTGCGCCAGGGGCGTCGCCACCGCTATGCCGGCATTGTTGACGAGGATGTCGAGGCCGGCTTTGCCAGTCGCAGCCAGGGACGCCTTTCTGAATTGCTCGGCGATACTGTCGGCCGCCGCCTTGCCATCGCGTAAATCGGCACGGATGACGACAGCCCGCGAACCCAGGGCCTCGATCTCCTGCACCGTCGTCGCGGCCGCCTTGGCATTGCTGGCGTAATGCACACCGATAAGAGCAGCGCCCTCCTTTGCGAAGGCAAGTGCAATTGCGCGGCCTATGCCACGAGATCCTCCGGTAACGAGGGCGACCTTGTTTGCGAGACGTCCGGACATTTGCGAACTCCATTGCAGCGTTTAATAGCGATCGATATATTAATCGCGGCGGAACGTTGTCAATGTTTTTTATAGGGATCGATATAAATATGGTGGAGCCTCCGAAAAAGCGGGGCAGACCGAGGACGCTGGATCGCAATGTCGGGCTGGACGTTGCGGCGCGCCTGTTCTGGGAGCATGGCTATGAAGGGACTTCCATAGCCGACTTGACGGCGGCCATGGGCGTTACGCCGCCGTCGCTCTACGCGACCTTCGGTTCGAAGCAGGAGCTTTACTGCAAGGCGCTCGATCATGCCGTCGAGCGGGAAAGCAAGGCTCGGATGGACGCTCTGAATAGCGGCTTAAGCGCGTATGAGGCTCTGTCTTTCTATCTGCACGATGTCGCGACTGGCATCTCGCGCCCCGACGACCCGAGAGGATGCATTGTCTCGACAGCGGTTGTTCAATGCGCGGCGGAAAATGAACCGGTCGCGAAATCTATGACTGCAAGGCGAGAGGCTGCGATCAAAGCTATACGCGAACGTTTCGACAGAGCCATTAGCGAAGGGGATCTCGCTGTCGGCACCGACACGGAGTCGCTTGCGCGTTTCTATGGAGCCTTCGTACAGGGCATGTCGGTGCAGGCGTGTGACGGTGCCTGCACCCAGAGGCTGAAACGTTTGGTCGACATCGCACTTTCAGCTTGGCCAGGGAAGCGTAGCAAAAAAGGTCGTTGAATGCCTGAGGACGCTGGTGCAACCGACCGCGGATTCCGCGAGCGGACTGTTCGATTAGCCCGCCGGGACAGGCTCCGCCGCGTATCTGCGGCCGTCCGCTATAAGTGCAGCCGATGTTGAAAGCCGCCGTTCCGTTTTCGGCCCCTAGACTGCCGATCGCCAATGCGCCGGATGTCGGACGTAGAGATCAGCTTTTCGGCTCGAAACCAGACATCGCCAGTGAACCCACTGAAGGTGGCGGTTGCGCCAGCCATCCCGTCGTTTCTCAATAGCGGCCGTTCACGCTACGACTGCAGGCGACACTTTTGCTGACCTTCGCGGGACCGTGACCGGTCATCAAGCCTTCGCCGCCCCGAGCTCAGCATTCATTCGGTCGATGAGGGCCAAGTAGCGCGGGTGGTTCCGGAGGGAATCGAGGTCGCTGTCCTTTTTCATCCAGGCGGTGGTCTGCGCGACATAGATGGGCGATCCGGTCGCCTGCCGCTCAAGGCAATCCATCGCCTCCTCGGCCTTGCCCAGCTTCGCATAGCAACAGGCGAGGTTATAGAGAACCCTGAGATCGTTCCCGGCAATAGCAGCAGCACGGGAAGCCCACTCCGCTCCGTGCTCCATCTCGCCCAGATCGGCCAACAAACAGCCGCCGTAGCACAGAAGGATCGGCTCGTCGGGATACGCGGCGATCTCTTTTTCTATCCGCTGGAGGCACTGCCGCGCCGACTCTACTGCCTCTTCATGTTGTCCAAGCGATACATGGACTGCTCGCAATTGGTCCCACGCCCGGTAATCATCCGGCTTCAAGGCGATGGTGCGCTCGTAGAAGCCGCGTGCCTTTTCGAACTGGCCCTGCGCATGGCAATTTCGGCCATAGAAGAAGTGTGCCTCGAACGAGGTTGGATCCAGTTCGAGGGCTTTCTCAAATTCGACCTCCGCCTCATCGCGCCGGCCCTTGATGAACATTGCAATGCCGCGCGAGGCATGTGCGTCGGCGAGACCAGGCTCAAGCTCCAATGCCCGGTCGGCATTGGCGACGACGTTGTCATATGTGGCGGTCGGATCGTTGGCGAGCAAGAGATAGGAGTCGCAGTCGGCCAGACCGGCATAGGCGCGCGCATAGAGCGGATCGACCTCGATAGCCTTAGCGAACAGATGCCGGGCCGCCTTCATGTTTCTCGTCTCGTGTCCACGGTTGAAGAACGATCGCCCCATCAGATAAATCTGATAGGCTTCCGGATTGTCGGTTCCCCGTTTGGTGATGGTCTCAAGCTCTTTCGCCAAGAGCCGCACCTTAAGCGCGTCGACAATGTTCTTCGAGATTTCGTCCTGCAGTGCGAAGATATCCTCAAGGTCGCGGTCGTAGCGCTCCGCCCAGACGTGGTGGCCGTTCTTTCCATTGATGAGCTGAGCCGCGATGCGTACCCTGTTTCCGGCTTTGCGCACGCTGCCTTCCAGCACATAGCGTACGCCGAGTTCCCGTCCCACCTGCTTCACGTCTACGCCGCGACCCTTGTAGGTGAAGCTCGAATTGCGAGCGATTACGCTGAGCGCCGACACTTTCGAAAGATCGGTGATGATGTCCTCGGTGATGCCGTCGCTGAAGTATTCCTGCTCCGGATCGCCGCTCATGTTGGTGAAGGGCAGGACAGCGATCGACACGCGTTCGCCAGCCGCCGCCGCCGGCCGCGTCAGGGACGTGTCGCGCCTTAGGGTTCCGAGGCGCGCCATATGGACCCGTACCGGCCTCTCGAGGTTTTTCACCGAATGTTCGCCGAAATCCTCGAAGTCGACCGCCACCTTACTGCCGATATGTTCGCGCACGGTGCCCGAAATCGCGACGCCGCCGGGATCGGCAAGCGATTGCAGACGGGCTGCGACATTGACCCCGTCACCGTAGATGTCCTCGCCATCGACCATGATGTCGCCGAGATTGACTCCGATCCGAAATACGAGGCGGCGGTCCTCGGCCTCCTGCGGTTCGGCGTTGGTCATTCCGCGTTGAACCTCGATCGCGCAGCTGACGGCATCGATGACGCTGGCGAATTCCACCAACATGCCATCACCCATCAGCTTGACGATCCGGCCATTGTGAGAGGCAATACAGGGGTCGACTAAGTCACGCCGCAGCGACTTGAGGCGGCTCAGCGTGTTGGCCTCATCGATTTCCATCAATCGGCTGTAGCCAACGAGGTCAGCTGAGAAGATTGCCGACAGCCGGCGCTGCATAGGAAAAATCCTGTTGACCGCTCGCTTGGGCGAATTTTGCTCCACAATCGGCCGGACCGCAATGCTCGATCATAATGCTTAGAAACCGGCGCAATCGTACCCCCCGGCGCCGGCCCGTGCTGGCTTCCACACGTCGGCCGAACCACTTCATCTCCCCACAATCAGCTCTGGGAGAAGAATTCGGACGCATGTGAACCGTTGAGTGGCCGCTTTTGCCGATCCTTGCTCGCCCGATGGATGAGACGAACGGCAGCGTTCTAAACGTCCGCTCTTGCCTTTTGGACGCCAAAAGCTGCCGGTCCGCTGCCGGCCCAAATCGGACAAGGAAAGCGTGACACGCTGCCTCTGCATGTACCGCAGGAAATTCTCTGCCGGTGCTCGCCCAGGCAACCAAAGCAAGGAGCGATAGCGCGGATGCCGGAACGCGACGACAAGTACTACGAGTCGCTGACGGCGCTTGAGGACATGGCCGGGGTTTAGAAGTGACATGATGAAACACTCCCACATACGAAACCACTCCCACATACGAGAGCGACCAGGTCGCAGCCGCGTAGCTTGCTGTCGATTGCCAGATCGAAAAGAGCACAGTCACGAAGGTGTCCTTGGTGATCCAGAAAGAATCGGATCGCCCATATTTGCTTTTGCGTGAAAGGCCGCTTCGTGCCTACCGTCTTCCCGGCGTTCCAAGCAGCGCGTACTCGAATTGCATTGTCATGTTGAGAGTAGCCCATTTAATTCTCCTTGGCCTTGATTGGCCGATGGAGCAACGCTCAGTGCCTGAGGTGCAGCCCTGGGGCCTCTGTGGGCCGAAAACAGACCGGCAGCTTCGGTCTGCGAATCTTCAAGAGCGGACATTTCAGGTTGGGTGTGGGCATCGTCCTGACGTGACCCGGAGCTGCCATTTGCCCCTCCTCAACGCGTGCCCTCTCTCACCGGAACCTGACGTTGCTATAACCGCAAGGACGACCTAGCCTCCTGTTTGCGGTATAATGCTGGCCAAACTTCCACCGCCTAGGGAGAAGGGCATGGATATCGCGGCATGGCTGGCAAGCCTCGGACTGGGGGAATACGCCCCGGCCTTCCGCGACAATGACATCGATTTCGAGCTGCTGCCTAAGCTCACCACCGAGGACTTGACGGCCCTGGGCATCAGGTCCGTGGGGCATCGGCGCAAGCTGCTCAGCGCCATTTCGGCGCTCGCGGAGAATTCCTCCGCTCAGCCAGGGTCGAACCTGTCCACTCTTGAGGAGTTTGCACAAGACGCCGCCGACGACGTGGCAGCGCCACGAGCAGAGCGGCGGCAGCTCACCGTCATGTTCGTCGACCTCGTCGGCTCGACCGCGCTGTCGCAGCGACTCGATCCCGAGGACATGCGCGAGGTGATCCTCAGCTACCAGCAGGCAGTGTCGCGCGAGATCGCGCGCTACGAGGGACGCGTCGCCAAGCTCATGGGCGACGGCGTGCTCGCCTATTTCGGCTGGCCGCAGGCGCATGAGGACGACGCCGAGCGCGCCGTGCGCGCGGGTCTCGCGGCCGCGACCGCGACCGGCCGACTGGCCGGCCCCGGCCGAGTGCCGCTCGCCGCGCGTGTCGGCATCGCCACCGGGCTGGTGGTCGTCGGGGACCTGGTCGGCGAAGGCGCGGCGCAAGAGGAAGCCGTGGTCGGCGACACGCCCAATCTTGCAGCCCGGCTGCAAGCCGTCGCCGAGCCGGATTCTATAGTGGTCGCGGAGGCTACGCAAAGGTTGGTCGCCGGACTGTTCACAGCGACCGATCTTGGTGAACGCGAACTCAAAGGCTTCACCGCTCCAGTGCGGTGCTGGCGCATCGTCGGCGAGACGGCGGCCGAGAGCCGCTTCGAAGCCCGGCACGCCGTGCTGACGCCTTTGGTCGGCCGGCAGGAAGAGCTCGCCTTCCTGCTCGAACGGTGGCATCGCGCAACATCGGGACAAGGCCAGGTTGTCCTACTCACCGGCGAGGCTGGCATCGGCAAGTCTCGCCTGTTGGCCGCACTTGCCGCGCAGGTCGCCGCAGGGCCGCGTTCGGTACTGCGCTTTTTCTGCTCGGCCCACTACACCAACAGCGCACTCCATCCCCTGATCTCGCATTTGGAAAGGGCGGCGGGCTTCGTGGGCGACAACAACGCCGACACGCGGTTCGACAAGCTCACGGCGCTGCTTGCCGAGATCGGCGCGGAGGCTGGCGAGGCCCTACCATTGCTGGCAACGCTGCTCTCGATCGATGCAAGCGGGCGTTATCGGCCGCCGAAGTTGCCGGCGCCGGCGCTCAGGGCTCGCACGCTCGCTGCCTTGACGCGGCTGGTCGAGGCGCCGGCGACGAACGCTCCAGTGCTCGTACTCGTCGAGGACGCCCATTGGATCGACCCCACGACGGCCGAATGGCTAGAAACGCTCGTGGAGCGGCTCTCGGACCTGCCGGTCCTGCTGGTGGTCACGGCGCGGCCGGAATTCGAGCCACGCTGGAGGGCGCTGTCGTGTGTCGACACGTTGCAGCTGGGACGGCTCGAACCAAGCGATGGCACGGCGATCATGGAGCGGGTGGCGGGCGGCAAGAAGCTGCCGCGCGACATCGCGGACCGCATCCTTGCTAACACGGAGGGGGTGCCGCTGTTCGTCGAGGAGCTGACGAAGACCGTGCTCGATTCCGGCCTATTGGTCGAGGCGGGCGATTGCTATCTGGCGATCGGGCCGCTGCCGGCGATCGCGATCCCGTCGACGCTGCAGGACTCGCTGATGGCGAGGCTCGACCGGCTGTCTCCGGTGAAGGAGACGGCGCAGATCGCCGCCTGCATCGGCCGCGTTTTCCAGCACCGGCTGCTCGCCGCAGTGAGTGGCGCCGGCCGAGGCCGGCTCGACGATGCGCTCAGCCAGCTGGAACAGGCAGAGCTGCTGTTCCGCAGCGGCGCGGCGCCGGAGGCGACCTACACATTCAAGCACGCGCTGGTCTGCGACACGGCTTACCAGAGCCTATTGAAAAGCCGGCGCCAGCAGATCCATGCGAAGATTGCCGCCGCGCTGGAAGCGGAGTTTGCCGACGTCGCCGAGACCGAACCTGAGACCGTGGCGCAGCACTACACGATGGCCGGACTGGCGGCTGAGGCCGCGTCATGGTGGCTGAAAGCCGGGCAGCGGGCGATGACAAAGTCTGCCAACCGCGAAGCCGCGGCGCACTTCGGCAAAGGACTCGAGCTCGTTGTGACTTTGCCCGCTTCCGAGGCCCGTCTCAGGCAGGAGCTGTCACTCTGGACGGCAGTGGGCTCGGCGCTCATCTCCGCCAGGGGTTGGGGCGATCCCGAGGTCCTGCACTCTTTCTCGAAGGCACGGGAACTTGCCGAAAGGCTTGGCGATAAAACACAGCTGTTCGCCGCGGTCCGGGGCGAGAGCGCCTGCCGCACCATTTCGGGTCACCTGCTCGCCGCAAATGCGCTCGCCAACCAGTGCCTCACGCTCGGCATGGAGCTCGCGCATGCTTCCGGCGATTCCGGCTACATGCTGGAAGCGCACCACCAGCTCTGGGGCGTCAACTTCTATCTCGGCAACTACAAGACCAGCGAGGTGCACGCCAGCCAGGGTATGGCCATCTACGACTACGAGAAGCATCGCCACCTTGCCTGGGGCTATACCGGGCATGATCCAGGCGTTTGCTGCCGGTCGTTCTCCGCACAGATGCTCTGCGTTTGCGGCAATCCGGATAGGGCGGTTCAGCAGTCAAGAGAAGCCGTCGCCCTGGCCGAGCGCGACTCGCACCCTGTTAGCCTGGCCCAGGCGCAGATGGCGCTCAGCGTCGTCCACCTCATGCGGCGGGAGCCGCATGATGGGCGACTCTGGGCGGAAAAGGCCATCGCCGTGTGCACCGACTTCGCCATGCCGCTGCTGCTTGGCCAGGCTCGCGTGTTCTTCGGCTGGGCGCTCGCTGGTGTGGGGCAGCTGGACGAGGGCATTCGCCAGATGCGCGAGGGGATCGCGGCGATCGCCGCGACCGGTGCCGACATGGGGATGGCTTACTACCTTTGCGCGCTCGCCCGCGCCTGCGGCGAGCGCGGCGAGGCAAGCGAAGGGCTTGCCCTTCTGGAGCAGGCGTTCGACACGCTCGCCAAGTCTGGCTCCAGCTACCAGCTGCCCGAGCTGTTGAGCGCCAAAGGAGAGTTGCTATCGCGCCTGGACCAGGGCGACGATGCTATCGAAGGCTCGTTCCGGCAGTCGCTGGCCGCCGCCCGCGAGCAAGGTGCGAGACTGGCCGAACTGAGGGCCGCGCTTCGGCTTGCCCGACTTTGGTCCGATCGCGGGCGCGAGAGCGAGGCGCGAGACCTGCTCGCACCCGCCTATGCGGCGTTCAACGAGGGTTTTGGCATGCCCGACCTGGCAGAGGCCAGAGCCGTGCTGCAGAAGCTTTCACATCATCCGACGGCATCGCCATAGGGAGGCAACGACCCCAGGGAGGAACACCATGTTCAAGCAATGTGCATTGGTCTGCTAGTCGGCGTGCCAGCCCCGTGGTTCGTCACAATCCTTCAACGATGTGGGATTCGACCACGAACGGTCACTCACAAATCAGCGTCGCCCGGGCAACGCAGTTGGCCTACTTGTGCGGGCAGATTGCTTCCCCACTCGACGGCTCGGCAGTGCCTGAGACCGTTGGAGGACAAGCGGAGCTCATTGCCAATAGCTTGAAGGCTGCCCTCCAAGAACTAGGCGCATCGACGGCCGACATCGTTATGCTCCGCATTTATGTTGTCGATGGCACAACAGAGCGCTTTCTCGAGGCCTATGCACCTATCCAAGCGATGCTTGCCGGCGCACTGCCGAGTCTCACCGTGCTGGGGGTGCAGTCCCTCTTTACCCCAATGTTGCAACTCGAAGTGGAGATGGTTGTCCGCGTCCCATGCGATGACCGATATTAGGCGCAAAGCTGACGTTTATGTACCCTCCGTTTGGGAGTCGTCTCAAAACGTGCCGACATAGAACCTGCCTGTTGGCCTATCGTCTTTCATCCAGATCAACGCCTGGGTCATGGAGTCGACCTGGTCGTCGTGCCTGCCGTGCGGAAATGCGAGCACCTCCAGCAGGAAGTCGTCTTTCCAATGGGCATCCTTAGGCAGATTGACGTTGCCGTTTTCGATCATGGCGGCAACGCGTGACAGTCGGCTTTCCTTGTCACTTCTGGGTTTCACGGGCGTGGTTCTGATGTCCTGGCTTTCCAAGTCGGCGATGAGGCTTGAACCGGAGCCGGCATCTTCGATGAGGATGATATCGGGGTCATGCTCGGTCAGGGATCTTTTGACCGCTTTGATGAGATCTGGATAAGCCGCTCTGACGCGGACGAGATCGACGAGATAATAGTTGTTGTCGTCTTTGGCCCATGTCGTTCCGACCGAGTAATCGCTGCTGGGGTCACCCTTAAGGGCGGTGTCCCAGCTTTGAACTATGGTCATCGACCGACGATCGAACTGATGTGGATCGTAGTCGCGAAACCACACCCGCTTGACCATGTTGCCGTCCGGCGGGGCAGGAGATTGCTGGTATTGCGCCGAGAAGGTGAGCGAGCCCAGATCTCGCTTCAGTCTTTCCAATTCCACATGTCCGAGACGCGCAGGATGCAGCAGATCGCCGAACTTGCGATCATTCCAGCGATGCAGGCCCGTCTGGACACGCTCGTCCTGCTCGGCAATCGCCGACAGGTTCAGATGCTCCCAGCCGCCAGTCTCCAGCAGGACGCCTGCCAGATCGTCGACATGCAATCGTTGCATGACAAGCACGACGGCGCCGGCAGCGGGATTGTCGAAGCGCGACATCAGGGTTGTGCGGACCCATTCGGCGCACTTGTTGCGAGCCGATTCCGAATGCGCTTCGTCGGCCTTCAAAGGGTCGTCGATAATGATGATGTCGCCGCCACGGCCCGTCAGCTGACCGCCAGTGGAGGTCGCCAGGCGGTTGCCGCCGAGCGTCGTCTGCAATTCATTCTCGGTATTCTTGCGCGGGCTGACTTTGAAGGACGGAAACATCGAACGGTACCACGCGCTGTCGACGACCGTGCGAAAGTCGTTGGCATGTTTGACCGCAAGCGATTGAGCATACGAGACGCAGATCACCTTCTTCGATGGATCGCGGCCAAGGAACCATGCAGGAAACGCGACTGATGCCGTGATCGACTTCAACGACCGCGGCGGCATTGTGATGATCAGGCGCTTGCACTCGCCCTTCGATACCCGCTCGAGCTGATATGCAATCGCGCGGATGTGCCAGTTCGGCAGATACTTGCCGCCGGGCTCGACAGCCGAGAATGCCAGCCCGACGAAGACCGCGAGATCGTCGCGTGCCGCTGCGAAGAGCATCTGAATGGCGCTCATTGGCGCAGCCGTGGCTGACGGAGCGGCTGGTTGAGGGAGGGGGATGTTCATTCGACGTCTTCTCGCTGCTCGCCGCCAAAACGCAGCGCGCTATGGGCGCCCTCTTCGCTCTCGTGCGATGGCGACATCTTGTGATCGAGATAGTCCTGCATCATCTCGATCATCGTCTGCTGATCGAGCGGATTGACCTCTTTGTCAGCCTGGTTGGCTTCATCGGGATCGATGGAGCGCGACGCGAGTTGAAGGGCTTGCACCGCCGATCGGAAATCGCCTGAGAGCGCATTGTTGCGCATTTTGAGGAGGATGGCCTCAAAGGCAGTCACCGTCGTCGTCTTGCCGTTCTGCTGGATCTGGATCGGCCCAAAGAGCGTGTCACGTATGATGGTATTCATGTTCTTTTTCCCCTTCGGCCGGCCTTTCGGATTGCCTGACATTCCTTTCTTGAACCGGGTTTCGGCTGGAGGCTTGGCGTAGCCTATCGAGTAGTCGGCCGGCTTCTTTCTACGGGCGGTCACAACACGCCTCCCACGGTTTCAGGAGCCGGGAGCGCGGATGCTGTTTTGGCGAGTGAGCCGGGGGCTTCAACGCTCCCACGCTGCTCGCCCAACTCCTCGAAAGTCTCGCCCGTGGCGGCAAGCGTTGCCTGCTTGCCCGTGTGCTTTTCGAAGCGGCGGATGATCAGATCGCAATAGTGCGGATCGATCTCGATGAGGCGCGCATGGCGCCCGGTCTTATGCGCCGCGAGCAGCGTCGTCCCCGAGCCACCGAAGGGATCGAGCACGACGTCGCCGCGCCGGCTGACGTCGAGCAGCGCATCGGCCACCAGATTGACCGGCTTGACGGTCGGATGGGCTTCGAGATCTTCCATCCGGTCCGCGCCAAAGCTGTTGGCGCCGCGGTAGGTCCAGACATTGCTGCGATGACGTCCGTGTTTGCCGAGCTCGACGTTATTGCGATGCGGTTCCTTGCCGTTCCTGAACACCAGAACCAGCTCGTGTTGCGAGCGGTAGAGGCTGCCCATGCCGGCGTTGGTCTTGTTCCAGACGCACAGATTGAGCAGATCGCCGAACATTTGTTTGCCTGCCAATGTGGTCTCCGCAATATGACGCCAGTCCATGCATACGAAGGCGATCGCGCCCGGCTTGCACGAGCCCGCGATCAGTGAGAACGACTGCTCCAGGAATTTTGCGAACTCGTCGTCAGACATTTCGCCGGAAGCCATGGCAAATTCCCGGTGGTTCGTCTTGCCAAGACCACTGACGTGTCCGCCGATCGGAACATTGTAGGGCGGGTCGGTAAAACAGACGGACGCTTTCTCGCCCTGCATTAGCGTCTCGAAATCCTCTGCCGAAAGCGCGTTGCCGCAAAGCAATCGATGATCGCCAAGGAGAAACATATCGCCAGGCCGCGCTACAGCTGGTCCCGACGATTTCTCTGGAAGAGCTGGCTCGTCATCCACCTCATCGTCCTGATTGTCCGGCGAGAACTCGGCGATGATCAGATCGACCTCAGGGATGTCGAAGCCAGTGAGCCCCACGTCGAAGTCGAGGTCGACCAGCGCCTGCAGCTCGATGGCAAGTATCTGCTTGTCCCAGCCGGCTTTCTCGGCAAGGCGGTTGTCGGCAACGATATAGGCGCGTTTTTCGGCAGCGCTGAGATGGGTGATGGAAAGCGTTGGCGCCTCCTTCAGCCCGATCAGGCGTGCCGCCGCCAGGCGGCCATGGCCGGCAAGGACGTTGTTGTTCTCGTCGACCAAAACGGGATTGGTGAAGCCGAATTTCTTGATGCTGTCGGCAATCTGGTTGATTTGCTTTTTGGAATGGGTGCGGGCGTTTTTGCTGTAGGGGACAAGTGCGTCGATCGAAACGGTGTTGATTTTGCTGGCCATGAGATCCTCTGAATGTCCATGCGCCTTGCAGCTGGCAACGCGCTTGTCCAAGAGAACTCGCAGGATCAGCGATTCGAAAAAACCACCGAAAACGGCTATACCCGAAATTCACAGAGCGGCTTCGGCAAAGCTTGAGCCAGGGATTCACAAATCACCGATTTTGTGCAAGTATGGGGCGGCAAAAAATTTTGTCGGTGTCTTTGAGGCAGTTAGAAAATACGGCGGTTCTTTTTGTTCTGACCAATCGGAATTATCTTTCGGGCGGTTTCCACTGCTAGCACAGCAGGAAGCTCAAAGAGTTCATCGATCAAGCAAAGTCGGGAATCGAGCGCCCCAAAGGGCAAAAGCGCATTGCCTAGATCGCGTTCTGGGTGAGGCGCGAAGCCAACGATCTGGCTTCATGCGGCGTCAGCCGGCTGAGCGCCAGACGGAGCGTTTCACAGAGCGCGTCCAGATTCGGATCGCCGCCTTCGGAGCCTGTGTGGCGGTGTGCTCGATGCTGGAAGAAAAGGCAGAGCCAAAGATCCAGCGCGCTGCCTTCCCATTTGCCAGTCTTGCGGGCCTGCGCTGACATGGTGAGGGCAAGGCCGGCAAGGGGGTTCATTCCTCCGGCGACCTCATACCCGTTCAGAAAATGGGCAAAGCGGCCCGACTGATCCCAGTCGAATGGTGCGGGCATCGCCGAGAAGTCACCCTTCAGGGCCTGCCGTTCCCATTTGAGAAGCCTCGTCATTCGGCGGCCTCCGCCAGCACACTGAGCCGCGGCCGGATCAAGGAGACAAATCGATTTGCCCTGTCGCAGAGCCAGTCGAGTTGCTGTTCGTCGCCCGCAAATTCCGATCGTGACCTGAACAGTCCAAGCTCGGCATAAAATGGTGCGACGGATTTCAACCTCACAGTCAGATCAAGCCCGCTTTCGGCACGCATGTCTGCAATGTCGCTGTTGAATTCGTCAAAAAGGATTTGCCCATCCTCATCCTTGAAGGTCAGGAACAGCCCGACCTCAGCCCTGGTGCCGGTGGAGCGAAACCCAGTTATCCACCCGAGCGGCTTGGGTAGCGGAATCCTGACCCAATTGTCGCCGCCGTGGCGCGCAGGCAACTGGTCGGCATGTTCGAACTGAACCTGGTCTATGAACCGCTGCCAGAACACACGATTGACGCTACGCCGACTGCCGCGTTCCGGATCGACAACGCTTTCCATAGCTTCGTCGGGGAGGGGGTTGGCACCTTCTGGAGCCGCCAATTGGAGCGGCATGCCGCCGCCGTCGACCAAAACCCTTTGCTGGAGAACTTCGGTGCGTAGCGGCACGGAAGGCAACACAACCAGGTTTCCGGAGGCCGCCTGCCATAGCTGAATCTCAAGCAATGTCAGCTGCGCCAGGCCGGCGCCTTGCGAATTTAGATGCTCGGCAATCGCGTGCGTATCCGAGCGGATGCCATCTCCGGCGATAATGAGCTGAAAGTCACCGAGCTTCAGTGACCTCGTCACGGCATCGACGAAAGGGGCCTCTTCAAGCTCAGGCCATTTTGCCTTCGCCAGGTCGAAGATCGGATTTTGTCCAGCAATGGCCAACTTGCGTTTCAGCCTCGCGGTCAGATCGCCAAAGCTCCAGCGGCGCAGTAGGGCGGCATATTCGACGATTTGCGCCAATACCTCGCGGCGTGCCTGCGGATTGCGCCAAAGCTTGCACTCAATAATGACCAGTCGGCCGGTCCTTGCCACGCCTAGAATATCCGCGAACACTGTCCCGCCTGCACGAGGAATGGCGAGTTCCCGGCACAGGGGGACGACATCGCCCCTACCGCCATCAAGGCGATCGGCCACGATCAAGGCGGGATGCCGGAACAGCAAGTCTTGCAGCCAATGCTCGTCATAAGCATGCTGCGACAGAGCATTCGATCCCGGCGTTTGGCCTGATGCAAGCATTGCGTTTCGCATTAGAGATCGGCGGGCCAGTGGTTCGGTAACTGTCGAATTGAAGTCAGAAAATAATAAAGGACTCATTTGAAGATCTCCATCTATACATATCGTCATGAGGACGGAAGTCATCATTGAAGAATTTCGAAATATCGTTTCGAAAAACCTCGATAGCTTCATGACAATTTGTTAGAGGGACTTGCGCTCGATGAGTTGGAACAGTCAACTCGAATTGTCGGTGTCAATTTCTCACGGCGAGCGAATTGGGGGTGAGCGAAGCACACGGCGCCCATGTTGCAACCAAGTTCGAATGTCGCGCTGTCAGCAAAGTAGAAATGTCGCATTGCGATGGGGCCGGTCACGATGAGAGCGCCCGATCGGGCGTAAGCTGGTCAGGGTTGCGCAGCCCGATCGGGGGCGATCCAGTAGATCTCCGTCGGCTTTAGCTTTTGGGAGCCGCGTGGCCCCCTTCGAGCTAAAAGCCGGCTTCCGTTGTCGGTTGAGCCTTCCGGTTGATTGGAAACTCGTCCAGCACTGCGAGGCGACCAGGTGCGGCGAGCAGCGCGGCCTGATCTTGGACTGCCGCCCTCACGCGGCGATTTCCGTTATCTGTTCGCCGAGATCGAGTGCTTTGTGGCGGCACCAGATCCTTGCGTTGATCCGGTCACCAGAGTGCGGCCGGCGCTGCTTGCGGCCGAGCAGCCATTGAATTCACACCGCTGCATAATTCATATTGACTATTTAGTCGTTTTGACCATACTGTACAACTATCAGTTTCGGCGGGCCTTTGCCAGACAGAGGAAAGGCTAGTGACAAGCGTATCTCAAGCTCCAGGGTTGCACGTGCTCCGTATCCGGTGCCACGGGTTCGCAACTGCGTTAAAGATCGCCCGCGGACGGTATGCAA
The DNA here is from genome assembly GCF_024707545.1 of Mesorhizobium onobrychidis. Taxonomy (NCBI): domain Bacteria; kingdom Pseudomonadati; phylum Pseudomonadota; class Alphaproteobacteria; order Hyphomicrobiales; family Phyllobacteriaceae; genus Mesorhizobium; species Mesorhizobium onobrychidis. The sequence goes on from NZ_CP062229.1 coordinate 2,562,985, forward strand.
TCAAATCGGAGGTGTTGGAGTGTGTCGGCGCCGACCTCGGCAAGGCAGGGAGGTCCAGGGCATGACATCCGGCGCTGCAGCTTTGTGCCTCGGGCCTGGCGGCTCGGACGGGTTTACAGTTCGGCAATTCACCAGGCGAAGGCCGGCGGCAGTTGAAATTGAGATCGCCGTGGCCGCGGCTTCGGTGAACCCGATCGATGTGCGCCGTTCCGAAGGCTACGGTAGGAGGCTGCTATCGCTGATCGGAGCCGGTACGTTTCCGCTAGTGCTCGGCAACGATCTTGCGGGTACGGTTACTGCGGTGGGCTCCCGTGTGGCGACCTTTAGGATCGGCGATCGAGTCTATGGAGCAAAGCCTGCTTCAACCGCGGGGACCCACGCCAGCCATGTGCTGGTCAAGGCTGTCCACGTGCTGGCCGTTCCGGAAGGCGTTGATCTTCACGCGCTCGCTGCAATTCCCTACAGCTTCACGACAATGTGGCTGGCTGTACGCGGCGCGGGCCTTTCCCGGGAGAACGCAGCCGGAAAGACCGTGCTGGTCCACGGCGCCGCCGGCGCACTAGGAACGTTAGCAACGCAGATGCTCTCCTCATGGGGCGCGAGAGTTACGGCGATTGCCCGGAAGTCAAACAGCAAGGTGTGTCTTGAGGCCGGTGCCACCGAAGTGGTCGAGCGAACAGACGAGCTGTTCGTCTCCTTGTCGCGCTCTTTCGACGCAACTCTCAACTTCGCAACCTGGGAAGATGATCGCGCATTGCTAGGCTGTCTGCGCGACGGTGCGCTCGGTCACGCAACCACCGTGCACCCAATGTTAGGGAACTTCGACCGGCTTGGCTGGCTGCGCGGTATGCTAAAGACAATCTCGCAAAAGAAGGCTCACCGACGCGCGCTGCCGAAGGGCGCCAGCAATTACGCATGGGTCCTCTTCAAGCCGGACAAGGCAGCACTGGATGACTTGCGCCAGTTCGTCGAACACAGCCATGTCAGCCTCCCGATCGGGCTGTGCAAGCCGCTCGCCGCAGCAGGTGTGGCTTTCGACCACGTCAGGAAAAGACAGCCGGGGCGCGTGCTGCTGCTGCCCTGATACCACAGTCGAGCGTTGCGACGAGCGCGAAGGGGCGCACCTCAGGCTTTCATAAGGTGCGCTGGCCGAGGCCGAGAGCTCGAAGCGTCGCGTCGAGCGCTTGGCTGGTCGTTTCGGGCCGGGGACCTCGCTCAATGATTCGAATCGGAAATGAAAGAACTGCTTCTCGCTCTTCCTCTACAGGGACCGAAACGCGATCGAGCGCATGTTCTGCCGCATCAAGAACTTCCGCCGAATAACCCAGCCCCTATAAGCTAGCGCTCCCTAGGACCATGCGGCACGCCGGTGCTATCAACGATCAAGAGCCCGCCGCTCCCGCGTCTCGATTTCTCGCGCGCCAGCCCAGAGTGCAGGTCTTTACTGAAGCTTTGCAGCAGCTCCGAGGACGCAGCGAATTTCGTGTGCTGCAACGGGTCACCACTCTGAAGCAAGCTCATGTCGAATACGCGCACCCCTGCCTGTTCGAGGATTGGAATGATACGGGGGTCATCGATTACGAAGGCACCGACCCGATCGACATTGCCGGCTATTAGCTTTGAGATCGCAAGCGCCTTATCGTCGCGGGAGATCAGAACAGTGATGGGGGGAGACCTCTTTCCAATCGATATGATCTGCGTTCGAAACACGTCGATATCGATATCGGGCGAGGCGAGCACAACCTCACCAAGTTTGCCGTTAAACTCGAGGTCGTTTTTAAATTTGGCTTGCCGTAAGACCTCGGCCGTCAACCAGCCTCCCATTGAATGAGCAACCAGGTGGATCTTCTTGACAGACTGGATCTTAGCAACACTTCGGATCAAACGCTCAAGGTGGTCCCGCGAGAACATCGAGCTTTCGCGATCGCGACCGTACCCAAGGATTTTGCCTTCTGAAGGCCAGGAGAATACTATCGCAGCGCCTGCGAATCCGGTGTCATGAACAAGCTGGGTGAAGCGAAAAATCGCCTCCTGGTAAAGTGTGTTATAGCCATGGATGAAAATTACCGCTTCGCCATCGCGGCTTGCTCCGGCGACGCCTTTGGCAAATTGATCTTCCGTTAAATAAGTTCGCGCCAAGACGGAGAAGTGACGTTCCGGATCGGCAACCCCCGTCGGCCATTCGATTGCGCCTACTTTGTGACTGGGCGGGATCGACATTTGATATCTTTGGTAGTTTAGGGCGAGACTACGATCCGAAGCGGCTCCGAATTCGCCCGTTTCACCCGTCAGATTCCTTGAGGTAGCGGTAAAGAGTTCGACGCGCCGTGTATCGCTTGCATCGGTCGCAACAGGGGTCAGCACACTCGCTGCAGGACGGAGTGCGCAGCCATCCAGCGCAATCGCTACAAGCAGGCAGGAAAGCAATCGAAATTCCATCGGTGCCTCAACCCAACTAATGGACGATACATTACCTGCCACGATAACTTTGTGCTAGGCTCCAGACCCAATCAGCGCTGGCCGAGGCCGAGAGCTCGAAGCGTCGCGTCGAGCGCTTGGCTGGTCGTTTCGGGCCGGGGACCTCGCGCAATAATTCCGCGCGTCACCTCCAGCCATATTCCAATTGCGATGTCGGCTGCCAACTCTACGTCGCGCACGCTCACTCGGCCTTGGGCAATCGCTTCCTCGATGTCCGCCTTGAGATTCCCGCGAACCCCTATGCCGAACTCAATGGGTGATTGCGAGCTCTGAATAACAAGGCGGGCCCAGTCTGTGTCCGCGCTCGCTCTCTCCAGGAATTTCATGAACGCGAAAGAGAGGCGCTCGATCGGATCCCGCCGCTCGAGCCTGGCAGGCGACAGCAGCTCATCAAAGCTCTGACTGAGCCCGGCCCCCACCGCAGCGGCCAGATCTCCGATGCTCTTGAAATGGTAGTAGAAGGTCCCCTTGGCAACGCCCGCAGCCTCGACGACAGCATCCACCGTAAGCGCCTCGTGCGTACGGCCCCCAAGGAGCGTCGCGCCTGCTTCCACGATCTGCGCACGCGTCCGCGCCCGCTTCTCACGCCCTATCTCCGCCCTGCGCGCCAAATCTACTTTTGCCATTTGTCATGCCCTTTTTGCATTGCACCATTACGCAATTCTCATATTGACGATATAGTCGTTTTGAACTATATGTGCAAATTGAAAATAGGCCGATCCCCATGCGGACGGCTAAGGACCGCGAGGTCATGCTCGGTGAGAAGGAAAGCATTCGATGAACGTTCAGTCCCAGAAGGGTTTCCGAACGGTAGAAGGGCGTCTCCCTTTCGAATGCAAGCCGAACGCGCGCCCATACCGACCAGTTCAAGCATTACCAGCGCGCCCGACACACGCTCGCGAACCTTCTGGCAAAACTGCCCGCTGACCTTTTGGATAGCGAGGAGGCGAGAATGCTGAGCTCAATTGCGGACCACAAGGTCTACAAGCTGGTCCATCTGATCTACGGCTCGAAGCAGTATGAAACCCACTCGAAGGACTACGAATTCTCGCGGCTGTCCATGGAAGAGCATTGGCGGGCTGGTTACTTCGACGCTGTGCGCACATTGCGCCATCCTGAGGCAATAGCGCGGCCGGACAATCTGGACGGGGTTAGCACCTATGACCTTGCTGTCGACGGGCGGGAATATAGTTCAGTCACGCAAGCGACTGACGTCCCCGTCGCGAATGCGCCCCCGGCTCCTCCTGAACGCAAATGAGCCGCTCGATCCAAAGGATTTTCAGCCATGCACCAAGACACCGTCCGGGCGAGCGCTTTCGCCATGCCGCTGACCAGCCCGGCCTATCCGACCGGCCCATATCGCTTCCGAAATCGGGAGTATCTGATCATCACATATCGCACCGATCCGAACAAACTGCGCGACCTCGTGCCCGAGCCGCTCCAGGTGTGCGAGCCTCTCGTCAAATTCGAGTTCATTCGCATGCCGGACTCGACCGGCTTCGGTGATTACACGGAAAGCGGACAGGTCATCCCGGTTTCGTTCCGCGGACGCAAGGGCAGCTACACCCACTGCATGTTTCTCAACGACCACCCGCCGATTGCCGGCGGACGCGAGCTTTGGGGCTTTCCGAAGAAGCTTGCGAGTCCGACTTTTCGGACCGAGACCGACACTCTGGTGGGCACGCTCGATTATGGACCGGTCCGCGTCGCGACGGGTACTATGGGCTACAAGCACCGAGCCGCCGACCTCGCGAGCGTGAAGGCCTCGCTCGCCGAACCGAACTTCCTCCTCAAAATCATCCCGCATGTCGACGGCACGCCGCGCATCTGCGAACTCGTGGAATACCACTTGGAGGAAATCAATCTGCAGGGCGCCTGGACCGGCCCGGCAGCACTGAACCTTTGGTCACACGCGCTGGCCCCAGTCGCCGAGCTGCCGGTGCTGGAAGTGGTATCGGCGGTACACATCATCGCAGATCTCACGCTCGCGCTTGGAAAGGTCGTGCATGACTACCTCGCGGAAGCTGAGCCTCGCTATCGGAAAGGAAGAATCCATGAATTTGCAGAATGAGATCTTATCGAAGCACGCCGACGGAGCCGCAGGCCGGCTCCTCAACAAGGTGGCAGTGATCACCGGAGCCGCGAGCGGCATCGGCAAAGAGATTGCGCTCATATTCGCTCGCGAGGGGGCAAGAGTGGTCATTGCGGATCTTGATCACAGCGCGGCGCAAAAGGCCGCGTCCGAGATCGATCCGATGGGCAAACGTGCGCTCGGGGTTGGCATGGATGTCAGCAACGAGGAGCAGGTGGAAAGCGGAATGGTGCAGGCGATCGAAACCTTCGGGCGCCTCGACATCCTGGTCAGCAACGCCGGCGTCCAGATCGTGGCGCCGCTTGTCGAGTTCGAGTTCGAGAAATGGAAGAAGTTGCTTTCCATCCATTTGGACGGAGCCTTCCTGACCACCCGTGCCGCCTTGCGGCAAATGTACAGGCAGAAGGGCGGCAGCATCATCTACATGGGATCCGTGCACTCCAAGGAGGCTTCACCGCTCAAGGCGCCCTACGTCACCGCCAAGCACGGCCTGATCGGCCTGGCGAAGGTCGTGGCCAAGGAAGGTGCCGCCCACGGCGTGCGCGCCAACGTGATCTGCCCCGGCTTCGTGCGCACGCCTTTGGTCGACAAACAGATCCCGGAGCAGGCACGCGAGCTTGGGATCTCCGAGGCGGACGTGATCAAGACCATGATGCTGAAAGAGACGGTCGACGGCGAGTTCACGACCGTCCAGGACGTTGCGGAAGCAGCGCTGTTCCTGGCAGCCTTCCCATCGAACGCGCTGACTGGCCAGTCGATGGTGGTCAGCCATGGATGGTTCATGCAGTAGAGGCCCAGAGGATCGCTTCTCTGCGTCAAAAGGCTAGAGCCGTATACCTCAGAATAATAGCGATCGGACTTCCCACTGAGTAACAATATTTGGCAGGGAAGAATATCCCTGAACTGCCTTGACGGAGAGAAGCGTGCGGTACACGTCCTCGGAATCCAGTGATCGAAGACTAGAGGAGCCCGTTGCTCCCTTTTCGGCGGCCGAACCGCCCCTGTGTCTCTCGTCCATAGTGCACGATTTCAACAGTCTGCTGACGCCGGTCCTGACCATTCTCGAAGAGCTGCAAGCCCGCCGCGCCGGCACATCGCGCCAGCTTAGGAAGCTCGACGGTGCGATATACTGCGCATTTCGTGCCAAGATACTTGCTCGGGAACTTCTCGACTTTGCGAACCCGCGGCAGGCAAGGCCGGAACCGGTTGACATTCACCAGCTGATCTCGCTCTTGGAGGCGGTACTTGAAAGTGTTCTGCCATCAAGCATCAGCCTCGAAGTTGATATCGACAATAGCCTTCCGCTGGCTTTTGTCGACCAGCCGTTCGTGGAGCGCGCGCTCCTCAATCTTGTCCTCAATGCGCGCGACGCGATGCCTGAGGGTGGCGAAATCACCATTGCGGCAGCGTCGGAGTTGCCGCCTGTCAGTCAGGCTGGATCGCGTAAGCTGATGATCCGCCTTTCGGTCGCAAATCGGAGCATCTCTCCAGAGGCGCCAAGTATGGTGGAACATCCACACTTCTCGACCCAGACCAATAGGACCAGTCTCATTTTGGCGATCGTCAATCAACTCATGGAGAGCTTGGAGGGTGGACTCACACTGACCAACACTGCTCGTCAGGGCACGGCAGTCGACCTGTGGTTGCCAGCAATGTCGGCCTGCTCGGCCGACTGAGCTGTTGGCGAGAGGAAAGGACCTATCGCGATGGAACTCCGCGTTCTGCTTACACAGTGCTTCTCCGCCATTCACGACTTCGTGGCGCCGCGATATCGACCGGAACTTCACTATATGCGTGGCCCTGGCCCGGCATATGCACGGCGCGCAGTGCTGGACGAATCTCGACGAGTGCTGCCGGTCCTGCGCAACCCGCGCCGGTAGCACGAGTCGTCGGGGCGGCAATTTCACAACCTACTGATATTGCAGGCGGTCACTTGACGCCCCGGCGAGCGTTGGCCGGCAGCCCGAGGGAATCGCGCGCCCAACCAAGCGGTCAGCGTTGGTTAGCAGGGTCCTCCAGATTACCGCAATATACAAAGGTATGGGTCTGGCAACTACCGCGACATGAGCGACGAACAACAATCTAATAGAAAAGCCGTGTATGTGCTGTAATAGATGTGTGTTGTGGCGGTATGACGTTCATGCTTACTGAAACATACTTGCGTTAGCACGTCGACATAAGAAGGGTTGGCGATGGAATGTATAAAATGTGATCTTGTATTCCGCGGACGTCCTACAAGATACTACTTCTGTTCGCATACATGCTGGGACGACGCCAAAACAACCACATCATGGAGGATTCTATCGGATGATTTCGGTTCTCTATCGCCTCCGGTCAGGCTCACTACTTCCGCTCATTTTGCTCGGCCTGCATAGCCAGGTCAGCGCACACGATGCCCCGACCGGGTGGAAGTACCCGTGGGCATGCTGCAGCAATATGGATTGCCAGCAGGTCCAGTCCTCGGCGGTTATCGAGAAGCCCCAGGGTTACGTCATCCAATCCACCGGTGAGGTGGTCGGTTACCGAGACAAGCGCATAAAGGACTCGCCCGACGGCGAATACCATTGGTGCGCACACCAGGCGGGTCTCGATGCGGGCCAGACGATCTGTCTTTTCGTCCCGCCCAGGGCCTCATGAGGCGGCAAAGGGCACTTTACGGATCGTTGCAGCCGGCGACCGTGGGCGCCTACGCTCGCATGATGAAACACGTTTTACTTTGGTCGCAACCCATTCCCGGCACCGCTCGCCCTGATCACTCCCACGGCAGCAAAGCCGGAAAGGGCCAAAGACTGCGAGGGTCGACGTCATCGCAGAACCCGGCATGCAGGCGCGTGAAGCGGCAACACTTACTCGTCCTGTCATAATCCATGGCCACTTACTTTGCCGGTTACGAGGGTCCGCGCTGCGCTACGTTGGATGGGCTGAGGATCATCCTCCTTGGCCTGTGTGCCACCCAGCTTACAGCCTGCATCGCAGCCTATCCACGCGACGGCCTGCCTACGCAATGGATGGCCACAGCCGAAGTAAGTGGCTTCCCCGGCGACATACGCGTCTGGGACGATTCCACAGGTTCGCCGACAGGCAAATCGCCCCTGTATCCTCCAGCACGGCGATGCAGCGGCGTGCGACACGCAGCCGATGAGGTAGCGCAGGCGGATGGAGGCAACTGGTTTAGGAGTTCTGCCAAAACGGCTAAGCGGTTATACCTCGGCATAATACCCAGAGTAGTCGAGGCAGGGTAAACCTTGCAACGGCCCCTGAAATCCAGCGTCCTCCCACCAGGAGCCTACTTGCCGCGCCGGTGTGCCTCTTGACCGCAAAAAACCTCTCCTGCCGGCGCGGCCCCTCTCAAAAGGGCAGAACAGCGCTTTCGCGGCCCTGTTTCGTAGGCCCTGGTCGAAAAGCATACTCTGCGAACGGAAGTGGTGGGATGAAGATCAGCGATAGATGTGATCGGCTTTGCTGGGCGCCCCAAGAAGTGGGCACATTGACACGAGAGGGAAGTGGGTGAAGCCTGACTAGAACTGCGATGCCCGTGGTCCAAGAAGGACGCGGGCAGTCTCGAGTCGAGCGATGTGAAGATGGACGACACCGTCCAAGGCGGGCCGAAAAGGAGCGCCAGGAAAAGCACAGGCAGACAGGAGCGTCTAGCCGCTCCTGGCCGGCTGACGACGCCGACCCTAGCTCAGCCTGACGCGGTACAAGCTACCTGGGATGACGGCTATCGCATCCTCACACGGCAGACACGCCAGGACGAGAAGGCAGGGCCGCAGCCTGTCCTGGTGGTGCGGCTTGCGGCCGAGCACCCCAGCCGCACCAGCCTCGACAGACTGGCGCACGAATATGGGCTGAGAGACGAGCTCGACGGTACGTGGGCAGCGAAGCCGCTGGAATTCATCAACGAGAATAACCGCAGCGCGCTGATCCTGGACGACTGCGGCGGCGTGCCCCTCCGCCAGCTGATCGCGGAGCGAAAGCAGGGGATGGCGACCGAGCTCCCGCTCTTCCTGCGTCTTGCCATCGGTATCGCTGCGGCGGTCGGCAAGGTTCACGAGCGTGGTCTAGTTCACAGGGACATCAAGCCAGCGAACATCCTGGTGAACGAGGCAGAGGGCCAGGTTCGGCTCACAGGCTTCGGCGTGGCGTCGCGTCTTTCTCGGGAGCGCCAGGCGTCCGAGCCTCCCGAGGTCATTGCCGGTACTCTCGCGTACATGGCGCCCGAACAAACCGGCCGCATGAACCGATCAGTCGACGCCCGTAGCGACCTTTATGCGATCGGCGTCACGCTTTATGAGACGCTCACCGGCAAGCTGCCGTTCACCGCTTCCGATCCGATGGAGTGGGTACACTGCCACATTGCCAAGCGCCCGGTGCCACCGTCCGAGCGGATGAAGAAGGTGCCCCGCGCTGTCTCGGCAATCCTCATGAAGCTGCTCGCCAAGAATGCCGAGGAGCGCTACCAGACGGCCGGCGGGCTGGAGGCCGATCTGCGGCGGGCCCTGCTTGAATGGGAGAGCCGAGGGCGGATCGGTGAATTTCCGCTTGGGACGCACGATCTGGCCGACGAGCTGCTGATTCCTGAGCGGCTCTATGGGCGCGAGCGTGAGATCGCTGTCCTGCTTGCCGCCTTCGACCGGGTTGTTGCGGGCGGCGAGCCGCAGCTGGTGTTGGTGTCGGGCCACGCCGGGGCTGGCAAGTCCACGGTCGTACACGAGCTCCACCGTGCTCTCGTGCCGTCTAGCGGGCTGTTTGCATCCGGCAAATTCGACCAGAACCAGCGCGACGCTCCCTATGCGAGCTTAGCACAGGCCCTGCAGGGCCTCATCCGGCCGCTGCTGGGCAAGAGCGAAGCTGAGCTTGTGCCCTGGCGCGCCGGCTTGATTGAAGCTTTGGGCGCGAGCGGACGGCTGATGGAAACGCTCGTCCCGGAGCTCGAAGCGCTTATCGGTCCACAGCCGGCGGTCGCGGAGTTGCCGCCGCAAGATGCAAAGCGCCGCTTCCATTTGATCATCAGGCGACTGCTCGGAGTGTTCGCCCGAGCGGAGCATCCGCTGGCGCTGTTTCTGGACGACCTCCAATGGTTGGACACCGCGACGCTCGACCTGCTTGAGGATATTTGCACGCAACGGGATATGCGTCACCTGCTGCTGATTGGCGCTTATCGCGACAACGAGGTCACACCCACCCATCCGCTGATTCGTCGGCTGGCCGCGATTCGCGATGCCGGGGGGCTGGTTCGGGAGATCCCGCTGGCGCCGCTCAGGCTGGAAGAAATGGTCCGGATTTTCGCCGATGCTCTTCATTGCCGGAGCGGTCGCGTCCAGCCGCTTGCGCGGCTGGTGCACAAGAAGAGCGCGGGCAATCCGTTCTTCGCCCTTCAGTTCCTGAGCACGTTGCCGGATGAAGGGCTGCTTTGGTTGGATCGTGCGCAGGGGCGCTGGGATTGGGACCTCGAGCGCATACGCGCCAAAGGCTATACCGATAACGTCGCGGATCTCATGCTGAGCAAGCTGCGGCGCCTCCCAACCACGACCCAGATTGCCTTGAACGTACTGGCCTGCCTCGGCAGTCGAGCGACAGTTGGCACCTTGACGCTGATCAGAGGCGAACCTGAAGAAGCGGTTCACACGGTGTTTTGGGCTGCGGTACGGACCGGGCTGGTGCTGCGGCAACAGGGGGCGTACCGGTTCTTGCATGACCGGATTCAAGAGGCGGCCTACGGGCTGATCCCCGAAAGCGAGCGAGCCGCGGCACACCTCGCTGTTGGCCGCGTCCTGCTGACGCATACGCCCTCGGACGCACTCGAGGAGAGTATCTTCGACATCGTCGGCCAGCTCAACCGCGGCAGCATGATAATTGCGCCGGGCGAAGAGCGCGAGCGCCTCGCCGATCTGAACCTGGTTGCCGCCCGCCGTGCCAAGGCGGCGGCGGCGTACGCGTCGGCGCTGACCTATGCCACCACGGGTGCGGGTCTCTTGCCGGATGATGCATGGGAGCGCCGGTACGATCTCGCTTTCGGCCTCAATCTGCACAGGGCCGAATGCGAATTCCTCGCCGGGGCGCCGGCTGAGGCGCAGGCGCGGCTCGCCGAGTTGGCAAGCCGTGCCGCCAGCCTCACTGATTTGGCCCGCGTCACTCGGCTGCGTGTGGACCTTTTCATGAGCCTGGGTCGAAGCGATCAGGCCATCGTTTTCGGCCTCGACTACCTGCGCCGCGTCGGCATCACCTGGTCGGCACATCCGACCAGGAAACAAGTGCGGCAGGAATACGCGCGGCTTTGGCGGCAGCTCGGAAACCGCCCGATGGAAACGCTGCTCAACTCGCCCCCGATGGCAGATCCTGTTGCGCTCGCGACCATGAATGTCCTCACATCGCTCGTGACTCCGGCCTTGTTTACCGACGAGAATCTGCGTTGCCTCGTGATCGGGCGAATGGGGAATGTTAGTCTGAGGCACGGCAACAGCGACACGTCGCCCTACGCCTACACCGCGGTAGGCACTGTGCTGGGGCTGTATTTTGGCGACTACGAGGCAGGTTTCCGGTTCGGCCTGCTCGGGCTGGACCTGGTGGAACAGCCTGGAATGGACCGCCTGAAGGCACGAGTCTACCTCGCCTTCGGCAACCTTGCAAAATCTTCGCCGCGGCATGTCCGGACGGGCCGTCCACTGGCGCAGCGCGTATTTGAAACGGCGCAGCAGGTCGGCGATCTCACCTATGCAGTCTTGAGCCGCAATAACCTCCTGACCTACCTCCTCGCCAGCGGCGAGCCCCTCTCTGAGGTTCAACGCGATGCGGAAGCCGGTCTGGTTTTCGCCCGCCAAGCCGGGTTCGGTGTCGTGGTCGGCTTCATTGCCGGGCAACTTCAGCTCATTCGAACGCTCCGCGGGCTGACGCCGGTGTTCGGCTGCTTCAACGACACAGGATTCGACGAGCAGCAATTCGAGCGTCAGACCGACGGCAAGCCTGGTAGTTGCTTGTACTGGATCCGCAAGCTGCAGGCACGCGCTCTCGCCGGCGACCACGTCGCAGCGCTTGCAGCAGCGGCGAAAGTACAAGGCCTCCTGTGGATGACCCCTGCCATTTTCGAGCGGGCGGAATACCATTTTTATGCAGGCCTCTCGCTGGCCGCACTCTGCGACGAAGTATCGGCCACCGAGAGTTCCCAACATCGGAGGGCCTTGGCCGCTCACCGCCGCCAAATCGAGGAGTGGGCCGAGCACAGTCCAGAGAATTTTGCGAGCCGCGCAGTGTTGATCAACGCGGAGACTGCGCGCTTGGGCAACCACGCGCTGGATGCCGAGCATTTGTATGAACAGGCCATCCAATTGGCCTACGCGAACGCGCTTCCTCACGACGAGGCGATCGCGTATGAGCGCGCTTCCGCCTTCTACCGCAGGCGCGGGTTTGATCAGATTGCTCAGCTCTACCTGGAAAACGCCCGTCGCTGTTATCTGCGCTGGGGAGCTGAGGGCAAGGTGCGGCAACTCGATGAACTCTCTCCACGCCTGCGGGACGACGAACCAGCACCGGTTGCGACGAGCACAATCGAAGCGCCAGTCGAACGTCTCGACCTCGCTACCGTCATCAAGGTGTCGCAAGCGGTCTCCGGCGAAATCGACATCGAGAAGCTGATTGACACAGTGCTGCGAATGGCCATCGAACAGGCGGGGGCCGAGCGCGGGCTTCTTGTCCTGTCGCGTGGTGGTGAGCCGCGAATTGCCGCGGAGGCCTTGACCCGCGGCGACGCCGTGGTCATAGAGCTGCGCGATGCGGCCGCTGTGGGAACGATGCCGGAGTCAGTTCTCAATTACGTCCTGCGTACGGGGCAAGCTGTAAGCCTCGACAATGCGTCTGCCGAAAACTCCTTTGCGGCCGATCCCTACATCCGTGACCACACGGCCAGATCCATTCTCTGCTTGCCGCTGATCAATCACGCGAAGCTGATCGGCGTGCTCTATCTGGAGAACAATCTGGCCGGACGTGTCTTCGCGCCGGCCCGCAGTGCGGTGCTGAAGCTCCTCGCTTCGCAGGCCGCCAGCGCGCTTGAGATTACCGGTCTTTACCGCGACCTCGCAGAACGCGAAGGCCGGATTGGCCGTCTGGTCGAGGCCAACATCATCGGGATTTTCATCCGCGATATCGATGGCCGAATTGTCGAGGCCAACGAGGCGTTTGTCAGGATGGTGGGCTATAGCCGCGACGAACTCTCCTCGGGTCGCCTGCTCGACGCAGAACTGACGCCGCCGGAGTGGCGCGAGCGTGACGCCGAGGCTGGGGCGGAGCTGAAGATGAACGGCAGCGTCCAGCCGTTCGAAAAGGAGTACCAGCGAAAGGATGGTGGCCGCGTATCCGTGCTGATTGGCGAGGCGAGCTTCGAAGGAACCGGAAACCAGACTGTCGCCTTCGTACTGGATCTGTCCGAGCGCAAGCGGGCGGAAGAAAAATTACGAGCGAGCGAGTCACGCTTCCGAACGTTCGTCGACCACGCGACCGACGCGTTCTTCCTGCACGCCGACGACCTGACCGTCATAGATGTTAACCGTCAGGCCTGCGAAAGCCTCGGCTACAGCCGCGAGGAACTGATTGGAATGCACCCGCGCGAGTTCGACGGGGATCTGAACCAGGAGGTGCTCGCCAACTTGGTAGCTCGAGTTGAGACCGGACAGACAGTGACGTTCGAGACGCTGCACTGTCGCAAGGACGGCAGCGTATTTCCCGTCGAAATTCGCGCCGGTCGATTCCAGCAGGGAGAGCAATGGTTCCGTCTTTCACTTGTGCGCGACATCACCAGCCGCAAGCAGGCGGAGAATGCCCTCCAACTCGCGCAGGCCGAGCTTGCCCATATGAGCAGGATGACCACAATGGGAGAGCTTGCGGCTTCGATCGCCCACGAGGTCAGACAGCCTCTCACCGGGCTCGTCGGCAGCGGCAATGCGTGTCTTCGCTATCTTGATGCGGATCCGCGCGACATCATCTCCGCCCGTCGGGCCGTCGAGCATATGATCAGTGACGCCTTTCGCGCGTCCGAGGTCATCGACCGGATCAGGGCGATGGCGAAGAAATCCCCCGAGCGGCGGGATCGGCTGAGCATCAATGACATTGTTTCGGAGACGATTGCGTTGGTGTCCACGGACCTGCAACGAGGCGCCATCTCGCTGAACACCGAGCTGTCGGACAACCTGCCTCCAATCGTGGGCGACCAGGTCCAAATACAGCAGGTCGTTCTCAACCTCATAATGAACGCCAAGGATGCAATGACAGCGGTTCCAAAAGGATCACGCGAACTCGTCATAAGCACCGAACGAGTGGCATCACAAACGGCTTTGGTAGCGGTCCGTGACAGCGGCCCGCCAATCGACTCCGCGAAGGTCGACGAAATGTTCGAGGCCTTTTACAGCACCAAACCCAAGGGCATGGGCCTGGGCCTCACGATCAGTCGTTCGATCATCGAGTCTCACAACGGCCGACTCTGGGCCGTCCCCAACCAGCCGCGCGGGGCAATTTTCCAGTTTACATTGCCAGTTGAGGAGAAACCGGAATAATAATTAGCGTCCGGCCTGCCGCGCATTACCGGCGGCTCAACCTTGGGGCGCATGGATGGAGGAGTTCGTCTACATCATTGATGATGATGCGTCGGTTCGGAGGGGGCTCGGCGAACTCTTGCGCTCGGTCGGACTTGGCGTGCACACATTCGAGTCCAGCCAGGAGTTTCTGGACAGCAAGCGTTCTGATGCTCCAGGCTGCATCATCCTCGACGTGAGGCTGCCGGGGCGGAGTGGGCTCGAATTTCAGAGTATGCTGCAGAATTTGGGCATTCAACTTCCAGTCATTTTCATCAGTGCCCATAGCGACATTCCGATCTCGGTGCGCGCGATGAAATCGGGCGCCATCGAGTTCCTGACGAAGCCGCTGCGTGAACAGGAATTGCTAGACGCGGTTCACGCCGGGATCGAGCAGGACCGCACTCGGCGGCAGAAGGCCGAGCTCATTGCCGATTTTCGGACGCGCTACGATTCCTTGACGCCGCGCGAGCGAGAGATCATGAACCTGGTGGTCACCGGCAGGGTCAACAAGCAGATCGCTGCTCAAGCGGGTCTCAGCGAGGTGACCGTGAAGGTCCATCGCGGGCACGTCATGCAGAAGATGCGGGCGAAATCTCTCGTCGAACTGGTCCGAATGGCGGACAGCCTGGGTGTGACGACCACGCCGACTCGCATGAAATAGCGGTCCTATAAAATATATACCAACGTATAATTGCCCTGGTGCGCATGAATATGCGCCGGATGCGCTCTTTCGTTTTCCCTTAAGGAAGTTGACCAACTTGGCAATGGCGTTGAACCGCCAGCCGCCTCTACTGTCCAACCAAAGGACGGAGCTGGTTATGGTTACATGATCAAAAGGCCAGTATCTGCAATCTTCGCGGATACCCTGTGCGGTCCCTCAACGCGTCAAGCACTGCACGCATCAAATCATACGTCAACCGCGAGCTCGGAGCCGTCCCTGGGCTGCGGAGGCCGAATGGGCGTCTGCCCAGCCTCTCGCCCGATCTCCGCCTTGTGCCGGGTTATCTACACCAATTGGCATGTTGAATTGCATAATTACGTGATTTCTCGTATTGACCTAATCGTCGATTTGACCTAATTGTCTAAAACGAGAGCCGGTTAGCACGTCTCCGACTCCCTATCATCAGTTCCCTGCAACCTCGATCCTTTCGAGCGGAGGCTTTCATGCGCCTATCGTACGGCAAATTCCTTTGTGTCTGTCTCGCCGGCCTTTGTCTTGCCGGCTGTTCCGAAGAGGAGAAGGCAGCATTAGCAGCACCGCGGCAGGCGCGGGCAGTGGTGGTGACGCCTCACAAGCTCGCCACGGTGGCGGAGGGCGCCGGTCGCGTCCAGTCGCGTTATGTCAGCGAGGTCGGCTTCGAGGTCGGCGGCCGAGTCATCTCGCGCGATGTCGACATAGGCGCCATCGTCAAGAAAGGTCAGAAGCTCGCTGAGCTCAGTGCCGTCGATTACCGCAACAAGGTGACCGCCGCACAGGCCGATCTCACGGCGACCAAGGCCACGCTCGTCCAGGTCGTGGCCCAAGAGGATCGCTTCCGTATTCTGCTCGGCAAGGGCTTTAGCACCCGTTCCCAGTACGATGAGGCGCTGAAGTCGCTGCAGAGCGCACAAGCTGCCGTCCAGGCGGCCGAAGCCAATCTCCGGATCGTTGAAAACCAGCTCGGCTACACGCAGTTGCTTGCGCCCGGCGACGGCATCGTGACGGCGGCTGGCGCCGACCCAGGTCAGGTCGTGGCCGCGGGCCAGATGGTCGTCGAGATCTCCCGCAATGACGCGCGCGAGGCGGTCTTCGCCGTCGCCGGCGAAGACATCGCCGGGGCAGAGCTCGGCATGGCGGTGAACGTTTCGATCCAGGGCCGGCCGGACATCGCGGTCACCGGCACAATCCGCGAGATTTCCCCCGAAGCCGACAGCACGACCGGCACCTATCAGGTGAAGGTGGCGCTGGCTTCGGCGCCGCCAGAGATGCGGCTGGGCGCAGTCGTCGTAGGTCGCGTCGAAAGCGAAGAAGGCCAGGAGGTCACCACGCTACCCCCGACCGCGCTGCTGCAGTCCGGAGACGAGCCGCAGGTCTGGGTGATTGGCGGTGACGGCAAGGTGCAGCGCCGGAACGTCCAGCTGCTTCAATTCGATACAGACTCCGTCGTCGTTAGCCACGGGCTGTCGGCAGGAGAGAAGGTCGTGACCGCCGGCGTTAATTCGCTGGCAGACGGTGAGTTGGTGAACGCTGAGACGGAGGTCGAGTGATGACACGCTTCAATCTTTCGGAATGGGCGGTCCACAACCGGGCCATCGTCGTATTCCTCATGCTCGTCTGCGTCATCGGCGGCATCAGCGCTTACGAGAGGCTCGGCCGGCAGGAGGATCCGGATTTCACCGTGCAAACCATGGTGGTCCAGGCGGTTTGGCCAGGGGCCACCGCGGCCGATATGCTCACACAGGTGACCGACAGGCTCGAGAAGAAGCTCGAGGAGACTCCCCAGCTCGATTACATCAAGAGCTACACCAAACCCGGCCAGGCGACCATTTTCGTTTACCTCAAGGAGTCGACGCCCAAGCGCGAGCTCGACGACATCTGGTACCAGGTCCGCAAGAAAGTCAGTGACGTCCAGGCGACGCTTCCCCCTGGCGTGGTCGGCCCCTTCTTCAACGACGAGTTTGGCGACGTTTTCGGCATCATCTACGGGATCACCTTCGACGGCTTCACGCCTCGCGAGGCGCGCGACTTCGCCGAGACGGCGCGGACCGAGTTCCTGCGTTCGTCCGATGTCGGCAAGGTCGAGATTTTTGGCGACCAGGACGAAAAGGTCTATCTCAGCTTCTCACCCCAGAAGCTCGCCAATCTTAAGCTCAGCCTCGACGAAGTGCTGACGGCGATCGCTCGGCAGAACGCGGTTGTGCCCTCCGGCGTCATCAACACGCCGCACGAGAACATGCTTGTCGACGTTACCGGCTCCCTCCTGAAGCCCCAGAGCATTGCCGACCTCAATCTCTGGATCGATGGGCGCTTCTACAAACTCACCGACATCGCCAAAGTTCAGCGCGGCTACAGTGACCCGCCCACGAAGATGTTCCGCGTCAACGGCAAGCCGGCCATCGGTATCGGCGTGAACATGCGTGAGGGCGGCAACAACCTCGACTTTGGCGAAGGCCTGCACGAGGCGGCCGGGCGCCTGATGCAGCGCTTCCCCGTCGGCATTGAGCTCAACCTGGTTTCGGACCAGCCCGAGGTCGTGCGCGAAGCCATCGGTGAATTCACCAAGGCACTGTTCGAGGCGATCGTCATCGTGCTCGCTGTCAGCTTCCTCAGCCTCGGCTTCAGGGCCGGGCTCGTGGTTGCCTTGTCGATCCCGCTGGTGCTCGCCATCGTCTTTATCGCCATGGAAGCGATGGGCATCAGCCTGCAGCGCATCTCGCTCGGCGCGCTCATCATCGCGCTCGGCCTACTGGTGGATGATGCGATGATCACCATCGAAATGATGATCTCGAAGATCGAGGAAGGCATGGAAAAAGTTAAGGCGGCTACATTCGCCTATACTTCTACCGCCTTCCCCATGTTATCGGGAACTCTGATCACGATCCTCGGCTTCCTGCCAATAGGCTTCGCCGACAACAACACCGGACAGTATACGTTTTCGCTGTTTGCCGTCATTGCGGTTGCGCTCGTGGCCTCCTGGTTCGTGGCCGTGATCTTCGCGCCGGTAATCGGGCTGTCCCTGCTGCCTTCTCACATGAAGGCGCATGGCACTCATGGGCCGGGCCGCTTCATGCGCGCTTTCATTGGCTTGCTCGGCTTCAGCATGCGGCACCGCTGGCTTACCATCGCCGCCTCGCTTGCCGCCTTCGGCGCCTCCCTGTACGGCATGGGTTTCGTGCAGCAGCAGTTCTTCCCGGCGTCGAACCGGCCCGAGCTTGTGGTGACGATGACGCTGCCGAAGAATGCCTCGATCGCGGCGACCGAAACGGAGACGAAGCGGCTGGAAGAGACGCTTGCCAGCGACCCCGACATCGCCGGCTTCTCTTCCTATGTG
This sequence comes from Mesorhizobium onobrychidis, assembly GCF_024707545.1. Lineage (NCBI taxonomy): Bacteria > Pseudomonadati > Pseudomonadota > Alphaproteobacteria > Hyphomicrobiales > Phyllobacteriaceae > Mesorhizobium > Mesorhizobium onobrychidis. The sequence continues at coordinate 2,581,149 of NZ_CP062229.1, forward strand.
GGCGGCGGCGCCATCCGCTTCTACCTGCCGCTCGACGTCCAGCTCGACAACGACTTCATGGCGGAGACTGTGGTCGTCGCGAAGGATCTCGAGGCGCGGGACCGCGTTCAGGCGAAGCTCGAGACGCTGTTTGCCGACAGCTTCCCGAACGTGAGGGCCCGCATCTCGCGCCTGGAACTCGGGCCGCCGGTCGGCTGGCCGGTGCAATACCGGGTGAGCGCGCCGACGACCGACGAAGCGAGGGAGCACGCGGAGGAACTCGCAAAGATACTGCGGTCATCCGGACTCGTGCGCAACGTCAACTACGACTGGGCTGAGAAGAACAAGGAACTGCGCATCGTGGTCGATCAGGATCGCGTGCGTCAGGCTGGCCTAAGCTCCGAACAGCTCGCCCAGGCGCTCGACCGCGTGCTCACCGGCTCGACGGTCACTCAGCTGCGCGACTCGATCTATCTGGTCGATGTCGTGGCCCGGGCCGAAAACAGCGAGCGCGAAAGCGTCGAGGCCTTACGCAATCTCCAGATCCCCACTCCGACAGGCGCCTCGGTACCCCTGCGCGAACTTGCCGAGTTCCAGTACGGTCTCGACGAGGGCTATGTCTGGCGTCGCGGCCGCCTGCCCACCATCACAGTCCAGGCGGAACCGTTGCCGGGGCTGCAGCCCGCCTCCGTTCACGAGCGACTCGCAGGCGCGGTCGAAGAGTACACCAAGTCACTGCCGGCCGGCACTCTGCTAGAAACCGGCGGCACGGTCGAGAAGAGCGGCCAAAGCAACGCCGCTCTGCTGGCCCAGTTTCCGCTGATGATCACGTTGATGCTGACCGTACTCATCGTGCAGTTAGGCAGCTTCCGCCAGATGGCGATGGTGATCAGTGTAGCGCCGCTCGGTCTCATCGGGGTCGCAATCGCGCTGCTGACCACGAGTACGCCTATGGGCTTCATCGCCATCCTCGGGATCATCGCGCTTGCAGGGATGATCATCCGCAACTCCGTGATCCTCGTCGACCAGATCGAGCATGAGCGGGCGCGTGGCATCGATCCCTGGAGGGCGGTGATCGACGCGACCACGCACCGGTTCCGGCCGATCATGCTGACCGCGGCTGCAGCCATCCTTGGCATGATCCCGATCATGCACGACGTGTTCTGGGGGCCGATGGCCTACGCCATTGTCGGCGGGCTCGCCGTCGCGACGGTGCTGACGCTCGTCTTCCTCCCGGCCCTTTATGTCGCGGTCAACGGCATTCGGGAAAAGCATGAACCTGTAGCAGCGCCTGACGTTCCGGCAATGCCCATTCTCGTCCCCCAGCATTGAGAAAGGGGCTTGCCATGCCGGAAACCTCCTCTCTTGTCGACCGCTTTCTGAGATCGGATGCCGGCATGTATGCTGGACCAGGTGAGATCACACGCGAGTATGCCGACAAGATGCTCCTCGCCGCCCTTCAGGAAGCACAAACTGTGGCGCGTTCCTACGACAACAAGGCGCAAATCGTTGGCGTGGGTTACATCCTCGCCCTCAACCTCGTGCTGCGCTTCGGCGATCTTTTGCCGACGCATGCGCCGATCGGGCCGCTGTTCTATGCGGTCGTTTGGGGGATCGTCATCATGCCGATCCTTCAGTTCGGCCAGGTGCTCTATCCGAGCCGGACACGCGCGGAGAGGGAATTCAATGGCAAGACGACTCATGGTTCCAAGACCCTACCGGTGTACTATGTCGACCCCAGCTACTTTGCCGATGTCCGTGACCTGATGCACCAGGCCTTGAGGTCGGACTGGACCTCGGTTTTGGCCACCGAGTTGCTGAAAACGTCACGCGTCAGGATCATAAAGCAGGCGCGCTTCCAACGCGGCCTGATGATGACGGTCGTGTCTTTCATCGTGCTGGGAGGCGAGCAGTTTCTTCGAAGTTTCGCGCTCGCCTAATGAGGAACATGGCAAATTTGAACGAGAGCATGATGCCATCGGTTGAGCTATGCAGCCGAAAAGCAAAGCAACCGATCTGTCTTCCTACCATGGCATGAACTGAAGACGTGCCAATCACAGCGCACGTTAACGGAGAGCTCACATGAAATGGCGTTTCGAGGACATTCTTACGTTCATCAACGTGGTAGAGGCCGGAAGCGTCACATCCGCAGCAACACGCCTGAACATTTCGAAATCAGTGATAAGCAAGCGCATCGGTGATCTCGAAACGGCGCTGCGTGTTGAGCTGTTTCGCCGATCCACAGGCAGGCTTACGCCCACCGAGCTTGCGTGGTCATTGTACGAGCGGGTTGTCCCGCTGGTCCAAGGGATCACTGAAGCGACTCAAGGGGTATCCGAGCGGACTGAGGGCCTGAGCGGGAGGCTGCGCATGGTCGTGCCAGTGTCGTTTGGGACCAACTTTCTGGGGCAAGTGATCGCTGAATTTGCGAGGTGTCATCCGGAGCTGGAAATTGCCGTTGACTTTGAAGACCGGCTAGTGAACCCGACCCAGGGCGGCTATGACCTCGGCATACATATTGGCGATTTGAAAGAGTCGAGCCTGAAGGCTCGCAAGCTCTGTGATTGCTCAAGAATTGTGTGCTGCAGCCCGGAGTATGCAACGAACTGCGGCCTGCCCAAAAGCGTCGCGGAATTGGCGCAGCACACCTGCATCGGCTACGCGCATGTTCGCAGCAGCGATTTTTGGCAGTTCGAGAGTGAAGGCGTCGGTGGAAGACCGATATCCGTGCTGATGCGCAGCCGAATTGTCGCCAACAATTTCGAGGCAATGAGAGATATGGCGATCGCCGGATTAGGGCTGGTTCTGTTGCCTGAATTTCTGGCTGCTGGACCTCTTCGGGAGGGAAGTCTGATCTCGGCACTGCCCCATGTTACACCTCGGGCCTATACGATTTCGGCTGTTTATCCCTATACCCGTCAAGTCTCATCCAAGGTGCGAAAATTCATTGACCACCTCGTTGCTGCTTTCGTTCCGCCCCTGCCCTGGCACCGGCACATGGATGAGACCGCCGACCCCAGAAGCAGCCAAACCGCCGAACGGACGCCCTTCGCTGCCTAGGCCGTGAACTCATAAACGCGCTGCGCGCCGGCAGACGAGTGTCTGTTCATGGCCAATCTCCGGAAGTCGCTCAGATCGCGATCCTAACCGCGCTCTGGAAGCGCCGATATTGTTGAAAAACTCATTGAAGTGCGTCCTGAGAGCCTGGAACGGAACAGTCGCCGGAAAGTGATTCCTGAACGCAGCTAGGCTTAATCAAATTTGCTCCCGACGGAGCAGAGTTGTGCCCTCAAAGGAAAACTGATTTCAGCAGCTTCCGACTTCGAAGGCATGGTCGGAGTTTTTCAACACAATCCGCCACAACCGGACATTCCGGACGGCCTAAATTGGAGGCGATCTTCGGTCGATCGCCTCCACAACCTAAGCGGAGGCAGGGAAACTCGAATACCCGGTGCTGCCTAGACGCTAGGCCACTGATTTGGCTTTCGCGGCGGCCATGCGGGCGTCGATCGCGTCGAGCGTCGCCATGGCAGCTTGCTCGATTGCCGCATTGGCATAGTCGATGGCGAATGCTGCCTCCCATTCCAGGTCGTCGGCACGCATGTCGGCGACCTTTACGTCGAGCCCGCGCTTCGTCTGCGTGACGCGCGCCTTCAGCGCATTCATGTCGCCGGCGACCTTTGCCTTCACGGTGTTCCAGTCCCTCGCCATGCTGTCGCGGGTGGACTTGAGATCCTGGTTTACCTTCTCCACTGCGGCGGTTGCCGCGAGGCGAGCCTTCTCCAGGCGGGCCTCGATCTTGTCATGGGCTTCCTTTTCAGCCGCCGCGACAGCAACTTCCACATTCTTTGCGCGAACCGACATGGCCGCCAGTTGTTCGGAAAGTAGCTTCATTTTCTGTCCTTTCGGTGAGAGGTCCGGTTGGGAACGAATAGTTCCGCCCCAAGCCGCAATTGCATCATGAAGCAGAAGCGCGACATGGCCTTTGACGTGGATCAATAGCGCGACCCTTCGTTCGTTCGGCCATGTGACATTCTGATTTGAGTGACGCGGCGAGGTCTGATGGGGGTCAATCGCGTCGATTTCGCAATGACGGCGACATGTCCGGTCAGCGGCTAACTCCGGAAATCCTGGTTCTCTGTTGAAGGCGTTTTGCTGGACGTGATCCAAGCTCCGAAACCGGAGCTCTCGAATCATGCGGTATGGTCTCAGCGACTACGAATGGAGTGTCATTAGGCCGATGCTTCCGAACAAGCCACGCGGCGTTCCCCGTGTCGACGACCGGCGCGTTCTCGATGGCATATTCTGGGGCTTACGATCGGGTGCGCCGTGGCGCGATCTGGCAGAGGGCTACGGTCCGCATACGACTTGCTACAATCGCTTTGTCCGCTGGCGGAGGGCTGGCGTCTGGGACCGGATCATGGATACACTTCGGTCGTGCGCGTGCACCAGCACGGTGCCTGTATCGCAGACAATCGCGAGCAACACATGGCTCGTTCGCGAGGCGGACTGACCAGTAAGATTCATGCGGTTGTGGACGCCGATGGTCTGCCGGTCCGCCTCGGCCTCACCCCCGGGAGAGGCGCATGACAACAGGCTATGTTCGCCGCTCCTGAGGGGACTGCATCAAGGAACAATGTTGCTGGCAGATCGTGGATTCGACGCGGACTGGATCAGGCATCCTGCCAGTGAACAAGGCGCGTGGGCGAACATCCCGCCGAAACGAAATCGGATCGAGCCGATCTGCTTCAGCGCTTACCTTTACCGAGCGCGCAATTTGGTCGAACGGTTCTTCAACAAATCAAGCAATGCCGACGTATCGTCACCCGATATGACAAGCTCGCCGCCAACTACCTCGCCTTCATTAAATTAGCGTCAATCCGGCTCTGGCTGTGCGCTTATGAGTCCACGCCCTAGCTGAACGCAAGACCGCAGTTCGAACCGGGTACCCACACCGCGGTGGAGACGCAGTTCCAAGGGTGACCACGTCAACAGGCTGCAAATCTTTGCGCCCGAGGTGCGCTGCCGAACCATCGTCAACTGATTCGGATACTCGGCTGCACCAGCGCGTTGATCCGCTCCGCGAGCCACAGCACGACCGCACGGTGCCCATGGAGCGAGAGCTGGTGGCGACGGTAAAGCATAGAGTGACTCAACTGCGCGAAGCGGCCCTTGATGAAGCCCCCTTTGAAAAACCCGAAGCGGCCCAGCGTCCCGAAGGCATTGTATTCGCTGAGCGCTACCAATGCGCCGAAGTCGCGGAAGTTGAATGGCGGCACCGGCGTGCCTTTCCGGAGCAAAACCGGCAGATGGCGGATCAGATGCAGCGCCTGTTGGCTGGCGACCTGGGCAGTGGCCGGTAGCGGTCGGTCTGCACCTTTTGGCACAAGAGTCGCGCAGTCTCCCAAAGCGAAGATGTGCTGCTCGCCCTCGGCCATCAAGTCAGGGCCAACCACGATTTGGCCAGCGCGGTTCAATACCAGCCCGCTCTCGTGGAAGCTGCAGGACGCCCGGATCCCTGCTGCCCAGACCTTCAGCGCCGCGGGCACGCGTGCGCCGCCTTCGAGCAGGTAACCTCCCGGATCGGCCGCGAGCACCTTCACGCCAGTGCGCACGTCTACGCCCAGCTCGCGCAGTTGGGACTCCACAGAGGTGGACACCTTTTCAGGAAATGCGCCGAGGATGCGCGGTGCCGCTTCCAGCAGGGTCACCCGCAGGCGGCAGCGGATCTCCGTGTTGCCGTAGGCTGATGCCAACTCGACCATCCGGCTCAGCTCGGCAGCCAGCTCGACGCCAGTCGCGCCGCCGCCGACGATGGCAATATTAATGTTATCGCCCTCCGCCAAGCTGCGCACTACCCCCGCGCGCAGCCGGGTGTTGAAGGCGTCAGCCTGGTCCGGACTGTCGATGAAGTGGCAGTGCTCGGCCACGCCGGGCGTACCAAAATCGTTCGCACGGCTGCCGTAGGCTAGAACCAGCAGGTCATAGTCCAAGTCGCGGCCCAGCGCGACCACCTCGCCGCCTGCGCTCAGCCGCGCGAGCCGTATGCGCCGCGCCGTCCGGTCGATCGCATCGACCTTTCCGGGTACGTACTCGAAATGATGCGCGCGTGCGTGCGCAAGGTATTGCACCTGCTGCTGGTAGATGTTCCAGGTGCCAGCCGCGAAGGTATGCAGCATCGGCTTCCAGACATGGATCCAGCTACGGTCGATCAGGCTGATCCGCGCTCTACCGCGGCGGCCCAGCGTCTCTCCTAGTCGGGTTGCAAGGATCAGGCCGGCGACACCACCGCCAACGATGATGACGTGTGGTCGTTGTTCACGCGGCGTTGACTTCACCAATGGCTCTGCATTCGGGGCTTGGGCACTGTGGTCGGAGGTTCGTAGTGGCATGCGTCAAGCTCCTATAAAACGCCAGCAGTTTCCGTCCGACATTTAAGCACTGCGCTGCATTTTGAATGTTCGATTGTATCGAACACCGAGTTCGCTGAACCATCTGATGTTCGATTTTCCAGAACACCGGGTTCGTGAATGAGAACTCCCAATCTGGTCCCGTCGGAGTTACTTGATGGCTACCGGGTCTATGACCAAGCAGCGGAAACAATTCGTCTGCACGAATTTGATTGGAAACTGTCCTGTCGGGTCCAAGCGACCACTAACCTACCCACAGCCGTGGAAATCGATCCACACTGTATTCTAAGAGAGGTTTTCTCAATGACTGACAAGCACGACACTTCAACAGTCCGGTCCGGACCAAGCACAAGCCCCGCGTCTTGGGACCTGCGTCACCCCGGCTCCATCATGAGAGGCGCCAACGGCGAGGAGATCCACGAATTCTTGGGCATGTGGCCCCTCAAGCCCGATGCCGACCTCGTTGGACTCAGAGATGCGCTGAGCCGCGAGGCACCTTTCTGGGGAGGGCCCGGAAAGACGTTCTCCGAGGCGACGACGCACCTTGGCCTGATCCGGACGGCGCGCTGGTTCGTCGGCACCAGCACCGAGTTCGGTCCCACTCTCTACTTCGTCTCGCAGTTCGATAGCAGCCTGGAGAAGTACTTCGACGACTTCGTGCTCAACGGGAAGACGAATCTCGAGAAGATCTGGGGCACGTGCATCGGCTGTCCGACGGGCCCGAACGCGACGGCGCGAGACATCGTGCAGTACGTCGCGCGCGGGCAGATCAAAACTCTGGTCTGTTACGACGCCCTTCCGAGCCTCACCCTGGGCCAGATCCAGAAGATGGCCGACTGGTACCAGAAGACGCAGAAGTTCCAGCGCGCGGTCTTCGCCGGCGACGGCAACCTCGAGGACAAGGTCAACGCCTTCTTCGCCGAGCTGGCCAAGCCCTACCCATTCGTACCGAGCGGCGCCGACATCGACGCCGACGTCGCGAACGAGCAGCAGTTCACCGACGTGCCCGAGCGGTTGGGCGTGAAGAAGGCCGCGTAGACGGTCTGGCGTGGAAGGGGCGCGATCATGAGCACTCGAGCTACGAGGCGAAGTCTGGCCGCCTCTGATTTGAAGGACCACCTTCACGATATCCAGGACAACGTGGTCGCGCCCATCCTCATGCGCTACGGGCGCCACATCTTCGTGAAATTCACCGACGGCGCGAAGGCGCGCGAGTGGTTGCGCAATCTGCGCGACCGCGTCAACGCGCGGCAGCAAGAGCACGGCACGCGATTCACGGTCAACATCGCGTTCACCTACGAGGGGCTGAAGGCGATCGGGCTCTCCCGGCCGTCACTCGCAAGCTTTCCCGAGGCGTTTCGCGTCGGGATGCGGGGCCGTGCGCGCGTCGTGGGCGATGTCGGGCCGCACGCGCCGGAGCACTGGCAGGGCGGCCTCGGCGGTCCCGACATCCATGCGATGGCCTGGCTTCGCACCGATTCCGACGACGGCCGCGAAGAGGCGATGCGAATCTTTCGCGCCGAGCTGGAGGCGACCGGCGGTGTCGAGATCCGCTTCGTTCAGGATACGATGGCATTGGCGCATGAAAACGGGATCGGATCGGAAGGCCAGCATTTCGGTTTTGTTGATCCGATCTCGGAGCCGCCGATGGAGGGGGCGAATGTACCTTCCTATCCTGGCGATGGTGTGCTGGAGCCAGACGGCACGTGGCGTCCGCTGAAACCGGGCGAGTTCCTGCTGGGTTACGAGGATGAGGCCGACCCGGCCGGCGCGCAGGCGCCCGAGCCGTTCGAACTGCGGCTGAACGGAACGTACCTCGTCTTCCGCAAACTCTACCAAGACGTCGCGGCATTTCGGCGATATTTGGCGACGGCCGCGAAAGCGCTCTACGGTTCCGACGACCATAATCATCAGGAACTGGTTGCGGCCAAGATGATGGGCCGCTGGCGCAGCGGGTGCCCGCTCGATCTGTCGCCCGACAAGGACGACCCGGCGATCGCGGCGGACCCGCAGCGTCGCAACAACTTCACCTATGCCGGCGACGACGAAGGCCTGCGGTGCCCGCTAGGTTCGCACCTGCGTCGCAGCAATCCGCGGACGACGCCCTTGAAGCGCGCGACCGCGGTGAGGCGGCACCGATTGATCAGGCGAGGCGTCGAGTACGGTCCGCTTCTGAGCGAAGGCGCGCTCGAGGACGACGGCGTCGATCGCGGCCTGATCAACATGTTCATCCAGGCCGATGTCGAACGGCAGTTTGAGTTCGTCCAGAAGGAATGGATGAAGAGCGGCGAGTTCATCGGACTTGATCCGAACGAGCAGGATCCGATCAATGGTGTCGGCGGCGAAGGTTCGCAAATGCTGGTGCCTGGCGCCACCCAACCGTTCCTGTTCGATCTGCCGAACTTCATCAAAGTGAAGGGTGGCGAATATCTGTTCGTTCCAGGGCTGAAAGCCCTCGAAGGCTTGATCGAGCAGAAATTCTGAGAGTTGGGAAGTAGGTATCATGTCAGACCATTTCAGCGGCCCTGCGGTATTGGGCGATCCAGCAGTGGACATCACTGATTTCTACGCGTTTGCGAGTCCCGAACGACCGGGAAATCTCGTCCTGATCATGGATGTGTTTCCGATGGCGACGTCGCAGTCCTACTTCAGCGATGTTGTCAACCACCGGTTTCGACTGCGGCCGCTGACGCGATCGGCCGGGAGCGTTACCTGTGGAGCGGCAGAAGAAACGATCGACATCCGTTTCAGTGATGTGCCGGAAGAAACTGCGGTTCAGAAAGGGCACATCGTCACATCCAATGGGCGCGAGGCGAGCTTTGTCGTCGGGAAGCCGTTCGAACAGGACGGCTTGCGCGTCTTCGCGGGACTGGTCAGCGACCCGTTCTTCATGGATGTCGAGGCCACGCTTCGCACCGATATTTCGGGCAAGCTGTCCTTCAACACAGCTACAAACACCGTTCAGTTTCGCGACGTCTTGTCGATCGTCGTCGAGGTGCCGTTTGCGCCAATAGTTGAACGATTCGACGGCGTGACACTGACCGCCGCTATCTCGGAGATCGTCGTTACGCGCCGGGGCAAGCCGATCCGCCTCGAACGCCTCGGGCGGCCGGAGATCAAGAACGTCGTGATTGCAAACTCAGCTCGCGATCCGCGCACGAGGGGGGTCGAACTTCGCGATCTCTACAATCGGGAGGACGCTTTCGCGCTTTCCAGGGAGTATCGGTCCCTTTACGAGTCACGTCTCGATGCGAACCTGGCCTTCTGGGATGGTCTCGACAGCAAGACTGCATGGCCGTCTGAGCCGGACGGGCGCCACCCGTTGCGCGATCTGCTCATGGACGATTTTCTCATCCTCGATCTCGGGCAAGCATTCGCCCCCGGAAGCTTCCTCGAGATCGAGCGCGCGCTGATCGACAACCGGCCGCACGCGAGCGCCGGCGGCCGCTGGCTCGACGACGACATTCTCGACGAGCTGCTCACGTTGCTTGCCAATGGTGGGCGAGGCGAGCGGCTGGGCGACGGGGTCGATGCCCCCACGAAACCGGCCAGCCGAACCTTTCCTTACGTACGCGAGCCTAACCGGCGAGCCGACCTCCCCCTACCCGAATTTCTGAGGAGTTGAACATGCAATCGTTGACAGGCAACAGCCCCGTCGTGCCGGGCGCTGCATCCGGGACTAACAAGTTCCTGCAATATCCGGTGATGCCGACGTTGAGGCCCGCCTATCCGCGCGGTCCCTGGCACTACAAGGACATGCACCAGCTCGTCGTCACATACGAGAGCACTGCGGAAGCTGTGCGCGCGGTTGTACCACCACCTCTCCAACCTGCCGACGGCAACCGCGTCACGATGGAATGGCGGCGGATGAGCGAGGTCAGCGGATTCGGGCCGTACACCGAGGTCGGCCATTCAGTGGCGTGCACGTTCGAGGGCAAGCCGGCCATCTACGTCTTCCAGGCATTCCTCGACAGCGAATCGCCGACGCTCGCCGGCCGGGAGATCCTCGGCTTCCCCAAGCGGTATGGCGAGCCCGACCTAAAGACGGTGCGCGAGGTGCTGACGGGCACCCTCAATTATGGCGGCGTGCAAGTCGCGCTTGCGACGATGCCGTATCGCGCGGTCGACCTGTCGGATCGTTTAGCCGAGATAGAGCAGGAGCTGCAGACCACCCAGCTCGTGCTCAAGCTGCTTCCCGACGTTGACAACCATACGCCCAAGGTCGCCCAGCTCATCCGCGTCGGTATCTACAATGTCAAACTGAAGGGCGCCTGGGGAGGGCCCGCAGAGCTGTTCATGGTCCCGCACGTCGGCTGCCCGGTGGCGGCGCTTCCGGTCGTGCGCGTGCTCGAGGGTCGACAGCATTTCTGGGACATGACTCTGAGCGACGGTCAAGTTGTCCACGACTACCTTGCGGTCGAGCGTGAGAACGCGCTGAAGGCGGCGGCCGCCCTGCTGTGAACGCGCGCGCCGCTGAGTGCGGCGGCTCGCTCCTAATGAATCCTCCAATCGCAACCTGGGAAATTCGAATGACCATCACTGTAGACCGAAAGAGTCTGGGCCGCGGTGAGCCGCTCGGCGCCGCCGCCATGGCCCAGCTGTTCACCGAAGCGCGGACACACCACCATTTCCGCGAACTTGCCGTTCCTGGCACGCTTCTGCGCGAAGCGCTCGACCTCGCCAAGATGGGTCCGACCGCGGCGAACCAGCAGCCGCTGCGCGCGCTCTTCCTGCGCTCAACGGACGCTAAGGAGCGGCTGCGTCCGGCGCTCATGCCCGGCAATGTCGAAAAGACCATGGCAGCACCGGTCGTCGCGATCATGGGCCATGCCGTCGACTTTTATCAACAGCTGCCGTTCCTGTTCCCGCACGCCGATGCGAAGAGCTTGTTTGCCGGCAATCCGGAGTTCGCTGCGCGCAGTGCTGCGCAGAATGGAACCCTTCAGGTCGCCTACTTCATTCTCGCGCTGCGCGCCGTCGGCTTGGATGCGGGTCCGATGACCGGGTTTGACCCGGCCAAGGTCGAGCAGGAGTTCTTCCCCGACGGCAAGATAAAGGCCAACGTAATCATCAACATCGGCTACGGCAACGACGCCAAGGTGTTCCCGCGCGGCCCGCGGTTCTCATTCGACGAGATGGCGACGATCCTCTGAGGCCGCAACCCAAAAAGGGGCGTCGCGCCCGTAGTCGCGGAGCCCACCCCATCGTCACAACAGGAGAATTGGATATGAACTCTTTGAAGGGCAAGGGCGCCGTCGTCACCGGCGCAGCATCAGGCATCGGCAAGGCGATTGCGGCCGGGTTCGTTGAAGCTGGCGCTAGCGTACTGCTCTGTGATCTCAACGCCAATGCGCTCGATGCCGCCGCCCGCGAGATGGGCGATCACGCGGTCGGCCGCGTCACCGACGTGTCGGACGAGGACCAGGTCGAAGGCGCGATGCACGCGGCTCGCGAGGCATTCGGGTCGCTGGACATCGTGGTCAACTGCGCGGGCTTTGGCGCCATTGTGCCGCTGACCGAACTCACCGGTGACAAGTGGAAATCCGTCCAGGCCGTGACTCTCGGCGGCGTCTTCTACGGGGTAAAGCACGCGGCCCGGCAGATGCTCGAGCAAGGACGCCCCGGTGTCATCATCAATATCTCGTCGGTGAACGCACGGCAGCCGGGCGAGGGGCAGGTGGCCTATTGCGCGGCAAAGGCCGGCGTCGACATGATCACGCGCTGCGGCGCGCTGGAACTTGGCGGTCGCGGCATCCGTGTCGTCGGCATCGCGCCAGGCCTGGTGGAGACACCGTTGACGCGGAAGGAGTTGGAAGATCCCGCTAAGCGCGAGCTCTTCTTGAACATCATCCCGATGAAGCGCGCGGTTGAAGCGAAAGAAATTGCTGCGGCCGCCGTGTTTCTCGCGTCGGACAACGCTAGATCCATCAACGGGGATACGATTGCGATAGACGGCGGTTCGTTGACGTGCGGCTACCCGGCACTGCTCACCGGTCTAAAGAAAACATCATGACCAATACCGGGCGTTATACCAGCGGTCCAATCGTCCTCGCCAATCTTGCGGCATCGATCGATAGTCTGGAGCTTCGTCGTGCGGAAGGTGCGGCCTTCGATAATCTGGTAGCGCTGTCGAAGTTGCTTTTCATTCGAGGTGACGTGCTTGGTCGTATGGCGGATAACGAGCGGGCGGAACTCATCGCCACGGAGGCGATTGCGTCGTCGCCTGATGCAGCAACTGGGTTCTATATCCGTGCACGGCTCGCTGGGCGTTTTCATCGCTTTGAGGAAGCGAGCGTGCATCTCGATCAAGCGTTCGCAGCCGGATATCCCCGAAACAAGATTGATGCCGAAAAGGCGGCGCTGCTGCAGGCGACAGGACGATACGATGCCGCGCTCCTCCTACGTGACAGACTAGTGCAGGACGATCCCGGGATTCACACGCTTGGCGCGCTGGCATCACTCCTGGCGGAAATGGATCGATGGGCGACGGCGGAAGCCACCTATGCGGCTGCAATCGATGCCGACGATGGCGTGTCGCCGCTCCCATGCAGCCAGTTGCTGTTTGAATGGGGCGTGAGCGCGATGCGCAGTGGTGATCTGGACCGGGCGGACGCTATCTTCGCTGAACTCGAGGCCATTTTGCCCGGGCACGTTCCAGGACGAGGACATCGCGCGGAAGTTGCGCTCGGGCGCGGACAATTGCAGCTCGCACTGATGCTCGTCACGCCGTTGCTCGAAACCTCCGACGATCCGGAATATCGCGCCACCTATGCAGAGATCCTAGCCGCGCATGGCAACGCCAAGGCTACGCGCGAAGCGGAACGTGCGGCATCAGCCTACGAAGTGTTGCTGGCGCGACGGCCCGAGGCCTACGCCGACCACGCGGCTGCCTTTTTCATAGGCATCGGTAACCGACCGCAGCGGGCGGTCGAACTGGCATTGGCCAATCGGAAACTCCGCGATACACCGCGCTCGCGGAACCTTCTAGCCAAGGCGCTGCGCAACGCAGCGAGTTTGGCCGGTGCGGGCAGCACGCATGTCTCCAATCTCATGTCGCTAAGAGGGACCGGGCACCGGTTCGGGCATCCTCAGGGAGCCACAAGGTGACGGACGTTGTCGTGATCGGCGCCGGACCGGCTGGAGCGGTTGCCGCGCTACGCGCCGCGGATCTGGGCGCGCGCACCACGCTGGTCACCAGCTCTGGTTTTGGAGGCATGGCCGCAAACGACGGGCCGGTTCCAGTGCGCACTCTGGCTCACGCAGCCCGGCTGATCCGCGACGTTCGACAATTAGGTCAATACGGTATTGCCGTGGGCGAGCTGGTGCTGGATTACTCCCGGTTGCTGGCGCGCGTTCGCGGGGTCGTCAGTGAGGTGCTTGCGCACTCCTCCTTGCGCGAGCAAATCGATTCGGCCGGAGTTACCATCCACGAGAGGGCCGGCGCCACGCGCTTCGCAGACCCTCATACCATCGTCACCGAAACAGGCCTGCGTCTTCAGGCCGACAAGATGATCATCTGCGTCGGCGGTGTCGGCCGGCGGCTTCCCATCCCGGGCTTCGAGTTCACGTGCACCCATAGCAGCGCCTTCTCATTGACCGAGGTTCCTCCGACTATGCTGGTCATAGGCGGCGGGGCAACGGGGGTGCAAGTCGCGTCCATATTCAATGCATTCGGCTCGCGGGTTGAGCTCTTTGAGACTGGTCCACGCATCCTCTCAGGTGAGGACGAGGATATCGCAGCCGCTGTCGCTACGGCTTTCCGTGAGGCAGGTATCGTGGTGCATGAGAACTTCGGCATTATCGACTCCTTCGAGAAGACCTCGGCGGGAGTGCAGATGAATTTCTCCAAGAACGGCGAACGGGACTGCGCCGAGGCCACGCTTGCTGTGGTGGCGGCGGGCTGGGTGGCAAATACCGCCGAACTCAATCTCGGCGGACTGGGCGTCCTGACCGATCATCGAGGGTTCGTAAAAGTCGATGACTACCTAACGACGTCCGTGCCCAACATCTTCGCGGCAGGCGATGTGACCGGTCGCCTAATGTTGGTTCCACCTGCTCTGCAGCAGGGTTTCGTGGCGTCAACGAACGCGGTTTTAGGCCCGACCGTGCGGCTCGAAGAGAGCGTAAATACGAGCGCCGGATTCACCCATCCGGAGTATGCGAGCGCGGGTCTGACGGAAACAAAAGCCCGTGAGACCCATGATGTCGTGACCGCGGTGATCCATTTCGACTCGACCATCCGTACGATTATCGACGGGCGAAAGGTAGGCTTTTGCAAGCTTATTGTAGATCGCAAGACAGCAAAGATATTGGGCTGTCACGTCGTTGGTGAAAGAGCAGTTGAGATTGCCCAAGTCGCGGCAATAGCCATTTCTGCGGGATTGCGAGTGGATGATTTGGCTCGGGTCCCACTCGCGTTTCCTACCTATACAGGAAACCTTGCGGACGCGGCCGCCAGCGCGGCCCGCCAACTCGAGCTGCATGTGGGCTGTCAAGCGCCTGAAAACGCGATGTCGCGATAGGGACGAAGGGTGTCCGATGACGTACATACCGATCCTCGGTCTGGGCTTCCTCCTGGGAATGCACCACGCGCTAGATGCAGACCATATTGCGGCAGTCTCGAGTATCGCGGCGCGCCGAACCAGGATGACCGACATCCTCAAGCACGGCCTGACCTGGGGACTGGGTCATACGTTGACGCTGTTCTTGTTTGCCGGCGCTGCGATCGTGCTGGGTCGGAGGATTCCAGACCTACTTGCCGAGCCCCTCGAAGCTGCGGTTGGCGTCATGCTCGTCGCCCTTGGAACTCACGTGCTGTGGCAGCTGTGGCGCGAGCACGTGTATCTTCGCGGACGCCACCGTTGCGTGCCGCAAATTCACTCATACAGCGGCTCTGGCGACGGGGTTTCAAATTGGAGCTCGGAGCATCGGCCCGAGCATGGGTTTCGCTGGCGTTCGCTGGCCGTGGGGCTGATGCACGGCATGGCCGGGTCGGCAGCACTGCTGGTCCTTGCCGTGTCCCAATTTGCAGACCCGCTGCAGGGCCTGGCCTACATTGTGCTGTTCGGCCTGGGCTCAATGATCGGGATGGGCGCGCTGTCGAGCGTCATTGCCGTGCCGCTCGTGGCCTCGGCGCGTTTGCTCACTGGGATGAACCACAGTCTTCAGGCGGCCGTCGCTCTTCTCACGGTCGGAATCGGCGCCACGACAATTTATGCAATTCTCGTTCATGCAAATGTTTGACCAGGGTGAACCATTCAACGTGGCCGGTCTCAGTGACGAGGCCAATGGGAATGGCGGCGAGGCGGGCAAATGCGAGTCGCGATACCAAAACGCTTTTCCTCTCGCGTTGGCCGACGTCCTTGTCCGCCACCGTGAGGCCTCGGCGAACATCAACTCGTCCGCGACGCCGGCACCCGACCGGAAAATTCAAGAATAGCCCCATGACTCTGGACCCAGCGACCATCTCGGCCCTTTCGGCACTTGCCGGCTCCGCCATCGGCGCCTTGGCCTCCGTGGCCACGACCTGGTTTACCCAGCATCATCAGGACCATGCGCAGCGCCTCGGACAAGAAGGCTCACGTCGAGAGCGGCTGTTCGGCGAGTTCATCGACCAGGCATCGAAAGCCTATGCGGACGGCGTGGTTCAGGAACGCCTTGATGACCCCGCCAAGCTGGTTCCGATGTATACCGCCATGAACAAGCTTCGCCTGTTTGCGACGCCAGGCACCATCGGGGCTGCAGAGGCCGTGCTGGTACTTGTTGTCGATACATACGAGAAGACTTCGACCGCGCTGGAGGCGCGGAACTCCCACATCACCGCCCATGACATCCTGCGGGAATTTGCAGATGCCTGCCGCGCGGAGCTGACGTGCCTGCGCTGACTCCAAGGAAGCTTTCCATGCCGATCAAGTTCATCAGCGCTACGCCTGCCGGCCTAGCATCTTCAAGCTTAAGCGTGCGGGCAGGCATCGACAGGCGAAAATCGCTGCTGCGGGCGGCGGCCGTTCTCGCGGGCCTGTCGTTGCTGGTCCTTGCAGCAGCCAGCCCAACCCATTCATACGCCCACGAGCAAACCTCTGCCGGGACTCCTCACCGCGATCCGCTGAGCGAAAGGGAAATGGAGGTGTTGGTGGCGCGCATCGCGCTCTATCCCGACGAGTTGGTGGCCGCAATCGCGGCGGCATCCTTGTATCCCCTGCAGATCGTTGAAGCCGAAAGATATATGGAGCGCTTCAAGACCAAGCCGGAGCTGAAGCCGGACAAGGATTGGGACGGGAGCGTCATCTCGCTCATGAACTATCCCGAGATCGTCAAGATGATGAGCGACGATCTCGAGTGGACGCAACACCTCGGCGAGGCAGTGGCCTATCAGCAAAAGGACATGCTCGAGGCCATCCAGCAGTTGCGCGAAAGAGCCGTTGCCAACGGTATCATCAAGAGCGACGACAAGACCGTGGTCGTCGTGGAGCGCGAAAAGGTCATTATCAAGTCGGCCCGGGCAGACAAGGTCTACATACCGGTCTATCGATCAGAGGACCTCTACGATTCGAGCTACGCGTCGAAACGGGTAAGCTACTACTCCGACTCCTATTCGTCCTACTACGATCCGACCGCCACTTACTACGCCGCTTATGTCACCGGCGTTGCCTGGGCCGCCGCCGTCGACTGGTACGAAGGGGAGACCTGGAGCGGTTACGGCCGCTGGGGCAAAGATGTTGAGATCAACTGCGACGACTGCTTCAACGATCGGACCTTCAACGGCGACATCAGTTTGAACCAGGTCGATTGGACGAAGGTCGATAGCTCCAGAGTAACTTTTGACAAATCACAGCTGACTAGGCTCGATCACAACACGCTGTCCAGGGATCTGAAGGCGGACGGTAATAACAGTCTGGCCAAAAGAGCCGCCGACCTCAATCCGCATCGCCTCGAGACACCGCCGGACAGTCGTCAAATAATGAACGGCGAGAGCTTGCTCAAGGGGCTCAAAAACGCAGCCCCGAGCAATCGGTTAGGCGAAATCGGACGCGCCCGAAGCGGGCTCGCTAAGCCGTTCGCCGGCAAGCCGGGGATGGCTGGCGCCAAGTCCAAGCCGCACGCCGGGGGCCGCGCGAACCCCTTGGCAGGAAAGCCGAAACCCGGAGCGCGCATCGGGGCGCGGCCTCGCCACCCGGCTCCGAAACGTGACATCATGCGCGGCCGCGGTCCCCGCGCTTTTTCCCATGATCCGCGCCGCCGAGACCAGACGCGGGGAGGTAAGCCGCAGTTCAAGCGGCCCATCCGTGGCGGAGGAGGCCTCACCGGCCCACCTCGGCCCAACGTGCCGTCTGGCGGCCCATCTATGCAACCCTTCGGCGGCCCTCCTCGGCTGTGAAATCGCCAGAGCACAGAGTAACTGGGTTCAACCCCGACGCGGTCTGGCAAATGGGTCGAGAACTGAGGCTCATCGGCTTGCAGGCCAATGGTCGACTCGCGCGACATAGCAGCAAGTGATAACGGCAAACTCCTGCCAGAATCCGCGACGTCCGCTGGCGACCAGCGTCTGAGTGAGGGGACGTGGAAATTCACTTCAGCGTCCAGGACGGTGAGCGCCTACCTATCCGCTCCCCCAACTGCATTACACTCTGGGGATGCTGCGGCGTGATGCATCCGGCAAGATCGTCAATGCTGTTTATCGCTGCTGCACGAACGGCTGCTGCGACCTGCAGGAGCTTCCTGGAGCCCACTCTTGCCGAGAAAGTTCCAGCCGGCCAGCCGCTGGTGTCGCTCATGGCCGCTTAGAATTGAGAGCATTTCCGGTTCTAGCTCCATAGAGGGCGACGCGCTGTTCCCACCGTAATCACTGCGAGCGCTACGGCTTTTGGCGTCACCGCTCTGGTTGAGCGCCTACTCACTTTTGGCAGGCGAAACAACCTTGCCGTGAAGAATGTCGATCGCCGCCTTGAGCTGCACGTCCGTGATGCTTTGATTGCTTTGAAGTGAGTAATCTAAACTGCTCGGCTTGCCTTCTTGAACAACCACAATATCGGGATCTATGCCCTTCGATTCAATTGAGCGCCCAGATGGGGTATAGTATCGAGCAGTTGTTAGCTTAAGTCCGCCTTGCTCGCCAAGCTTAATAATGGATTGTACTGTACCCTTACCAAACGATTTTGTACCTACGACTGTTGCCCGCTTTTGATCTTGAAGAGCGCCAGCAACGACTTCGGCACCTGAAGCAGACCCGCCATTGATCAGGACGACTACAGGCATTCCATCAGCTAGATCTCCGGTTCGCGCGCTGAAGCTTCGGGAGTGCTCCGCGCGACGGCCGCGGATCGAAAGCACCTCACCAAAATCGAGGAAGGAGTCGGACACCGAGACAGCCTGCGTCAGCAGGCCGCCCGGGTTGTTTCGCAGATCAATAATGTAACCTTTGAGTTTTCCTCCCGCCTTTTTCTTAAGTGAGAAGACTGCTTCCTCCAGCTCTTCCTGTGTTCCTTCAGTGAAGGTCGATATACGAACATAACCAATGTCCAAATCCAGGATCTGCCACTTGATTGATTGCGTACGGATTTCATCACGTAACAGCGTCACGTCGAAGGGGTTGTGTCCTTTGCGGAGAATAGAGAGCGTAACTGGAGTACCAGTCGCGCCCCGCATCCGATCAGCCGCTTCGAACTTGGACATAGCCTGCACCTCGTCGCCATCTATCCTGGCAATAAGGTCGTTTGGCATCAGCCCAGCCCGTGCAGCCGGCGTTTCATCCACTGCGGCGACCACCTTTATCAGGCCGCCCTCCATAACGGCATCTACACCAATTCCGCCGTATTTGCCTTGATTCTGGAACAACATTTCATGGAAGGCCTCGGGGTTAATGTAGGTAGAATTGGCGTCGAGCGATTCCAGCATACCCTTAATAGCTGCATCCAATAGTTTTTCACCATCCGGCGAGTCAACAAAATCGGATTGAATGCGGAGGAAAATTTCGCCAAAGAGACGGTACTTTTTCTCTACGCCAGAACCCGATTGGGCGTTCGCACCGTAGACGCTCTGCAACGTGACTATTGCGGTCAAAACGCATGCGAGCGCATAACTACCCGTTCGTCTGTTCATTCCGGCTACCCGTCCTTCAACACATCGGGATATGGGCCACACCTTCACCGCGGGAGAGAATGCAAAGGCGTGGGGGCGCGGGCGTTACGCGCCTTGTTTCCACTTCAACGTGGACCAAGTCGGTATGGCCACATAGTCGTGTCCTGCGGACACCAGCGTGCAGCGCGTAGTGCTTGACTGCCGCACCACACGGAACTGCCGCCGTTTGAATTTTCCATTTTAATCTCGACGTGGCCAAACGCAACAAGGTGGCGAATTGCGTGGGCCGATCCAGCCGACCCTCCCACCGTGATCAGTCCGAACAGAAAGCCGGAGCGCATGATTGCACGCCGCGTTTTAGTAGAGAACACGTGGTCCTCATGACATGGCCGCGGCGGCTTTCGCGCGCTGGGAGAAGCCGAGCCTCGCGAGCCCGATCTGGATCTCCGGACAGCTCATGAATAGGCGCCACAAAAGCCCGCTCCGGTAGTTCTCGATCATGACCACGATCGGCCCCTGATCGATCGCCAAATACGAGTCCGCGCACCAACCCGTCGAAGGGCTGAATGCATCCCTGAAGCCATACTCGCCCCACAGCCGGTCGCCGCGCGAAGCGAAGTGGCGAAGCGCCAGCTCGCATTCCGCGGGGGCATAGGGGAAGGAGCCGAGGGCGCCGGACGGAGTGATCACTCCGAGGTCGCGGTCGGGAGCGTGCGCGACATAGCCGTCAATACTGTCGCTCGCTGTTAGCCCCCAGCAATCGGCGCCATAGCCTTCGAATTTCCCTGGATTACGAATGCAGTGCGTCCGGTTGATATGCGTATAGGCGACGTTCTGATGCCAATAATCGGCATAGCGATCTCGAAGCGCCCTCGGATCGAGGCCGAGGAACGAATAGTGCGAGAAGAATAGGGGACCGCCGTGATCAGGCCCGAGAGGCGGCCGCACGCCTTCAATGCTTCGGCCGTTGGCGAAGGCCCGGCCCGCCGTCCAACCGCGGTGATAGACATCCGGCTCGATCGAATGCCGTGCGGCAGACGCGGCGAGGATGAATGCAATCAGGCATTCGTTCCATCCGTGGATCGGGA
Source organism: Mesorhizobium onobrychidis (assembly GCF_024707545.1). Classification (NCBI taxonomy): domain Bacteria; kingdom Pseudomonadati; phylum Pseudomonadota; class Alphaproteobacteria; order Hyphomicrobiales; family Phyllobacteriaceae; genus Mesorhizobium; species Mesorhizobium onobrychidis. The sequence goes on from NZ_CP062229.1 coordinate 2,601,703, forward strand.
GGTCCATCGCCCATCCGTGCACCGGGCTCCAATGCCAAACGAGCGCCTCGGAGCCGCGGGTGTACCAGTCCCATTCGACCTCCGACCACAGAGCGTTGATAAGGCTGCGCAAGACGCGTTCCTTAGCGTCCGGCCCTCGAAAATATTGCCGCGCAGAAAGGAGCCCGACCATCAGATATGCCGTCTCGACAATGTCGCCGCCGTCGTCGAGGTGACTGAAGGGTATCGTTCGGCCGCTGTCGCCGTCCAACCAGTGAGGAAAGGCGCCGTGATGGCGCTCGGCCTGGCCGAGGAAGCACACCATCTTAATCAGGCGGTCGAGAGCGTGCTGCCGGCCGATCCATCCGCGTTCGACACCGGCAAGGATCGCCATGATGCCGAATCCAGAACCGCCGGTCGTGACGACATGCGGTGTCGTGTTGCTCCGCTCTCGGGCTAGCCCGCTCGTGGGATGGCCGAACTCCCAGAAAAATCTGAGGGTCTGTCGCTGCACAGTGTTGAGGAGCTCGGCCAGAGCCTCGTCCGGACGAGGGCCGTCGTAGTGCTTGCGGCCGATGAAGATTCTGGGCGGCTTTTCGATCGCGACCGGAACGACGTGCGCGCCACCGCCGCCGCGGCCGCTGGGGTTCGGTCCCTGGTCAGGAGACGGCCAATTGCGGTCATCACGGAGCGCGCGTGACGCAGTGTACCGCAAGCGGCAGTGCGGTGTCGAAAGGGATGTCTGTCCCTTGGAGATGTCGTCAAAGGGGTTGGTGCGTTGGGCTTGTCTGCTGCTGAAGTGAGAGCACCGATCCCCTGCCAACGGCAGGCGCTCCTGCAGCGATTGCGGAGCATTGCTTTCGAATGGCGCGATCGGGTCAGTATCTGTCTGGAGGGAGTTTAGCAACATGGTTCGCGCCGTCCTTACCGTTGAGGTCAGTATAGTTTGCCGGCGACGAACCACTCATTGTGCGCAAGTAGACGGAGATGCTACGGATGTAAGCGGAGCTAAGGTTTTGGTCTAAAAGCCTCATACTTTGGTGTGATCATGCGACGAGTCCGCATACAGCTTGCCAGCTTCGTGCGAGGCAAATGTCCATCGAATGTCGGCTTTGGAGAGACCTCGGGAACATCGGCAGATGGCGCGACTTTGTCGTCGCAGAGCAGGGCTCCGGGCCGGCAGCTCGTGAGGATGATCCGGGTCCGGCTTTCCAGGTCAGACCAACTCACCTGCAGATTTCCTCCTGCCGCATCGCGGTCGAAGCGATCTTTGCCGCAGCCAGGAACGGGTATCTAATAACGCGCGCAAGTCTTGGCCAATCCTCGATCAGAAATGTCGAATTACTGAGCGAGTGTGGCAATGGGTGTCGACCAAACGAGGTCATACAATTCTTGTCGGGTTAAGGTGCGCTGCATTGTGTATTCCGGACGAAATGATGGGGTGAGGCAGACCTGTCGCGCTTCTCATTAGAGGCAAGAAGATGGTGGAAGGCTCAAAGGATATCTTCGGAGACGATCTCATATGGTCGTCTCTATCCGGCCTCGCAACGTTGCTTTACGCCATGCGCCAATAGCCAGCATTAGAGTGCGATCGAAATCGGACGGCAATTGGCGCCAGCCTTGTCGCAGTAGCGCTCGACAACTGAGCTAGCGAGCCACCGCCAGCCCGCGATTTGCCATCTCGGCCTGCTTCGCTTTGGAATTCCCTGCTTAGCTGCTAAATAATTCCCTGTTAGTGCGTACAGGGAATTTGGTGCTAAAGCATTGAATCTGCGCAGCGATTTCTTATGGAAAATTGCGCCAGGCCCTCAAAAACCTCGAAATTCACTGTTTTTCGGCACCTATCAGGGAAAATTGGACAGAGACTGGTTCGCCAGAGACTGCGACCACCACCAAAATATTAAATATCAATTACTTACGCTTAATTCTTCGAGATCGAATTGAGCGTTGTCGGGTAAGTCCGCTAGTTTTGAAGGAAATGGTTTTGGGCCCGTTCGTCAATTTTCTCCGTCTCGTTGATGGCACCCGTCACACGTAGCTCAAGAACTCCGGCTTCGAAAGACCTTCCAGCGATGCATGCGGTAATCGGCGGCAATGGCGTGCATTTAGGCGGGTTCTGACTTCGGCCGAAGGCTCAAAACACTCGAAGGCTCGCCACTAGGCTGATCTCGGCCGATCGGGCAGCCGAGTCGCCGAAAAATTGAAGTAACCTGCCGGCGGGGGGCAAAGGCGCCGCGGGTGAGGGCGAGAGCTGTCTCCAGGGAGAACCGGTCCGGGTCCTCGAGCCATGCGCCGTGATAGTCGAGGCGGATCGTCTTTGTGCCGCCGACGCGATTGCCGCTCGCCAGTCCGACGGGCGCGCGCGGCCGCCAAGATAGATATGGACCTCGAAGTCAGCCATCGCTTAACGTCCCCGCCGACCGTTGAGGTGGACATGCTTGGGCAGTTCTGCGTTGGCCAGCGGCTGGCCAACCCTGTCGTTGGCGATGTCGGCGATCTGGCTCAGGCCGTCGAGCGCGATGTGAAGGCGCGCTCGGCCACCACGGCCATAGGGAGGCGGCGCCGCCGCCGGGCGTCGTGGATATCCGCCCCCAGCTTGCGCAGGGCGCGTCTTACGGCGGCTGGAGGATTGTGGGGAGTGGGGATTTTGACACCTTCGCACTACAGATTAGCTGAATATGTAGCACGAAGATTACAAATTTTCGAGTTGAGCGTTCGCGTCACCAGGGGCAGCAACCGACGGGAGATATCCGCAGGGCATCGGCGCGCTCATCGTCCAGTGGCAACGCATTTGCTGTGGATCAAAGCCGGGGTCGTCCCTCGTGACTACAAATGTCGCGAAAGATGGCCATTTGGGCCTTGCATCAATGGAGGCGAAATCAGGTGAAGCTTATGGCAGTCCTCTGTCTGGCGACCTATCCAGAGGCAAACTCCCCGGCAGCAGCCGTAAACGCAGTTGCCGTCGCCAAGCAACTCGGCTCAACCCTTCATGCAATTGCCGTCAATGTTGACATTCCAGACGTTTCGAATGCGCTGTCGAGCTACCTGCTCGACCTTCCCAATAAGATCCGGGAGGTCGAGGCGACCAGCCGCAAGCATGGCAAGGCCCTGCTTGACGCGGTTGCCAAGGAGGCCTCAGAAGGCGCGGTGACCGTGACCACGCAGGAGATCGCCGCGCCGCCGGCCCTGATGGGCGATGAGGCCGCAAAACAATGCCGTTACTTCGATCTCTGTCTGGTCGGCATGGCACCGGACAACCAGACGGCGTGCATGACTGCCGAGGCCCTGCTGTTCGGCGCAGGCCGGCCGACACTGCTGCTTCGCGATGCAACGGATGTCGGTGCGCTTGACCATGTCGTCATCGCCTGGGACGGCAGCCGTGTGGCGGCGCGGGCCGTCGCCGACGCGCGGCCGTTCCTGGAGCGCGCTTCCAAGGTGACGGTCGTCAGTGTGACCGACGAAAAGCCGCTTCCTGGAAAAGACATCGGAGATCGCCTTGCCGAGGGCCTGAGGACGCGCGGGCTAACGGTCGAGACCGCTTCGATCCAGGCCGGTGACCTTTCGATTGCCGCCGCTCTCCAGGAGCATGCCATCAAGATCGGCGGCAAGCTGCTGGTCATGGGCGGATATGGCCATTCTCGTGTCAGGGACTTCGTGCTCGGCGGCGCAACCGAGGGTGTTCTCGCGGACCTGCGCCTGCCTGTCCTGCTCTCGCACTAGGGCGCGGCGACATGCAGGGCGGTCGCGGCACGGATCCGGTTCTGCGCTTCCATGGCGCGGCCCACGGCGTCACCGGCTCCTGCTATGAGATCGAAACGCCACGCTGGCGGATTCTCGTCGACTGCGGCCTGTTCCAGGGATCGAAGTCGGAGCGGGAACTGAACTATGGCCCGTTCCCGTTTCCACCGAACGCGATTCACGCGGTCATCCTGACGCATGCGCATATCGACCACAGCGGGCTCTTGCCGAAGTTGGTCAAGCACGGCTTTTGCGGTCCGATCCATACGACCCGCGCCACCATCGATCTTTGCTCGGTGATGCTGCCGGACGCGGCGCATATCCAGGAAATGGAGGTCGAGCAACTGAATCGCCGCAATGCGCAGCGCGGGCGACCGCCGGTCGAGCCGATCTACAGCCTTCAGGATGCGGCTGCCTGCATGACCTTGTTCCGGGCTCTGGAATACGGCGATTGGACAACCATAGCCGATGGCCTTCGCGCACGCTTCTGGAACGCCGGCCATTTGCTCGGCTCTGCCACGGTCGAGCTCGAGATCGACATGGATCATCAGAAGACCCCGATGCGCATTTTGTTTTCAGGCGACATCGGGCCAGGCTACAAGCTGCTTCAGACCGATCCGGAAGGTCCGGCCGGTGTCGACTATCTAATCTGCGAATCGACCTATGGCGATCGGGACCGGCCGGACGTCTCGCCCGAACAACGGCGATCCATGCTCGGCGACATCGTACGTGGCGCCGCTGTGGCCCGCGGTCCGCTGATCATTCCCTCCTTCGCCGTCGAGCGGACGCAGGAGCTGCTGGTCGACCTCCATCTGCTCATGCAGACCGGTGCCGTCCCCAGGGCGCCGATCTTCGTCGACTCGCCACTGGCGACGCGCGCCAGCGCGATTTTCGAACGGCACGCCGACGAGATCGAACAGGGCGACGTGTTACGCCAGGCCCTAGGCTCGAAGGAGCTGCGCTTCACCGAGACGGTGGAGCAGAGCAAGGCGATCAATCGCCTGACCGGCTTCTTCGTGGTGATCGCCGCCAGTGGCATGTGCGATGCCGGGCGTATCCGTCATCATCTCAAGGCCAATCTCTGGCGCCGGAATGCCACGGTGATGATCGCCGGGTACCAGGCCCAGGGGTCGCTCGGCAGAATACTACTCGACGGGGCGCGGCGTGTGCGCATCCAGGGCGAAGAGGTCGAGGTCAAGGCGCATATCAGCCTGTTCGATCTTTATTCCGGCCATGCCGACGCTGCCGAACTGGTCGCCTGGGTCCAGGCCAGAAGTCCGGTAAGGCAGGCGGTGTTCCTGACGCATGGCGAGGAAGAGGGGCTACGCGGGTTCACCGAGCGGCTGCGATCGATGATCCCTGACGACAGGATCATAATGCCGCGGCTGGATGATGCCTTGCGATTGACACTCAGTGGCAGTTTGCCGGTCGAGCTCAACGAGCCGCGCCGTCTGAGACCGGAAAAAGTTGCCCGTCTCGACTGGCACAACGACCTTTCCAAACTTCTCCTGGACATCAACGAGGCGGTCGGCGCCGCTGCTGACGAACGGGGTCGCGCAGCGGTGATCAGGCGCATGCGCCGGGTGCTCGAGGACAATGACGCTTAGAGGCCTCGAAGTGATGAACTGAAAGCGCGCCAACGCGTTTGGATCCATTCGCTGCAGGTCGACGAACACAGGCGCAAGCCATCTGGCGACAGCCGCCAACAAGGAGCCAAACATGACCGAGCATACGAACCCCCCAGCTTCCGGTGGCCTTCTGTCCGACGCGGAGCTGCACGATATCGATGCCTATTGGCGCGCTGCGAACTATCTCACGATCGGCCAGATTTACCTGCTCGACAATCCGCTGCTACGCCAGCCGCTGCGGCTGGAGCATGTCAAGCCGCGCCTGCTCGGCCACTGGGGAACGTCGCCGGGGTTGAGTTTCATCTATGCGCACCTCAATCGCGTGATCAGGCTCAGGGGCGCGAATGCGATCTATGTCTGCGGTCCCGGCCATGGTGGGCCGGCAATGGTGGCGAACACCTATCTGGAGGGCACCTACAGCGAGTTCAATCCGGACGTCACGATGGACGAGCAGGGCATGCGCAAGCTGTTCCGGCAGTTCTCGTTTCCCGGCGGCATTCCGAGCCATGCCGCGCCCGATGTGCCCGGCTCGATCCACGAAGGCGGCGAACTGGGCTACGCGCTTTCTCATGCCTACGGCGCGGCCTTCGACAATCCGGACCTTGTCGTCGCCTGCGTCGTCGGCGACGGGGAGGCCGAGACCGGGCCGCTGGCAACTGCATGGCATTCCAACAAGTTCCTCAACCCGGCGCGCGACGGGGCGGTTCTGCCGATCCTGCATCTGAACGGCTACAAGATCGCCAATCCGACGATCCTGGCCCGTATCCCCGAAGACGAACTGCGCGCGCTTTTCATTGGCTATGGCTATGAGCCACTGTTTGTCGAGGGCCATGACCCAGCATTAATGCACGAGCGGATGGCAATCGTGCTCGACGACGCGCTCGATCGCATCCGCGCGATCCAGCATGCCGCGCGCGCAGGTTCCGCAGCGTCGACGGCGCGACCAAAATGGCCGATGATCGTGTTGCGCAGCCCCAAGGGATGGACGGGGCCGAAAGAGGTCGACGGGCTGAAAACCGAAGGCTTCTGGCGCTCGCACCAGGTTCCCCTGTCGGGCCTTGCGGAAAACCCGGCACATCTCAAGCTGCTTGAGGAGTGGCTGAAAAGCTACCGGCCTGAGGAACTGTTCGACGCCGCCGGCGTCCCTGTCGAAGCGATCCGCGCCACCACGCCGCAAGCCGCGCGGCGAATGGGCGCTAACCCGCATGCCAATGGCGGCCTGCTGCGTCGGTCTCTTGAGTTACCCAGCCTGCGGGACCATGCTGTGTCCGTCGAGCGGCCGGGTGCCGTGAAGGCCGAGTCGACGCGGACAATGGGCAAGTTCCTGCGCGCCGTTATGGAGCTGAATGTTGCGGCGAAGAACTTCCGCATCGTCGGTCCGGATGAGACAGCCTCGAACCGGCTTCAGGACGTGTTCGAGGTCACCGAGCGCGCCTGGATGGAAACGATCCTGCCCGAGGACGTTCATCTCAGCCGAGACGGCAGGGTCCTGGAAATCCTGTCGGAGCACACCTGCCAGGGCTGGCTCGAAGGCTATCTTTTGACCGGACGGCACGGCCTGTTCTCCTGCTACGAAGCGTTCATTCACATCGTCGATTCCATGTTCAACCAGCATGCGAAATGGCTGGATGCCTGCCGCGACATTCCGTGGCGGCGGCCGATTGCGTCGCTGAACTATCTGCTGTCGAGCCATGTCTGGCATCAGGAACACAATGGCTTCAGCCATCAGGATCCCGGCTTCATCGATGTTGCCCTCAACAAGAAGGCCGACATCGTGCGCGTCTATCTGCCGCCGGACGCTAACACATTGTTGTGCGTGACCGATCACGTGCTGCGGACATGGAACCGCATCAACGTCATCGTCGCCGGCAAGCCGCCGTCATGGCAATGGCTGTCTATGGACAAGGCCGTCGTCCACTGCAGGACAGGGATCGGTATCTGGGACTGGGCGTCGACCGAGAATGGCGACGAACCGGACGTCGTGATGGCTTGCGCCGGCGACGTTCCGACGCTCGAAACGCTGGCCGCCGTGCAGATCCTCAGGCATCACATTCCTGAGCTCAGGATCAGGGTGGTCAACGTCGTCGACCTGATGACCCTGCAGCCCAGGGAACATCACCCACATGGGTTGTCGGATCGCGAATTCGACGCGCTGTTTACTACCGAAAAGCCGGTCATCTTCGCCTATCATGGGTATCCCTGGACCATCCATCGCCTGACCTATCGGCGCACCAATCACGACAACATCCACGTGCGGGGATACAATGAGGAGGGCACGACGACGACGCCATTCGACATGACGGTGCTGAATGGCCTCGATCGATACCATCTCGTCCAAAGCGTCCTCGACCGCCTGCCAAAGGTCAAAGGCGCCAATATCGGCCTGATGCAGGCAATGGAGGGTAAGCTGCTTGAGCATCGAGCCTATATTCGGGCTCATGGGCAGGATATGCCGGAGATCCTTGGCTGGAAATGGGAGCAGGGGCCGGATGCAACGACAAGACATGCTGAATGAGCCGATAAGCGGCCTTCGGCGCATCGCAAAGGCACGGGATCGGATGGCTGCATGACCGATGCGATCCTTGTCCTGAACGGCGGGTCATCGAGCCTGAAATTCGCTGTCTTCGAGGCAAGCGCAGAGCTTCCCGTGCTGCTGCGCGGCAACGTCTCGTCGCTCGGACAGCATCCGCGCCTGCACGTCGCGGCTGCGGCCGGCTCCCCTGAAATCGAACGGAACCTGGGCGACGCACCGATCGATGTCGCCAAGGCATTCGCAGCGGTCGCTTCGCTGCTCGCCGATCGCAACCTCCTTCGCCGCATCGACAGGGTCGGGCATAGGATCGTCCATGGCGGCCGCGACTTCACCGAAGCGACGCTGCTCGACGAGCACACGCTCGAGGCACTGCTCCTGTTCGAGCCGCTGGCTCCGATCCACCAAAGTGTCAATCTCGATATAATCTCGCTGGCTGCCGAACTCCTGCCGCAGGCCCTTCAGATCGGATGCTTCGACACCGCGTTTCATGCGGCCCGACCGGGACTTGCCAAGATCTACGCGTTGCCGCGCGCGATGACCGAGGCGGGCATTGTTTCCTATGGCTTTCACGGCCTGTCTTATAGCCATATCGCTTCCAAGCTGCGCGAGCGCTACGGCGCGGGTGCCGGCGGCCGTGCGATCGTCGCGCATCTCGGCAGCGGTGCCAGCCTGTGCGCCATGGACGCCGGACGGAGTGTCGCCACAACGATGGGGTTCTCGACGCTGGACGGACTTGTCATGAGCACGCGTTGCGGTGCGCTCGACCCGGGGGTCATCCTCCATCTGCTGCAGGATCGGAAGCTGCCGACCGACGAGCTGGCCACACTTCTGTACGAGAAATCCGGCCTGCTCGGTGTGTCCGGAATATCCGGTGACATGCGGGCGCTGGTCGGTTCGGAGGAACCTGCTGCCGCTGAGGCCATCGCTCTCTTCGTCTATCGCATCGGGCGCGAGATCGGGTCGCTGGCTGCTGCCCTGGGAGGCTGGATCGGCTGATCTTCACTGCCGGTATCGGCGAAAACGCACCATTCGTCCGAGAAAAGGTCGGGGCCTTTGCCGGTTGGCTCGGCGTAGCCCTAGACAAGGACCGCAACCAGCGCGGCGACGAAATCATCAGCCTTGCCGGCTCCAGGGTCGAAGTCCTGGTGATTCCCACGGACGGGGAGAGGGCCGTGGCCGCCGAACTGCACCGGCACGATCGCGCAAACTGATGTCAGTTCTTGTCGGACAGGAAACAGAGGAGAGCGCACGCCAGGGGCGCGAGAACGCCGGCTTGCCTCAATCAGCAGCGACGACGTTCCCGCCGGCAGGCCTCACGGCGGCCGAAGCACAGGCGAGGCTCGTCGCCGAAGGCTTCAACGAACTACCCAAATCCAACCGGCGCACGCCGTTGCGTATCGCTTTCGAGGTCATTCGCGAGCCGATGCTGGCTCTGCTGCTGGGTGGAGGCGCCGTCTACCTGGCTCTCGGCGATCTGCAGGAGGCGCTGATCCTGCTCGTCTTTGCGACATTGTCGGTGGCGATAACGATTGTGCAGGAAGCCCGCACGGAACGTGTGCTGGAGGCGTTGCGCGATCTTACAAGTCCGCGGGCCATGGTGATACGCGACGGCGAACGCATGCGTATTGCCGGTCGCGAAGTGGTGCGCGGCGACCTGGTGGTGCTGGCCGAAGGCGACCGGGTGCCGGCCGATCTCAGGCTGATCCACAGCCAGGACCTCCAGACCGATGAGTCCCTGCTGACTGGCGAATCCGTCCCGGTGCGCAAGATCGCGGCAAGAGTCGCCAACCTGCCTGTCGAGCGCAGACCCGGTGGTGACGACCTGCCTTTCGCATTCTCGGGATCGCTGGTCGTTCGCGGTTCGGGCATTGGCGAAGTTCTGGCAACCGGCGCCAACAGCGAAATCGGCGCGATCGGCCAATCGCTCAGCACCATGGAGACCGAAGCGCCCCGCCTGCAGCAGCAAACCAAAAGGCTGGTCGGCATCTTTGCGCTGGTGGGCGGGGCTGTCAGCATTGCCGCGGTCGTCCTGTACGGCCTCTTGCGCGGCGGATGGCTCGATGCGGTGCTGGCTGGCATCGCGCTCGGTATGTCGATGCTGCCCGAAGAGTTTCCGATGGTGCTGACGATCTTCATGGCCATGGGCGCCTGGCGCATATCGCAGGCGCGCGTGCTCACTCGCCGTGCGGCGGCGATCGAAACGCTTGGCTCGGCAACAGTCCTGTGCACCGACAAGACCGGTACGCTGACCGAAAACCGAATGACGATCGCAGAATTGCGAACCGCAGACGGCGAGTTGCTTCGTTTGCCTGATGCTCCGAACACGGCGATGCCGGCGGCATTTGGCAATCTGGTCGAACTTGGCGTTCTTGCCAGTGCCGAGTTTCCGTTCGATCCGATGGAAAGGGCATTTCACACCCTTGCTCGCGAGCGATTGCCCGGCCGCGAAGACCCGGACCGGGCTCACCGGAAGCTGGTGCGCGGCTATGGGCTTCATCCCGAACTGCTGGCCATGTCGAACGCCTGGCGGCCTCCGCCAGGCAGCAGCAACTGTCTGATCGCCGCGAAGGGTTCGCCTGAGGCCATAGCGTCTCTCTGCAGGCTGAGTGCCGACCGCCTCGGTTCGGTCAAATCAACCGTGGATGCGATGGCGGCAGAGGGATTGCGCGTCCTGGGGCTGGCGCGCGCCCGTCATGACGTCGATAGTCTGCCGGATCACCAGACGGGTTTCGATTTCGAGTTCATGGGCCTCGTTGGCCTGGCCGATCCATTGCGCGCCGGTGTTCCGAATGCCGTAGCAGATTGCCGTTCCGCGGGGATCAAGGTGATCATGATCACCGGCGACTATCCGGCGACGGCCAGAGCGATCGCCCGTCAGGCGGGGCTCAAAGCCGACAATGTCGTCACGGGTGAGAGGCTCAAGAGTCTGGACGACGCGGCGCTGGCCGATCAGGTTAAAACCGCAACGGTGTTTGCCCGCATCATGCCCGAGCAGAAGCTGGCGATCGTCAGGGCGCTGAAGGCCAACGGCGAGATTGTCGCGATGACGGGAGACGGCGTCAACGACGCCCCCTCGCTGAAGGCGGCCAATATCGGCATTGCCATGGGCGGCCGCGGAACCGACGTTGCGCGGGAGGCGTCATCGATCGTCCTCCTCGACGACGACTTTGGCTCGATCGTCAAAGCCATACGGCTTGGCCGCCGCATCTACGACAATTTGCGCAAGGCCATGGGCTTCATTCTTGCCGTGCACGTGCCGATCGCCGGGCTGGCCCTTCTTCCCTTGCTGTTTGGCCTGCCCATCCTGTTCGGGCCAATCCACATTGCCTTTCTGGAGATGGTGATCGATCCGGTCTGTTCTCTGGTCTTCGAAGCGGAAACCGAGGAGGACGACATCATGAAGCGCCCTCCGCGGGATCCGGAAACGCCGCTGTTCTCGCGATCGTTGATAGCCTGGAGCCTTGTCCAGGGCATGCTGGCGTTCGCTCTTGTCGCTGCTGTCTTAATTCTCGCCCTGCGATGGGAGATGTCCGAGAACGAAATTCGCGCCCTGACATTCTTCTCGCTCGTGTTGACGATTGTTGGCCTGATCTTCGTCAACCGTACGTTCAGCCGGTCCTTGCTGCTTGCTTTGTTCCGGCCCAATCGATCGCTTGGTGTTGCCGTTGGAATGGTGGCTACGGCGCTGGCAGTGACACTGCTATGGCCGCTGGCCAGCGAGCTCTTCCGCTTCGGGCCCTTACATCCGGGCGATATCGCCGTGGCGTTTTCGGCCGGACTTACGGTGTTGGTCTGTCTCGAGTTCCTTAAGTATTTCTGGCGGGAAAGACTGAAAACCTGATCGGGTGCAACAGCGTTCTAACAGACACGTCGCCGACCGTCTTCCAACAGGCAGGCGAGACTTATTGCGGCTGGCAATCTCTGGTCATTTGATTTGGATCAAATACCGATACCCTGAGTTATAGCAATAGAATCAGCGGTTTATCGAAGAGGTTCCGCGGATGGCCGACGTCGTATCCAGGCTGGTCAAGGAATGCAACATGACGCGAGGCAACGGTGTGGACTTTCCCACGATTTGGCAGTCCATCCTGAAGGGACATTCATATGTCGCGGGGCCACCGGTGCAAGATCGCAGTGACGAGGGACCCGTCCTCAAAATTCCCCTCATCACGGGACGCTGTCTTACGTTCGACGCTTCAGGGTTTCATCTTGAGTGAACGGGGTTGGATTTCCTTTCGCTAGCCGTTCCCTGTGGAGATGCGACTCCTCAGCTTCTGAACTTTGTCGCTGGTTCTACCAACTCGACGGCGCACGGCGCTTAGGCGTCTGGGTGGCTTCGTTGCTGCTAAATTTCCGGTTCGCCGGCGCCGTTGATGCGGCCGAGACCGTCAGGCGGCCCGCATCCTGCCGTTCTCTTTTTCGCTGGCGAGGTCGCCTTCTGCCCAGCGGATTTCAACCTTTGCTTCGGCAAGCCGCCTGTAAAGGGTTCGTCGTCGCACGATTGGCCACCACTCATACAGGAATATCTCCAACGGCCGCCAATTGGCCACCCAGCCCAGTATCAGGAGACTCTCTCCGATGACCCTTGCCGGAGCCGCAGCCGCCGAGCTAGAGCCGATCAGCTGACCTGCTATGAGACTGAGCGCCAATATGGGCAAGCCCACGAGCATTGCGCGCCGCCCGATTCTCAGGAGCTCATGGAGTTCCCGCGTTGCCTGGGCCGACCTGTCGGTGAAGTTGTAACGCACGGCGTCTGCAAGCATCTGCGCTGCTTCCTGGTCCTGCTCGCTCTTCGGCAGTTCAACGGCGATGAGGATCGGCGCGCTTTGCGGTGCTTCTTGCGCCCATTCAACGATGAAGCTTTCGGCCTCACGGTCCAAGTCTCGTTCTCGGAAAGGCGTTGGGTCGAGAGAATTGAATAAGCGCGTCAGGGAACTGATCCGGACTGTTATCTCATATCCCGATGATTTGTGATCTGTGTCCATATCGCTACTCGCCAATTCCGAGCATCCAGACAACGGCGTCCGCGGTTCTGTCACCGGAAGGCGGGATTTGTCTGTGCCACTTGACTGCCGTGGTCAGAGTGGCTTTCCGAGCCGCCGGCGAACCAAAACAAGTGTCGGGTCGTCTGGATAGGTCGTGACGGTGAACCCCATGTCGCGTTCGAGCTCAATGGCCGAACGGTTTTCGCGGTTCTCGACCGACTCGATGGTCTCAAGTCCAATCCCTTCGGCATAGTTTGCGATATGGGCGAGAAGTTCCCAGCCGACGCCCAGGTGCTTGCGATCCGCGCGAATGCAGATCGCGACCTCGCCTGCGCGATCGGCCGGATCGCATGCCAGTGTCGCTACCGCGATCAGCATTCCGTCGATCGAGAACGCAAGAAAATTATGGATATGGGCGTCATCGGAACGCGTCATCGCCACCAGCCGCTCATGGGAAACCTCCTTCACCCCGCCGAGAAAGCGAAAGCGCAGGTCTTGCGGCGTCACATGGGTGAAGAACTCGGCCACGGTCGGCTCATCTTCAGGGCGGGCGCGACGCACTGCGAAGCGAAACCCGGTGTGCGTGGTAAGGGTGGCATTGATCTCCATAGTCGCGGTGCCTCCGTCGTCTCTGGTCAACGGCCTCATGAGCCGTCTGGAGTCGGTATCATTCGCTCATATTGTGAAGCGCTTCGTGCTTGACGATTTCGATGCTGCGCAGGCTGAGAAGGCGGATGACGCCCTGGTCCTTCAAACGGGTGAAGACCCGCGACACCGTCTCGATGGTGAGGCCGAGATAGTCTCCGATGTCCATACGCGACATCGGCAGTTCGACCTGCCGCAACCCACCCTGCCGCTCGGCCATGTCGACCAGGAACGCAGCGACGCGTTCGATGGCATTCTGACGGCCGAGAACCAGAAGATGCTCCTGCGCCCTGGTCAACCCCTTGAGCGCCAACGGCAGCAGCTGACGGGAGATATCCGCACCAGTGGCAAAGCGGAAGACGCGGACACCAGTGGCGTTAATGGCTTCGGCGAAGAAATGATGGGTGGTGCCGGCTTCGAAGCCGAATGTCTCTCCAGCCAGATGGAAGGCACTTATCTGCCTGCGACCGTCCGCAAGCAGGCGGTAAATACGGACGGCGCCAAACTCGACCTGATAGAAGGCTCCGGCCTTTTCACCTTGGGCATAGATTTCCGAACCGGAGGGAAAGAAGCTGACCGGCTGGAGCGGTGTCGGATCGAATGCCGTAGGCAGGCTCGGCTGCGCGGAGTGCGACGGCAGTGAAATTCTGGAGGTCGATTGGGCGTGCATGGCTGTTTTCCCGGTTGATCCGTGACACCAGCAATCGCGCGAATCCGCGGGTCGCGTAATTCGGTTATGTCCCTACGGGAAACTACCTAGCGCTCGAGAGGCGCTAGTGGTCTGGCCCTGTGCTGCACGAACCCTGGATCGTCAGGCCGCTTGGGGAGCGAAGCCGAACGGTTTTCCGGATGTTCCGTGCACAACTCGGGAGAGTCGGGGGGGCGCCGGACCGGCTTCCGCCTCCCACAATTGATAGCATCCGAATACACCGGCCGATGCTGTCACTCAGGAAAATTGAGGTAAATCAACCTGCTTTCAAGCGAGATATGCCAATATTCGTCTGTCCTTTGTGGAGCTTTTTCCAATGAGACGAATTGGTGGTTTCCTGCTGGCCATGTCTATCGCCATAGCGGCCACGGCGAGTGTGGCTTTCTTGCTTTACAAGAACGAGCTTGGCCGTCTGCGCGACGCTGCCAGCCGCGGCAGTGTGGTCGCCAAGCTCGACATAGGCCCGATCGAATACGCCGACAGTGGCGTGGGTACTCCGCTCTTGTCGATCCACGGCGCCGGTGGCGGCTTTGACCAGGGCCTTGCCAATGCAGCCAATTTTGTGGGTGAGGGCTTTCGGATCATCGCGCCGTCGCGCTTCGGCTATTTGCGCACGCCCGTTCCGCAGGATACCTCTCCAGCCGCGCAGGCCGATGCGCACGGGGCGCTGCTATCCAAACTGAACGTTCCCAAAGCGGTGGTCGTCGGCGTTTCGGCGGGCGCGCGTTCTGCGGTCGAGCTAGCACTCCGGCACCCGGACAAGGTCACCGCTCTCATTCTGATCGTCCCAGGCCTTTATTCGCCCACCAGTCCGGTCTCTATAGAAGCGAGCCGCGGCAACAAGTTCGTATTCTGGGTCGTCAATGCCGGCGGCGATTTCGCATGGTGGGCCACCGAGAAGATCGCACCGTCAGTGCTCGTTCGCTTCCTCGGCGTTCGGCCCGCGCTGGTTGCGGCTGCGCCTCAGACCGAGCGGGACCGCGTCATGAGCGTCGTCAAGAGCGTTGAGCCGTTGTCGCTGCGTTTCCCCGGAATCAACATCGATAGCGCCCCCGAGTTACATGAACTGCCGTTGGAAGTAATTACTGCGCCGACGATCATTATTTCTGCGCGCGACGACCTGTTTAACACGCTGCCGGCAGCTGAGTTCGCCGCAGCCAAGATCCCGGGTGCCAAACTGGTCGTCTACGACGCTGGGGGACATCTTCTGGTTGAACAGCAGCAGGATGTTCGCATAGCAGTTCGCACGTTCCTAGCTGGCGCCGGCCTCATCCCGCCACCCGTTGGCCCGAAACAGTGATACAGCATCCGCTTGGGGCAAAACCGCCTCACAGGTCGTTTCGTTGCTGTCGCCCATCGAAGGAACAGTCGCAGGGAGAGGGCAGCGCATCATGCCGGCTCTCGCCTTCTTGGGCACTTGCGTATCCTTCTGGCGACCTCTGCTGCATCGAAATTAGCGAAGCACGCAATCAATGAGCTAAAAGATTGATATGATCCCAGGATTAACCGTTTCGTAGCCTAGGCGCGGCTCCGATTTGTCTTTTGTATTGTTTTTTGTATTGTCTTTCAGAATTGCGCCGGAGACGGTTCCGGTTGAACGGCAAATCCAACTCTGTTCCCCGCGGCAGCAGGCCGGATCTGACTCCGGCGAGGCCCCCGACTGTTCACCGAGCCGGGCTGCCACGCTGTCACGCTCGTTTCGGCGGACCTCCAGCTGAGCCTTCGCACTGGCGAGCGCTGCTTCATTGGTCTCGACGTCGAATTTGGCTGCGTCGAGAACCTTCAGAAAATTCGACGACCATACGCATCCGTGAACAGCGGTCAGGGAACACAGAGCGATGCGATCGCATTCTCCCGAGAGCAACCGCATGGTGACCACCTCTGCCATGGAAGACGATCTGGCGACCCTGCAGCGGGAGACGTTCGACTACTTCATCCGTGAGGCGAACCCCGCCAACGGTCTCATCGTGGACAAGACCGAAGCGAATTGGCCGGCAAGCATCGCGGCCACCGGCCTTGCGCTAACATGCTATCCAGTGGGCGTCGAGCGCGGATTCATGACGCGAAGCGCGGCTGCGGAACGCACCTTGGCAACGCTGCGCTACTTCTGGAACAGTCCACAAGGCCCAGAGCCGGATGCTACCGGATATCGCGGTTTCTACTATCATTTCCTGGACATGCAAACCGGCCGGCGGGCCTGGCAATGCGAGCTGTCGACGATCGACAGCACGTTGCTGCTGGCGGGCGCGCTGGCTGCGGGGCAGTATTTCGATACCGAGGCCGAAGCCGAAGCCGAGATCCGCAGCTTGGCAGAGGCGCTCTATCACCGTGCCGATTGGCGTTGGGCGCAGGATGGAGGAGAGACCGTCACCCATGGCTGGACACCCGAGAACGGGTTCCTGAAGTATCGATGGCAAGGCTATGACGAAGCGCTCTTGCTCTATGTCTTGGGACTGGGTTCGCCGACACACCCGTTGCCCCCAAGCAGCTACACTGCATGGACCGCGACCTTCCGATGGGAGAACTGTTACGGCTACGACTACCTCTATGCGGGACCGCTGTTCATCCACCAGCTTTCGCACGTATGGATCGATTTTCGCGGCGTGCAGGATGCCTTCATGCGCAGCAAGGGAAGCGACTATTTCGAGAACACCCGACGCGCCACCTTCGTCCATCAGCGTTACGCCGTCGAAAATCCGCGTGGATTCGAGGGTTACGGCAAACACTGCTGGGGCATCACCGCAAGCGAGGGTCCTGGGCCTTCCACGCTCAAGTTGAACGGCATCGAACGCAGCTTTGAGGATTATGTCGCGCGCGGCGTCCCGTACGGCCCCGACGATGGCACGCTCGCTCCGTGGGCCGTCGTGGCCTCCTTGCCGTTCGCGCCAGAAATCGTCCGACCGGCGATCAGCTTCTGCATCCACCAGGCCAAGCTCAAGGCCGCCAATGCCTATGGTTTCAAGGCGGCTTTCAATCCGACGCATCCAGGGACGACGGACAACGCCTTTGGATGGTGGGTTTCGCCCTGGCACTTTGGCCTCAACGAGGGCCCCGTCGTGCTGATGATCGAGAACGATCGCAACGGCCTCCTGTGGCGGCTGATGCGCTCGTGCCGGTACATCCGCAGCGGCCTGCAACGGGCGGGATTTGAAGGCGGCTGGTTGGGAGAGTTCGATCGGGAACCGACGCCAGCTGTTTGATCGGCTTGCGCGGAGGTAGATCGTATTCGGCGGTTGAAGGAGTCTGCTCACCGTGGAGCAGGAGCACCCCCTCCCGGAAACGGCATAGGCTCGGCCGTCCCCAGCGGCGGCGGCGGCCGTTGCGGCAGCTTCAGGCTCGCGATCGCGGCGAGCCCCATCGCGGCGGCAGCGGCTAGGAATGCGGCGCCTCCGAGACTAGGGAAACCGAACAGCAGGCCGGCGGCCGCAGAACCCACCGACAGCCCGAGACTGACCAACCGCCGACTGGATGCCGAGTTCCATGCCCTGGCTTCGTGCGTTAATGCGCGATACCCAGTAGGCGACCAGCGGGTTGATGATCCCAGCCGAAGCCGCAACGACGAAACGGCGAACAGCACCTCGTTGAAGCCGGCAACTGTCGGAAAGACCGCCAGGCCGATCGCCATCATCACGAAGGCAGGCGCCACAGGTGCTCATGAACGGCGCCAGCGGTGGTCGATGGGGCAGGCCGGATGCCCTCAAGCCTGGTTCGCTTGAGCAAAAGCGCATTGACGGCGACAAGGGCCGAACTGCCCGACATTGCCAGCGCCGCAATCTCGGGGCTCAGCAGGAACGGGTAGAACACGCCTGCCGCGAGCGGAAAGGCGATAACATTGTACCCGACCGCCCACCACAGGTTCTGGTGCATCTTGCGCAGCGTGGCGCGCGAAAGCGTCATTGCACCGACCACGTCATAGGGATCACTCTTCATCAGCACGATGTCGGCGCTTTCAATAGCAACATCGGTGCCCGCTCCGATGGCGAACCCGACATCGGCTTGCGTCAGGGCCGGCGCGTCGTTAACGCCGTCGCCGACCATGCCGACTTTGAGCCCTTGCCCCTGCAGCTCCTTGATCTTTTCGGCCTTTTGCCCCGGCAAGACATCGGCCAGGACGATATCGATGCCGAGCATGTCCGCGATGCGCTTGGCGGTTCCAGCATTGTCGCCCGTCAGCATCGCCACGCGCACACCCTGTTCATGCAACTTGGCAATCGTTGCGATGGCCGTCGGGCGCGGCGTGTCGGCAATCGCGATCAGCCCGAGCAGCTTGCCGGACCGCGCCACGTGAATGACGGTGCGGCCTTCGCCCTTGAGTGTCTCGGCCCTCTCGCCGAGCGTCAGAAGGTCGATCTTCTGCTCGTCCATGAGGCGCCGGTTGCCGAGGAAAACCGGACTGCCGCCGACGGCGGCGCTGGCGCCCTTGCCTTCGATATTCAGAAAGCCTGAAACCTTGGGAAGCTTCAGGTTCTTGGCCCGCTCGACGATTGCGACGGCCAACGGGTGATCCGATCCCTGGTCCACGGCGGCCGCGACCTGCAGAACCTCGTCGGGTGAAACGCCGGCCGCGGGGACGATTTCGACGACCTTGGGCTGCCCCATCGTCAGCGTGCCGGTCTTGTCGAAGACGATCACGTTGAGCTTGGTCGCCTCCTCGAGAGCGGCGGCATTCTTGAACAGGATCCCGTTTGCGGCGCCAAGGCCGGTGCCGACCATGACGGCCATCGGCGTGGCAAGGCCAAGCGCATCGGGACAGGCAATGACGAAGACAGTGATGGTCAAGGTCATCGCGAACAGCAGCGGCTGGCCGAGCCACCAGAACCAGACGGCGAAGGTCGCAAGCCCGATGACGATCGCCGCGAGCACCAGCCATTGCGAGGCACGGTCGGCGAGCAGTTGCGCCGGTGCCTTCGAATTCTGGGCTTCCTGGACCAGCTTGACGATCTGGGCCAGGGCCGTGTCAGCGCCCACCTTGGTGGAACGGTAGCGCAGCGTGCCGCTCTTGTTGATCGTCGCCCCGATCACCTTGTCGCCGACCTTCTTGGTCACCGGCATCGACTCGCCGGTCAGCATCGATTCATCGATGGTCGACCCGCCCTCGATCACCTCGCCGTCGACGGGAAGCTTGTTGCCGGGGCGCAAGATCACGATGTCGCCGAGCACGACGTCCGCGGTCGCAACCTCGACGTCCATGCCATCGCGCAAGACGGTAGCCTTGGGCGGGGCGAGGTCGAGCAGGGCCCTGATCGCGGCCGAGGCCCCGGCGCGGGCGCGCATCTCGAGCCAGTGGCCGAGCAGGATGAACACGAGCAACACGCTCGCGGCCTCGTAGAACTGCTGCCCCTCGAAGAAGAAGGTCGCGCCGACGCTGAACAGGTAGCCGGTGCCGACGCTCAGCACCACCAGCACGGCCATGTTGAGGACGCCGTTACGCAGAGCCCGCCAGGCGGCGACCAGGAACGGCCAGACCGGATAGAGGATCGCGGCGCTGGCGAGGAAAAACATCGCGACGTCTTCGCTCAGTCCGAAAGGCGGGCGCAGCCAGGGCTCGCCCAGGCCCATCGGCTCCATGGCAAAGATCGGCAGCGTGAAAACCAGGCTGACAAGGAACCGGTTGCGCATATCCTTGACCATGCCTTGCATGTCTATGCCGGCGCCGTGCCCCATCTCATGAGCCATGATGTCGTGCGGCACCTTGACCGCAACCGTCCCCCGGTCCGCTGGACCCGATTGGATTATGGCGGCGTGACCATGTCCGGCGTGCCCGGAGGTCGCGTGCGGATGGCCCGGCGCAACCGTCATGCCGTTGGGAATGCACAGATGCCGCGGCACGACCTCGCCGCGGCAATGGAAGCCGCAGGTTTCGATTTCGTGGGCAAGGGTCTGCGGGCTCGTCCGCCGTTCGTCGAACTCGATGGTCGCCGTGGTCGACCCCGCGTTCATCGCGACACCGGCAACATCAGCCAAAGCCGCGAGACGTTTTTCGACCGCCGCGAAATCCATCATGCCGACTAGGTCGCGCACTTCCAGATTGATCTTCTTCATCGTCGCTCTCCATGCCGCATATCGTGGTGGCGACCGCACGCCAGCGGTGTCTCAGCTTCGGTAAGCGAAGGCCGACATCATGCCGCCTGACTGGTTGGTGAAGGGTGCTGCGACCACAGAACTGCGGCGCCTGCCGCTGCACCCTTCAGGATATCTCGGCGTTTCATGATGATTTCCTTCGGTCTCGAGATTGTTGTTTCGGTCAGCACAGAATGATCATGCCCGAGCGCCTCCCTGGCCTTTAGGGCGCACGGCGCTCGCCGGCGGAACCGAACAGCCTGGCCACATGCGGAAAAAAGGCGGGCACGCGGGCCGCATAGCGGTCGTAGGCATCGCCGAATTCCTTTCTCGCTTCACGCTCTTCGATGAAGGAAAGCCGCACATACATGCCAACCAGAACGGGGAACATCAGCACCGTCAGCAGCGTCGGCCACTGCACGAGGAAGCCCGCCATGACGAGAACGAAGCCGACATACTGCGGATGCCGGACGGAGGCATATGGGCCGCCGGTTGCGAGGCGATTGTGGCGCTGCGCTTCGTAACGCACCCGCCACGCACTCGCGATCAGCACGAAGCCGCCGCCGATCAGGAAGAAGCTGAGAATGTGGAAGGGGCCGAAATGCGGATTGAGCCGCCAGCCGAACATCATCTCCAGGAGGTGACCGGCATCATGCGAGAGCCAGTCAACGCCGGGGAACCGTGACTGCAGCCAGCCTGAGAACATGTAGATCGTCAGGGGGAACCCGTACATCTCGGCAAACAGCGCCACCAGGAAGGCGCTGAATGCACCGAAGGAGCGCCAGTCACGGCCGGTTCGCGGCTTGAAGAAGCTGAAGGCGAACAGGATGAAGATCGCCGAGTTGATTATAGCCAGGCCCCAGAGGCCGTAGGCGGAAGATTGCTCGACCATGGTCATGCTCCTTTGTGGTGTGTGGGGCCGTCTTGCGCGCCCGGGTCGGTTTTCCTGTGCCCGGCCTGTCCCCGGTGCCCGACTTGCTTCTTGTGCCCAGCATGACTGCCGTGACCGCCATGGCCGCCATGCATGAACATGTGAAGTAGAGGGCAGGCGAGCAGCAGCAGAAAGGGAAGGGAACCGAACGTATGCGCCCGGTGCTCGGAGAGAAGAAAAAACGCGGCAATCAGCAGGAAGGCGATCGCGGCCAAACCGGTCTTCGAAGTCCAGAATCCGCCCGTTCCTGCCTCGGTCTCCTGTTCTGGTTCGGAGCCGGTCGGGGGATTGGACATGCGGTGTGCGGCGGGGTTCACGGGTTGAATTCCCTTTGATGTTAGCGGTTGCCGTTGCCGGCCACGGCGGTCGAGGCGCGGCTTTCGAAGCCGTAAAGCGCGAGGCTGAGGGCCCAGACCAGCGCGCTGGCAAACAGTGCCCACCTGAAATCGGAGCCGATCGTGAAGTTCGCCACCGACATCAAGCCGATGGACGATGCCCCTCCGACCAGAGCGCCGGCCAACGCGACCGGGTGACGAGTCCGGAACGCTGTGAGCGCCAGCGCAATCAGCAGAACGCCGGTAGCGAGGGCGTAGCCGCCGAGCACACGGAAAACCTGCGTGAGCCACATCGCAAGACGCGGACCGAAGGCTTCCAGCTCGGCGGCCGAGAGATTCATATAACGGACATCCTCGGGCAGCAGTGGCGGCCTGAGGGCGATGAAATACAGTCCGATCCCCGCGATGATCATTCCCGCCAGGGCAAGCGTTGCGGACGACATCGTCCATGGATTGGCTGTAGCTTTCATGAGGCCCGCCCTAACGGCGCCCGGTGGCGACGACGTTGTAGATCGAGGCGTAGACGACACCCGCCACGAGGCCGACGACGCCAAGGCCGACGATGCCGTAGAGAACACGGCCAGGGCTCATCTGCGCCGCCAGTCTAACCGCGTTGAAGTCGAGCCCGTGCATGAAGGCGCCGAAGAAATCGAGCGTCGCGCCCGGCCAGATGGCGAAGGCCAAAGCACAGAGCATGCTCATCAGGGCCAGCGTCACGCCCAGCGCAATGCCGACGGACAGAATGCTAAATTTACTCATGGGTTCCTCCCGTCACTTCGCGTGTTGCTTGAGCCATTCCTGCATTGCGGCGATCTCGGCCTGCTGAGCCGTTATGATCTGATTGGCCCAGTTCCTGACCTGATCATCCTTGCCGAATTGCAGGACCGCACGGGCCATGTCGATCGCCCCTTGATGGTGCGGAATCATCGACTGGACGAAGGCGATATCGGGATCTTCGGCCTGGATGGCCTGCATCATCGGCCCGTCCATTCGCTTCATGGCATCCATGTAAGTCCTGGAGGCCTCGGGCATGTTGGCAGTGTCCATTGGCATGTTCTTCATCATGCCGCCGCCCTGCATCATGCCGCCCTGGCCGCCTTGCATCATCTGCTGCATCATGGGCATCATCTTCTGCATCGTTGACATCATCGTCGTGCACTGTTCAGGCAGCTTGCCCGGCACCGCGTCAGCTGCCGGAGCCGTTGTCGTGGCTTGCGGTGCGTCGCCCTCGGGATGGTGCGGATCCGTCTGGGCAAATGCCGCGCCCGAAAGAGCTGTGAATGCGGCAAGCGTGATCATTCGAAGGTGGGTCTTCATGACTGTTTCCTTTTCGTTGGTGTGAAGCCGAGGCGAACTCTGAGAATGGGTGCGCAAGGCACAGCCGGATCGCCGATACCGGTTTGACTACGCGGATCGTTCGCGCGTTATCGGCCTTGGCGTGCGCTGCTGGGTTCAACAGTCCCAAGGCCGCGACGGCGCGATATCAGGCGAAGGTCTGGGGAGGTTGCAGGAGGGCCTCGGGGTCGATGCCTGTTGCCAGAAGCGCCTTGCCCTCCGTGAAGCGGGCGGTGCCGGACGGGCAATTGACGACCCCACATTCGCCGGTGGCGGAAATGCTTGCAGCACAACAGCCCGATGCGGCCGAGTACGCGCAGTCGGCGCCGTGCTCGCAACAGCCATCGTTGTGATCAGTTGCCGTGACATCGCCTGTCACCTGGCTTGAGCCGCCAATGGGGGGAACTGCAAACTCGGCAATGGCGCCGATATCAGCGCCCATACCCGGACCCTGGCCGGCAAGACCAGCGCCCATGACGACGCTGCCCGCGATCAGAACGAGCATGGAAAGCAAGGCGCGAAGCTGGGTCAGTCCAATTTCCATCTTCCCAGTGTGGCATAGCTGCGCATCGCGGCTTTGACGCAAATCAAAGCCGCGGCTCCGGGGGAGCGCTTAGGTTGCCGGGTCTCATCCAATACGGATCGGACGTTTTCCCAGGCCCCAAAACCGGGAATGAACCGGAGGTGAGGTGATGCCAGCAATGCCGCGTTCCACCGAGACTGCCGTCAGGATAGAAGCCGCGGCCGAGACCGTGTTCGCCTATCTCGATGATCACAGGCATCTCGGGACTCATATGAGCGCCTCGTCGTGGATGATGCTCGGCTCGAAAATGGACTACGACTTCGATGCACATGAAGCTCGTTTGGTCGGCTCAAAATTTGGATTCCATGGCAAGATACTTGGAATTGCACTGTCTGCGGAACAGGTGGTTACGATCCGGGTGCCGCCCAGATTGAAGGTCTGGGAAATCATCGGTGTCCCAAATCTCTGGGTGATCGGCCGTTACCGCATGGGCTTCGAGATCGTCCCCGAATCGAGCAGCTGCCGGCTTCGGGTGTTCATCGACTACGATCTGCCACAAACGGCGCCGGCCCGTTGGCTCGGCCTGATTTTTGCCGATGTATACGCACGTTGGTGTACTGACCGGATGGCGAAAGACGCGGCAGCTTATTTCGAGAAGACAGGGGCGCAGACAGTCGCGTCGACCAGTTGATCGAGGCGGGCCTTGTCGCCACGGGAATCGCCGGAGCGTTCGGTGCATTCCTGAACAAATACGCTCCGATACGGGGTGGCGATGTGATCATTCTGATGCAGGAGGAAGGTCCATGACTACGTCGCAAAATGCGGTCGAGTTTGGAAAGACCGTTGAGACGATCCCGAATGGCTCCGGAGCTGCGGCCATTCTGGCAGCGGGCATCGGTTGTGCTGCCATCGGCGTTCTAGCATTCGCGTCCGAGCTGTCGCCCGGACTGCGGGGTCTATTGAATTTCTACAATCCTGTAGGCGCGCTCCCCGGCAAGACGACCGTAACAATCATCGTTTGGCTCATTGCTTGGTACGGGCTGTCACGGATTTGGCAAAGGGAAAATGGTTAACATGCGCGCCGTCAAGTCGCAGCGCTCATCTTGCTCGGGATAGGATTCCTACTAACCTTCCCGCCGTTCTGGTACCTTTTCGTGAAAAGTCCGGGTTCGCTGCCGAATCCATCACTGAGCTTACCCGTCACGCCGCGATCATCGTCGCTCCCGTCGGTGACTTGGTCCCGATCGCGTTGCGTGCTGTGCGCAAGGGCGGCAAAGTGCCGTCCTGGTGCCGTGATCTACTCCAACCGGACTATCTGGCCCGCCCACCGAGCTTACGCATTCGTCCAAGCCATTTCGCACGCGTCGCGTCGCTGGCGCCCTCGACCATGCCGAACAAGGTTTCGCGCACCGGACCGATCCCGACAAAATGGAGTATGCTTCGCCGCATGCCAGCAATGCCGTGGCCGAGGAACCAGAGCTGGTAGAGAAGGGAAGGCATGCCCATTGTCACCACGAGGCGGGCGGAGCGGCCGCGAAGCAGCGCCTTGGTAAAGCCTTTACCGCTGTCCGGATAGGCGAAGGCCGTTCCCGGCCGCATGACCTGTTCCAGAAATGCCTTGAGCAAGGCCGGCATGGTCCCGAGCCAAAGTGGAAAGACAAAGACGATGTGCTCCGCCCAGACGATCGCCCGGCGGCGTCATTCAGGCTGTCGGGTATCGCGCCGTGTTCGAACTCCTGCATCGTCCGCAGCATCGAAAAATCGAGCGCTGCCAGATCGATTTGTCGCACGACATGTCCCGCCTGTTTCGCGCCCTCGGCATAGGCTTGCGCCAGACCGCGGCAGAGGCGGTCCGGAGACGGGTCGGGATGGCCGACCACAACCAGGATACGTCGCGACATGAGTTGCTCCCGGCGTTGTTTGGAACGCTAAGGCCGTTCGACCCGTGCCACCTGATAGGTGTGCATGGCGCCGTTGCGTTCGATCGAGACATATTCTCCGGTCACGAAGCGCTCGTCGCCGAGATGGAAACCGATCTCGTCGTCGCGATCACCGTCGGTATAATCGAAATACCATTGTCCGCCCGGCTTGCGCCGCAGCCGCCCGATCAGGTCTTCCTCGCCGGTGCGAAAACGGCGCACTCGGCAGGACGCCTGGTGCGACTTCCACTCTTCCGCATCGATCCGGCCTTCGTTCGTCAACGGAACGAGCACGTCATAGCCCTCTTCGCGGTCACCCTCCGGATGCCCCCTTTCGCGAGCAAGCAGCAGCCGGATATGGCGGAATTTCGAGGTGAGGTCCTGCAAGCTGGTCATGGCGAACTCCTTTTCACGGAGTTTGATAACGTGGCGGTCGAGTCCGACCTTGATCCGCATCAAGGAGCTGGAAAGTTTGACCGGCCTCAGACGTTCGGCAGCAGGACCGTGGCGAAGTAACCGGTGATCGCCGCCAGCAGGGTTGCGCCGCCCAAAGGCAACCAGAACCTGACGGGCCCGGCAAATACGGCCAGCGACAGGCGGCCAATCGCGTTTGCCACCAGCGCCACCAGCACTGCCTGACCCACTGTCCCGACAGGGACCGAATGCTTGACCAGGCGCAACGCGCTGAGCACCGAGACGTCGACATCGAACGTTCCTGCAAGCGCCGAGGTCGCCAGCAAGCCGCGCCCACCGAATTGAACAGCCAATGCAGCGCTCGCGGTCGCGACGACGGCAAAAAGCAAGGCGAAAAGCAGCAACGGGCCCAATTCGAATGGATTGCGAGCCAGTGCGCCCTTTTCGCGTTTTCCCTGGTCGTGGGCCAACATGAATGCGCCGCAGGCGGCGAAAGCGAGCGCCGCGCCAATCGCCGGAATGCCGACTGCTCCAAACACGCTTGGCTCAAGGATCAGCACCACGGCGCAGACCCGCAGCACCGAAACCATCGCCGCCAGCGAAGCCGCGCCTGCGAGCGGCCGTGGATTGCTCGCGGACGCGGCGTTGCGCGCAAGCGCCATGGTTACGGCGGTGGAAGATACGACCGCACCAACGAGCGAGCTGACGAGCAGACCGCGCCTGGTTCCCAGGACGCGGACGGCGACATAGCCGGCGAACGAAATCGACGCCATCAGCACCGTCAGGAACCAGACCTCCCAAGGATTGAACCCGCCCCAAGGATCCATCGTCCGGTTTGGCAACAAGGGCAAAACGATCGCCGTCATCACCGCAAGGATCAGCGCCGAGCGAAGCTCGATCCAGGTCAGTCGCTTCAGGAGACCGTGCAGGATCTCGCGACTGGCAAGGACCGCCGCAAGTGCCGCCCCTCCGGCAGCCGCGGCCCGATAGTCACCGGCGACCGAAAGTGCACCGAGCGCAAACACGCCAAGGCCGGCGATCACCCCCGTGACGCTGAAATCCTCGTCTTGGGCCGCCTCGCGCGCCTTGTACCAGGCGAAGATTGCTGCAAAGGCGATGAACCCGCCGACCAGCACGGAAACTGCACCGAGCGCATCGGCGAGCGCTGCGAGAATGCCGCCGAGCAGGCCGGATATGCCGAATGTGCGAATGCCGGCCGTGCGGCTGCGGTCCGGTGCGTCCCGCTCGCGCCAGCCGCGCTCCAATCCGACGAGGAGACCGATTGCCAGGGCCAGTCCAAGCCGGGCGATGAGCGTATCCATGGTTGGCGCGGCCTCAGGCGGCGACAGTTGGCAGACGGTCGCGAACCCATCTGACGATCTGCCCCACCGTCATCGCGCCGGATGTGCGCGCAATTTCACGCCCGCCATGGAAGAGGATCATCGTCGGGATGCCGCGAATGCCGAACTTTGCCGAAACAGCCTGTTCCTTGTCGGAGTTGAGCTTGATCAAGCGGACATGGGGTTCCAGTTCGTTGGCCGCCGCCTCGTACGCCGGCGCCATCATCTGGCAGGGGCCGCACCAGGGCGCCCAGATGTCGACCACGACGGGAAGGCTGCTGCGCGTGATCTGGCGATCGAAAATCTCAGCGTTGACGTCTTGCGGGTGTCCCGAAAACAGTTTGATCCCGCATCTCCCGCATTTTGCCTCCAAAGCATTGTGGGCCTGCGGCAGACGGTTGACCCCGCCACATTCGCTGCAAACCACGAAATCCTGCTGTGCCATGGCCATTCACCGATTTGCCGTCGTCTACTATGCGCGCCCGAGACGTCCATCGCCAAGAGCGCGCAGCGCGTTAAGGATGACCGCGACGTCGATCCCTTCCTGAAGCAATGCGCCTGCCACTGGCGTGATCTGCCCCATGGCTGCGGCAGCCATCGCCAAAGCCGAGAGCGCGAGCCCGGCGATGATGCTTTGCAGGGCAATCGCGCGGGTGCGTTGGGCAATCCGCATCGCTTCGGCGACCGGCTGCAACCTGTCGGCCAGTATGATGACGTCGGCCGCCTCCGAAGAGGCCGTTGCACCGCGGGCACCCATGGCAACACCGACCGTCGCGGCGGCGAGGGCAGGGGCATCGTTGATACCGTCGCCGACCATCATTGTGGGTGCCTGCGTTTTCTCGACCTCGACTGCCGCGACCTTTTCGGCGGGGGTGGCATTGGCGACTATCACATCGAGGTCAAGCAAGCGGGAAATGCGCTCGGCCGCCACGCTGTCGTCGCCTGTAAGCATGACGACACGCTTGATGCCGGCTTGCCGAAGTTCGCCCAACGTATCCCGTGCGTCCGTTTGCAAGGCGTCCCCGAATGTAAAAACACCGGCAAGGCGCTTGCCAAGCGCAACAAAGACCCTCAGCACCGGCTCGTCCCGGTACCGGTCTTCGCCGCTTCTCGCCCAGGTCGGTAGCGGTTTGTGAGCGAGCACGAGATGACGCGAGCCCGCCGCGATCGACACGTTCTCGACTTGCCCCTTCAGGCCGGCCCCACGGTACTCGCGAACATCGCACGGATGCGAGAGCTGCAGGTGCCTGGCGCGCGCCGCTCGGGCGATCGAGTCGGCGAGCACATGGTGCGAGGCCTGTTCCAGCGATGCCAACAGTCGCAGAAGCTCGTCGGGATCACGGCCGGGCGCCACGTCGATTTCGATCAGCTCGGCGCCGCCGATGGTCAAGGTGCCGGTTTTGTCGAAGATCGCGGTCCGAGCCTGTGCAAGGGCCTCCAGCGCCGCAGAGCCCTTCATCAGGATGCCGCCATGCGCGGCGCGTGACACGCCGCCAATGAAAGCAACGGGGGCGGCGAGGATGAGCGGGCAAGGTGTAGCGACCACCAGGACGGCGAGCGCTCTGATCGGATCGCCGGAGACGTACCAGGCGATGCCGGAAACCAGCAACGTGACAGGGAGCAGGAACAGGGCGAAACGATCGGCCATCCGGATAAAGGGGGCTTTCGCCGTCTGCGCCGCCGCAACCATGCGAACGATCGCCGCGTATGTGCTTTGTTCGGACAGGGCTGAAGCCCGCATGCTGAAAGCCTCGCCCGCATTGACGGTGCCGCTACGCAGCAGGTCGCCGGCGCTGCGGCGTTCCGGCAAAGGTTCGCCAGTCACAGCGGACTCGTCGAGTGAGGCCGAAGCGTCGAGCAGGACCCCGTCGACAGGCAGCAACTCACCAGCGCGCACGAGGAGGTGGTCGCCGACGGTGACGTCCTCAACAGCGATGGTTTCTATCCCTTGTGTCGACTTCCGGTGCGCAACGCGCGGCGACCTGTCTGTCAGCGCCTTGAGGTTGCGCTCCGCGCGCCCACGGGCAAAATCCTCAAGCACCGTGCCGCCGGCATACATGATCGCGACCACTATTGCGGCCAGGGGTTGGCCTAGCAGCAGGGCTGCGGACATCGAGACCAGTGCGATGGCATCGACGCCGAAGCGGCCGATCCAGAAATCGCGCAATATGGAGATGGCGAGAGCAGCAACTACAGGCAAGGTCGCCACCGCCCAGATCGTGCCGGCCTCAACGGGGCCAAGACCGGTTCGCCAAATCCCGATGCCGACCGCCAGCCCCAGGACGGCGATGACCAGCAAGGCGCGGCGCAGGACAGACTCGTTCATACGATTTCTCTCAACCTTGATGGTCCCCGCGGCGCTAGAGTTCGCTGACCATCTCCTCAAGCAGGCGCCGCACGTCTTGCGCCACTTCCGCAAGTCCGGGATTGTCGATCGCGCCCATCGAGGCGACCGGATCGACCGCCGCGACCTCAACCGTTCCCGGTGCGATCTCCGTGACGATGACGTTGCAGGGCAGCATGGTTCCGATCTTGTCCTCTGTCTGCAGCGCACGCCACGCGAAATGCGGATTGCATGCCCCTAGGATGACGTAGGGTTTGAAATCAGCGCCGAGCTTGGTCTTCATGACCTGCCTGACGTCGATCGAGGTCAGGACGCCAAAACCCTTGTTTGCGAGCTTGTTGGTCACGTGGTTGATTGCCGTAGCGAACGGCATGGCGACGGTCTTGCTGAAATAGTAGCTCATCAAATGCTCCAATTGTTTAGCGCGACAGCTCGCGCAACAGTTAATCGCGATGATCAGGAGAACGCTTTGATCCAACGCAACGACCAGGCAGTAGCTGTTTGATCCCGGACTTTAATGGCGCATCATTGCCGTCCGAATCAAAGGATGCGCTATGGGACAGGTTCTACACCGCCGCGCCACGACGACAGAGGCAGTCCGTCGAGCGATACAGCATAGTCAAGAGAGCCTGAGAGCGCTGGCCAAGCGCTACGGCATCGATCAGAAGACAGTTAGAAAGTGGAGGAACCGGATCTCGACCGCCGATCTTCCCACCGGCCCGAAGAAACCAAGATCGACAGTGCTGTCGCTCGAAGAGGAAGCGGTGATCGTCGCCTTTCGCAAGCACACGTTGCTGGCGCTGGATGATTGTCTCTATGCCCTACAGCCCTCGATCCCGCATCTGACGCGCTCGTCGTTGCATCGCTGCCTTCAGCGCCATGGCATTTCGCGGCTGCCGCAGGTGGACGCCGACAAGCCGGCCAGGAAGAAGTTCAACGCCTATCCGCTCGGCTATTTCCATATCGACCTCGCCGAGGTGCAGACCGCCGAGGGCAAGCTGCGCCTTTTCTTGGCCATCGATCGGACGTCGAAATTCGCCTATGCGGAATTGCACCCGACGGCGGGCAAGATGGCGGTGGCCCAATTCCTTCGCA
This sequence comes from Mesorhizobium onobrychidis, assembly GCF_024707545.1. Taxonomy (NCBI): domain Bacteria; kingdom Pseudomonadati; phylum Pseudomonadota; class Alphaproteobacteria; order Hyphomicrobiales; family Phyllobacteriaceae; genus Mesorhizobium; species Mesorhizobium onobrychidis. The sequence goes on from NZ_CP062229.1 coordinate 2,632,216, forward strand.
ACCTGATCGCGACCGTGCCCTATGCCATCCATACCATTCTGACCGACAACGGCATTCAGTTCGCCAACCGGACCTGCGACCGGCATGCCCTTCAGCACATCTTCGACGGCATCTGCGACGAACATGGCATCGAGCACCGGCTCACAAAGATCAACCATCCCTGGACGAACGGCCAGGTCGAGCGGATGAATCGGACCATCAAGGACGCCACCGTCAAGCGCTTCCACTATGACGATCACGAGCAACTGCGTCGGCATCTCGCCGACTTCATCTTAGCTTACAATTTCGCGCGCCGGCTTAAGACCCTCAAGGGCCTCACGCCCCACGAATTCATCTGCAAAATCTGGGCAAAAGAGCCCGAACGGTTCCGACTCGATCCCACCCATCAAATGCCGGGACTAAACAAGTAGCGACTGGCGACTATCAGCGTGAATGGGAGAAACAGGGTGACGATCCGAAATCTCGAATATGCGTTCGCCCCCAAGTCGGTTGCCGTGTTCGGCGCATCGGTGCGCGACGGCTCTGTCGGCCGTGTCGTCTTCGACAACATCGTCTGCGGCGGCTACGAGGGCGAGATTTGGCCGGTCAATCCGAAATACACTGAAGTGGCGGGTCGGCGCTGCTATCCGAAGGTGGCGGATCTGCCAGGTATTCCCGATCTGGGTGTGATCGTAACGCCACCCGAGACGGTTCCCGGCATCGTTCGCGAGCTCGCAGACATGGGCACGCGGGCGGGGGTCGTCATCACCGCTGGGCTGACGCGCGAGAACGGATTGCGCCAAGCGATGCTCGACGCCGCTAAGCCCACCCTTTTCCGCATCATCGGGCCGAACACGCTGGGCCTGATGATCCCGCCAGTGAAGCTCAATGCCGGGTTCGCGCATATGGCAGCCAGGCCAGGCAATATCGCGTTGCTGTCACAATCCGGCGCCATCGCGACATCTCTGATCGACTGGGCGGCTCAGAACAATGTCGGCTTCTCACAGATCGTCTCACTCGGCGATATGGCCGATGTCGATGTCGGAGACTGTCTCGACATGCTGGCGGGCGATGCGCATACGCGCGCCATTGTGATGTATCTCGAAACCATTCCCGAACCGCGCAAGTTCATCTCGGCCGCACGTGCTGCAGCGCGCATCAAACCGGTGATCGCGATCAAATCGGGCAGGCACGAGCAATCGGCCAAGGCTGCCGCGACCCACACCGGCGCGCTATCGGGCGCCGATCGCGTGGTCGATGCGGCATTGCTGCGTGCCGGCATCCTGCGCGTCAAAGACCTGGCAGAGCTCTTCGATGCTGCCGAAACGACCGCTCGCTTCGCTCCCCTCGAACGAGCCCGCGTCGGCATCGTCACCAATGGCGGCGGGGCAGGCGTGTTGGCCGTCGATCAACTCATCGACTGCAACGGAGAACTGGCAGAGCTCTCGCCGGAAACAATCGCCCGATTGGAGGTCGTCCTGCCTGCCACCTGGTCCCACGCCAATCCGGTCGACATCATTGGCGACGCTTCGCCGGAGCGCTATCGGGTGGCGATCGAGGCCGTCGCGGGCGATACCGGGACCGACGTCGTTCTGGTCATGAATTGCCCAACGGGGCTTGGCTCGCCGCTTGCCGCGGCAAGCGCGGTGGCAAAACTCACCCACGAAGGGAAGATCGGTCGAAAGCCGGTCCTCACCTGCTGGCTCGGGGAGCATACGGCGCGCGCCGTGCGGCTGATCCTTCAGGATGCCGGCATTGCCAGTTTCGAGACGCCTGCGGACGCCGCAACGGCCGTCTCCTATCTCAGCCAATGGTCGCGAGCCCAGCGGGCGCTGATGCGAGTCCCGCCGAGCCGCGGCGAGGACACCGCGAGCGACCGCGAAGCCGTGCTTGCCATATTCAGGCAGGTAGCGAAGGAAGGTCGGCGAATGCTGACCGAGCCGGAAGCCAAGGCGGCGATTTCCGCTTACGGCATTCCGGTGCCTGAAATGATCGTCGCAAAATCTCCTGTCGAAGCGGAGATTGCGGCCGGCCGGCTCCTCAAGACGTCCGAGCACGTCGTGATCAAGCTGCTATCCAAGACGATCTCGCACAAGTCGGACATTGGCGGGGTGGTGCTCTGCATTGCCACCGCCGCGGCCGTCGGGGAGGCCGCGCGCTCGATCGAGGCGCGGGTGCGCAAGCACGCACCGAAAGCCGACATTGAAGGCTACGCCGTTCAGCCGATGGTGGTGCGAAAACAGGCGCAGGAACTCATCCTCGGCATGAACCGGGATCCGATCTTCGGCCCCACAATCATGTTCGGCGCCGGCGGCGTTGCGGTCGAGGTGATGGGCGATACGACGATCGCGTTGCCGCCTCTCGACGATGTTCTTGCCGGTGACCTGATCGACCAAACGCGCATCGGCCGCCTGCTCGCCGGGTTCCGCGACCGCAAGGCGGCCGATCGTGGTGCAATCATTGCTGTGCTCAACGGCCTGTCGCAGCTGATCGTCGACTTTCCTTGCCTCGTCTCCATGGACATCAATCCACTGCTCGCCAACACCGATGGCGTGATCGCGCTCGATGCCCGCATCGAGATCGAGCCGGAACGTGTGGAAGAGCCGGGGCCGAACCCGGCGCTCGCCATCAGGCCCTACCCGTCGGGCTGGACCAGAGACTTTGCAGCGGGCGGCGCGCGCTATCACATCCGGCCGATCAAGCCGGCCGACATCGCGCTCTATCCGGAATTCTTTGCCAGGATTTCGCCGGACGATCTGCGCCTGCGGTTTCTGTCGCCGCGCAAAAGCTTCTCCGACCAGATGCTGAAACGGCTCACTCAGCTCGACTATGACCGCGACATGGCTTTCGTCGCGCTGGAAGCGAGCACCGGCGCGCTGGCAGGGGTCAGCCGGCTGTCCTGCGATCCGGATCACACTGTCGCCGAATACGCCTTGCTGGTGCGCACGGATCTGCAGGGACATGGTCTCGGTTGGGAATTGCTCAGACAGATCGTCGATTATGCAAAGGCCGATGGGATCGGTCGGATCGAAGGCATTATGCTCAGCGAGAACAGCAAGATGCTGACCATGTGCCGCGAATTTGGCTTCAAGGTAACGCATCATCCGAGCGAACCCGGCCTCCTCGAGGCAAGGCTCGACCTCCGTTGAGGTCGATTACCCTGCCGCCGTCACGAGGCTGAGCGAAGGGGTAGCCCCGGTTCGGAAGCATCTCCTTCGGAGAACCTTCGCAATTCCGCGACGATATCGGCAAGCTTCCGATCGGCGTCGACCTTGCGCCAGCTGGACTGGGTGGCATTTCGCTGCAATTGCTGCGAGAGGATGTCGATGGTGGCATCCGAGGGACCGCCCTTGCGCTCGCTGACGCGTTGCCAAAGGACAAGCGTATCCGCCTGCAACCAGAACCCGGAGAATGCGACGCCCCTGTCACTTGCCGCCTTCTCGATCCGGCCTCGATCGTCTGGCCTGTCGAACACGGCATCGGCGACCACCGACCCTCCTTCGGATAGGATCAAACCGGCCCGCCATGCCATTTGGCGATAGACGCGTTCCGATACTCCCGGTCGATAGGCCTTGTCCGGCAGCCTCGTTTCTGCAGGAACGCCATGCATCGCTTTGCGAATACGGTCGCTTTCGACAATGCGCGCGCCGGGCGGCGCACCGACGCGGGCGGCGAGGGCCTCCGCAACGGTCGTCTTGCCGGAACCACTCAAACCGCCGATCGCAACGAGTCGCGGCGAGGTCTCCTGGAGAAGCTCTCGGGCAAGCTCGAAATAGGATCTGGCCTCGGCAATCAACTTGTCGGTACAGGCACTGCCTTCTTCGACCTGCGTCGCGGTGACATGCGCGCGCACAGCTGCCCGGACCGCCATGAAAAAGGGCAGAAGGGCAAAGCCATCCTCATCGTCGGCTTCGTCGAGATAGCGATTCATCACAAGATTCGAGAGCTCCGGAAAACCGCGATGCCACAGGTCCATCAAAAGGAAGGCAAGGTCGTAGAGCACGTCCACAGTCGCGATCTGGTCGTTGAATTCGATGCAGTCGAAAAGCCGGGGCTCGCCGTCGAAGAGACAGATATTGCGCAGATGCAGATCGCCATGGCAGCGGCGGATCTTGCCAGCGACTTCGCGACGGTCGAGCAATCCGGAATGCCGGGCAAGCGCGGTACGGAAGGCCTCGGCAAATGTCTCGACCTCGGCCTTGCCGAAGACATGGCTGGTGGCAAAGCCGGCCTCGTTGATGTCGAGCACGTCAGCAAGGTTAGAGGCGCCACTGCCATTGCGGATTTCCGGTACGCCGCGATGATAGTGCACGATCATGCGCGCGGTCGACGTCATCAGCGCAGGCGTCAGTTCGCCGGCGATTGCCATCCGATCGAGGAGCTTCGATTGATCGAAGCGGACCATCTCGATCGCCGCGTCGACCAGTTCGCCGCTTCCGTCGAAGGCCAGCTCGCCTGCGGCCTCTCGTGTGATGCGCCGCACGCCCAGATAAAGGCCAGGTGCCGTTTTCGAGTTGAGTTCAACCTCCTTCTCACAAGCGGCGAGCCTGAGTGCCGGTGTCGAGAAATCGACATAGGGCAACTTGACCGCTCGCTTCATCTTGTAGGCGTGTTCGCCAACCAGGAATATACGCGAAATATGGGTCTCGATCGCCTCTACCGGTCCACTCTCGCCATACGTGGCGGGATCGAGCAGCAGCGCGACCACGGCTTCCTGGTTCTCAACGATCATGGTTCAGCCTCCTTGAAGCCCGCGATGCGAAAGCCTTGCCGCGCCCGATGCCTACCGCTGCAGTGCCTGGACATAACCAGCTAGGTTATGGATGCGTTCCGTGGTGACGATCTCTCCGGCGTTTGGGCCGTATTTCTTCACGTCATCCGGAAGGAATTGCCGACCCCATACCGGCATATCGCGCTCGCCATGTTCCGGCACCATGGTGCGACCGTCGATCATGGCAAAGACGCGCCAGTACGGAAATTCGCCACCATTGTTTTTCGACAGACGCGTCAGGTCGGCCGGGCGTTTCACCAACTCGTCCCCCAAGGGACCGTCACCTTTGCCGTCGACACCATGGCAGACCGCGCAGGAGTTCAGGTACTCCGCCTGGCCGTAGCTCATTTCCTGCGCCATTGACGCATTGAGAGCCAAGCTTGCGAGAGCTGCCGCGATCAAAAATTTCATTGTCGTGCCCACCGATTGGTTGGCCGAACCTTACTACCTCGGTGCGCACCGCAGTTGATCCGGATCAATTGAGGCTTCGCGCATGATCTTTGATTCAGCGCAATGAGCGCTGAGACCCGCCTCGTTACGGTTGCAGGCACGATTGGAGCCGAACTCAAGATTCAGGAGCAGTTGCGATGTCATTCAAGACGATACTCACGGTCACGGAACCAGGCATGAGCGACGGCGATCTGCACCTCGCTGCCGGCCTTTGCGAGGAGGTCGGTGCACACCTCGCTGTTCTCGTGGTGGTGCTCGCCGCGCCACCGCCGGTTGGAGAGTTTGCCGCGATCGTTTCAGAAGACTGGCTGAAGGAGCGCCAGGCAGATGAGAAGGCCCTGAAGAAGACAACGGCGGCCGTGTCGGCGTTCCTGGCTGGCCGCGCCCTTTCGGCTGATACTGTCAGCGCATATCCGGAAGCCAGCTGGGCCGACGAAACCATCGGCCGCCGCGCCCGCTATGCCGATATCACCATTGTGGGACCGGAAGTGCTTGCCGGCGAGACGCTAAAAAGCAAAGTGATCGAGGGCGCATTATTTTCCTCAGGAAAGCCTTTGCTGCTTGTCCCCCAAGGTTCGCGGCCGACGCTGAAGCCGAAATGCGTGATGGTTGCATGGGATTCCCGTCTGGAGTCATCGCGCGCCCTTCGTGAGTCGCTCGACATGCTGATCTGTGCCGACGAGGTGCATCTTGTCCTGGTCGATCCTGTCGAGGGCGAAACCCACCACGGAGCGGAACCAGGAGCCGATGCTGCAGCCTATCTTGCCCGGCATGGGGTGAAAGTCACGGTCGACCGGTTGCCCAGTGCGAACCGTTCCGTTGCCGACGTGCTTCGCCAGCACGCAATTGATGTTGCCGCCGACCTCCTGGTCATGGGCGCCTACGGGCATTCGCGGCTGCGCGAGCGGATCTTCGGCGGCGTCACCAAGTCGATGGTCGAGGATCCATCGTTGCCTGTCCTGATGGCGCGGTAGCAATTCAAAGCCAGAAAAGGGAAGATCACAAAAAAGGGCCGGTGAGTTTGCGCCGGCCCGTTTTGTTCTTGGCAGCGAATGGGCTGTACGACCTACTCGCTTGCTTCCCGGCCCGACACCTGTTCGATGAGAATCCGGAAGAATACGTGGGGTATGCTGTCCGACACCGGGGTGGTGACCGGCTTGAGTGCGCCAGGCTCCCACCAGTCAGAGTGCTTGCTCAACACCGACCACGCATGGTCGCGTTGAGCCTTGTAGCCGATCCGGTCGGGCAGCTCTTCATAGCGGCCATCGACCACCACGCTTCTCCATCCCCGCCCCTGGCCGCGTTCGTCGATCTGGACGCACACCCGCGGATTGGAACGCATCCAGTCGATTTTCTTGCCCGGCATGGAAAACGCATAAAGATGATTGTCTGCGTGGGCATAGTAGAATGGCACGACGTATGGCTGGTCGTCGTTGGAACATGCCAGCCGGCCTACGCGATTGCTCGCCAGCACTTTGCTGCATTCCAAGACCGAAAGTGTGCGGATCAGCATCGGTGGGATCTCCTGTTTTCTTTTCTCGGCTATCCTGTCGGTCGTTGTTTCATATCGCTCAGTTCGACTCGGCGTGCTTTGGAAAGCATCTGGAGGCTTCTTACATGGGTCGAGTTTCCTTGACCTACATAGGTGCGGCGCCAGCGCGCGCGATCTCAATTCGATAAAAGTCGGTGGAAAGATCCAGCCTGAAGGACAGAGCGTGTCACGCCTCCGAAAGCCCATTCCCGAGCCCGGCTATGACCATAACCGCCTAGAACAATGAGATCAGCTGCAATCTGCTGCCCAATCTGAAGAAGTATTTCTGCCGGCGCTGACCGGCGGCTATCCATCACTTCGGATCGTGCCTTCACTCCATGACTTGCCAGAAAACGCTGCGCGTCCTCCACGCCGGCACGGCACGTCACCTCACCACCACCTTCAACGGTGGCGATCACCACGTCTCTAGCGTCGACCAGAAATGGCAGAGCGTCAACGACGGCGCGCCTGGCCTCGCGTGTGTCACTCCACGCAATCAGAATGCTCTCGGGCCTGAATGGCGCAAGTGTATCAGACGCGACAAGAACGGGGCGGCCCGCGGAAAGAATCAGGCCGCCCGCATCCACGGTCCGGTGATGGTCGATCATAAAATCCTGCATTGGAGGTCCGACAACAATCAGATCGGAGGCGCGAGCGTTGAGCGCAAGCTGCTGGGTCGGATTGCCGACTACGCCCCGCCATGAGGCCCGGTCGCTGCCGTTGACGGTACAGAGGAATTCCTCTTTCAGGCAATTCAGGCGACCTTCTATTTCATCGACCTGACACCATATCGCCTGTGCGGCAGCCTCCTCCATGCCCTTTGGCATGACGAAATGCCCTTCAGCCGCGCAGAAGGCGATCAGTTCGGCGTCATGCGTTTGGGCAAGCTCCCATGCGAACGCTGCGCGCGGTGCAGCGATGGCATCAATGTCCAGCTGAACCATAATCGTCCTGAAAGCCATCACCCAAGCTCCTTCGCACTTGGCGCAAGAGGGCCACGAAAACGGGCCAAGGGCCTTGATGCGCGTCAAAAACGAATGAACTCAAATAGTGCTGGTCGCTTCCGTATTTGTGTCAGGGTCCCGGGCGTCGTTGATCTCCATCAACGACCAGTCGATGACGGCCGCTAGTGTTGCTTGGCAAACATTTAGGTTCACGGTCGCGGCCCCACAGGGAGTAATCGCCATGAAAACCAATGCCGGGTCCTCGCACTTCGCCTTACAGCCCTTGCCGACAGCGACGAATGGCCAGAAGTTGCTCATCGCAGCAGCTGGCCTTCAGGCCCACGCTCTCAAGGCAATTATGCGGTATCAGGTCGAGACGCTATCTTTCCTGAAGCACCGCTGCGAGCAGAACGTCAAAATGGTCGATGATCTCGTCGCGGGTAGCGAATTCAACGACGCTTTCGATGTGCTCAGCAACTTCCTTCAGAACGCGACCTCGGAATATGCAATGGAAGCCGGCAAGGTAGCCTCGATCAGCTCCAGACTTGCTTCGGAAATCGCAAGGCATGCTCGCAGGCGGAAGGGCACTGGTCGAAGTCAATTGCGCGCGATGCCATGCGGTTGGACAAACAGACGTGAGCAGCCATCCCGACGCATCTGAACTTCGCAAACTTTCGCAGCGTTATCGGCTCACTGATCTCGAGGAGGCACTGGCCGAAGGCATTTCAACCGGGCATCCGGATATGCCTGAGTGGGTTGCCAGCCCCGACCAGATCGAGTCAATCATCGCCTATATCGGCAGCTTGCAAAGACCTTGACCGTTGCGATTGGCAACGCAGGCGGTCCGGGTGCAAAGCCCGACGCCCAACAAGCGCTCGTGAAATTGATCTGGCGCAATCAGAACAGTAGTGCGGTTGCTAGAGTTAATGGATTGCGGGATCCAAGCGATGTCTCTCCGGTTCAACGCCGAAACCACTCGCAGAGACACTCTTGGGCCGCACAGCCAGAGCGCAAGCTTCATCACTGGCAGCTATCATCTCGTGGATGGTGGCTACACGGCCAGATGAGTAGGTGCTGACGGGCACGTTGCTGTTTGGCTCTCGCCCACTTGGAAAATGATCCAGATCAAGGCGGGACCTGCCGCTTCCGCACATCATTAGGGGATGATGTGGAAGCCAATCTCAAGCGCTCCGTTCGGTCGTGAACTCGAACTCGCCGTCCTCGACGAGGACGGCGAACATGCGCTTGTCTTCCCTTGCTTAAAGGGGCGGGAAGGTTGGAAGAACGTCACGACCGGCGCGCGCGTTGACATCCACCCGACTCACTGGCGCGACTGGCTGCCTGATAGGATCCCGGCAGACAACGGCATGTCTCTCCGTGACTCGCCTTAACGTTTGGATTCCACGATCAATGCCATGCGCACGAGATGCGACAGGCTGCTCGCGGCCATCTTGCTCATGACGTTGGCGCGATGGATCTCGACCGTGCGCGGGCTGATGCCTAGATCGTATGCGATCGTCTTGTTCGGCAGGCCCGACACAAGCCCATCCAGCACCTGCCGCTCCCGCTCCGACAGCGTCGACAGACGGCCGCGGATTTCCGAGCTTTGTGGGTGTGTCGCATCGGCTTGGTTGCGGTTGCCCAACGCAGAGCGGATCGCATCGATCAGAATATCGTCGTCGAAAGGTTTTTCGATGAAATCGGCGGCACCTTCCTTCATCGCCTGAACAGCCAGCGCCACATCGGCATGACCCGTCATGACAATGACTGGAAGCGTATGTCCGCGGGTCCGGAGCTGTCGCAGGAACTCGATCCCGTCAATGCCGGGCATGCGCACGTCCGTCACGATACAGCCGTCGAGATTGCCCGTCGCTGTGGCCAGAAAAACCGACGCCGATTCGTATAGGCGTACAGCGAAATCAGACGTCGCCAGAAGAAAACCAAGCGACTTGCGAACGTCGACGTCGTCGTCGACCACATGCACAAGATCGTTACCGGCCATTGGCGACTTCTTCCTTCTGCACGATGCGCAGGGTGAACCGGAAAGCGGTTCCTCCAGCGGGCACCGCCTCGGTCCAGATGTGACCACCGTGCGATTCGACGATAGTGCGGCAAATGGAGAGGCCAACGCCCATGCCCTGCTTCTTGGTGGTGACAAACGGCTGGAAAAGCTGGGCGGAGACGTCCGGCGCGAGACCAGTGCCTGTGTCAATCACGCTTACCTCAGCCATGCCGTCATCACGAGCCACGGTTGTGATTTGCAACTCACGGCGTGGCACACCTTGCATGGCTTCTATCGCGTTGCGCATCAGGTTCAGCAAAACTTGCTGAATCTGGATGCGGTCGGTCAAGACCAGTTCCGCGGCGGGATCAAGCTTGTAGCTGACGCGCACATTGGCTTCTCTTGCCCCAACCAGGGCCAGGGACGATGCTTCCTCGATCAACGCAGGCAGGCGTTCGACTTGTCGCTCGCTTTCGCCTCTTGCGACGAAGTCCCGAAGATGGCGAATGACGTCTCCGGCTCTCAATGCCTGTTCCGCTGCCTTTTCGACGGCCTCCCTCAGCACCGGCGCGTTCTCTTCCGTGCTTTTTTCGAGAAGCCGTCGGCTGCCTTTGAGGTAGTTCGTGATTGCCGTGAGCGGTTGGTTGATTTCATGCGCCAAGGTCGAAGCCATTTCGCCGAGCGCGGTAAACCGCGCCATATGGAGAAGCTCCTGCTGTTGCTCCTGTATTCTTGCTTCCGCTCTGTAGCGTTCGGTCAAGTCCCGGCAGAAACCGGTAAAGAAGCGGCCGGTTCCAGGATGCATTTCTCCGACGGAAAGCTCCATCGGAAAGGTTGAGCCATCCTTACGCATCCCAGTGACGGTGCGGCCGAGCCCGATAATCCGGCGCTCGCCGGTTGATAAATAGCGGTGCAGATAAGCATCATGCTCTTCGCGGTATGGCGACGGCATCAGCAGCTTGACGTTCTGACCCATGACTTCGCTCGACTGGTAACCGAACAGCGTTTCGGCAGCCGTGCTGAAGGATTGAATACTGCCTTGTTCATCGATGACGACCATTGCGTCGGGCACCGTGGCCAGGATCGAACGCAAATGATCTTCGCGCAATCGTAGGGCCGCGTTTGCAAAAGAGAGCTCGCTGACGTCGGTGCCTTCGACAAAAATGGCCGTGACGCGGCCATCGTCCGCCTTGATGGGTTGATAGACGAAGTCGAGGATGCGCTCTTCGACCGGCTCGTCATCCTTGTTGCGAAGGGTGACCTTCACGCCCTGACCTCTGTAGGGCTCGCCCGTTTCATACACCTGGTCCAGCAGTTCGTAGAAACCCTGACCCTCGAGCTCGGGCAGCGCCTCGCGTACCGACTTTCCTATTACTTGCCTCTGGCCAATCAGGCGTTGATAGGCGGCATTGGTCAATTCGAAGACATGACCCGGCTCACGCATCAACGTCATGAACCCCGGGGCCTGCTCGAACATCAGGGAGAGCCGCTCATGCTCGGCCGTGCCCCGCCGTTCGTTGCGAGCGTCGGTCGACAAGTCACGTGTTTGTTTGTCGTCCAAATCAAGTCCTTTGATCAGAGAACCTGCCACGCAGTCTAGTTATCATCATCGCTCTTTCTGCACACGCAGAAACCGATCAAGCCGAATAGTCGCGATCGTCTCGGTCGCTAGTGTTTTTTGACACGCATCAAGGCGTCGAGTGCCGGCGAATGCACTTCATCATCGCATTCTAACGCTCCAGCGAAAGGCGACTGCAATGTCCTACAAGTCAATTATTTTGAACCTTGGCGTAGATGCACCTGCTGCACCCATAGTGAAGTTGGGGGTCGAGCTTGCGGAACGCTTCGGGGCTCACCTTATCGGCCTGGCGGCTGCAGACGTCCCGCCGCTGGTCGCGACCGGCGACGGCATGGTCTACGAAGGCGAGATCATGCAGATCCAGCGGACGGAAATCGAAAAGCGGCTTGCCGAACTGCGCGCCGAATTCGAGAGGCTGGTTCCTGCTTCGATCAGCAGCGAGTGGGGGCAGGAAGTCTGCAGCCCGACCCGCTTCCTTAGCGTCTCCGCCCGCGCGGCCGACCTCATCGTTACCAGCGGCGAGGAGGGAGAAAATGTCTATCGCACCGTAGACATCGGCAGCCTGGCACTCGGCACAGGCCGGCCAGTCCTGATCACCGCAAGCAATGTCGAACATATCATGGCAAAAACCGTGCTGGTCGCCTGGAAGGACACCCGGGAGGCACGACGGGCGCTGACCGATGCATTGCCTTTCCTCGCCAAGGCCACCGAAGTGGTCATCGTCACAATCGATAGCGATCGCGACGACAGCATCCGTGACAGCCTCGCCGACGTCGCCGTTTTTCTTGAACATCACGGCATTACGGCGCGAACCGAACTGATCCGCGGCGAGGCTGACGGCGATCGACTCTTGACATTCGCGCGCTCGATCCATGCCGACCTGATCGTCTCCGGAGCATATGGTCACAGCCGCCTGCGCGAATGGGCGTTCGGCGGCGTCACGCGTACGCTGATCGAAGAGAGCAGCATCAACCGCCTCATGTCGTATTGACCGCCGGTCAATCAGAACTTCAAGTCCGCCACTCGCGGCGTTCACGCCAGACCCATGGTCCCGAGGGGTCCGATTGACCGAGATCAATGCAGCTGCCGCCGGCATGGCAATGATCTGCCGAGAAACGGGAGTGACCGACATGAGTTTTCTCGACTACCTGATTTCAGTTGACGCCAGGACCGCCTTGATGGGCCGCATGATGCAGAAGCTCGGTGTCGACAGACAATTGAAAGTCGTGCCGGACTATGTAGCGGTCACCAACCGGGCGGTGGACCGCTGCCGCTCCTGCGGCCATCAGGACGAATGCTCGACTTGGCTCAATGAACACCAGCAAGCCGATGATCCGCCAGACTATTGCCGCAACCGCGACCTGATCGCACGGCTGCAGCACGCAGCCGGCCAACGATAGAAAGCGTCGCCACAAATGCGTCTGACGAGTCAACGCAAACGGACTTATGCCGATAGATTTGCATCCCATGGGACTAGGCAGTTTGGACAATCTATTTCTTCTAGAAGCACTTCTGCTCTTTATTGCGCCCGGGCCAACCAATGCTCTTTTGATGGCGGGTGCGGCCAAGCGAGAGAAGGCGATTGCACTCTTGGTCTCACAGGCCTGCGGATACGGGATCGCAGCAGCCTGCTGGTTTTCGCTGCGACCCTTGCTGCCGTCCGGCGCCATCCAGGTACTCAAGCTGGTCGCAGCCCTGTGGCTCGTAATTCTTGGCCTGCGCCTGATAAGTAGCGACCGGATAGACGCATCCAAAGACGGCGATAGCCTTTCTGTTGTCGTAACGACTGCCCTCAATCCGAAAGCCTTCATCTATTGTCTGGCAATCGTGCCGGTGCACGTGAGGTTGTACGAACTGGGCTTCTTCTGGATTGTACTTTTGGTGACCACAGCTGCCACCGGGTCGATGTGGCTTTTGCTCGGTAGGCGGCTGAACGGAGGCAGAGAGATGGCAGACAGGGTCGCGGGCGCGGCGCTTATCGCATTCGCCTTGTTGCTGCTTCGACCATTAATAGCGGTAGCTGCGACTTAGGTTCAATGCGGACATTCTTGCGGTCACGCAATGCGGAGTCCGCAAATTCTTGTAGTGCTGAACTAAGAGACAAGCACCACCGAAAGCGGCCCCGCGCAGAAAAGGTTATCCTTGACGGCCCTGACGCCGGCGACGTTTTCGGCGGCGACAGTAGCTGCCTGGCGCTCGCGTTCGTCGAAGATCGCACCGCCCAGTTCCACCATCCCCTTGTCCACTGTCACATCGATCATGTCCTTGCCGGCCCATTTCTGCCTCGCAAGCTCGGCAAGGATCCTTTGTCGGATCTGTTCGTCGTCCGCGACTGTCGGGGCGGCGTCTGGCAGGATACTGAGCAAGGCGCGAAGAAGATCGGAGCGGGTGACGATACCGACAACCTTCCCACTGTCGACGACCGGGACGCGTTTGACGTGATGCTGCGTCATCAGCTCGACGATGTCGGAAAGCAATGCGCCAGGGGATGCCGTGACGACATCCGCCGTCATAACCTCCTCGATACGCCGTCCGTTGGCTTGAACATATTCATCGGCGGCTCTTCCGGGGCTAACAAGAAACTCCAGCCAACGCGGGCGCTTGTGCTTCGTGCCGAGCTCTCCCCGGCGCAGGAAATCGCCCTCACTGACGATGCCGACCAGCGTGCCGTCGCTGCGAATGACGGGAAGGCCGCTGATCTTTTTGGAGAGCATCAACCCTGCTGCATCGGAAATCGATGCCGTTGGTTCTATCCCGATCACCGGTGCGGTCATTATGGCTTCGGCTTGCATGCCTGACTCCTCCGACATCTATCAGGGCCATTATCGAGGTCCTGTGTGAGACGTGCCTTGATCTGCATTACTTTCGACATCGCCAGACGTCACTTTGGCTTGTCGTCCCGGTCGATCAGAATCCGCTCCGCCGCCCCGTCGAGATCCTCGTATTGACCGCTCCTCAAGGCCCACAGGAAGCCGGACAGTCCGAGCGCACCGAGAAACAGCGCCACGGGGATGAGGTAGACAAGCGTCGTCATGAGGATCGTGCCAGTGCGCCGATGCCGGAGCGCCTGTCAGGCGCGGTGCTTCTTGCTGGGGCGTGCAGTCCAGATCCCTGCAGCCGCAGCGCGTTTGCGATGACCAGCAGCGAGGAGGCGGACATCGCGATTGCCGCGATCAACGGCGTGACATGGCCGAGAATGGCGATCGGCACGGCAACGGCATTGTAGATGATTGCGATGGCAAGGTTCTGGCGAATCAGCCTTCCGGCTTTGCGCGAGATGTCGAGGGCGAGCGGCACCGCCAGGAGGCTTTCGCGCAGGAAAACGAAATCGGCGGCATTGCGTCCGACATCGGCGGCGGTTGCCGGCGCGATCGAGGCGTGCGCGGCCCCGAGGGCTGGCGTGTCGTTAAGCCCGTCGCCCACCATCAGAACCTTGTGGCCCGCGTTGGTCAGGGCTTCGATCCGTTCGACTTTGCCGGAGGGAAGCAGCGCCGGCGTGAAACTCTCGATGTCCAACGTCCTCGCCACCTCGCCACAGGCAATGGCGATATCACCGGACAGCATTTCGACCGAGATGCCGGACTCCTTCAATTGCCCGACCGCCGCCTTGGCATCGGATCGCACAGCGTCCTCGAACGCGAAGGAGGCGACGATCCTCCCATTCTTCGAAAGCACCGTCCCGCCAAAGCCGCCATATTTGCCTTCGCCACCGGTCCGAGCTTTCCATCCGGCCCAGCCGCGCCGGCCAAGACGCCATGTACCGTCGGCGGTTGTGGCTTCGATGCCGAGACCGGGGTGTTCGCTGACGGCGTCCAGCGTCGGCTGGCCGGCAAATCCTGCGAAGGCGGCTATGGCCTTTGAGAACGGATGACGCGAGTGCGCGGCCATGTCGGCCGCGATCGCCAGCATCGCCGGATCGATGGACGAGGCGTTGACCAGGCGTGGCTGGCCGAGCGTCAACGTGCCGGTTTTGTCGAACACGGCCGCGTCGATAGCCGCCAGGCGCTCCATGGCCGAGCCGTCCTTGACCATGACGCCGGCTTCGAACAGCCGGCGCGCCGCGACAACCTGCACTATCGGCACGGCGAGGCCGAGTGCACATGGGCATGTGATGATGAGGACGGCGATGGCGATGGTCACCGCCTGGTGCCAGTCGCCTGCTGCCGCCATCCAGCCAAGGAACGTTACGAAGGCAGTGAGATGGACCACCGGCGCGTAGAGCGCCGAGACGCGGTCGGCGATCCGGCGATAGCGCGCACGACCGCCTTCGGCGGCTTCCATCAGCCGAACCATTTCCGCCAGGAAGGAGTCCTTTGCGGCGGCGGTCGCCTCGATGGTCAGCGGGCCGGTTAGGTTCAGCGTGCCGGCCTGAACCTGTTCCCCCGATGCCACGGTTTTCGGTGTGCTCTCGCCGGAAACCAGCGAACAGTCGAGATCCGATGCGCCCCGAATGATCCTGCCGTCGACAGGTAGCCTTTCGCCGGCAGCGACCAGCAGCTGCATGCCCGGTTCGATCTCCTCCACAGGCAGGTAGTTGTGGCTGCCGTCATGGCGCAGCACCATGGCGCCGCGCGCCGCCAGCCGCGCCAATCCATCAACCGCCGTCCGTGCCCGCTCGCGCATCACGTGATCCAGCGTGCGGCCAATCAGCAGGAAGAACAGCAGCGACACCGATGCGTCGAAATAGGCGTGCTCGCCGTGGGTCATCGTCTCGTAGAGGCTCATGGCATAGGCGAGCGAGACGCCGACCGCGATCGGCACGTCCATGTTCATGCGGCCGTGGCGCAGCGCATTCCATGCCGAGCGGAAATAGATGCCGCCGGCGAAGGCGAGCGCGGGGATGGCGATCAATGCCGAGACCCAATGAAACAGGTCGCGAGTAGCACCCTCAGCACCGGACCAGACCGAGACCGAGAGCAGCATGATGTTGCCTGCGGCAAAGCCGGCAACGGCGACGGCGCGGATCAGTTCCGAGACCGTCTTGTCCTTGCCGTCAGCCTCTGGATCGAACAGGTGCGCGTCATATCCCAGCCGTCCAAGCGCTGCGACGAATGATGGCACCTCGTCGCCGCGCCAGCGGATGGAGACCCGTTTCGTCGACAAATTGACGCGCGCGCTCTCGATCCGTTCGAGCTTTCCAAGTGCTATCTCGATCGCCTGGATGCAGGCTGCGCAATGCACGGTCGGCACCGAGAGGTCGGTTTGGCGAAGATCGCCGCCAAGCGATCGGCTCGCCAGCCTGACCTCCTGGCTGGACGGCAGCACCGATATGCTAGCTTTCAAATCCAGCGCCATTTCAGCGCCCGGTGCACAACAGCTCATTGCAGCGCTCCATGGGAAATGATGATTCTACGGACGTCGCGATAGGGCTCGGCGAGACTGGCATCGGCGTCGATTTCGACAATCCAAACGCCGTCCCTCGGCGTGTGTTGCGTGGCAAATTCCTGACCCTCAGCGGAGGCCAGGGTGACGGACTTGTCCGCTGCCTCGTAGGCGGGGTGACGAAACAGGACCTTCACAGCGTGCAGGGGAACGGGCTTGCCCGCGGCATCGCTTAGGCCGTAGCGCACCTCGCCCCATGCGATCGTCAGTTTGCCGGTCCAGCCGAGCGCCGCCTGCGCGCGCCCTTCCTCTGCCTTCCGGTTGAACTGCTGGCTCGCCACATAGGTGTTTTCGACGACGAGGCCGGTCCAGCTCTTGCTGGCCAGCGTCGCCATGGTCAAGTTGACGCCAATGACCACCCCGAAGAAGCCGAGAATGATGAACAGCATATGCCTGCCGGTGAATTCGCGGGATTTTGGCGAATGAGCGCTCATCTGGCGATCTCCGGTGCATTGAAGGTGGCCGTGTATTCGGCGGACTCAAGGCCTGCCTTGTCTTCGATCCGGAACGTGAAGCTCTGCGCGGTTCCCTCGATCTGATCCGCGGGTTGGCGCACGAAAACCTTGAGCGTCTTCAACCGGTCCGGATCGGCCAGGGTGGCGAAGGATCGTGCGGGAGGAAGATCGACGCCGACCGCGCTCATCTCGGCGCCAGGCAGGCCTTGCAAGGTGACAACGATCATCCTTGGCTCGGGGATCATGTTGAGCAGCTTGACGGTGTAGCCGTTGCGGATCGAACCGTCGGAGAGCGTCACGAATTGCGGGTTGCGATCGTGCAGGACGTTCAGCTCGAGCCGCTCGCGGGTCAGCAACGAATAGAGCAGTACGAGCCCGACCGCCGACCAGGCGCCGAGATAGATGAAGGTGCGCAGGCGGAAGATCTTGCGAATATGGAAATGCGCCAACCTGTCGGTAAACTTGCCTTCATCCGTCCTGACAAGGGAAGGGGTCACCGGGGAGGAACCGCCCGCGGTCGCCACCGCCATGTTGGCGTTGTAATCGGACAATGTCGCATAGGAGATCAGCCCGCGCTCCCTGCCGAGCTTGTCCATGACGCCGTCGCAGGCATCGATGCAGAGCGCGCAAGTGATGCATTCGAGCTGCTGGCCGTCGCGAATGTCGATCCCCATCGGACACACCGCGACGCAGGCATTGCAGTCGACGCAGTCGCCGACCGACTGGCCCGCGGCCAGGGCCTTCTTGGCGTGGCGCGATCGGGGCTCGCCGCGCCAGTCATTGTAGGTGACGGTCAGCGAATTCTCGTCCAGCATGGCCGCCTGGATGCGCGGCCATGGGCACATGTAGGTGCAGACCTGTTCCCGCATCAGCCCGCCGAATGTATAGGTGGTCGCCGTCAGCACCGCGATGGTCACGTAGGCGGCCGAAGCGGCGGTCCCGGTGAAGACTTGGCCGATCAGCGTTGGCGCATCCGCGAAATAAAAAATCCACGCGCCGCCGGTGGCTACCGCAATAACCAGCCAGATGGCGTGCTTCGTTACGCGCAGTACCAGTTTGCGCGCCGTCCACGGGCCGGCGTCGAGCTTCATGCGGGCGTTGCGATCGCCTTCGATCGCCCGCTCCACCACGAGAAACAAGTCGACCCACACGGTCTGCGGGCAGGTATAACCGCACCAGGCTCGGCCGACTGTGGACGTGACCAGGAAAAGGCCGACGCCGGCCATCATCAGCAGGCCGGCGACGTAGTAGAATTCCTGCGGCCATATCTCGATGAAGAAGAAGTAGAAGCGGCGATTGGCAAGATCGAGCAGCACTGCCTGGTCCGGCGCAAACGATCCGCGGTCCCACCGAAGCCAAGGCGTCAGATAGTAGATGCCCAGGGTGATCGCCATTACCAGCCATTTGAAACGGCGAAAGCTGCCCGAGGCGCGTTTCGGGAAGATCTTCTTGCGCGCGGCATAGAGCGGCTGGCGGGTCTTGGCGGAATTGACCGCCTCGGCTTCCAGCCGTTCTATCTGCGTTTGATCCAGCACGATTATCTCCACTTGCGCGCAACAGATGATTTTGCCGGCGTCGAGCAACATTGCCGCCGGACGGGTCACGCCGCGTTGATGCAGGTCAATCTTCAGATGCCGGAAGCAAATCGAGGCCCGGCACTGGCCGGGCCTCGTCGCTTGGGCAGTCGAGGGCCGAGAATAGGCCCCCGCCTCCTATTCTCCACCGCCAAGCGAATGGACGTAGACGGCAAGTTCCTTGACCGTGGTTTCACCGAGCCGCCCGATCCAGGCCGGCATCACGCCGTGTTTCGGCGCGCGGACCTGGGCGGCGATCGCTGTTTCGCCGGATCCGTAGAACCAGATCGCATCAGTCAAGTCGGGCGCGCCAAACTCCTTGTTGCCTTTTGCGTTGGCGCCATGACAGGCTACGCAATTTTCCGCGAAGACCTTGGCGCCGGGCTCGATCAGGCTTGCATTGTGAACCGGGCCGGAGAGGCTGGCGACATAGGTACTGACCTGCGTGGCCTGCTCGGGCGTGATGATGTCGCCAAAGGCAGGCATCTCGGACTGCCGCGTATCGGGATCCGAGGCGAAGCGGATGCCGTGCGTGATCGTTTGCTGGATCTGTTCTGCGCTCCCACCCCACAGCCACTCGTCGTCATTGAGGTTGGGAAAACCGGCTGAGCCTTGGGCGCCCGAGCCGTGGCACTGCACGCAATTGACCTTGAACGCGGCACCACCGGCCGCGACCGCGAATTCGCGCAGCGCATCGTCGGCAGCGATCTCGGAGACGGTCTTCGCCTGGATGGCGGCGACATACTTGCCTTTGGCGGCTTCGGCGGCCGCCAGCTCATTCTTGACATCGTTGCGGCTGGAATAGCCGAGCACGCCCTTCGTCGCCGAAGACAGCATCGGCCATGCCGGATAGGCGATGGTGTAGCCGGCCGCCCAGGCGATGGTGATGTAGAAGGTTATCACCCACCAGCGGGGAAGGGGGTTGTTGAGTTCCTTGATGCCGTCCCACTCATGGCCGGTCGTCGAGATGCCCGAGACGTCATCGATATCGTCTTTGCTCATGATCAGTCGTCCTTGAGAGGAATTCGGGCGGCTTCATCGGCTTGCCTGCGGCTGCCAGGGCGAAGTGCGAAAGCAACGCATCCAACGAAAAAGAGAGCCATGGCGAGCAGCGCCCAGCTATCCGCGAACTCCCGCATGAGGTTGTAATCCATGGTCGTCCTCCTCAGCGGTAACCGGCGGCTTCGTCATAGGTCTTGAAATCGACCAGCGTGCCGAGCATCTGAAGATAGGCGACCAGCGCATCCATCTCGGTGACCTGCTGCGGATTGCCGTCGAAGTCACCGATCTTGGCCTTCGGATAGCGTTTCTCCAGGCCGGATGTGTCGGCACTCGGGCCGGCCTGTGCCATCACATCGGCGTTGGCGCTGGCGATCATGTCATCGGAGTAGGGGACGCCAACGCGCGCATTCGCAACCAGATGCGTCGAGAAGTCCTTCACGTCGATCTGCGCGTCCTTCAGGAACGCGTAGCTCGGCATGATCGATTCCGGCACCACCGAGCGCGGGTCGGCAAGATGCTGGACGTGCCATTCATTCGAATAGCGATCGCCGACCCGGGCGAGATCCGGCCCAGTTCGCTTCGATCCCCACTGGAACGGATGGTCGTACATCGACTCGGCCGCCAGGCTGTAGTGGCCGTAGCGTTCGACTTCATCGCGGAACGGCCTGATCATCTGGCTGTGGCAGAGGTAGCAGCCCTCGCGCACATAGATGTTGCGTCCGGCAAGTTCGAGCGGCGAATAAGGCCGCATGCCTTCGACCTTCTCGATCGTATTGTCGAGATAGAAGAGCGGTGCGATCTCGACGATGCCGCCGACCGTGACCACCAGCAGTGAGCCGATGAGAAGAAGCGTGGCGTTCTTCTCGATGATCGCGTGTTTGTCCATCAAGCCCATTGTCTGGCTCCTTATTGTGCAGGCTGGAGGGCGGGAATGGAGCCCGGCATTGGTTGCTCCTCGCGCTGGTAGCCGAGGATGGTCATGGCGATGTTCCAGGCCATGATGAGGGCGCCGCAGAGGTACATGGCGCCGCCGACGGCGCGCATGACGTAGTAAGGGTGCATGGCGGCGACGGTTTCGGCGAAGGAATAGACCAGGAAGCCCTGCTCGTCGTATTCGCGCCACATCAGGCCCTGCATGATGCCGGAAACCCACATCACGGCGGCGTAGACAACGATACCCAGTGTCGCCAGCCAGAAGTGCCAGGTGACGAGGCGCAGCGAATAGAGCCGCTCGCGGTTCCAGAGCTTCGGCACCATGTAGTAGATCGCGCCGAACGAGATCATGCCAACCCAACCGAGCGCGCCGGAATGGACATGCCCGATGGTCCAGTCGGTATAGTGCGACAGCGAGTTGACGGCCTTGATCGACATCATCGGACCTTCGAAGGTCGACATGCCGTAGAAGGCGATGGCCATCACCATCATGCGGACGATCGGATCGGTGCGGATCTTGTCCCAGGCGCCCGACAGCGTCATCAGGCCGTTGATCATGCCGCCCCAGGAAGGCATCCAAAGCATGATGGAAAAGACCATGCCGAGCGTCTGCGCCCAGTCGGGCAGGGCGGTGTAGTGCAGGTGATGCGGCCCGGCCCAGATGTAGAGAAAGATGATCGCCCAGAAATGGATAATCGACAGGCGGTAGGAATAGACCGGCCGGTTCACCTGCTTGGGCACGAAATAATACATCATGCCAAGGAAGCCGGCGGTCAGGAAGAAGCCGACGGCGTTGTGGCCGTACCACCATTGCGTCAGGGCATCCTGGACGCCGGAGAAGGCGGAGTAGCTCTTCGAGCCCAGGAGGGACGCGGGCATCGACAGGTTGTTGACCACATGCAGCATCGCGATGGTCACGATGAAGGCCAGGTAGAACCAGTTGGCGACGTAGATATGCGGTTCCTTGCGCTTAAGGATGGTGCCGAGGAAGAGCAGCAGGTAGGCGACCCAGACGATGGTCAGCCAGAGGTCCACATACCATTCGGGTTCGGCGTATTCGCGGCTCTCGGTGATGCCGAGCAGATAACCGGTCGCGGCCATGACGATGAAAAGCTGATAGCCCCAGAACACGAACCAGGCGAGATCGCCGCCGAAGAGCCGGGCGCGGCAGGTGCGCTGTACGACATACAATGAAGTGCAAAGCAGCGCGTTGCCGCCGAACGCGAAGACAACACCGGACGTGTGCAGCGGCCGCAAGCGGCCGAAATTGAACCACGGCTGAATGTTGTGATCAGGGTAGGCAAGCTGCAGCGCTATGACCACGCCGACCAGCATACCGACGACGCCCCAGAACATGGTGGCGATGGCACCGTAGCGGATCGGCCCGTCCATATAGGCCGAGGGGTCAATCGGGGCGGGGGCTGTAAAGCTGGTGTTGCGCAGAAGGACAACGACAAACCCGAGCAGCACGAAGAACAGCACCCACATGTGCTGCCGGAAAGGTTCGTCGACACCAAAGCCGGCTGCCACCAGCGCCAGAAAGGTGAAGAAGCACAACAGAACAATTTCCGTGCCGAATTTCATGGCATGTCCCCGACCTTGGAGTCCGTACGCGGACATCGATCCGCATCGGCACCAATTCCGCAGTTGCTTCGGCGTCGCCTTGATCCAGGTCAAAGCCGCTTCGTTTTGGATTGGGCAGCTTCGGTCCGGCCAAGGAACGGGAGACTGCTATTGAACGGGGAGCGAGGACCGTCGTTGTTCGAAAGGCGTCGCGAAAACGCGATGCTTGCGGATCGATCGAGCAGAGAGGCGATCCCGGCCGCGGTGATGAAGCGAGCGCACCGGGAAAAACTGCAGCTTTGCGATGCCCTGGAAAAAATCGCCGATGACCTGCCGAGCGTCGATCGGCTGAAATGCCTGGGAACAGCCAACGCCATTATTCCGTTGCTGCGCGACATCCATCACTATGAAGAGACGATCATCTTTCCGGCATATGAGGCGGCCACAAGCAGCGGACAAGCCAATCTTGCCTCAATCCGCCGACTGCGCGCTGAACATGTCGAAGACGAATGCTTTGCTGGCGAGGTAACGGAGATTCTGCTGGCGATCGGCCATGGCAAAACGATCGACAATGCCGAAGCGATCGGGTTCATGCTGCGCGGGTTCTTCGAGAGCCTGCGCCGGCATATCGCGTTTGAACGCGAGCACGTCCTGCCGAAGATCGGAATCGTTGATCCAGGCTAGAACCTCTATGAGGGTCGACCGCGTTGCTAGGTTAGGCGCCGGAGCGCTGCTCCAGCCGACTGACGCTGTCCACCGTCACATGCCGGTTGTTCTCGATCCGGATCACGCCGTCGGTTCGCAGCCTGGTCAGCTGGCGGCTCACCGTCTCGATCGTCAGACCGAGGAAGTCCGCGATACCCGCGCGTGTCAGCGGCAGATCGAAGGTCGCCGAGCTGGCGGTCGAGTCAACCGTGGGATCGATGTTCCTGGCGATCATCAGCAGGAAGCTCGCTACCTTCTCCCCCGCGGTCTTGCGCCCCAGCGTCACCATCCAGTCGCGCGCCTCGTCGAGTTCATCCAGCGCCTGCTTGAACAGGCGATGCTCGAGCTCCGGCGATTCCTTCATCATCCGTTCGATGGTCGTCTTCGGAAACGAACAAAGCGAGACGACCGTTGCCGCTTCGGCGTTGATCTCGCTTTCCGCCTTGAACGGCCTTCCCAGGAAGTCTGGGGCGAACTGGAGGCCGACAATCTGCTGGCGTCCGTCCGAGAGGCTCTTCGTCAGCTTCACCACGCCGGAAAGCACGTTCGAATAGCTGTCGACGGTCTCGGCATCGCCGATCAGTTCGACCCCCGGCTCGACCCTGTGCCTGGACGATGACTTGGCGAGCCCGACAAGCTGGTCGGCATCGAGCGCGCCGCAGACGCCCCGGTGCCGTGCCTCGCAAGACTGGCAAAGCACAGGAATGCCGGCACTGTGAATGTCCTGTCTGACGGTCATTGCATCGCCCGAGGTCAAGATGCCGGCAGGATACCACCGTCGCCTCGAGAATTGTTGCGTCAGTTTGTCCGTGCCCGGCCGCCTTGATTGAAATCAAGGCTTCGTCATCGCGGTACGGGCAGATTGCCCGCCATGCAGCCGACAGCAGCCAACGATACGCGCACGACTTCGACCGCCAGCCTGGGCGAGACCGTCCCGCGCTATACGAGTTATCCGACCGCCCCGCACTTCCACCCTGGCGTCGACGCCATAACGGTTCGCGGCTGGATGAAAGCGCTCGAAGCCGATGATGAGATATCGCTATACCTGCATATTCCGTACTGCGACAGGTTGTGCTGGTTCTGCGCCTGCCACACCAAGCAGACACGGCATTATGCGCCGGTGGCAACCTTCCTGCGCTCGCTGCATAAAGAGATCGAGACGGTTGGCAACCTTGTGAGCGGGAAGGGCCGGGTGCGCGCTGTCCACTTCGGCGGTGGCTCGCCGACCATGCTGAAGCCGGAGGACATCCTTGCACTTGGGAAAGCCGTGAAGGACCGCTTCGATTTTCTCGACAATGCCAGCCTCAGTGTCGAAATCGATCCTAACGACATGGATGAAGGCCGCCTCGACGCCTTCGCCGCGATCGGCATGACAAGAGCGAGCCTTGGCGTGCAGGATTTCGATCCCAAGGTGCAGAAGGCCATCAATCGCGAACAGAGTTTCGTACTGACCAGGAGCGTGGTGAACGCGGTGCGCGCACGCGGAGTCAATTCCGTAAACCTCGACCTGCTTTACGGACTGCCGCACCAGACCCTTGAGAGCGTCGCCGCGACGGTCGCCCAGGCGTTGACACTGGAGCCCGACAGGATGGCCCTGTTCGGCTATGCGCATGTCCCCTGGTTCAAGAAGCATCAGACGATGATCGATGAAGCCTGGTTGCCCCAATCCGCCGAACGGTTGGCTCAATCGCAGCTTGCCGCGCGGTTGATCGTGGATGCAGGCTACGAGGTTTTGGGACTCGATCACTTTGCAAGGCCGGATGATGCGCTCGCGGTCGCGGCTCGCGCCGGCAATATCCGCCGTAATTTCCAGGGGTATACCGAGGACAACTGCGAGACCCTGATTGGTCTCGGACCGTCGGCGATCAGCCGGTTTAGACAAGGTTACGCACAGAACATCGTCGCGACGGGTGAGTACGAGAAGGCTGCGAATTCCGGACAGTTGGCGACAACGCGCGGTGTCGAATTCAGTGTCGATGATCTGGCTAGAGGATGGATCATCGAGCGCCTCATGTGCCATTTCGCCTTTTCGGC
The DNA here is from genome assembly GCF_024707545.1 of Mesorhizobium onobrychidis. NCBI lineage: Bacteria > Pseudomonadati > Pseudomonadota > Alphaproteobacteria > Hyphomicrobiales > Phyllobacteriaceae > Mesorhizobium > Mesorhizobium onobrychidis. The sequence goes on from NZ_CP062229.1 coordinate 2,657,120, forward strand.
GATCGAACTGGTCGAACGTTTCGGCGACGTCGGGCAGAAGCTTTTGGCTGCAGCAAGCCGTCTCGCCATCAACGGCGCAGACAGGTTGCTTCTGCTCGACGGTGAAAACTTCGTCGTGCCGCAGGAGAGCCGCCCGCTTGTCAGGGTCGTGGCGGCGAAATTCGACAGATACTTTCAGACCGGACGGGCAGACATTCCCTGGCCGTCTAAACCAGACGGCAGGGCCGATCGTTGGCTCTAAAAGTGCTCGCCAACCCTGAACGGGCCGATGCGCGTTCCGGCTGCGATCAGGTAGGCAGTCGACCAACCAATCAGAAGAAACCCGTTCACGCCCTCCAGTGCCGCCAGGACACGCCAGTCGTGGGCCGGCACCACGTCGCCATAGCCAACCGTCGAAAAGGTGATGGTCGAAAAGTAAAGCGCCGTCTCGAAGTCCGGCAAAACGCCGAGTTGGCGGTACACACCGGCCCACAGCCAGACCTCGGCAGTCATGACTGCAAAGAGGCCCATCACCACGCTGATCATTGCCACAACCCGGCTTCGCCGCCCATGCATGCGAAATCGCGCCACCAGATGTCCCATCGCATGGGTGACGGCGATGAGGCCAAAGGTGTGAATGAGGACCGTCAGGCTTATGACGATCGTACCGAGGAAGAGATTGAGGGCCATGCCAGGAGACTAGAATTTCGAGGAACCTTTTCATTGCGCGAAATCAAACCTGGCCTTTCGAGCTTGGGGCAACCGGCCGAGTTTTCGCCAAGGCAGGCCTATTCGCCGCCGACCGTCATGGCGGGAGCGAGGCGAAAGAACATCGCGAGTTTGAGGCTTGTCGCGATCCGCTCGGCTCGGTCGACAAACACCGCCGCCGTTTCCGGAACGAAGAGTTCAGCCGCCGTCTGGCGAAACAGGGCCAGCCAGATATCGAAATCGGCTTCGGTAACATCCTTGAGTTTGAGGTGCGCCGGCACCGGGCGTCCGTGATAATCGCCGCTCTTGAGGATGACGGAACACCAGAATTCCGTCATTTTCTCGAAATGTGGCTCCCAGTCGCCGGTGATCTCGCGCGCGAAAATCGGCCCCAGACGCTCGTCGCTCCTGACTTTTGCGTAGAATTCGCGGACCAGTTTTCCGACAGACTTTCGATCGACGCCAGTATGGTTCAGAGGCTGTTCTGCGATCGGGCGCGCCCGATCCAAAGCTGATTTCAATGTCATCATGCACTCTTGTTTATGCTGTCAGGAGAAGCCCAGGCGCCGAAGGGCAACCTGCACGAGACTGGGCTGGTCGCGGACAAGCCGGAAACCCAGATTGTCGGGCGGCGTGCCAACTGCGCAACCGCCGCTCTTTCCGTCCCGGATGAAGTTCGACATGTAGGTGCGGTGGAACCCCTCAACGACGTGCACGCCGCAATTGTCGATCGAACTCGCGGTCCGCTTACCATCAATATCTATCGTGGCGTGGGAATAACATGTCGAGGTCCATTCCCAGACATTTCCCGCAATATCCGCCAGGCCTTTTGAATTGGTGCCGAAGGACCCTTGAGCCCTCGGCTCTGGATCAGGTTTCCGTCCGAGCGAGGCCTCCAGGCGATACTGTGTCAGCCACCGGCGCGCCGGGTTGTTCGGGTCGCTTTCGCCGCCCTCAATGTCACCTCGGAACCGTTCACTGGCCGCATAGGCCCACTCCACGTCTGTTCGCTTACGGCGACCGGTTGGGAGAACTTCAGAGGACTCTCGCCGAACGTATGGGCTATGCCCATGCTGATCAGTGTGGCAGCCGCAATTGTTCCGAAGGTGAAGACAGGGTCGAAGGACATGGCATCAAGTCCGGCTGCGAGTACAACCCTTTGGCTCCGCCGCCGGGTTGCACTGAGGATCGGATCTCCCGTCTACGAGGCGATCGCCTTGGGCGCTTCGACCTGCATCATCAGATCGTCGTCCCAGTTTCCCTCGACGGTAAAGTGCGCGGTCGCGCCGAGTTCGACTGCCTCGATCAAATTATGGTTCACATAGGCGTAGATGCCTGGCTGCAGGAACGTGTAGAGCGCCGCGCCGGCCGATCCGCCACGAATGAACCAGGTTTCCAGGTCTTTCGCGGGAGGGTTGGCGAACTTGCCCTGTTCCCAGACAAAGTCGCCATGACCGCCGATCAGGTGCGGACGCGTGTCGCGGTTCGCCTGCAAATGAACGATCAAGATCGTCTCGCCGACCTTCGCCTTCATGGCATTGTCGCCGGTCAGCGAACCAGCATTGCCGTTGAACACAACATGCGTCGGGATCAGCCCGCGCATGACCTTCATGGTCTCGTCGTAGTTGTCGCCGGCCGACTCGTACTTCTTGAATTGCCCTTGCTCGTCGCGCGGGATGTAGAAGTCGTTCTCGCCGATGCAGTAGATGCGGTCGTAGTGAACGGGCTTGCCCTTATCGTCCTTGAGGCCGTCGCGCGGCAGCACCATCACCGCCCCGCTCATGCCCGAGACCACGTGCCATGGGATCATCGCGCCGCCGGGTGCGCAGTGGTAGACGAACGTTCCACTCCGGGTCGCCTTGAAGCGCAGCGTGACCTGCTCGCCCGGATTGACCAGCGTCAATTCGCCACCGCCAAGCGCGCCGGTGGCGGCGTGGAAATCGATGTTGTGGGCGAGGGTGCTGGTGTCGGGGTTGACGAGCGTGAGCTCGAGATAGTCGCCTTCATGCACGACCATCAGAGGACCGGGAATCGAGCCGTTGTAGGTCATTGCATTGAGCTGCGTGCCGTCGGCGTCGATAACCACCGGCTTTTCCTCGATCGTCATGATGAATTCGACGACCTTTGGACCGCCCTTGGCGACCTGATCATGAGCATGGACGAACGGCGGCGGGACCAGGGTTACCTTTTCACGGGGCAGCCCGGCGACACCCTTGGCGCTTGCCACGGCCGGCATTGCACCAACGGTGGCGACCGCGGCTGCGGTAAGAACAGAACCCAACAAAGCTTCGCGTCTCGTAAGCATTTCCATCTCCTTGGTTTCGGCCATTCGATGTCGTCAGAATAGTCTCGGCTCCGGCCAAGTCTTTGCGCTAACGCAAATCCAAAACGTTGATGCAATTTTCTGTGTTTTGGAGACTGCATGTACCAACGTGGACGCCGAACCGGATGGGAAGCCGCGCCTGAGAGAGGGCAACTCCCATTAGATCGGAGGGCATCGGCTCTGCTGCATGAAATCGGGAATGAAATAGGCCGGGCTGGACCTCTCCCCTGGTCCACCCGGCCTTCCCCCCGGCCGCCGAACCGGAGGGGATCTGTGAAAAAGGTTAGTTAGAGGCGGTCTTGGTCACTTCGGCGAACAGTTCGGCGAATACTGGTTTGGCTTTTCCGACCTGCTTGACGGCTTCCGCTGCTGCCAGGTTGACAGGCTTGCCGACCACGATCAGTGCGACCATGCCCATGCCGTAGTGTGGAGCGCACTTCACGCCATAGACCCCCTCCTGGGTCACGGTCACGGCAATTTCCGCGTTGGGCTTGCCCTTGAAAGCTTCAGCTCCGTCCGGGATCATGCCCTTGATGCTTTCGGCGTTGTGGGACTTGTCGGTCGGCACGAACTTGATCGTGTCTCCAGGCGCCGCCCGAACAAAGGCAGGCTGGAAAACCATCGAACCTTTCTCTCCCTTGTTCAACATCTGCACGACGTGTTCTTCGGCATTTGCGGCACCGGCGATTGAGAGCAGAGCGATGGCCGCAGCGATCAGGGGCAGTTTCATTTGGAAATCCTTTCTTGAGTTCGTCACGGCATCAACCGTTGCGCTCTTCTACTGGACCGGGAGACCTGACGATTTGCGCTGGCGCAAACTCGCGAGCAAAAACAGCCCTGGTGCTGTATTGTGACCGCGATCAAATTCGGGAGGGACAGGGTTGGGTAGCCTCGATCGTTCGCTGATTGCAGGGCTGCCTGTCTTCGAGGGCGTGGCCGCCGCGGATCTCGACCGCATAGTCGGCCAGGCCAGGTCGCTCCGGATTGCCAAGGACCAACCTGTGTTCGAGCAGGAGCAGGAAGCCCATTCCTTCTTCCTGTTGCTCGATGGACATGTGCGCGTCATGAAATCGACCCCTGACGGGCACGAGGTGACGGTGCGGTACATAAGCCCGGGCGAGTTGATGGGCATTGCCCATGCGCTTGGCCGCACCACCTATCCGGCAAACGCGATAGCCGCCGTCGATTGCGTGGCTCTCGCCTGGCCAAGCCAGCTGTGGCCAACATTCGCAGCCGATTTCCCGAGCTTTACTACCAACACCTACAAGACAGTCGGCAGCAGGCTGCAGGATGCCCATACGCGCGTTATCGAGATGTCCACCGAGCAGGTAGATCAGCGCGTCGCCCATGCGCTGCTCAAACTGGTCAAGCAGACGGGCAAGAAGACCGAGGAAGGCATCCTGATCAACTTCCCGATCTCACGTCAGGACATTGCCGAGATGACAGGAACGACGCTCCATACGGTGAGCCGGCTGCTCTCGGCATGGGAAGACCAGGGATTGGTCAAAAGCGGACGTCAGAAGGTCACCGTGGTCGAGCCCCACCAGCTCCTTCTGATCGCCGAAGGTCGCGTGGAGAAAAGCTAATCGGAGTCGGTTCTTTCGATTGCGGTCCGCAAATCGTAGCTGAGTTCTTCCTCGTCCAGATCGTGCTCCCGTGCGGCATCGGAAACGGTGTGGAACGAAGCAATCGGACAGCCGACGCAAAGCATGCCGCGCTGGAGTACGACCCGGATGGCAGCCGGCGACCCGTGCATGATTTCGTCCATCGTCGCATCGTCGCTGAATTTGCGTTTCATGCCGCTTGCCCGCGTCTGGAAGCGGACATGTTGCATTCGCTTTACGGGATGCTCGTTGCGCCAAGACAAAGAAGAAGCAGCCTCATGCACATCACGGCTGAACAGCGCAGATCGTCGAGCGCGTCAGGAACCGCTTCTCGCGTCCGTTGTCCAGCGAGAACATGCCGCCGCGGCCAGGCACCACGTCGATTATGAGGTCGGTGTGCTTCCAGGCCTCGAATTGTGAGGCCCCGATGTAGAACGGCGCGTCGCCGATGTGGCCGAGCAGCACATCCTGGTCGCCGACGATGAAGCCGGCGCGCGGATAGCACATGGGCGAAGAGCCGTCGCAGCAGCCGCCGGATTGATGGAACAGCACCGAACCGTGTTCGGCAACGATCTCCGCGATCAGTTCAAGCGCTGCCGGCGTTGCCGTGACCTTCGCATGCATGGGTTTTTCCGATTTCCAGCTTGGGCGCGACCCCCTATGGGGCCGCGCCGGTGAGCCAAAGCAGCGATCAGAAGAAACCGAGCTTCTTCGGGCTATAGCTGACCAGCATGTTCTTGGTCTGCTGGTAGTGGTCGAGCATCATCTTGTGGGTCTCGCGGCCGATGCCGGACTGCTTGTAGCCGCCGAAGGCCGCATGCGCCGGATAGGCGTGGTAGCAGTTGGTCCAGACGCGGCCAGCCTGGATCGCGCGGCCGAAGCGGTAGGCGCGGTTGCTGTCACGTGTCCAGACGCCTGCGCCGAGGCCGTAGAGCGTATCGTTGGCTATGCTGAGCGCTTCGTCATCGTCCTTGAAGGTTGTCACCGAGACCACCGGCCCGAAGATCTCCTCCTGGAAGACGCGCATTTTGTTGTGGCCCTTGAACACCGTCGGCTTGACGTAATAACCGCCCGCCAGATCGCCGGGCAGCACATTGCGGGCGCCGCCGATCAGCACCTCCGCGCCTTCCTGGCGGCCGATGTCGATGTAGGACAGGATCTTTTCCAACTGCTCGGACGAGGCCTGGGCACCGATCATTGTTGCCGGATCGAGCGGATCGCCCTGCACGATCGCCTCGACGCGCTTGAGGGCACGTTCCATGAACCTGTCATAGATCGATTCATGGATGAGCGCGCGGCTCGGGCAGGTGCAGACTTCGCCCTGGTTCAGCGCGAACATGACGAAGCCTTCGATCGCCTTGTCGAAGAAATCATCATCCTCGGCGACGACATCCCTAAAGAAGATGTTGGGCGACTTGCCACCCAGTTCCAGCGTGACCGGGATCAGGTTCTGGCTGGCATATTGCATGATCAGGCGGCCCGTCGTGGTCTCGCCGGTAAAGGCGATCTTGGCAATGCGCGGCGACGACGCGAGCGGCTTGCCGGCCTCGAGGCCGAAGCCGTTGACAATGTTGAGCACGCCCGGCGGCAAAAGATCGCCGATAAGATCGGCCCAGAGCAAGATAGCTGCCGGGGTCTGCTCGGCAGGCTTCAGCACCACGCAGTTTCCGGCCGCAAGGGCGGGAGCAAGTTTCCAGCACGCCATCAGCAGGGGGAAGTTCCAGGGGATGATCTGGCCGACCACGCCGAGCGGCTCATGGAAATGATAGGCGACGGTATCGTCGTCGATCTGGGAAAGGCTGCCTTCCTGGCCACGCAAGGCGCCGGCGAAATAGCGGAAATGGTCGATGGCCAAAGGCAGGTCGGCCGCGGTCGTTTCACGGATCGGCTTGCCGTTGTCCCAAGTTTCGGCGCGAGCGAGGAGATCGAGGTTTTCCTCCATGCGGTCGGCGATGCGGTTGAGGACGAGCGACCGCTCGGCCACGCTGGTGCGTGCCCAAGCGTCCTTGGCGGCATGGGCCGCATCGAGAGCCGCCTCGATGTCCTGGGCGTCGGAACGCGCCACTTCGCACAGCAACTGGCCGTTCACCGGCGAGAAGTTCTCGAAGTAGCGGCCAGAGTGCGGTTCCGCCCATTTGCCGCCGATGAAATTGCCGTAGCGCTTGTCGAAGGGCGCCTTGACCGAGCGTGAGAATTCAACCTTGTTCATGTGTCTTCCTCCCAAAGCTGGCGTCGCGGGATGCGACGCTTCGGAAGAGAGACTTGCGATTTCCGCCGCCATTGTCACCGGGCCGAGGACAGTGGCCGGGCGGGATGTGTCGCAGAATTGCGACAGTCAGGCGGAGATTAGAAAGGATCAGTGAGACCGGTGGACATCCAGGCGGTTGAGCTTGCGGTGAAGCGTCGCGCGGCTGATGCCAAGCGCCTGAGCTGCAGCCGAGACATTTCCGTCTGCGCGCGCGAGCGCGCGCTGGAGTACGCCGCGCTCGGCCTCGGCGAGAACTTCGGGGCCGCTCTCAGCCCAACCGAGCAGATCGGCCGCGGGCATCGGCTTGTCGAGACAATGTTGGGTAATTCCAAGCGCCAGGCGAGCCGATCGGGTCGCGCCGACCACAAGGTCGTCCGCATCAACGGCAATCAACGCGCCGGAGCCCTTGTCGGTCACCGGCGCCAAAAGAATTCGCGCCTTGGGAAACGCCATCCTGAAGTTCTCCGCCTCGATCCTGCGCACCGCGTCGGTCACGGCCACCGAAATAAGATTGGCGAAGGCTTCGGTCAGATCGGCTCGGCAGGAGGAGACGTCAAGCGCGGCTACAAGATCCCCCCGGTGATCATAGATCGGAGCGGTGGTGCAGCTGAGTCCTGTGTTGCGCGTGTGAAAATGTTGATCGCGGTGGATCGTCAGCGCACGCTGTTCGACCAGACAGGTGCCGATCCCGTTGGTGCCCTGGCTCTCTTCGTTCCAGACGGAGCCGGTCCACAACCCCCAGGAATGAAACGTCTCGTCATCCACAGGCGCGCCGCGCCGTTCTACTGGCACCCCGTTACGATCGGCGAGCAGAACGCAGCATCCTACGCCGCCCACCGCAAGATAGAGCCGGTCCAGACTCGATTGAGCAGCCCGGACGAGCGGCTCGATGCGTTGTCGTGCCTCCCCCAATTCCGCCTCCGTCAGGTAGCGGGGAGGACTGCGATCGGCCGGATCGAGCCGATGCAAACTGGAAGACCGCCGCCAGGAGGCAACCAGCGCGGACTTCGCTGCCGCGTCCGAAGCGATCGCCGCCTGAATGCGGTCGGCATGATGACCGGATAGGTCCTCGCCCATGCTATCCTCCCATCCCACTTCTTGTAGCGCCAGGTTCCGCTTTCAATCACCGCATTGTCAATTCGACAGAAGAACCAGATGGGGCAAATCCTCTATGTTCTCCTGGCAGTTAGTGATGTTTGGCCAATCGAAAGTCGTTCCTTGCCGGTGCCCCCAAAGCCTACCAGCATGAATTGGGCATTCATTGATCGAGAGCAAAGAGGAACGACTATGATCAGCCGCGGGACCGTGCGGAACAATACGGGAAGCTTTTTGATTTTGGCCCACGAAAAAGTCAAGGAAATCAACAGTTTTGATACATCCTCCGGGCCCACCAAAATCCACCTATAACCATTTGATTTTATTGTATTTTCTGAAACAGACCCACAACATGGACTCGAACCCCCTCCCGCAAATGGGGCGGAGATCTTCGCAAAGGCGATTGCGAAGGAATCTCCGGTGAGTCTCGGGAAGGGCGCTCGCTCCGCCCAGCCTATGTTCGACACGGGATCGAGCTGCCATGTCGGCTCCCGAACGGCAGAGCGTCCCTTCTTGCGTTGTCGGGCAATCTTATGGGCAATGGCGAATGGCAGCTTGTTTGAACGCTAAGTGGACGTTTGCAAGGACACCGTGCTTAGGGCTCCGCTCCTGTTCGCGATACCGGACGTTAGCCCCAGTGAACATAGCCGAACATCCGATCAAGCGCTCTCTCGTCTTCTGGCTACCGTAGCGTTTTGCCTGGATGTTGGCCTGCTCTGCGTGACCGGCGAAGGCGCGATCCGAATTGCCCGACAATTGCCGAAGCATCGTCCGAGATAATGCGTTGGTAGGTACACGTCTGAGAAATTTCCCTTGGCCGATCAGATCGAGCCGGCGTTCAGGGAGGAATGATGGTGTGCCGGTTGGAGATCAAGTGTGTAATGTTTCGGGCGAGCTCCCGGGATTTCGAACTTTGGTGTTGGCACAAGGTATGGTGGGCATGATCGAAGCGTCGATGACGTGGAGCCCCTCCATGCCGATCACTTTTCCGGACGGCGTCATCACAGCCAGCGTGTCGCTTGTGCTGCCCATCTTGCAGGTTGAACTGTCTCAGGGCAAACGACCCTCAGCCGCGTGGACTGGCCGGTCGATTTGAAATTCAGTTGTTCGACTCTCGCAACGACCTTGCTAGAGCTAACCTCGGCCATACTTTTTCGGCGTCTACTTCGGCAGCGGAGCGGCTCGTCGCCGCCGTCGCTAAGGGTCTGGACTATAGGCCATGTTAATCGTGCGCGGTGCCGAGCACCGCTCGGAGCCCTGAGTCGTTCTGGCGGAGATGTTCCTCGATCCATCGGGTCGTGCGGTCGTAGGCATCCAAAAACAACCCGGAATGCCGACTCCAATCCATGAAGCTGATCGTGTTGGAAAGCTCCGGACAGACCAAGATATCCTCTTCGCCGACGGCAATGTCCTGCGGCCGGTGTGCCAGCATGCTCGAGGCAATGACCTGAAGCATACTGGGAACCCGAGGCAAGCGGGCACGACCGAAAGGGTTCAGCAAGGCCAATGCCAGTTCGGAAGCTCCGGGGATGCGGTCATAGTCTATGTCGTATTTCTGCGGTGCACTCGACCCGAAGGTAACGATGACATTGGGTCCGGTCTTGAGCTCCTTCATCTGCTCCAGCGGCAAATTGTTCATGATAGCGCCGTCCACCAGCATATCGCCGTCATCTGTAAAGAACGGCGGCAGGACACCCGGGATGGAGCCGGACGCCCGAACGGCGTGCCAGAGCTTTCCACGACGGTGGACATGGGGCTGACGGCTGCTCAGATTGGTCGAAAGCGCAAAGAACGGAAGCCAAAGATCCTCGATCAGAACGTCGCCGTATTCCAGCCGAAGGGCCCGATCAAACGCTTTGTGATCCAGAAGCGCGAAATGCGGCAAGGTGGGACGGCGAAACGCCCGGCTCTTGATAAATATGTTGTGGGTACCTCGGTCGATCTGCTCGGCATCCAAGCCTCTTGCGAAGCCGGCCATCATCGCCGCTCCGGAACTTGTCCCGCCGAGATAGTCGAAGCAAGCGCCCGCCTCGACGAAAGCCTTGTAGACGCCTAAATGAGCGCTGCCGAGGGACCCACCCCCTGCCGCCACGAAGCCCAGTGCCTTGCCCGAAATAAATCGGACCAGGCGCTGGAAATCAGACCCGTCGTCCAGCGCAACATGATGATGCTGGTCAACATAGGGTCGCTCATCGAGCCATGCAGAGGTACCGGAGACCGCAGCCGAGCGACTGTCGTGAATTAGGACAAGCCGACTGGTCGATGGCGGATGGACCGATAGCGTCAGTTCCTCAGACGGGTTCAGGCGAGGCGAGCAGGACGCGTTGGCCAGCAACAGGACGGTATCGGCCTGGCGAATGCAGATTTGGGTCCATTCATTAGGTTCCTCATCGGCAACATAGACTATGAATTGGGCTTCCGCCTCCAGTTCGTTCAACCAGTTAAGGATCGGCTGGTCGTCGATCGGAAGACCTGGGAACTTCGCTTGGATGTCAAGCCGGGAAACGAACCGAGCGCGCGTGGCCGCGTCGAACGCTTGCCGCAGGTGCTGGATGAGCACCGGTGAGATGCGACTTCCGCCGGCTGCAATGATCGCAAGCGTTCGGATCTTGGCAGGTTCCTTGAGACGCGACGAACTCGGAGATTGGGTGGCAAACCGGCGCGCCAGAAATACCGTGACCGCCTCTTTCAGGCTCGGCAATGTCTCGGCCGCCTTCTCGAAATGATTGCGACCGATTTCAAGGACGATCGAATCGCGCGCTGCAAGGACAGTGGCCGTGCGGGGTAGTCCCGCGAAGAAACCGATTTCACCGATGAGTTCACCCTGTGCGATCTCGGCGACCGAGCTAGTCGAATCTCCTTTGTGTACCGTAAAGCGTCCAGACAGCACGATGAAAAACCTGTCCGACGCATCGCCTTCGCGAACCAGCACCTCACCGCGTCTCAGGACCCGACGGTCGGATTCGGCAGCTAAAGCCTCGAGCGCCAGCAACGACGCCCGATCGAACATCAATGTCGCCGACAATAAACTCGCTGCAAGAGAATCGACGGAGGACATCTGAGCCATCCCTTGGGAATCCATGACTTTTGTCTCCTCGAGGGTGCTGGACGCCATGCCGAATGATACCACACATGAGAGCCGCCGAACGGCTGAGGCGCCGGACTGACCGCTGGGCCATCTCTGGCTCCCAGCAAGGGCCACGATCAGGCCGCCACGCCGCTCTCGGCGTCCGTCTTTTGGGCCGGGAAATTCACTTGAGCCCACGTCGCGAACCTGCTCGCTTGCCTGCCTGCTATTTTTGTTTGCGAGCGCAATTTCGTCGGACGAATTCGAACCCAGGTACGTATGAGCTTCGAAGTAGCTAAACGTCTCTGCCACCTCGGCGGCCCCGGGAAAGAGCGTAGCGAAGACGTCCTTGGGGACTTGCTTGAATGAGAATTCATGTCCCTGTCGATTCAACGTTTCGATGATTTCGTTGAAGCTCATAAAGTCACCGACCAAGGGCAGATACTCGCCATTGCCCGCCTGATCCAATCACTGCGATGCGGGAATGTTTCCCTGCTCGTCCAAATGAATTCCCTGATAAAGGCATAAGGGAATTTCTGCCCTAAACAACTGAAATTGCGTAACAATAATGGGGTGGGGACCGCCAATATCGACGGTTTGCGCGAAAATTCCCTGTTTTTTTGCCTTTATCAGGGAAGCTCGGCGAGAGACCAGTTCGCTTCAGACTGCCACACCCACCAAATCCATCGCTTAAGTGCTTAATTTCATTACTTTGACCGTCCTGCCAATGATGGACTGGACGGATAGGAATTAGAAACAAGTGGTTAGAGGGTGACATGCACGCGCCGTGCACACGAAGTTTTCTCTTTTCTTTTGTTCAGTTTCGGGAAAGAGGCGCGCCAAGACAAGCTGGCCCCGAAGATTTGACGCGGCCGCGCCCGGAGTTGGCGGCACCACCGACTGAGCGCTGCAAGAGCCAAGGTATGACGGGGATGAGCCTTTAAAGGTGTTCGAGAGACTACCTGGGGTGAGGAAACTCGCACGACGGTTCGGTCACTCCACCGTTGACAAGCCTGAAGGAGAGGCGAGGCGGGCGGACGACGTCCTAGCTGGCATCGGCCGAGTCTCGTTCGATCATGAAGTGACGCGACGGAGAGCTGATTTTGCGGTCGGCTTCGGCTTTAAGCAGCCAAAGCATGAGGCAAGGAAGCAGCAAAAGCGTGCGCCCTGTGGCGATCGCAAGGCCACCGATGATTGCAAAGGCCATCGGCCCCCAGAAGATCTGGGTAGCTATGGTATCATGCCGAGGATTGCCGCGCAGGCCGTGAGCACGATAGGCCTGGCTCGCTGAATAGAGGCGTTAACGACCGCATCGAGTGGTGTGTGGCCTCTTGCAATATTCTCGTCTACTTCCTGAATAAGGATCACGGCATTGCGGATGATCATGCCGGCAAGAGCAATGACACCAAGTTGCGCTACCAAGCCCATAGGAGTTCCCGTCGGCAACATCGCGGCGACCACCCCGATGACGGAATGTCAAGAATGCCCCCAAGCAGCCGACATTGTAGCGGCCGCTCTGAACGACCGAAGTTGGCGCGGCGAAGCCCTTCGAGCTCCCGGCGTTGTGTCCTTCCTCACTGCGTAGGCTTGACCCTCATGTATGCCTCCCTCGATCATCGAACCGACCAACTGCGCGGTTGGCAGCTTCGGCGGTAGGTGAGGGCAGAGCCACATCAGGGACTGAAAAAAACCGCCCGGGTCGTCGGCGACAATCTATTAAGGCACTGGCGCTAAGAACGCTTTCTTGACTAACACTCAGCGCTAGTAAAGACTTCGTTCCCAGAGAGGTCGCCAAGGAACGCTGTCGTTCCTTGCTCGCCACGATCCGAACGAAGCTGTTCCCAACTGGGCGTCATGAAAATGCCGAAGCGAACAACGGGCCGATACGAGAGCGTAACCGCTGGCGCAGAGCACGTCGATGCGTTCATCCCGTTCGATCTGCCGCCTGCGCGCCCGGCACTCTTTGTTGAAGGCAAGCTCGAACATCGTCTGCGGGAAGCCGAGCAGGCGCTCGTTCGGCTCGATCTCGCAGGCGATATGGTGCCTTCCCTCGATTGGTTCATCTATGCCTTCGTGCGCAAGGAGGCAGTGATCTCGTCGCAGATCGAGGGCACGCAGGCATCACTCGTGGACCTTCTCGCTTTCGAGGCCGAAGAGAGGCCGGCACCCAATGCCGATGTGGAAGAGGTCACGAATTATCTCGATGCGCTCGCCTATGCCCGCGACCAGCTAGCGTCGAAGCAGGGGCTGCCGATTTCCATGCGGCTCCTGAACGAGGCACACAAGCGGTTGATGCGCGGCGTGCGCGGTTCGAACAAGCAGCCCGGAGACGTGCGCCGCAGCCAGAACTGGATCGGGGGGAGCCGGCCAAGCTATGCGGCCTACGTCCCGCCGCCACCTGATAAGCTTCCCCAGCTTCTCAGCGAATTTGAGAAATACATCCACGTCGACGATCCGCTACCGAAGCTGGTGCGGGCGGGTCTTCTCCACGTGCAGTTCGAGACCATTCATCCCTATCTCGACGGCAACGGGCGGATCGGGCGGCTCCTGATCGCGCTGCTCTTGGAGCACTGGGGCTTGCTGAAGGCGCCGCTCCTCTATCTCAGCCTGTTTTTCAAACGCCACCGGGAAGAGTACTATCGGCGACTCAATCTGGTCCGGCTGGAAGGGGACTGGGAGGGCTGGATCGACTTCTTTCTCGATGGGGTCGCCACGATTTCAGATGAAGCCGTCGCCTCGGCGCGGGAACTGTTCAATCTCGTATCTGCGGACCGGGTGCGACTGCTCGAAGCCCAGTTCGCCTCCGTCTCGGCAGTGAGACTGTTCGAGCAATTGCCGCGTCATCCGATCGTGAGTGTTGCCTCGACCATAAAGTTGATCGGCGCAAGCAAGCCGACCGCGATCCGTGCGATCGAGGCTCTTACCGAAGCCAACATTCTCGTGGAAACCACGGGGAGGAAGCGCGACCGCAGCTTCGCCTATCGCGCCTATCTGGAGTGCCTGCGAACCGGAACGGAATTGGACAGCGGCGGCTGATCGCTACCAACCGCGAAATCATACCACGCAAAGCCCACATCCTAGGACCTGCATGAAGCCCCATCTTGTGCAGCGTCCTTTGCTTAGGCGCGGAACCATACGGAGCGATACCGGAAGATTTCTGATTTTGGCCCGCGAAAAAGACAATGAAATCAAAGTTCTTGATACATCCTCCGGGCCCACCATATTCATGTATATCAAAGGCTTACCAGAAAACATCCATGGGTGAGTTCATTTATATCGGCTAACGTCATGCGGTTCGAAAGAAAACATTTGGGCCTTGCGCTGCGACTCTCCTTCTCATCGAAGACACACGTCGCACCTAATACAGAAATTCTGGCCTCGAATGGCCGCTCGGCTATCCGTGCGGTGATCGGCGGCAACGACGTGCGAATGGGATGGTTGACCCAAAGCGGCCGTGGAAAAATGTCGACAAGTCAGTTCGAAACTGCCGATCTGAACTTGCTGGGCGGCTGGCCATAAGTCTGGCGGAAGAGCCTCGAGAAATGCGAGGCGTTTTCAAACCCGACTTCGATGGCGATCTCGATCATCGGAGCCCGGGTCTGCATCAGGAGGTATTTCGCTCGCTCCAGACGCACCCTTGTGTAAACAAGTGCCGGAGAACTGTTTGTTTTCTCCATGAAGAGGCGCTCGAGTTGCCTTCGGGATAGTCCAACCAAGGCCGCCAATTTGGGAATGGAGATTCTATTCTCAACGTGGTTCTCCATGATGATGAGCGCCGCCTTGAGTCGCGGATCGTGGCTCTCGATGGAAAGCGGCCTGCGCGGCTGGATGTCCGATGCCGAGCGCGCCTTGTCGATCTGCAGCACTTCGAGTGCGTTTCTCTCGGCCTCTCTGCTGATATGGCGTCTGACGATTGACGCCGCCATATCCGCAGCGCTGCTGCCGCCGGCACATGATCCCCTAGTACGATCAAGATTGAATAGACGGTCCGCCCCTGACCGCGTGATCCGGGAAGCGCTCGCGGAAAGCCTGAAAGTGGAGCCAGCTGACGCAAGTCTGATGGTACTTCATCAAGCCAGCCTCGGCCAGGATGAACGTTCCCGTGCAGACCCCAATCAATGGAATCTTCGCAGCGGCGGCTCGCTTGAGGTAGCTGACTGTCTCGCTGTCGACCGGGAATTCACTGTTCAGGAGACCACCCACGACGACGATATAGTTGAACTCGCCCGGATCGACGAAATCCGATGTCGGTGCGACCTGGACTCCGCAACTGGAGGTGATCAGGTTTCGGCTGCTTGCCAGGAGCTGCCAATCGGCCAAAACCCTGCCGGATTTGTCGGCCTCGTCGCTCGCCAGTCTGAGCGTGTCGACGAACAGCGCGAACGCGGAAAGGGTGAAGGAGCGAGCGAGAATAAAGCCGATTTTCAATCGGTCGATCTCCGCAACGTCATTGGCTGATTTCATGATTGTCTCAACCTGTGCATTGTCGAAACCGTTTTCCCGCTCGCAGCAATGGCAGCAGCTGTCGTCCCCTCATAGCCCATGAACGACGTGACCGTCGCAGAACAAGTGTCGTCGCGAACACCGGTCCTGCCATTCAGCTTCGCCTAAACTATCTGGAATCCGTGGGCCAACGGATCGCGATCGTCCACAAATATTGTGTTGTGCCCGATGACCCGCGCCCAGCCACCGATACTAGGTTTGATGCCGTTGAAGGGGCCTATGTCGGCTTCCGCCTCGATGCGGCCCTCGAACACCGTGCCGATTAGGCTTTCCTGGCGGAAGGCGTCGCCGACCTTTAGTCGTCCCTTCCCATATAGTTGCGCCATGCGAGCCGAAGTTCCTGTGCCGCCTGGCGAACGGTCGATCGCCTTGTCGCCGTAGAACACTGCGCCGCGGCCGTCGGCATTGCTGCTTGAGGGCGTGTCGCACCAGATGGCGTGGTGCACGCCGCGTATTTTTTCGTCTTCGGGATGAACTGGATCGCAGACGGGTTCGAGCGCTTCGCGCAGACTGCGGCTGACGTCCACGATGTCGCTTGCCGACATGCCGTCCAGGCCCTGCCACGCCTCCTGCGGCTCGACGACAGCGTAGTAGTTGCCGCCATAGGCGATATCGACGACGAGCCGACCGAGACCAGGGATATCGACGGTGACGTCCGCGGCATGCAGATAGCTGGCTACATTGAACATCCGGACGGAGTCTACAAACTCGCCCGGCTTCTCGTATTGGACATCAACCCTCCCAGCCGGAGTCTCGATTGAGAGTTTGCCCGGGACTCGGGGGGTTACAAGACCTTCTTCGATTGCCGCTGTCACGAGGCCGATGGTGCCGGCACCGCACATCGGCAGGCATCCGCTGACTTCGATGAAGATCACGGCGAAATCACAGTCCTGACGGTACGCAGGGTAGATAATCGCGCCCGACATGATGTCGTGTCCGCGCGGCTCGAACATCAGTGCTCGCCGGACCCAGTCATGATCGCGCACGAACAGGTCGCGTCGCTTGGCGATGGGGATATGAGGCAGCAAGGGGCCGCCTCCCGCGACCAGGCGGACCGGATTGCCGCAGGTGTGGGAATCGATGCAGAAGAAACTACGGCGCATAGTACTTCCCTTAGCGGTTCAGGCGGCCTTCGCTGCGCCAGGTGCCTGGCGGCGCTGCAGCACGCCCCTGGAGACCCTGTCGAGCAGGATGGCGACGGCGACGATCGACAGTCCGGCCCGCAGGCCCAGGCCCATTTCCATCCGTGTCAATCCGCGCGTCACCTCGGCTCCGAGACCTCCAGCTCCGACGAGGCCGGCCAGGACGACCATAGCCAGCGACAGGAGGATGCACTGGTTAAGACCGACCAGGAGGGTGGGGGTGGCCGAAGGGATTTCGATCTTGAACAGAATCGACCGCGGCGAGGCGCCGGTGGCCTGGCCGAGCTCCAGGAGGTCCTTTGGCACCTGGTTGAAGGCCAGAGTTGTCAGGCGCAGCATCGGCGGTATGCCGTAGACGATCGTGGCGATGATCGCCGGAACGCGACCGAGGCTGAAGATCATGACGGCGGGGATGAGATAGACCCACGGCGGCACAGTCTGCATGATGTCCAGCACGGGTCGAATCGAGGCTTCGAACTTCCTGTGGCGTGATGTCAGGATGCCAAGCGGGAACGCGATCGACACCGAAATGATCACTGCCACCGTCACCAGCGCCAGCGTCTGCATCGAAGCGGTCCAAAAGCCCGCCAGCAAGCAGAACGCGAGCGCGATGGCTGTCACCACCGAGACCCGGATGCTGATGAAGAATGCGGTGAGAAGGACAGCCACGACGATCGTCGCATAGGGAGGCGGGTAGAGCAGGGCGGTTTCGATGCCGCCCAGCACCGCCTCGATCAGCTTGGTCACCGCGTCGAAGAACGGATGGAAGTTCGTATTCAGCCAATCCACTGCAGGGGCGAGGTAAGCCCCCGGCGAAAACTGGAACAGATCAGGGTTCATCTTGCGCCTCCCTCGGTGCGTCGCGCCGCGCTCTGCGTGAGCCTGTCAAGCACCATGGTCAGGATGACGATCGCGATCGCGGCGTTGATTGAAGTGGCGATGTCGAGCGTGCGCACGGCTGTGTAGATTGTCTCTCCGAGACCTCCCGAGCCGACGATGCCGGCGATCACGACCATGCCGAACGCCATCATCAGGCTCTGGTTGATCCCGGCCATCACGCTTGGGATGGCGAAAGGAAGCCTGATCTTGATGAACATCTGCCACGGTGTCAGGCCGCTTGCCTGGCCGAGTTCAATGAATTCGCGCGGGGTCATCCGGATGCCGAGGGACGTGAGTCGGATGGCGGGCGGCATCGCGACGATGACGGTGGCGACGAGCGCGGTCGCGGGCCCATAGCCCAGGAGCGCGATCGCAGGAAGAAGGTAGATGTAGGGTGGCAGGGTCTGGATCAGGTCGAGCACTGGCTTCAGAATTCGGTCGAACAACTTGACGAAGCCAGCCACGATTCCGAGGGGAATACCGACGACTAGCGCGAGGATCGTGGCTGTGGTCACCAGGGCCAATGTGCTCATGGTTTCGGTCCAGAGCCCCATGATTGCGCAGAAGATAAGGGCAAGGCCCGCGAGGACGCCGGACAAAGCACTGATCACTCGCCATGCGAGCAGCGCTGCGATGATCGCGATCACATAAAACGGCGCGAGCTGCAACAACCACAGGACGCTGCCATAGGTCCCTTCAAGCACGGTCCTGAAAAAATCAAACAACCATTCGCCGTTGTCGCTGATCCAACCGAGCGCGGCGTCCGTCCAGGCATCGAAAGTGTCCGTAATGAATGAAGTGTCCATTTCGCTCCTCCCGAATTATGCTGCAGCAAGCTCTCCTGCGGGCGCCCCGGCAACACCCCGGAGCAAGCCACGGATGGTGACGACACCGACGACGGTCCCATTCTCGACGACAGCGACCGCGTCGCGATCCGACCGCATGGTCAGGTCGATGAGTTCGCCAATGTCGGCCTCCAGCGAAGTCCGAAGAAGCGCGTTCACGTCGCAATGCGGCTGCGAGTTCTTGAACTCGGCTACGGGTCGCATCACGGAGTGCGCCTTGACCAGGTGAATCCTGGATATGCCCGCCACGAAATCGGAGACGTAGTCGTCGGCGGGTTTGGTTACGATCTCCTCCGCCGTTCCGACCTGGACGATGACGCCGTCCTTCATGATGGCGATGCGGTCACCGATCCGGATGGCTTCCTCAAGGTCGTGGGTAATGAAGACGGCCGACTTGCCTAGCGACTTCGTAAGGGTCCGGAATTCGTCTTGCAACTGGCGGCGGATCAGCGGGTCGAGGGCGCTGAATGGCTCGTCCATGAGGATGATCTCGGGGTCTGCCGCCAGCGCCCGGGCGAGGCCAACGCGCTGCTGCATGCCGCCGGACAGTTCGGCGGGATACCGCGACGTCCAGTCGCCAAGCCCAACTTTTTCGAGCGTTGCACGGGCGGTCCTGTTGCGCTCGTCTTTCGAAACGCCCCTTACCTCAAGACCGAAGGCGGCATTCTCGAGAACTGTCCGGTGAGGGAGAAGCGCCACGCTCTGAAACACCATGCCGATGTTCCGGGCGCGCATCTCGCGGAGCTCCGCCGCATTCAGCTTGGCGATCTCCTTTCCTTTCACCGTGATCTTGCCGAGGCTCGGTTCGATCAGACGGTTGAGGAGGCGGATCAGCGTCGACTTGCCGCTTCCCGATAGCCCCATGACGCAGAAGATCTCGCCGCGGCGGACCTGGAGGCTGGCATCGGAGACACCCACCACGCAGTCGAAGTCCTGCAGCACCTGCTTCTTGGATAGCCCTCGTTCGGATATGGCCTTGACGGCGGCCTGAGCGCGACCACCGAAAATCTTCCATACGGACTGGCAGTCGACCAACACGTCGCTGGAGTCGTTCATCGCAGTGTTCATTGCGTTCCCCGTGGGCCGGCCTGTTGCTGGCCTTCATGTTTTCGAAGTTCCGCGGCGGGCCACCGACTACGACAGCCCGCCGTTTCGACAACTACTGGGTCTTGATGTTTTCCCAGCGCTTCAGGAGGTCGGCATGGCTGTCGGTCCAGTCGTTGATGGCCTGGTCCATGGTCTTGCCCTCATTGACGGCGGCGTTGATCGCGGTGATGTCGGCAAGAGGGACATAGACACTGGCGATCACTTCGCGGGCGTGCGGGTTCTCCGCAGAGAAGCCCTTCTGGCCAATCCAGTAGTAGCTCTGCGGCGGCGGGAAAACGCCCTTAGGGTCCTTGAGGAACTTGACGTCATACTTCTGCATCATCCAGGACGGCTCCCAGATGGTGACTGCGATCCATTCCTGACGATCGACGGCGGATTTGAGTGCGGCCGTCATAGCCGCAGTGCTGCCCTCGATGAGCTGTAGTTTGAGATCGTATTCCTTGACTGCGTTGCTCGTGTCGCGCATCAGACCCGATCCGGGCTCGATGCCGACGATCTTGCCGCCGAACTTGTCGGCGTTGTCATTCAGCTGGTCCATGGACTCGATCGTCACGTACTTCGGCACTGCCACGCCCTGGAAAAGGCCATGCGAAACCGGAGAGATTTTCTCGAGGCGGTTCTTGTTTTTGTCCCAGTAGTCCTGGGCGACGTAATCCGTCTGCGAGGCGAGGATCTGGATGTCGCCCTTGCTAAGCGCGGCGTAGGCGATGCCCCATTCGGAGAAAGGCACCACTTTCACGGTGTAGCCGGAGTCTTCGAGCACTTTTTTGGTGATGCCGGTGATGGGGGTGAGGTCCTCCCAGGACATCGTGCCCACGGTAATGGTGTTTTCCTCCGCGTGAGCGGACAGCATGGTCATACCGACCATCGCGGCAGCGCAGAGCGCTTTCCACAACGTCTTCATTTTACTCACTCCTTATTGTTCGTTCCCATTCTCATTTGAAGACGTCGCGGTCGGCTCGGTCTTCATATTGCGCGGCGAGGACTCATCCCTCGCGGCCTGCACGCAATTCCTGCAATCGGATCACGGTGTTGACGCCGAGCCATGCGAGCGGCTCCGGAGGGACCCTCGCGGGCACCGGCTGATCCGAGAATTCGTCGAGCATGTGCGAGTGGGTACCGGTCGCCAGATCGGCGGCCATGACGCCGGCGAGCGTGCTTTTCACGGTTCCGAGACCGTTCTCGCAGCACGCCGAATAGAGGCCCTTGTCGACTTCGCCGAAGGCGGGCACATGGTTCCTGCTGAGGCAAAGCCGTCCGGCCCAGACATGCTCGAAGGGCACATCCTTAAGGTCCGGAAACCTGGCGTCCAAGGAAGTCCGCTGCTCAGCGGCGATCCCGGCCAAGCGTTTCTCGCTGACCTGGACGGCCCAGTCGTAGGTGAACCGCGTCCTGATCACGATACGCGACAGGCCGTTGGCGCTGATCTTCCTGACTGTCGCACCCATTGGGTCGGCGGGAAGCAATGCCCACCTGTCCTTGCCCGTGGACCTCGAGGTGAAGGGGACAGTCATCGATGCATAGGTGAAGATGTGCATCAGACGGCCGCGGAAGTAACCGAAATCCTCGATGTGTCCGTTGATGCCCAAGATGACTTTCGGCGCGGTAACGGTCCCGCGACGCGATACGGCCTTCCACATCCCGCCGAGGCGCTCAAGTTTGAGCACTGGCGAGTGCTCGAATATGTCGGCTTTCGATGCCAGCCCCTCGGCGAACCCGCGGATATAGTCGGCGGGCTGGATCATCACAGCGCCCGGCGTGTAGAGACCTCCCAGATAGTAGGTCGATCCGATGATCTCGCGCATCTCGTCCGCGTCCAGGAAGCGGTGCTTTTCGCCGATGCCTTGGAGCGAACGGCCATAGTTCGCGTTGAGCTTTAGTCCGCGCTCTGTCGCCGCAGCATTGATCTTGCCCGAGGGGTCGAAGGTGCGCACGGACATGCCGTATTCGGCGGCCGCGTCGGCGGCGAAAGAGATCGCAAAACGGTTCTGCGCGATCTCCGTCCTTGTCACCGTCTCGCTGGCAACCGAGTATTCGCCCGACGACAGATTGTGCGGGACGTCGATCATGTAGCCGGAGTTCCGGCCCGAAGTGCCTTTGGCCATCTCTCCTGCCTCCAGCACGACGATCCTGTCGCCGGGCCGGAGTTGAGACAGCCGCCGCGCAGCAGACAGGCCCGCGAAGCCCGCACCGATGACCAGCCAATCGGCCGACACGTCGCCGTCGAGCGTCCGGACGGGGAAGCTGCGTCTGCTGAGCGCCTCCCAGCCCGAGGTTCCGGATTCCGCCGGAAGACGCTTGACGACGAGGTCGCTCACCGGATGGTCTCGTCGACCGAACGATCAGAGACGTCGATCCAGACGGTCTTAAATTCACAGTAGTTGTCATGCGCGAAGACCGACTTGTCGCGTCCTCCGAAACCCGATTCCTTGTAACCGCCGAACGGCGTCGTCGCGTCGCCTTCGCCGAAGCAGTTGACTGTCACGACACCCGCCCGGATTTCGCGCGAAAGCTTGACCGCCTTGCGCAGGCTTCCGGTGTAGACGGATGCGGTCAGGCCGTAATTCGTGTCGTTGGCGAGAGCCACGGCTTCGGCAATCGAATTGAACGTCGTGACCGAAAGGATCGGTCCGAAAATCTCCTCCTGAAACAGGCGGCTCGATGGCTTGACACCGTCGACGACGGTCGGCTCGATATAGATGCCCTTGTGCGTGCCGCCGCCATGAGCGACGGAGAGCTTTTCGGTCTTCACGTCGGCGAGGAAGGACTTCACCTTCTCGAAATGGCTTTTGCTGACGAGCGCGCCGATGCGATTTTCCGGGTCGAGCGGATCGCCGGTCTTCCACTCGCGCATGTAGGCGCCGATCCGCCGGAGCAACTCCTCCTTGATCTTGGCGTGGACGATGAGCCGTGACGTCGCCGAGCAGTTCTCGCCCATGTTCCAGAACGCGCCGTTGACCACCTGCTCGGCGACGAGGTCGAGGTCTTCGGCATCCTCCAGAACCACTGCCGGGTTCTTGCCGCCGCATTCGAGGACGACGCGCTTCAAGTTGGAGTCCGCAGCGTAGCGCAGGAAACGGCGGCCCGTCGGCGTCGATCCGGTAAACGCCACCATATCGACGTCCATATGCATGCCGATCGGTTCGCCGACTTCCTTGCCGCCGCCCGTGACGACATTGAAGACGCCTGCCGGGATACCCGCTTCATGCGCCAGCTCGGCGACACGAAGTGTCGTCAGCGTCGTCTCCTGGGCAGGTTTCACGATCACCGAGCACCCGGCGGCAAGCGCCGGGCCGATTTTCCAAGCCAGCATCAGCAGCGGGAAATTCCACGGCAGGACGCAACCGACGACGCCAACCGGTTCACGCACGACCATGGTCAGCGCGTTCGAGCCCACGGGAGCGACGTTGTCATAGAGCTTGTCGATCAGCTCGGCATGCCACCGGATGGTATGGATCGTGTCCGGAATATCGACGGTCTGGCATTCGCGGACCGGCTTGCCGCTGTCGAGGCTCTCCATGACCGCAAGTTCATGGCGGTTGCGTTCCAGAAGCTTCGCGAATGTGAGCAGCACGGCCTTTCGCTCGCCGGGCGACTGGAGATGCCAGCGGCCGTCGTCGAAAGCTTGCTTGGCCTTGGCCACGGCGAAATCGACATCGCTGGCCTCGCAGGCCGCGATCTCGGCAAGCGTCTTGCCAGTCGCAGGATTGGTCGTCATGAACGTCTTGCCGGAATTCGCCGGACGGAACGCCCCGTCGATGAAGGCATTGGTCGGGAATTGAATGTCGGCGGCGATCGCCTTGTATTCGGCGGCGGTCAAAGGTTCATGCATGGTTTGCTCCCGACGTGACCTTGGCGACCGTTCGCTTCAGGGTGGTGACGACAGTCTGGAGACCTCGCTTTTCTTCCGAATTGAGAGGGCGGAGCGGCGCGCGGACGGAGCCGACCTTCAGACCGATCAGCTCACATCCGTGCTTGATCGACTGGACGAATTTCCCGCACTCGAGGAAATCCATGAGCGGCAACATCGCGGCCATGATGGCGCGGCCCTTGTCGAAGTTCTTTTCGAGCACGCAGGCTTCGTAGAGCGCGACATGCTCGCGCGGCAGGAAATTCGAGCCGGCGCAGACCCAGCTCCTGGCACCCCACGCAAAGAATTCGAGCGCTTGGTCGTCCCATCCGCAGGAAAGCGAGATGTGGGGAAACTTCCGGGCGAGCAGGTGGAGGTTGCCCATCTCGCCGGAGCTTTCCTTGATCGCTACGACGTTTCTGGACTTGCCGACGCGGGCGAAATAGTCCTCCCGCATGATGACTCCCATGCGGGCAGGATAGTTGTAGAGCATGATCGGAAGGTTGGCCGCGCGGTCGACCGTCAACGCATGAACTGCATTCTCACGCTCCGTCGGCAAGGCGTAGGGAGGCGACGATACGAGGATCGCGTCGGCGCCGATCTCCTTCGCCGCCTTGGCATATTCGACCGAGTCTTCAGTCCTTGTGGCGCCCGTTCCGATGATGAGCGGAAGCCGGGTGCCAATGACCTCCTTGGCATAGGCAGCGAGATCGAAGCGCTCCTGGGCGCTCTGGGCATAGTACTCGCCCGTCGATCCGCCAACGATGATGCCATGCACCCTGGCTTCGATGAGCGACTCAAGGACCGCCGCGAAGGCGTCACGGTCTATCTGTCCGTCCCTGTCGAGAGGCGTGATAGCCGGGGTGTAGATACCTTCGAACTTCAAGACGATTTCTCCGTCAATGCAGTGGGCATTTCGACGAGCGCGTCCGCCTTCATTCCTTGCGGAGCGATGAACATCTCCATGTTCTCGCGCGACAGTTCCCAGTGTTCGAAAACAAGGTCGACGACCGTATCCTCGTCGTGCGAGCCGATGGCGGCGATGAAGCCATCATGATGCTCGACGGCGAGCAGCAGACGCCGGCGCATGTCATCGTTACGGGGCCGGAAGAAGGTGTGACCGATCCGGGCGTGGTCGATCAGGAGCCGGCCAAGGCTCGGTTGCAGGTAGGCGTTGCCCGACATCTCGCCGATGATCTCGTGGAAGCGATTGTTCTCGAGGACCATGGAGAGCGGGTCGCCAGTGACGCTTGCGGTACGGAACCGCTCCTGTGTGTCCTTGAGGTCTGAAAGTTGCTTCGACTTGAAGTTTTGGACTGCAAGGCGGCCGATCGCGGCATAGATCATCGGAGCGACCAGGAAGAAGTGCCTGAGCGTCTGATGGTTCATGGGGATGACGCGCGCGCCACGATTGGCCCGGATATCGATATAGCCTTCACCCTCGAGCCGACGAAAAATCTCCCGAACAGGCGTTCTAGAGAGGCCGTAGCGCTCGCTCAGGCTCACCTCGTCCAGATCCTGGTCGGGATCGAGTTCCATCGTCAAAATCTGACGCTTCAGATCGTCGTACAGACCATTCTTCCCGCTCTTCACCGAGATCTCCTCCCTGAATTCCCGTGGCGACGGGTCCATTAACCGCGTCCGATGGCAGGAGATTTACACGGTCGGGCGAGCGAGTCAATAAATTGTATAATCTAAGTACACATTACTTATACGCAAGGAGTACAATTTATTGAGGTCGGCCAGGAATCACCGACGGCTGGGGTTGGCCAACTCCTGAAGGGCTCACGCAAAGGGCTGTATCGATGGCCTCAGCGTTGGTTGTTCAAAGCGCTGCAGCCGGGATTGCTCGGCGCCGGAGATCGCGCGCAGCTCTTCGTGGATGATGCGAAACAGGCATTTGGTGTGGCCAATTTCAAAGCGTACGGTGGGGGCGGAACGATACGAGACAATAGGGAATGATTTAGGCCCACGAAAAAGCCAGTAAAATCAATAGTTCGGCTACATCCTCCAGGCCCACCAAAGTTGTTCAATATCAATAACTTATGACCAACGTCTATCTAAAGTGGGCCACTTGAGCTCCGCTATACCCGCCGTATTCAGATTTGAATGTTGTCGCCTGAACACGATCCAAGGGCAGGGGAAGCGATCTTATGCCTGTTTCTATCGTCTATTTTTGCTGCTGTTCGTCGGTCGGGTTGCGTGCCGCCACACATAGCGCAGCTATTTTCAACGCTGGAAAGCTCTTTGGTCGATGCGTGCGGCAAAAGGCGGTGACGACGTGCGAATGGGATGGTTTCGAGCGCCTGATCGAGAATGTCGCGGCAGCAACGTATCGTCAAAGGGCATCGACCGCACGCAAGGCAACATTTGACTAGGGGCTGCGCGCTCCGAAGCTCACGATGCGCTGCCTCAATGCCCCTGTTGGCGCTCTCCGAGCTTTCTGGGGACCTCCGTAGTGCTCGTACTGCGAGAAATTTGCACGGTTTGCAGCCCTAGAACACAGGTTCATATTGACTAAATAGTCGTTTTGACGGTAGTGTGCGCTGGCGCGCCGACGACGGCACCTTCCAGTGTATCGGGGGCGGGTCGTTTCACGGTGATGAGCACCGCGTTGGAGCGTTTACAGAATAGGACGGATCCAACAATGCCAGCCTGTCGATGTCAGCCGGGGGACCGAAGAAGCTCTCGCTTGGTGCTTGCGATTTTACTGACCATTTGCTTGTTCGCAAACGGCTGCGCGAGCCGAGCGCAGAACGTGCTCCAACCTCCCGCGGTCACCACGAGCGAGGCCACGCGGGTTAACCTACTGGTCGCCACAACACGCAAACCGTCAACGGATCCTGACCGACTTTATTCAGGAGAGCGCGGGACGGCGATCTCGTTGGACAGCGTCACTGTCACCATACCTCCTGATCGAAACCGAAAGATCGGTGAAATCCAGTGGCCTTCGCGGCTTCCCCCTGATCCCGATCGGGAGTTTGCCGTGGCCGGAGTCGACAAAATCGCAACGGAAAGACAGGTCTTCGATTGGTTCCGCAAGAACCGAAACGCTAAGCGACAGGTGCTCATTTTTGTGCACGGCTATAACAACTCTTATTCCGACGCCGTCTTTCGTTTCTCACAGATCGTTCACGATGCAGGAACCGACGCAGCGCCTATTCTCTTCGCTTGGCCATCGCGGGCCAGGGTCTTCGACTATCTCTATGACAAGGAGAGCGCCAACTACTCGCGCCGGGCGTTGGAGGACTTGATCCTCCAGGCCTCCATGAGTCCCGACGTCGACGACGTCACCATTCTCGCTCATTCGATGGGGACGTGGCTTGCCGCGGAGGCGTTACGCGGTGTCGCCATGCGCAAAAAGTCGATCCCGGCCAAGGTCAGGAATGTCGTCTTGGCGTCTCCGGATATCGACATCGACGTGTTTCGCCGTCAATTTGTCGAGATGGGGCCAAATAGGCCGCGTTTCACAATTTTCACGTCGACGCGGGACAAGGCTCTAGAGGTCTCCCGCTGGCTATCTGGTGGAATTTCGCGTGTCGGCGGTACCGATCTCACGCCGTATAAGGCGGTTCTTGGTGAACTCGGAGTTGCGGTTATCGACACCAGCGCAATAGCGTCGGGAGATTCGCTGGGCCACAATGCCTTTGCCGGCAGCCCCGAGATTATCCGTTTGCTGGCACAGCGCCTGGGCGGGCAATCTGTGTCCGGAGGCGAGGCTGGGTTCGCGGATCGCTTAGCCGCGGCGGCCGGTAGTCTCGGCCGGTCGGCGACGCGCAAAACCGTTACCGTCCCAGTTGATAGCAGCGAGGCACGCAAATTGTTGAAGCGTGAGTCTACCACCTCGACCGGGCAGATCGTTGATGGTCAGATCTCGTACTAAGATATCTGTGTAGACTGTGTCAGAGTCACGATAGTCGCGATTAAAGCCAGCCAACATAGTCTGGACGTTTTGGTCAATATGACCTAGTGTACAATCTGTTGTTGGAGATCTGATCAGCGATGGCGAAGGTCAATCCGATTCGTCGAGCCGAAATTGGGCGCGAAAAGCGCGCGCGAACCCGAGCAGAACTCGTTGCCGCGGCCAACTCGTTGTTCGCCAAGCAGGCCGTGGAATCGGTCACAGTCGACGACGTGGTCAGGGAGGCCGGCGTCGCCAAGGGTACGTTCTACGTTCATTTCGATGGTTTGGACGCTCTGACCGCGGCGGTCGCGGAGGACCTGGTCCAGTCTTTCGACGAAATGCTGCAGTCCGGCCGGCTCTCACTCGACGATCCTGCCCTTCGGATTGCGTTCGGGTGCAGCTCATTTATCGACAAGGCCCTTGGTGATCCTCGATGGGCCAGCCTTGTCGCCAGAATGGCGGCTGCAGCCCCGAAGGGTGGCGAGCTCCTCCGCAGCCGGCTTTTCGAAGACCTGCAACAGTTCTCGAAGAACTTGCCGGGCAGCGGGGCATCCGCGGAGCTGAACCTGGAGATCGTCGTTGGGATCATGCTCCAGCTCATGCGCGCGCTCGGCGAGCGCAGGCTGTCATCGCTCGATCGCGACGCGGCCGTCAGCGCGATCCTGCGCGCGATCGGCCTCAACGCTCGGCAGGCGAAGTCGGTCCTTGCGCGCTTGCCTGGATCTGCCGACGGCGCAGTGCCTGATGGGCCGAGGCCGCCGAAGTCTCAGCGACCAGGTGCGGCGAGCAGCGCGGCCTGATCTTGGACTGCCGCCCTCACGCGGCGATTTCCGTTATCTGTTCGCCGAGATCGGGTGCTTTGTGGCGGGCGCCAGATCCTTGCGTTGATCCGGTCACCAGAGTGTGGCCGGCGCCCTTCTGTTCCAAAACGGGCGCTCGGGCAGCAGCTGAAGCAAAGTAAGCGCTGCAAGTGCGGCGGGTGGCACACGCAGCGCGCAGCCGCCCGGCGTGACGGTCAAGAGGATATCTCCCGGAACGATGTTGGCGAAGGTAGACAATTTCGAGATTGTCGCGGCAGGCCTGAACACGAGAGCGAAAGTGTTATCGCGCCGTCGTACTGTCCCCTTGATCGCGAACTGGAGCTATGTTGCCGCGATGACGGTCACCGTCCTGCGGGACTTACCGGCACTCATAGCCAAAGCCGCCTCGCCGCCCAGAAGCGGTGTTGCATGGTTCCAGCCCAGCCGTTGCGCCAGCAGTGCATCCGCGAGCCAGCATCCAACGGAGCGTGGCAGGTCGCAGCGCTGGACGGCCACAAAAGCGTCGGTCAGCATCCCGACCGCGCCTTCGGTGGCCGCAAGTTGCCGAAGCTCGTCGGCCAGATCGCCCACCATCTCATCGCCGCGGGCATGGCCGAAATCTTCCAGAACTTTGGCGATGCTCGCCTTGGTCAGCAGTTCCTCGGTAGGACGCAGCGCCAGCCGGCGCCAGCCTAGAAACATTCGGCCAGCGGGGCCGACATCGTCACCCGACCGCGTCAGCAGCACCGTATCGCGCAAGGCTGCTTCGTCCTCGACGCGGCCCGCTTGCCTCACCGTCACCGCGCCGGCCGCAAGCGCCAGCCGCTGCCGCCAAGCTCCGGCCCATCGCTCTTGCCGGCGGACCACCGCATCAAGGGCACAGATGGCGGTGCCGGCTGTGATTGCAATGTCATCGACCTCTTTCCCCGCAAGGCCTTGCGCATCGGGAACGGCACGACGCAGCCAGCTCGGCACCGCCGCAATGGGCGCGGCTAGACCAGCGCCGGGCAGCGTTCTGGGGTGGCGCGAGAGAGATTTGGGCCGCCTTGTTGGTGAGCATTTTTGCACTCACCTGCGGGAGACGCGCCATCGGATGCTGGCATTGATTTTAGACGGGGAACTGGAGCGCAGCAGCCATTCGATACGAGTCGAGGCTCCGCGCGATCTGGCCGACGACCCCAGCGGCGATCGGCTCGATGCGCTTTTCTGCGCGATCCAGACGGCCTGGGCGTGGACGATGCGAAGCGAGCGATACGGCGCGCCGGAACATCTCGATCCGCTCGAGGGATGGATCGCCGATCCATCCCTCAGCGAGATCCAGGAACCCGCCGGTCCGGCTTCAGCCTGAACCCGGCGCCTCATCGGCTCGGCGTCTACTCGGCTGCGCCGCTCTCGGAAGCCAGGGTCGGGCCGGCTTCAGGCCGCCTGCGCCGGAATGTCCTGCGCAGAGCAACGTAGAAGACCGGCGTCAGGAAGAGGCCGAACAACGTCACGCCCAGCATGCCGGAGAACACGGCCGTGCCGAGCGATTGGCGCATTTCCGCGCCAGGCCCGCTGGCGATCACTAGCGGCACCACGCCCAGGATGAAGGCGAATGCCGTCATCAGGATCGGCCGCAGCCGCAGCCGGCAGGCCTCGACAGCCGCCTCGACGGCGTCAAGGCCGCGCTCCTCACCTTGGCGCGCGAACTCGACGATCAGGATCGCGTTCTTCGCCGCCAGGCCTACGAGCACGATCAGCCCGATCTGCACGAGGATGTTGTTGTCGAGACCGCGGAAGGCGACGCCCAAGAGGGCGGCCAGCACGCTGAGCGGGACGATAAGCACGATGGCGAAGGGCGTAATCCAGCTTTCGTATAGCGCGGCGAGCGCCAGAAAGACGAACAGAACCGACAGGCCGAAGATGAAGACCGCCGTGTTGCCGGTCTGCCGCTCCTGGAAGGCGAGTTCAGTCCATTCGAAGGAAGTGCCCTGCGGCAGCGATTCGGCTGCGATCCCCTCCATCAGGTCGAGCGCCGTGCCCGTGGCGACACCCGGCGCTGCATTGCCCTGAAGCGGCACGGAGACATACATGTTGTAGCGTTGCACGAGCGAGGGACCGGTGACGTCGCGGATCTCGACCAGTGTGCCGAGCGGCACCAGGTCGCCGGCCGCCGAGCGCACCTTCAGCTTCAATATGTCGTCGCGATCGATGCGGAAAGCCTGGTCGGCTTGCGCCCGCACCTGGTAGACGCGACCGAAGGCGTTGAAATCGTTGACATAGGCGGTGCCTAGATTGATCGACAGCGTCTCGAAGATGTTGGGGATCGGCACGTTCAGCATGCGCGCCTTGTCGCGGTCGATCGCCAGGAAGAATTGCGGGCTGGAGGCCGAGAAGGTGGTGAAGACGCCCATCAACCCGGGCGTCTGGTTGGCCTTGCCGGCGATTTCGTTGGCCAGCGCCAGAATCGGCCGCATGTCGGCGCTGTTGCGCTCCTGGAGCATCATCTTGAAGCCGCCGGAGTTGCCGATGCCCCGCACTGGCGGCGGCGGCAGCGCGATGATGAAGGCCTCCTGGATGCTTTGCAGGCTGCCAAACAGCGTGCCGATGATCTTGTCGGAAGTATCGCCGCTCTCGAGCCGTTCCTCGAAGCTCTTGAATGGCGCGAAGATCACGCCGGAATTGCTGGCGTTGGTGAATGTCGCGCCGTTGAATCCTGCGAAGGCGACGGCGTTGGCGACACCCGGCGTCTCGCGGATGATATCCGACGCCTTCTGGATGACTGCGTCCGTTCGGGCGAGCGAAGAGCCCTCCGGCAATTGCACGACGACGATCGCATAACCCTGGTCCATGTTCGGGATGAAGCCGCGCGGCACCGTCTGCAGCATGTGATAGGTCGCGTAGAGCAGGCCTGCGAAGACGAGCAGCATGGCCGCAAGCGCCAGAGTCGTGCCGACCAGTCTGTGCACCAGCCACGCATAGCCGTCCGCCATCCTGTCGAACCCGTTGTTGAACCCGTTCGCCAGAGCGCGGCCGAACCTTGCCAGGAAGAAGTTCGAATGTTCCTCGATGTGCGGCTTGAAAAGCACGCCAGCGAGAGCCGGCGAAAGCGTCAGCGAGTTGAATGCGGAGATCGCGGTGGAGACCGCGATGGTGATGGCGAACTGCAGGTAGAACTGGCCGGAAATCCCGGGAATGAAAGCCGCCGGAACGAAGACGGAGATCAGCACCAGCGAGATCGCGAGGACCGCGTTTCCCACTTCATCCATGGTCTTGTGCGCAGCGGCGCGCGGAGCGAGCCCCAGCCGGATGTTCCGCTCGATATTTTCCACAACCACGATGGCGTCGTCGACAACGATGCCGACCGCCAGCACCAGCCCGAACAGAGTGAGCATGTTGAGCGAGAAGCCGAAGGCGAGCAGCACGGCAAGCGTGCCGATCAGCGAGACCGGTATCGCCACGATCGGCACGATCACCATGCGCCACGACTGCAGGAACACGATGATGACGATCACCACCAGCAGGATCGCCTCGGCGATGGTGACATAGACCTCGTTGATAGATTCGGCGATGAACTCGGTCGGATTGTAGATGATCTCGTAGGCCAGCCCCTCCGGGAAATCCTCCGAAAGCTCCGCGATGGTCTCCTGGATTTCTTCCGCCGAGGCCAAGGCATTGGTGCCCGGCCGCTGGAAGATGCCGAGCGCCACCGCCGCCTTGTTGTTGAGATAGGAATTGGTGACGTAGTCCCTGGCGCCGAGCTCTATGCGCGCCACGTCCTGCAGGGAGATCAAGCGGCCGTCCTCGGTCGACTTGACTATGACGTAGCGGAAGTCGCGCGCGTCTTCGAAGCGCCCTTGCGTGGTGACCGTATACTGGAAGGCCGAGCCGTCGCCAATCGGCGGCGCGCCGATCGAGCCGCCCGACACCTGGACGTTCTGGTCGCGCAGCGCCTGGACTACGTCGCCTGCGGTCATGCCGTAGGCGGACAGCTTTTCCGGGTCGAGCCAGACGCGCAGCGAATATTCGCGCTCGCCGAAGATCTGCACGTCGCCGACGCCGTCC